>JAMCPL010000008.1 GCA_023379675.1 Actinomycetota bacterium | reverse complement strand
CATCTCCGTCCACCGCCATGCAGCCAAAGACAGAGGGACACGACACCGAGACAAGGTTGTTGGTTCCATCAATGTCCTGGGAGGACCAGGAAGATCCGTTCCAGGTAAGGGCGTTACCCTCTGAGTCTACTCCTATGCAGAAAGATATGGCCAGGTAAGACCATAAAGAGATGAGAATCTCCGAGAGCGCCTTTCCGTGAGAAAATCTCTCTCTCGTTACCTGATGGAGCCATCGTATACCTCCCTCACCCACCAGCCCGGAGGCACACCCCGAGACCATGCACTCATAACACAAACAATTGTAATCAGATAGCATCGTTTTGTCAAGCGATACTGGTTATATGCCTGCCATGCTGGTATAAGGCGGGGTTGGCGTTCTATGTATCTTATTTCCTTGGCTGGTCCTGGCGGATCCCACCAACACTGTTGGCTGGGCATCAGTGACTTGAGCTTGTGCCCTACTTCCTTCCCTCTTGCCTGGTCCTGGCGGATCCCTTGGATGGATCCGTGGAGTGGGCTGTGACCGGGATACGGCTTCTTCGACGGAAATGCATGGAGGAAGGACCCCTTCCGCGCCATTGCCGGCTTGTTCCGAAGCGACGCCTGGATGCCGCTGGCCACCACGTGATCGCCCGTCGACTTCATGCGTCACAACTCGAGCCGTTCGCCATCTCCAAGCGCCCACGCACCTGCAAGTCGTGTCCGTGGAGCGGGCGTGAATGTTTACCTCGCATGGCTCCATCTACTGGTATTTCGACACCAAGGAATCGCTCTTCCACGCGCTTATGGGAAACGAAGAAAAGCTCCTTCGCCGGCATGTGTCCAATGTACTGGCATCGTCCGATCAGCTCTCAGAACTTGCGCACTTGAAAGAGGCGGTTCGGGCAACACTGGAGTTCTGCGAGTACGATCAGGCCGTAGTCAAATTGCTGTTCAGGGATTCATGCGCACACGGAGACCGTTTCGAGAAGCATCTTTTCCATATAGATGAAAGCTTCATAAGCGACATAGAGGTAATGGTGAAAGACGCACAGGCAGAGGGAAGGATCATAAAGGATCATAGCTGGCCCATCCCGTATGGTGGCATTCTGCATGGTTTCACTGGTAGGTCAGATCGCACACAGAAGGCTTGTAACCGATGACGGGCACTCCGCAGATGTCGTAGCTGACTTTGTCGTGGCATTCGTATTCAATGGGCTGCTCCCACGGTAGGATGGAAATCCAAAGCATACGTATAAGCTGAAACTACGGCATAAGATACACAGGCAGAGCGTCAGGCCACTAGAAAGTGCACCATCCGCCAGCGTAGCAAAACAGGCATCTGTAGATACAACATAGATTCCGGCGATTGAAGGATTAGATGAAGATACCCACAACGGCGTAGTGGCGGCATCCACAATCATTGTGAATGCCGCAGGAAATCCCAAAAATATACCGGCCATCATATCTCTGGACGATGGTTGGCGGATTGTTGGCACGCGGTAAGTGACGCAAACTGGGCACGACAAGGTGTGAACCTGGTGGGCAGGAAGGTCGCCGTACGTGGGACTCATCCGGTATGCCGATTGATGGAGTAGGGTAGTGTATCGTAAGTGCCAATTGTAAGTACGAGTCAATTGTAAGGAGGTAAAAATCTATGCCAGTCGTAGAACGGGATCGCAAGGGTCACGTAGAAATCATCACCATTGATCGCCCGGAGGCTAGGAACGCAATCAACGGTGAGGTGACCTCGAAACTCTCCGAAGCATTCGATGAGATAGCCGATACCGAAGATGCTTGGGTAGTCATACTTACCGGAGCAGGCGATAAATCGTTCTCCGCCGGCATGGATCTCAAGGCTTTCGCTGCCGGTGAGGGAGCATCCATAATCGGTGCCAAGGGAGGCTTTGCAGGCATAGTGCAGAGGGATTTCCCCAAACCGATTATCGCAGCCGTCAATGGCTCAGCTCTGGGAGGGGGGTGCGAAATTGCCCTAGCCTGCGATCTTATCGTAGCAGCAGAACATGCCACGTTCGGTATCCCGGAAGTGAAACGTGGTCTTATTGCCGGCGCGGGCGGCCTCATAAGACTCCAACGCAGGGTCCCGCTCGCCTTCGCCCTCGAAATGGCGCTGACCGGCGAACCGGTCAGCGCAGCCAGGGCGAGAGAACTTGGCCTCGTGAACAGGGTTGTACCGGCCGACCGCTTGATGGACGAGGCGTTGGCACTTGCTGGGGCCATAGCGGCGAACGCCCCCCTCGCCGTACGTTGGTCAAAAAAGGTAATCCGGGAGTCAGTTTTCATGACCGAGGAGGATGGATGGAAACTCAATAGCGAAGCCGTTGGCGCGGTGTTCACCTCTGCGGATGCAATTGAGGGTCCCACCGCATTCGCTGAGAAGCGCAAGCCCAACTGGCAAGGCAAGTAGCACCCGCCGGCAGCTGAAACGTCAGCGGAGTAGCTGCTACCGTTACCATATCGTAGCGACGTGTTGTCATGGCAATTCATGGAAATAGCTTCGGCCAACTGGCTGCAGGTACTCTGGCTCCTGCCGTAAAGGCCATCCGGCTATCACTTCACGTACTGGCAGCAACAATATGGGTAGGCGGGCAATTCACAGTGCTCGGGCTGCTGCCTACAGTCAGGAAATTCGGTGCAGAAGCACCTACTCTCATTGCGAGGGCACTGGCAAGGATTCTATGGCCTGCATACGCCATACTGGTGCTTACAGGTATATGGAATATACTTGCCATCGGTGGGCCGGAAAATTCCACTTGGTGGATCGTACTGTGGGTCAAAATTGGCGTGGTCCTGCTGGCAGGAGCAAGCACCTTGCTCCACTCGAAAACAAAGAACAGGCGAGCAATGGCGGTATGGGGCGCCGTGGCAGGACTGTCATCCGTCGTTGCGCTTGTACTGGGCATATTTCTTGCAGGATAATCCTATTCATAGCATTACGTACGTACCACACATGGTAAACACCTACTCCGCGTGCAATGCAAGCAATATAATTGTGGTATAGACTCAAATGTAGTTGTAGTGCAATTGCACCGGTCGATGCAGTTGTACTCGACTGGTCATGCAATCGTCCACTGGACAATTGCACAAGCAGAGGAGGTTGATGTGCACGGAGTGCTCATAGCTGACATATTTGGTCCCGATATTGTTGTTGTTGTATTGCTCGCAGTGGTACTGCTCTTTGGAGGCAGCCAGTTGCCCAAACTTGCCCGTTCCCTGGGATCGGCGTCTCACGAATTCAAGAAGGCCGTCGAAGAGGGCGGTAAGGCGGACCAGCCCGAACAGAACAGCAACAGCAACAACAGCAACAGCAACACGGATTCCAGTAACAACAAGACCGAATAGATGCTCGGCCAAGTCTAGCGAGTAGACAACGGGTTCGTGTCTCTTGTAATGGGAGGTATCGTGCCGGTGAGAACGCGCTGTTGTTTTGCGGGACGGGCCACCAAACAGTAAGAGGCCCTTTACGGCTTCATTCTTAAAATGCACACCTATTGCCAGTGGGTGTCCGGCGTGATGAAATAGAATGGAGCCGATCGGCTGACATGCCCGTTTACAATGGTTATGTGCAGCACAAATTCACTCCTCCGCATTCCATGTCCGAAATGCCTGCCCCACCGCACATGCAGCAGGATAGCATGAAGACCAGGCAGGAGAGCAAACGACCCGATCGACGGAGCATGCTCTCTCACAAGACTTCCTATGCAAAGCCTGGAGCCGGACTGCCCAATTGGATCGTAGTGATCATAGCTGCTGCAGGTGGATTGGTGGTAGCCAACCTCTACTACGTCCAACCTCTACTTCACGCCATAAGCATCGATTTCAGGACCACGCCCGCAGCGGCAGGATTACTGGTTACCACGTCCCAACTGGGATTTGCCGCCGGTCTAATGTTGCTCGTTCCTCTCGGAGATCTCGTGGAAAGACGAAGGATGGTCCTCGCACTCCTCGTCCTGTCAGCCGTGGCGCTCGCAGCATTCGCCATGTCCCCCTCCTTGATCCTGCTTGAAATGCTGGCTGTGGCCATAGGCGCCACTTCCGTGGTGGCACAGGTACTCGTTTCTTTCGTGGCCACAGTGTCCACAGAAGAAAGTAGGGGTGCAATGGTGGGACGGACAATGAGCGGATTGCTGCTCGGCATAGTACTCGCCCGAACCATATCCGGAGCACTGGCCCAGGTGGCCGGATGGAGAAGCATCTACTGGACGGCAGCTGCAGCAATGCTGGCAATGGCACTCCTGCTCGGGTACGTACTACCTCGTTTGCAACCGCAATTCAAGCATGGTTACCGGCGGCTCCTGCACTCAGTCGTTGCACTCTTTCTCGAAGAGCCGGTGCTCAGGCGGCGGTCACTCTACGGCGCTACCAGCTTCGCGGCGTTCAGCGTGCTCTGGACCAATCTGGCCTTTTTGCTCTCGGGGGCGCCATACCATTACGACACCATAGAGATAGGCATGTTTGGTCTAGCAGGAGCCACTGGCGCTCTCTGCGCTTCCGTGGCGGGCAAACTCACCGACCAGGGTCACGCCCGTATTGCCTCCATAGTATTTTTTTCCGCCACTACACTGGCTTTCGGTCTGCTCGCTCTGGGCAGAACATCACTTCTGGCCTTGCTGGCAGGGATCATTCTGGTCGATCTCGGCGTATGGGGAGCGCAAGTCTCCAACCAATCGCTCATCTACCGGCTTCGTCCTCATGCACAAAGCCGTATCACGACCATATACATGACCTCGTACTTCATCGGTGGAGCGATAGGCTCAGCAACTTCGGCAATCCTTTATACTAAGGAAGGCTGGATTGCCACTTGCGTTCTGGGGGCGGCCTTTGGTGTGATAGCCATCATCTTCTGGCTGGCGGAGCGGCATCGCTTGGGCGATTACTACAGCCGGCTCACTCCGGTACATAAGTAAGCGCTGGTAGTTGCCGCCTCTCGCCGACATCAAGTTGCGCCGCCACCAGCTTTCAGAGACTGTTCCGTTCTGCAAACCATCAGCAAATATCCGCTCGTTTCTCTGATGCCGGATTACGCATCTGGCTGGTTACTCTGCCTCCAGCCTCTTTACTCTCTTGACGATGGCCATAGTGCCCTAACAGGTACCTACCTTAGATTATAGCGTCGACTTTCCTATGTCCCCAAGAGACTAGTATTATGTGCTGTATGACTCATCTCAGTGTGGAACGGCCTAGCGGAACCCGCCTATCAAGGCATCTACGTCCCGCCATCTTAGTGTCATCGCTCGGGTTGTTGCTCTCTGCCTGCAGCCTGCCCAGCTACGGTGGCTACAAGGGAGCCACGACCCAGGGACACGATACCCACCTACTCTATGCCGGGCTCTTCACCACGGCCATCGTAGTGGGAGGCATTACTCTCAGTTTGATCTTGTGGTCGGTATTTCGCTACAAGAAGCGATCAGATGCAATGCCTCGCCAGTTCCAGTACCATATCCCCTTGGAAATCACCTATACGGTCATCCCTATCATTATCGTATTGCTAGTTTTCTTTTTTACCGTAGGCGTGGAGAACAGAGTGGATGCAGTCAGCTCCAACCCGTATGTACAAGTAAAGGTTACCGCCTTCCAGTGGGGATGGAACTTCGATTACCCGCAATTACATGTGGACGTGCATGGCGTTACCCTGCAAAATCCAGAGATGGTGCTCCCGACCGGCAAGACCGCTCGCATCACCCTGGTCTCGGCCGATGTCGTCCATGGCTTCTACGTCCGCCAGTTCAATTTCAGCAGATACGCTCAGCCTGGCGTCATCAATGTCTTCGATCTGACCGTACGCCACTCAGCCACGTACCAGGGACAGTGCACGCAGTTCTGCGGCCTATATCATGCTGAGATGCTTTTCCGAGTGAAGTCAGTACCTCCTGCACAGTTTCAAGCCTGGGTGCACCAGCAGCAGGCTCTCGGACACGATAAAGTCGTGGCAAAGCAGCCGTCGCCTATCGTCAAGGTCAGATCGACCAATTCTAGGACCAAGATATGAGTGAGACATTATACGAAGGATCACCAAGATGACCATTCTGGAAGAAAAAGCCACTGCACCTGCACCTGCTCAAAGCCGACCTGAACCTGTCCATCACGCCGAACCGAGCGGCCTGGTAAAGTGGCTTACCAGCACAGATCACAAGGTAATCGGTAAATCGTACATGTTTACATCCCTTGCCCTCATGATTATTGGTGGGGCAATGGCGTTGCTGATACGCGCCCAGCTGGCCAGCCCGCACAGCTCCCTCCTGTCGTTCCAGCAATACAACGAGCTGTTCACCATGCACGGTAGTATCATGATCTACCTGTTTGTAGGTCCGTTCGCATTCGGTGGACTGGCCAACTATGTAGTACCGCTGCAGATCGGGGCGCCCGACATGGCATTTCCAAGGCTTAACGCTCTCTCGTACTGGCTGTATCTGGGTGGATCGATCATCATGCTTCTGGGTTTCTTTACTGCAAGCGGAGCTGCTGATTTCGGATGGGTAGCTTACGCACCGCTTTCCAGTGCTGTCAATTCCCCTGGTGCTGGACCTGATGCATGGATAGCGGCACTGATCCTTACCGGTTTTTCCGCTATTTTTACAGGCGTCAACCTGGTAACTACAATCTTCTACCTACGAGCACCTGGTATGACAATGTTCAGAATGCCGATATTCGTATGGAACATGCTGGTGACCGCGATACTCATCCTGATTGCCTTCCCAGTACTTACCAGCGCTCTCGTCATGCTCTACGCAGACCGGCATTTCGGTATGGATATCTTTTCCGTCAAAGGTGGTGGGGTCCCGGTCTTGTGGCAGAATCTGTTCTGGTTCTGGGGACATCCGGAAGTCTATATACTGGCATTGCCATTCTTCGGGGTAATCACAGAGATTATACCGGTCTTTTCAAAAAAGCCGATATTCGGCTACAAGGGTATGGTGTTTGCCACACTTGCGATAGCGGCACTATCCACTGGAGTATGGGGACACCACATGTTTACAACTGGAGTGGTGTTGCTGCCGTTCTTCTCGTTGCTGTCCCTGCTGATCGCGGTACCAACCGGAATCAAGTTCTTCAACTGGATAGCCACCATGTGGAGAGGCCAGATCACCTTTACCACCCCCATGCTCTGCGCGATAGGTTTTCTCATCACCTTCCTGATCGGTGGTCTTACGGGGATGTTCCTCGCATCTCCACCAGTCGATTTTCAGATGCATGACACTTACTTCGTAGTGGCCCACTTTCACAGCGTAATATTTGCCCTGGTAATTGCAGCAATCGGTGCACTGTACTTCTGGTGGCCCAAAATGTTCGGCTGGTACCTCAATGACAGGATAGGTAAGGTACAGTTCTGGCTGCTGTTTGTAGGTGTAAACGCCACCGTGATCCCATGGTATATCCTCGGCCTGCACGGCATGCCAAGGCGTGTGGCAGTGTACAATACAGGCATGGGGTGGCATGCACTGAACATCGCCGCAACCGTCGGTGCGGATATCACCGGTGTCTCATTCCTTGTATTCCTCTTGAATGTCTACCTCTCTTGGGACAAAAAGGTACCTGCGCCCAACAATCCCTGGGACGGTACCACTTTGGAATGGTTTACAAGTTCGCCCCCTCCGACGCACAATTTTACGCGGATCCCACCCATTCGCTCGGAACGACCGGTCTGGGACTACAACCACCCAGATGCCGTAGCCATACCAGCTCACAAAAGTGACAACAACGACAAGCATGCATCGCCTCCAACCGGTGCTAGCGGCGACGACGGAGGGGATTGACAGATGAAGGTCGAAGGAGTCGTCCTTATCAGCATCGGGATATTCATGGCAGTGGTATCCGTCGGCTACTGGTTCTGGTCAGGAGAACCCTCCGGTACGGCAATGCTCATAGGTTCCGTACTGCTTGGTCTACTGCCAGGAGGATATTATTACTGGTGGGCGAAACGCATGAGGCCCAGACCGGAGGATCGCCCCGATGCGACTGTGAAAGAGGGAGCAGGCGTCATCGGCTCGTTCCCGCATGGCTCCATGTGGCCGCTGGTGTTTGGGGCCGGAGCTTTTCTTACCGGACTCGCACTCGCGTTCGGATGGTGGTTTCTTCCCCCTGGAGCAGGTCTTATAGTGGTGGCTACGTTAGGAGTTACAATGCAATCCAGGCGTGGCGGCACGATATAGAGCCATAGATCAGCGCGCAGGAGCAGAAACCACCGCTACCATTTCGAACACTACAAATACCACCCAGGGCAAAACCGCCATGGTAAGGTACCTACCCCGGCTGTGACCGTTCCACAGCCCGAACAGCAGGTATCCAGCGGTGACCACGGTAAGCACACCGCTTACGACAGCCGTATCCGGAAGGTGCCAGGGAGTGAATACCACGGCCACAAAGCCCAGGACGCAGCTCTGAAATGCCGCAGATCCTGCTACATTGCCAAACGCCAACCCATCAGACCCGGAGCGCACCCAGAGTACGCTATTCAGCGTTTCCGGAAACTCTGTCGCCAGCGGTATCACGACAAGTGCAAGCACAAGCGGATTGACGTGGAGCTTGGTGGCCACGATTCCGATCTGAGCCACAAAAATATCCGAGCCGGCAACAAGACAGGCAACCGATAGAAGGAGCTGCAACGTAACCAGGCTCCAATGCGGTTTCTCACTACGATGGAACGTAACATGAAGCGGCTCGGGCATGTCCCCCGTTGAAGTACTCTTCTTTAGGGTAACGCCCACATACACTGCATACACCACGATCAGGCAAAATCCCCATATGACATGGATCACATGGTCAAATGGCATGATTACCAGGGACCCGGAAAATGCGACGAGAAATACCCCCAGGTCCAGACGACTCTGCGACTTCGGTACTGAGAGTACCGGCTGGGAACGGCGGAGAATCACAGCCATGCCAGTGATCGCCACCCCCAGGCCAAGAAGCATGAACGACGAGCCGAGTACGGCCCCTGTCGCTATCGCTGTGGAATGCGGCCGGGCGGCTGCAATTGCCACAATGGGTACAATGGTCTCCGGCAGCGACGTACCCAGCGCAGCCAGCAGGCTTCCGGTAGCACCGGTACCCAGCTCCAGCAGGAACCCTGCCCATTCCACTGCATTAGTGAAGAGTTCCGCACCAACCACAATGGCAACGACGCTTACGATAAAAAGAAGTGCCGTACTCGTGACATCCTCCCCATGGCTTCCCCAGAGGCCTGCAGGGCGCATTCAGTCAAGGGAGAATACGCCGACCAGTTATCCCTCGATCACATCACCGAGCAGATCGACCTCCACCCCTACAGACCTCAACCACGAAAGCGCAGACTCCACGTTGTCCGGTTCCCCTCCGATCTCGCATAGGATCCAGCCCTCTCCATCGTCCACATTGGCCTTTCTGATGTTTGGCTCGACATCGTGATCCTTCACTAGGCGAGCCAGTACCGGCTCACGTACCAGTTGCTCCGGGAATATCAGCTTCACCCTGACTTTCACCGACACTCACCTACCTCACCACATGCCTCCGCCTGTCCGGTAGCCCTCGAGATCCAGCACAACATACTTGAAGCCTACTCCATACACGGCATGCAATATCTCCATCCGCATGTACATCGCCGCCGGCAGTTCATCCGCACCAATCTCCAACCGAGCTATTTCCCCATGATGCCTCACGCGTACCTGCCTGAGCCCTAGTGTCTTGAGGGCTTTTTCAGCACGTGCAACTTGAGAGAGCATGCCTACTTCTATAGGAGTACCGTGAGGGATACGTGACGATAGGCAAGCCATCGAAGGCTTGTCCCATATGTCCAGAGACAACGACCCGGCTATCGACCGGACTTCCTCCTTACCTATACCGGCTCGCACGAAGGGGAACACCGCTCCGCGTTGCTGCGCAGCTGCTTGGCCTGGCCGGACATCACTGAGGTCATCCAGATTGACTCCGAGCACTACGGTGGCGCCCTCATCTTCTGCTATAGGTTCCAATGCGTCCATTAGGGCATTCTTGCAGTGATAGCATCGATCGGAGCCATTAGACACGTAGTCCGGGTTATCGAACTCTTCTGTATGTACTTCCCGTAGGCGTAACCCCCACTGCCGAGCATATTTCCTGCATGCCTCCAACTCCGTTGCCGCCAACGAGGCCGACGCTGCCGTCACGCAGAGGGTGCTCGGCGGTCCCAGAACGCTGTTAGCCACCCATGCCAGCAGTCCTGAATCCACCCCACCTGAAAAAGCCACCACCACCTTGCCAAGATCATGCAACTCTTTCTCCAGCGCCGCAAGCTTGCCTGGTGGTCGGCTGGACATTGCCACTAGCTGCTTGTGCAGCTTGCCAGCACATCCTTCGGAGATGCCACCATCCCGGTATAGAACGGTCCAAAGTCTGCATAATGAGCTGAGGCAGGGTCGAAGCGCATGTCGTATACGCACGCCTTGATATCGTCGGGACCCCTGCCAAAGAGCGTGACACCCCACTCGTAGTCATCCAGGCCCGTAGAGCCAGTCACCAGCTGAAGCACGCGTCCCCTGTATTCTCTTCCCACCCGTCCATGTCCCAGCATCAGCGACTTCCGTTCGTCGAACGGAAGCACATACCAGTTGCGTCCTGGCTGGCGACGTTTGGACATGGGATAGAAGCAGAACATATTCATTCCCTCGGGGGGCAGTTGCGGATAAAGCCTGGTATTGCGTACTTCCTCAGGCATGCCGTCGGCATACTCAGACACCTCGGTCAACGATACATATGAGTACAGCGGATCAAGACCAGCTTGGCAGGCAGCAGTCTGGAGCTCCCTGAGCATCCACATTTTTGGAGCCAGCGCCATGACACCCACGTCGGCCTTGTGTCCGAGTATGGAAGCCATCACAACTTGGCCCCCCCTCCCTTGGAATGGCTTGGCAGCTTCTATTACCGCCTCGACATCCACCTGCGGTGTCACCCGGCAGAACAGGTGCAGTACACACAACCCTTCTGCCGGAAATACACCTTCTACTGTAGATTGACCTTCCAAGGCCTTAAAAAGCCTTAGAAGTCTTCCATCCCACCGCCAGGTGGCATGGCAGGCGCCTTCTCTTCGGGCTTGTCCACGATGACTGCCTCCGTAGTCAGGAACAGTGCCGCTATGGAAGCTGCGTTCTGCAGAGCGGAACGGGTCACTTTGGCGGCATCGATCACACCGGCTTTGAACAGATCTTCGTACACTCCGGTAGCTGCATTCAGCCCCTCGGACTTGCCTGGAAGGTTGCGTACCTTGTCCACTACCACTCCTCCCTCGAGGCCGGCATTGACGGCAATCTGCTTCAATGGCTCCTCTACGGCTCTTGCAACGATACGGGCGCCGGTAGACTCATCTCCTTCAAGCTTTTCGGCATTTTTGAGGATGGCTTCCTGCGCGCGCAAGAGCGCCACACCGCCTCCTGGCACCACTCCTTCTTCAATGGCGGCCTTGGTCGTGGAAACGGCATCCTCGATGCGGTGCTTCTTCTCTTTCAGCTCCACTTCCGTTGCAGCACCGACCTTGATGACAGCAACTCCACCTGAAAGTTTTGCAAGGCGTTCCTGCAGCTTTTCCCTGTCATAGTCCGAGTCCGTATTCTCTATCTCGGCCTTGATCTGGTTGATCCGTCCTTTGATGTCCTCGTCAGATCCAGCACCCTCGACAACGGTGGTCTCATCCTTGGTAACCACCACCTTGCGTGCCTTACCAAGAAGATCAAGAGATATGCTGTCCAGTTTCAAGCCTATCTCCTCGCTGATGACTTCTCCGCCAGTCAGGATGGCCATGTCCTTCAGCATCGCCTTCCGGCGCTCGCCAAAGCCAGGAGCCTTGACCGCTACGCTCTTGAAAGTGCCTCTTATCTTGTTCACCACCAGAGTAGCCAGAGCCTCTCCTTCAACATCCTCTGCGATGATCACAAGAGCCTTGCCAGTCTGCATCACCTTTTCGAGGACTGGAAGGAGGTCCCGGACTGCAGAGATTTTAGTGCCCACCAAGAGGACGTACGGGTCCTCCAGCACGACCTCCATCCGCTCGGGATCCGTCACAAAATAGGGAGATATGTAGCCCTTGTCGAAACGCATACCTTCAACCAAGTCCATCTCCATGCCAAATGTCTGCGATTCCTCTACGGTGATGACTCCATCCTTGCCCACCTTGTCTATGGCCTCGGCTATCATCGACCCGATCTCAACATCGGCGGCGGAAATGGCGGCCACCTGCGATATCTGGTCTTTTGAGTCAGTGTCTTTCGCTATCGAATGTATTGAATCTATAGCCACTTCGACGGCGGCCTCGATACCACGCTTCAGCGACATCGGGTTGGCGCCTGCGGCCACATTACGAAGGCCCTCGTGGACCATCGCCCAAGCCAGGACGGTTGCGGTGGTGGTCCCATCGCCCGCCACGTCATCTGTCTTTTTGGCAACTTCCTTGACAAGTTCCGCGCCGACCTTCTCGAATGGGTCTTCCAGCTCTATCTCTTTGGCGATAGAGACACCGTCATTGGTGATAGTGGGCGCTCCCCACTTCTTGTCGAGAACGACGTTACGTCCTTTCGGCCCCAAGGTCACCCTGACGGCATCAGCCAGCTTGTTCATGCCGTCCTCGAGGGATCGGCGAGCTTCTTCATCGAATGTAATCAACTTTGGCATTTTATGCTCTCCTCTTTCATCTTCTTATCCTTGCCGGTAAGTTCTCAGGCAACCACAGTCCACACACGGACTGGCAGTCACCAAAGAATTATATCATCACTTAGCACTCTAGTCTGTCGAGTGCTAATAGCTAATCACTTTCAGGATGATCATGCAAGTACGCCCTCTGCTGCGACCGCTATGCTGCAGCCCGTGCATTACGGGCTGTCGCTTTCAGGATGATCGTGCAAGTACGCCCTCTGTGCCTCAATACTCAATGTATGTGCACCGCGCAATCCATCGACACGTTGTCACGACCACCAAATTGGCATGAAATTGCAATACAACGGTAACAAGTTTGTCATGTTTGTGGGTTACAGTATGTTCAGTAGCAAGTAAGCGCTCGTCGGGCAACCTGAAAGGCCGTTCGTGCGTCTATTGCCATAGGATGCGATCCATATATGCAACCGCCATAAGTGGTGTGCACTCTCCGGGAGGAGTGCCTTGACCGGACAGCAGAGGTAAAACCATGTCATTTGGAAGGAAAGATCACAGATCAAACACAGATCACAGATCAAACACATTGCCGGGCGTCCTGCTGGCCGTATTACCGGCAGTAGTCATGGCAGTTGTGTTGCTGCCCCTCCTGACTTCAGTAGCAGATGCGGCTACGCTTCCCCAGGTGGCAACCGCATCAGCTAGGGTGGCCGGCGGTTCTGGCTCGGCCGGAGGATGGGAGGTATCCCACGCTGCTCAACTGCCCGTCAACGCTCTTACCGCAATATCCTGCCCTTCCGCTGGTGATTGCGTGGCTGTAGGCCAGGGATTGTCCGGCAATGCGATATCCAGCGTGACCTCGAATGGCGGGTTGGATTGGACAGTGCAACAACTGCCTAGCGAGGTAGGCTCACTTACCGGGATATCCTGCCCGGCTACGCAAGCGTGCTTTGCTGTGGGGCAGGCATCCGAACCTTATAACAGCTTCACCTCGGGTGGAATCGTCGTATCCACCAGTGATGGCGGCTCCAGTTGGACTGTCCAGGACATCCCCGGGGGGGTATCGTCACTGACCGGCATCTCGTGTGCAACCTCATCAGATTGCTGGGCAGTGGGAAGCAACACTGCATCTGTACCGGTAATGCTCCGTACCACAGACGGTGGTACTACTTGGAGTGCTACCACACCCCCGGCTCCCGCCGGTAATCTTGATGCCATATCCTGCCCTACTACGACCTACTGCGTGGCCACCGGTGCCGGTGGCGCAGTAGTGGTCACGTCTGACGGGGGGAAGACGTGGACCGCCCCATCCGTACCAAACGACACCACCAACCTCGATTCCGTATCATGCGCGAATGCCATGTTCTGCATGGCCGTGAATATCCTTCCCTACTACGGCAATTTCCGGTTCCCGAACGAGTCATCCACAGGTTCAGCAAGCTCATTCCAAACCTCCGCAAGCTCGGCTTCGGCCCAGCCTGTGTGGGCCACCACCGACGGCGGAACCACCTGGACAGTAGAGCAGGCGCCATCCAATATTATTCAACTGGCAGGTGTCTCATGCGCGCCTGCGTCCGCCGGCATCATCACAGGAACAGCCTCCACTGTCTACACACCTTGTACTGCAATAGGTACGGAGGTCACCTCCGGCACACCCGATAATCCGATTACAGAAAATACGGTCGTACTCGCGTCCACTGATGGCGGATCGATCTGGAATACGGAGAACACTTCACCACCCAAGGTCAATCTATTGGCAATATCGTGCAACGACATCACTGATTGCGTAGTCGTAGGTACTGACTCTCCCAGCCACGCAACGACCTCTCTCCCTATCCTGCTTGGAGCGTCCGAAACCGGTATAGCGCTGTCCACCACAGACGGAGGTAGCGCATGGAACCTTACGAATGTGCCGACCACCAGCCAGGTACCCCTGGATGTGAACTGCGCCAGTACGACCAGCTGCATGGCGGTCGGCTCCACCACGGGAACTGGTGGAAGCACCGCAGCTCTCGCGCTTTCCACCTCCAACGGGGGACAGACTTGGATGCCAGAATCTCCGCCCGCCAACACGCCACTACTGGATGTTTCCTGCCCGACCACGACTAATTGTACAGCAGTAGGTGGTAACCCTATAGGGGGAATCTTCGGCAGCGGTCCTGCAGCTATTCTAAGTACTTCCAACGGAGGATCTTCGTGGACATCCGGGACCATCCCGAACAATTTGCTGGGCATCCTCGGGGTCTCCTGCGCTTCCGTCAATCTCTGCGTATCCGTAGGAACCGGGTTCCCCCCCAATACAAAATCTGGAAATTCCCTGTCCGGCATAGCAGGCATCATCCTCGTCAGCACCGACGGTGGCGCCTCATGGAAAGAGCAGGCTTCATATTCAGGCGATGTACTGTCCTCCGTATCATGCCCTACGGTGTCCACGTGCTACGCATCAGGCAGTTCCATTCTTGGTTTTCGAGGATTCGAGGGACTACCGGGCCTGGTGGCAAAGACCGTTGACAGTGGAAGCACATGGTCGGTACTGGAACCTGCCGGAAAGGACACCCCCGAGCTGAATGGCATTGCATGCCCCTCTGCCACCCAGTGTGTTGCATCCGGAGGATCGCTGCTGAACGGCTTTGAGGGCGGGGGCGGTGCAAGTGGCAGCTTGGGGTTCACCACCACGGATGGTGGAGCCAAATGGAGCAGATCCACCTTTCCTCCGGGGTCACAGCCGGTCATGCGGATAGCGTGTGCAAACACACAAGATTGCTGGGCAACAAGTGGCCAGCTGTTCTCACCTTCTTCCGGAGGCATTCTGGCCAGCACCGATGGAGGGATACAGTGGACGGAGCAGACACTGCCCGTACAACCTCTATCCATGTTTGGGGTCTCGTGTCCCTCGGCCACCGGCTGCTACGCTGCCGGATTGACGGCAGGCCAAAGCATGCTACTCTCGACAACGACTGGAGGATGGCTGATGCCCGCGATCAACTCCATCAGCCCCAGCGGCGGCTTTTCCTACGGTGGAACCACTGTGACCCTGTCAGGTGCCGGATTCGCTCAAGGCCGTACGGTGGTCAATTTCGGTACCGTACCAAGTCCGTCCGTAGATGTCCAGTCATCTTCTGAGCTGACCGCGGTGACGCCACCGGGAAGCGGAACCGTCAATGTCACCGTTCAAACCCCTGGCGGTACGACTACTCCCACCAGCCAGACCACCTTCAGTTACCAGCCTGCCGCCAGCTACACCTCCGGGGCGGCTTCCCCTTTCACTCCTGTCACTCCCTACCGCATAGCGGACACGAGGCCAGGCTCCGGTGAGCCCTACGCGGGACAGACTCTCGACACCGGCAGTGTACTTGGTGTCCAGGTAGGAGGCACCCAGCCTCACGGGAGTGGCGACGGTGTACCCATCAGCGCCACGGCAGCAGTGATCAATGTAACCGCGGTCAACGCCGCTTCTCCAGGCTACCTGACCGTATGGCCGGCAGGATACACCAAGAGCATCTCCTCTGCGGTCAACTATTCCGGTACTGCACCGGTCGCCAATCTGGTGACCGTCCCAATTGGATTGAACGGCCAGGTAAATGTATATGCCTCCAACGGACCGGTGGATGTGGTGATGGACGTGGAAGGCTGGTATGGACCTGCAGGCACCAGCAGCTTTACCGCGATCACTCCCTACCGCATAGCGGACACGAGGCCAGGCTCCGGTGAGCCCTACGCGGGGCAGACTCTTGCTCCCCATGGTGTACTCACCGTAAAAGTAGGTGGGACAACTCCTCCGGGCAACGCCAACGGCGTTACCGGCGTTCCGATCACTGCCACCGCCGTAGACTTGAACGTAATCGCTGCCAACGCCGCTGCATCAGGCTACCTGACCGTATGGCCGTCAGGCCAGGCACGCCCGCTGGCATCCACAGTCAACTTCTCAGCACCTCCTATAATCTCGCCGGTGATACTGGATGGAAACCCGGCAACCTCATCGGGTCCCTTGCCTGTATCGAACTCGGTTGCAACAGCAGTGTCCTCCTCCGGTGAAGTAAACATTTACAACGGCTCACAGGGAAGTATCAACGTGGTAGTGGACGTACAAGGCTGGTTCTCCACCCCAGACGGCACGAGCACTTCTGGAAGTTCTCCTTCACAGTTCACCCCTGTCACTCCCTACCGCATAGCGGACACGAGGCCAGGCTCCGGTGAGCCCTACGCGGGGCAGACTCTTGCTCCCCATGGTGTACTCACCGTAAAAGTAGGTGGGACAACTCCTCCGGGCAACGCCAACGGCGTTACCGGCGTTCCGATCACTGCCACCGCCGTAGACTTGAACGTAATCGCTGCCAACGCCGCTGCATCAGGCTACCTGACCGTATGGCCGTCAGGCCAGGCACGCCCGCTGGCATCCAATATCAACTATGGAAAGGACACGACAATTGCAAGCCAGGTGGTTGTCCCTCTAGGATCAGGAGGCGGCATCTCGATTTACAACCCAGCCGGCTACACCAACGTGGTGGTGGATGTGGAAGGCTGGTTCTGATATCAGCCGCCGGCAAACGCCGTGGCCTGCCGGATAAGTCTTGGTGCCTGTGAATACGGGCGGCGCAAAAGGTTGGTCACGGCAAATACCAGCCAACCAATGTGGCCTCTCATGTGGTACCCTGGTCCGCGAATTTGATCCCGTCCGTAGCTATTTCGGTGCCATCCGTCCGGATCAGGTAGGTTTCGTAGCCGGCGAGCGAGCTGAACCATTCGATACCTATATCGCCTGCGACTGCCAAAGCGGTGGCGAGTGCATCAGCCAAAGCCAGGCTTGGCCCAACGACCGTAGCCGAGGCCGCGCGACATCCAGCCAACCCGCTGTGGGGATCGATGAGGATATTTCCACGTTCGTAGATACCAGAAGTGGCAACTGCAACATCAGTTTCGAGCACACATGCAAGTGCATCCGCCATCCATGGATGCCGGATGCCAATTCGCCAGTGTTGTTCTGCTCCTGGCCTACCGGATATGGCAAGATCACCTCCGACATTGAGCATGGCTCCCGTTATGCCGGATCCAATGAGTCCAGTTAAAGCTCGTTCCACTGCCCAGCCTTTTACCAGACCAGTAGGATCTACGCCTCCCGGCATTGCCCAGGGATCAAACCAGCCATCCGAGATATCTTTGGCAATATGGCATAGATCAAGCACTTCAGAGACTTGCGCCGGAACATCCTCCAGAGATACCTCGCCGCGCCGATAGCGACTCATGGGACTGTCGAGTTTCCAGGTACTGAAAATGCCGTCTGCCTGATGCAACGTGGCACATGCCGAGGCCAGGATGGAAAGAATCGCCTGATGGTGATGGTGACGGGTGCTGTTGCCACTGCTGTCACAGTAGATGGTGAAGGATGCTACGGTACCCATTACCGGTTCCGCGAAAGAAAAGATCTCGTCGTCTGCCCGTTCCTGAATTGCCCGTTCCTTTCTCATTTGACGTGCAGCTTATCGAGAGCGGACTGGAGTGACATCGCATATGCCTCACTCGTATAGGTTGCTCCCGATACACCGTTGATACGGGCGCTCTGCAGCGACAGTACCTGTGAACGCAGCATGGGGATGACCTGTGAAGCGATGTTTCCTGAATACGAGTCAGCCACCTGGATGTACGGAACAGACACCCGGATGATCTTGTTACCCGAGACAGCAACCTTGACAGCGAGTGCTCCATATCCGAACTGCTCAGTTGCTCCGGTGGCGCTGCGCGCAGCTGATGACGTGCCGGCCGAAGGAGGCTGTGCTGGCGAGTTTCCATTCGTGTTCGGGGCGCCCACCTCCACTACCCGTACCTTCCGACCTTGACCGGTTATGCCCGTTCGCGTACCGTCCGACCATGGATGATGTTCGCTGATCGACCAGTGCCGGTAACGCCTTGCCGGTATGAAAGCCGATAATGCCGACCAGGCCGGCAGTTGTGCCGGCAAGGGCAATATACGCCCGTTTTCTCGCACTGCTCTTGTACATCATAGACTGAATGCCTCGTGATGGATTGACTCACGTGAGACATCGAGATTGCCCGCTATTTCGACTATCCTGTCGACAAACCCCTCCGGTCCGCATACATAGAGATCACGCTGATCCAAGCCGGGTACAAGCGAACTGAGCGTCTCCTCGTCAAAACACACATCTTCTCGCGAACCCACCATCTCGTGGAGTTCACCACGACGATGCTTGACCAGCTCGGCCAACTCTGCGCGGAACACGAGATCACTTGGACGCGATGCCCGCACGATCACGATCGGGTGGGAACCGTTGGACCCACCTGGCAGGTCCTCTTCGCGTGTCCGTATGCGCTTGTTCCGGCCAGTACCCATCCCTTCTGACCAGGGATGATTGGCATCGAGCCGGTGTAACCATTCACGTCCGCGACGGTCCGCGCCAGCGGGTCAGAGCGTACGAGGAACTTCAGCTAAAGTATGCGACGTTTCGGGGAAGTCGCAATCTTAGCGCACGAAATACGTACGTTACGGAGCATTTGTTTTTGCTCGATAAAATGAAACGGGCTTAGATGGCACACAAGAGCGACCTCCGCCGAAACCGAGCTGGTACAGTTATCAATCTGACATCGAGGCAACAAGAGACAGAGCTGGGTAAGGCCCTACTGCAGACGGTGGAGAAGCTCCAGAATAGTTCGGGCCTCGTATTGGTACACGAGAAACAGTGGCTCCTACGAGACATCACCAGCCGGTTGGAAAAGGACTTCCCCGCAGTACCCTTTGCAAAGGTACAAGAAAGGTCCAGCGTGAGGCCCGATGGCGGCGATTTCTATAGGTCAAAGTATGGGCGCAATGCCTTGAAAAGATTGTGAGGCAGTGAAACGTGCTGAGGAGATTTCCTGCCTTCTGCACTCCGTCCGATCGGCAGGGCCACTTAGGCTCTGAAATCAGCCGCCGGCAACGGCAGGAACGACCGAAAGGGTCTGCCCATCCGTGACAGGCGTGTCCAGGCCATCGAGAAAACGGACATCCTCATCGGCTAGGAACACATTGACAAACCTCCGCAGATTGCCGGACTCGTCAAACAATCTTTCACCGATACCTGGATACTTGGCATCAAGCTCCCTCAGCGTGTCTCCGACAGTCGCTCCACTCATGCTGACCTCACCCAGTCCATCGGTGAGTTCCCGTAACTGCGACGGTATCCTTACTGTAACGCTCATCTTCTGTGCTCCTCTTTCAAGTCTGCTACGGCCGCTATGCCGCAGTTCGTGCAACGTGTGCCGCTCATCTTCTGTGCTCCTCTTCCTGTGAGTTATATTACCAGTGCCTGTGTGTGGAGACCATCCGTCATACACCGGAAATGCGACCAGCCATTGCCTCAGCAAAGGCATCCATCCTGGCTGCGATGGTAACCGTTGGATGGACAGAGTCAGTTAGAGCCTCGACGGTCTTGAGACCATGACCGGTCACAAAGATAACCACCTTCTCCTCTGGCCTGATGACACCTTCCGACACCAGCTTGGCGAGTGAGGCCACGGTCACGCCACCTGCCGTTTCAGCAAATATACCTTCCGTTCTCGCCAGCAGCTTGATACCTTCGATTATCTCGCCATCCGTCACGCTGGCAAACGACCCTCCCGTAGACCGGACCGTGTCGAGAGCATACCAGCCATCAGCAGGGTTCCCTATGGCAAGCGACTTGGCGATTGTATCGGGTTTTACAGGTCTTATGACATCCTTGCCTGCCCGGAACGCATCGGCTACCGGGGAACATCCAAGCGCCTGAGCACCTGATATCCGAACCGCGGGTTCCTCGGCAAGCAACCCCACAGTGTACAGCTCTTTGAACCCCTTCGCAATCTTCGTCAGCTGGCTGCCGGAAGCCACAGGAACCACCACATGATCGGGAGTGGTCCATCCCATCTGCTCAGCCACTTCAAACGCCAGCGTCTTGGAACCTTCCGCGTAGTAAGGACGCAGATTCACATTCACAAAGGCCCAATCGTCGTGCTCACTGGTCAGCTCCGCGCACAGCCTGTTCACATCATCATAAGTCCCTTCCACTGCCACCAGATGCCCTCCGTAAACCGCGGTCGTAATTACCTTTGCGGCCTCCAGATCATGCGGTATGAACACCAGTGACTCCACCCCTCCCCGGGCTGCATGCGCCGCCACGGCATTGGCGAGATTCCCTGTAGAGGCGCAAGCCACAACTTTGAAACCCAGCTCACGAGCTTTGGCAAGCGAGACGGATACCACCCTGTCCTTAAAGGAACCGGTAGGGTTGGCCGTATCGTTCTTTACCCAGAGCGATTGCAACCCCAATTCGGAGCCGAGCCTACCTGCCCGCACAAGAGGGGTGAAACCGGTTCCCATGGACAGATCGTCATTTCCCAGCACCGGAAGGAGTGGCCCGTATCTCCAGATGCTACGCGGACCTGCCTCTATGGACTCCCGGCTGATTCGCTCCTTTATACAATCGTAATCGTAGTCCACTTCGAGTGGCCCGAAACAAAAGTCGCATACATGCAGCGCCTCCGCGGGATAGAGCCGTCCGCACTCCCTACACTTCAGACCATTTACGCAATTCACAGCAACCTCCTCATCATCGGTCGGGCATTGGCACCTGGTCTATCTTCACGAGACATCACAGGTTGCCGCGGCTTCACAGGGCCCGTCCCTCAGCCGCTCTGGATGATGACAGCTGGATGGCTACTGATGATTCATCCAAATGTCATTAGAAAGTATAGCACCACTTGCAGGGAGCGCGAGCAAGGCTCATTGACCCAGGTCACGAGAAACTTTGCCGGAGCTTGGCACAGGGAAGCCAATTTGCGATATGCTATTTTTACCATGCTCGATGTCGAAGTCATAGTCGCATCGAATAGGGGCCCAGTCTCATTCGCACTCGACTCAAAAAATAGTCCCGTACTGTCTTCAAGCGGGGGAGGTCTTGCAGGCACTCTCAGAAGGCTCCTGATTGGCAGGGGCGCGACATGGGTAGCGTGCTCCATGGGAGAAGCGGACACCAAGGCTGCAAAGTCTGGGCTGGCCGGAGCCGAAGCCGGCGACGGCATCAATCTCGTAATGGTAAACCTGGATCCTGGCATCTACCACATGGCCTACGATACTGTCGCCAATTCCACCCTCTGGTTCCTGCACCATCACATGATGGATCTGTCACGTGTACCCAGATTCGGCAAACGCTGGATGGAGGCATGGGAAGGCTACAGGGATTACAATCAAGCATTCGCTGGTGAAATTGCCCAAGTTGCCGGTAACGACGCATGTGTACTTGTCCAGGATTACCACCTTGCACTTCTACCGGGCATTCTCGCCGGAATCCGCCCAGACCTTCGCTGCATCCATTTCTCGCATACCCCTTTCGCCGCCCCTGATTTCTTCGGTGTGCTGCCAACCGCTGTAGGCCGGGAGCTCGTCACGGCCATGAGCACGGCCAAGAATTGCGGTTTCCATACCGAAAAATGGGCTGACTCTTACCGTAGGTCGTGCATCTCTACAGGAATCGATTCACCTATCACTTTTGTCTCTTCTCTCGGAGTGGACGCCGGCCTACTGCGCGAGGAGGCTCGAAGCACCGAGTGCTCTGAAGCCAAGTCATGGGTGGAAAATGTGACAGGCGGACGTAGGCTCATTGTACGGACGGACAGGATGGAGCCATCCAAGAACGTGCTGCGCGGTCTCTGGGCATTTGACGAATTGCTGACCGAGCACCCTCAGTGGATGGAGCAGGTCGTGTTCCTGGTGCTCACCTACCCTTCCCGGCAGAACCTTCCCGAGTACCTGGCATACGCCTCCGAAGTGGAGACCACTGTGGATTACCTGAATGACAAGTGGTCGACCAAATCCTGGACTCCGGTGGTGCTCGATCTCTCGGACGACTACTACAAGTCCCTGGCCGCACTCTCTCTTTATGACCTACTTATGGTCAATCCGGTGAGAGATGGCTTGAACCTGGTCGCGAGGGAGGGTCCGCTGGTCAACGAGCGCAACGGTTCGCTCCTTCTCAGCCGGGAAGCAGGCACTTTCGATGAGCTCAGCCAGGCCGCCATCGCCGTCAATCCTTACGATGTGGGCGAAACCGCTGCCGCTGTTCATAAGGCGTTGCTGCTCGACGATTCTGAACGTGCATCCCGCTCAACCAAGCTGGGGGAGCTTGCATCGACACGTACACCCGAGGACTGGCTGGATGATCAGCTGTCCCAGGCCCTAGCTTGACCCAAATGCTACCGCTTCAGCTCTTCTTGTGGCCGTATCTGATGGTGACGTGACTGGCGGATATCGATCCGGTAGAGGTGGCAGGTCCAATCACTCTCACCCGTTCGCCTACATGCAACGAGGACGCTGCAGCCGGCTTGCCTGCCGCTGAGTAGACAGTTGAACTACTGGTCACCACGTTGTCTGTCTTGCCCGACTTCGTCGTCATGGTAAATCCGGTTGGAGAGACAGCGGAAATCTTCCCCGCAGCCTCTGGAGGCTCGACAACCACTTCCTTTGCGGTAGAGCTGGATGTGCCCTTCACGAGTACCACTTTTACATGATTGCCATTGGCAAGCGAGGAGAAGGACGTAGCCACCCCATTGTCCTTGTACTTCGTCGACCCGGTGAGCGTTATGTTCAGTGTCGAGGACTTGAGGGTAAGAATAAAGCCGTGTGCCGACAGAGCGGTCACCACGCCACTCAGGGCTTTCTTGTGGGATGGCAGCGAACTCGTCGAACTCGGCACCTTGGCAGTGGCGGATGGTGCGGCACTCGACGAGCAGGCTGCGGTACCGATGGCTATTGCAGTGATAGCGATGAGCTTGCTCATGCAGCTCATACGCGAGCCATGGCCACTGCTGCATCTGCCGCCGGCTGGCCATCGGTGTGCCCTGCCCCTGTATTTGGCCGTAGTGTCCTCTACGCCTGCAATGCCTGCAGCACCCGGCGACGCGCCTGACGGACTGTTGTTGCTCATGTGCATTCCTTTCTGTATCTCTGTATTGATATTCTGCATAATCTACCTATATGACTTTCCTGTGTGGCTACGATATATTGGTGCTTGCGTGTCTACAGATGGGTAGCCGGTCCACCCGCCAGGTTTTCGGAAACTTCCCCGCCATCCCCCCCGCCATCCCTGTGCCTTCCAAGCAGCCTGCCCACCAAGCGGGCACCGTCATCAATATAGGAATAGAACACTGGGACCACCAGCAACGAAAGTGCTGTCGAGGAGAGCAGGCCGCCAATCAGTACAGTGCCAATAGGCATTCGCTCGGAAGCCCCTACACCGGTAAGCAGGGCAAGCGGCAGCATGGCGCCGACCATAGTGGCGGTGGTCATCAAGATCGGCCTTATCCTGGTGGCCCCAGACTCCACGATCGCATCGTTACGTGCATAGCCGCGCTTGCGGAGCGTCTTGGTGTAATCCACCAGTAAAATCGAGTTCTTCGCCACCAAGCCCATCAGCATGATCATCGCGAGCAAGGCAAATATCGACATGGAAAGCCCTGATGCCCAGAGCGCGAGCAAGGCTCCCACTGTGGCAAGGGGCACGGCGAACATCACTGAAAGTGGATCCAGGAAGGACTCGTAAAGGGCGGCAAGGAGCATGTACACAAGCAGTACGGATAGTAGAAGTGCTCCTATCAGCGGTCCGAAGGCTCTTGACTGAGCCAGAGCCTCTCCCCCCACCTGTAAAGCATATCCGGTGGGCAGCCCAACGGTCTTGGCGGCGTTCATAAGAGCTGCCTCAGCAGGACCCGAGTTCCCTGAAGTGCTCGATGCGGAGACGGATACTGCATATTCACGATTGATCTGTACTATGCTGCCGGGCCCGGGCACAACGCTCAGGTCGGCAACAGTGGAGAGCGGCACCGTTCCGTGCCCTGTGGGTATAGGTATCGACGAAAGCTCGGCCGGAGTGAACTTCACCCCTCCATCCAACTGCATGACTACCGGTTCTGACGGTGCTGTCGACGAAGTGATGAGCGGTGGCACCTTCACCCCACCGAGAGCGGAAGCAATTGTGGAGCCGATGGTGGAAGTGGTCACACCAAGGTAAGCCGCCTCAGCATGGTTTACATTGATGGCCAACTCTGGTGTAGGAGCAGGTATGTTGTTGGATACCTGAGAAACAGCTGGACTCTTTTCCGCTGCGTTGGTGATCGACGTCGCTATGCTCTCCAACTCGTTGAGGTCAGGACCGACTATGGACACTGTAGCGGCACGAGCACCACCAGCAACAAACGGGTTGCTTACATGGGCATGAGCGACCAGGCCAGGGTATTTTCGCTCCATTGCAACGACTCGTTTCTCGTATGTCTTGATCGATGGCCGGCTGCCGCGGGGACCAAGGTCCAGGGTGATCTGTCCCAGATTGTGCCCCGTGCCTGATCCTGCACTATATCCTGCCGAGACAAACACGTCCGTTACGCCCTGCAATCCCTGCAACCTCTTGGAAAATGCCGCGAGGGTAGTCTGGTCGGTCGAGAGAGGGGTGCCTGGCGGTAGGGTGGCCTTCACCGTTACTACCCCGTTGTCCTCAGGGGGGACAAAAGTTGTGGGCACCACCCCGGAAGTAACGATGAGAACACTTGCAACCGCCGACGCGATCGCTACGCTGAGCACTGTAATCCGATGTCTGAGGGCCCACCTCACCACATGCCGGTACTGCTCGCGCATCCAGTCGAACCCGGCATCGAAGTGCATACCGATTCTCGTGGACAATGTACCACTCTTCTTCTCCTTCCCAAGCCAGCGAGAGGCAAGCATGGGGGTAAGTGTGAACGACACCAGGAGGGAAAAGAGGGTAGCCGCTACAATGGTAAGACCAAACTCCCTGAAGAGTTGGCCCACATTGCCCGAAACAAACGCCACCGGGGCGTACACGACTACATCGGTCAAGGTAATGGCTACAGCCGCGGCCCCTATCTCCATCCGGCCATCGACCGCAGCATCTGCAGGCGCCTTGCCCATGGCGCGGTGGCGATTGATATTCTCAAGTACTACGATAGAATCATCAACCAGTATTCCAATGAGCAGTGACAGGGCCATCAGTGAAATAAGATCCAGGCTGAAGTGGAGGAAATACATTACGAGGAAAGTGGATACCAGCGATACGGGTATGGCAAGCATGACGATTGCCGTATTGGCCAACCTGTGCAGGAACACCAGCAGTATCAGTGCAGCTATGAATATGCCAAGAAACAGATCCATCTCCACGTTGGACAGGGCGCCTCTCACGTAATTGGTCACATCGCCTATAACTGTGCTTGTAACTCCCGGAGGAAGTTTGCTCTGCAGCCCTGCCAGCGCTGATCGTATTGCCGTATCCACTTGCAGGGAGTTGGCGGTGGACGATGCACTCACGACAAGACCGACCGCCGGACTACCATTTAAGGTGGCGACCGACTGCTTCTGGGCAAGACCCTGCGTAACACTGGCCACGTTGCCGAGAAGTACATTCCCGCCCGAGCGGGACGCCACTGGTACGGAGGCGAGCTGTGCCACCGAACTGTACCCTCCATGGACCCGAGCAAGTAGCTCGTGTTCTCCAACTACGGTCACGCCACCGGTGACCGATGTATTCTGCGCATGTAGAGCGCCTGCCACCTCGCTCATCGATACACCATAAGCGCTGAGCGCAGTGGTCGAGACATTGACGGTCACCACTTGAGGCTGCCCGCCGACAACAGTAACCTGGGAAACCCCTGGAATCTCCTGCAATGAAGGTGCCACCAGAGTGGATGCCAGGTTGAACAGCTGCGAGGATGCCAGCGGGCCCGAAAGGGCAATGTTCATCATGGGCAATGCATTTGGATTGGCTTTCAGTATCGAGGGTGGGCTTGCTGTGGACGGAAGTGACCTCGCCAACTTCTGCAGGGCAAGTGATACGCTTGCCGCCTGCTGATCAATATTGGTCCCTCCGGTAAACTCCATAGAAACCGATGAACGCCCTGGTGAAGAAGTTCCCACCATCGTAACGATGCCGGACTCTGAGGAAAGTGCCTTCTCTATAGGGTCGGTGATGGTGCCGGCCACTGTTGCCGCATTGGTTCCTGGATCTGATACCGATACGCGCAAGTAAGGAAAATTGACGTTTGGTAGGCGCCTGACCGGCAACCTTGTAAATGCCACCAAGCCAAAGAGCACGAAGAAACCAAGCACCATGATGATGGTAACCGGCCGCCGTACCGACAGCGAGGTCAGATTAAAACGCGTATGCGTACCGGTGTTTCTCCCCTGTCCCTTCTTCCCACCGGTCTCCCCGCCGGTCTGGACTTCCATGTGACTCCGCTAGCCCTTCTTCCCGCCAAATCCTCCGAAGCCGCCTGCTCCTCCGGCACCTGCTCCCTTGGCACTCTTTTTCGAAGTTGGAGCGGGAACGGTCAGTGTTCCCGACAGATTGGCGAGCCCGGCCACCGCCGTACCGGTCACGGTGGATGGTACGGTAATGCTGCTGCTGACCTTCACGTGTCCACCGTTCGCAAGGTAAGTCTGCCCTACGGCAACCACTTTCGTGCCCGCCGGGATACCTGTAACCATCGTGGTGGTACCGTCCGATATTCCTGCGGTTACATTGACAAGCGATACAGTGTGGTCGGAATGGATCTCGAACACCTGCGATGTACCGTTGATGCTCACTATCGCCTCTGACGGCACGAGGACGGCGGGTGAATACTTTTTGGTGATCACACTTACCACGGCGGATTCACCACCCAGCAGCCAGCCTGGCTGCGCTCCCGCTATAAGCGTCACTGTAAAGGTTAACGAGCTTGGATTGCCGGTCGGCGATACCGCCTGGACTGTAACTGGCAACGGGGTAGGTGCACCTGGTATCGAAGCACTGGCCTGCTCGCCGGCATGGATCAGAGTGAGATCCTGCTGTGCCAGCGGAGCTTGTAGCGTCAGCGCCGTAGTCTCTACAGTTGCCAGGGTGGTTCCCGATCCTACCTGTTGCCCGGTAATGGCGGGAACGGAAACCACGACCCCGGCAAATGGCGCCCTTACTGTCTCTTGGGCGATCTCTGCCTGAACCAGTCGTACCTGGCTCTGAGCTTGTATCACTGCAGTGGTGGAAGTAGGGCTTTCTGCCTGTGCCAGCTGGTACTGAGCTGCACGCATGGCAGCTTGGGCTGCCGACAGGTTGGCCTGACCCAGAAGGACATCCTGCTGTGCGGTGCCAAGGCCGGACTGGTCGCTGGCGGTACTGTCACTGTCCGGTGATTTCTCAGAAGCGTCCACCTGAGCTGTCTGCTCGGCTTGCTCGGCGTTGTCCAGGCTTACTTGGGCTTGATCCAGTGCCGCCTGAGCCTTTGCCACCCCTGCCTGTGCAGTAAGGATTGCCGCCTGCTGACTGGATGAATTGTTGGTCTGGGTATTTTGCAGGATGTCCTGAGCAACCGCCAGTTGCGCCGCCAGTGTGGGACTGGTAACCGTAGCAACCGGCTGGCCAGCCTGCACTGGCTGACCTGCTGTAACGTCGACCGCTGTAACGGTACCGGAGTTCGTAGCCACCAGGGTCAGCGTGGCCCGTGGCAACACTGTACCTGAAAGGGTCAACTGGTACGTAGCGGTGCCGGAGACAGACGACGCCGCTATCACGGAACTCACACCACCGGCCCTGTGATGCCCCTTCTTGCCCTTCTTGCCCTTCTTGCCCTTCTTGCCATGTCCCCCATGATGGCCATGATGCCCACCGGCAAGGATGATGCTGCTGTTGGAACCGGGCGAGCCGGCAAATGCGCTGGAACTCATACCCAAACCGGCAACAGTCATTGCAAGCACGACGGCGAGCAGGAGCTTGATCCACCTCGACTTATGCACATAGGTGGAAGCCGCCTTGGATACGGTGATATGGATACCTCTGGTAATACGAGTTATCCTTGCGGTAAATCCAACAATGATCGCCTTCACATATCCAATTCAACACCCTCAACATGAAAAACAGATTAAGAATGATTAAAGACTTCCCTAATCTTTGGGGGAGAGCGTTATCCAGCTTGGATCAGAGAGGCGTAGTCCAGCGCACGACTTCACAGCAATGCGAAGTCAGTGACGATGCACCCGAAATGTCTATCGCTTGAGTTCCTTACGGTTGGCGATCGCGGGAAGCCTCACGATGACCTGAGTGTAACTTGTCTCGTCATAATGGATACCGCTTTCCGTGCCCGCTCCAGCGCTGGCTTCAGCGGCGCCCTCAGTCGTACCTGGAGTTGCGGCATCCGTAGTATCTCCCGTGGCATTTCGTGCCGCACTATGTCTCGTATGCTCGGCGCTACCTGTTGCAGCACTTTCTCCAGCAGCTGTCGTGATGCCTGACGTGATAGCCAGCGTGGCGCTTTGAATGGTGACGGTGCCACCGTGTGCCTCGACGATTTGCCGTGTAATCGCCAGCCCCAAGCCGAAACCTGGCACCTGCCGCGATCCCTGTCCACGATAGAATCGGTCGAATGCATGCTCGAGATCTCTCGCCGGGATGCCTGGTCCGCTGTCACGAATTGACAGCTCCCCGTCGTGCAACGTCACCTCCACGGCCTTGCCAGGCGGACTCCATTTGGCGGCATTGTCGAGGACGTTGGAGATGGCTCGCTCCAATCTGGACCTCGATCCACTTACTGAAAACGGTTCGAGACGGCTCTCCACTGTAATATCTGGATAGGCCAACTCTACGCGACCGATACACGTCATCACAATCTCGTCAAGATCCACCGCCTCATCAGACCCAGGCATGGCGACACCTTCATCTTCACGAGCAAGATCCACAAGGTCGCCAACCAGCAGGGCCAAGCTGTCAAACTGCTCCCGGACGTCAGCCACAAGCTGAGCCCGCTCGACGTCCGGTAGGGACTCGTCCCCTGCCAGTACCTCTACATTTGTCCTCAAACCCGCAAGAGGCGTCCTCAGCTCATGGGATGCATCGGCCACAAGCTGGCGCTGCGAACGCTGGGTAGCTTCCAGGACGCCAAGCATCGAATTGAGTGCGTGGGCAAGACGCCCGATCTCGTCCAACTTGCCCACTGCTATGCGCTCATGGAGATCGCCTGTGGCCTTCACCGCCTCAACTGCCCTGGTAAGCCGTCTGATCGGCCTGAGCGCGGCCCCGGTGACCAGTAACCCGAGCAGGAGGGCAAAGAGGATGCCGGCCGAACTCACTATTACAAGCACAAGGAGGAGCCGGCTCAACTCGTCACGAATCGATCCCACCGGCTTGATCACCTGGATAGCTTGGCCGGCAATATATGGAGCCACCAGCATTCTCACGGGAACCCCGGAAATGGTCAGATCCTCGAATGTACCCCTTGCGCTTCCCTCACCAGCTGCCGCGTGACGAGCTAATGCCGTCACAGGCAGGTGGACGTTGGCATCCTGCGCTGCGATGACCACTCCTTTGCTGTCTACCACCTGTACCAGTGTAGGCAGCTCGGAAAGACGGGCCAGTGTGGTCTTGCGAGGCTTGACGATCCTGGTTATGCCATGCTCGAATACCAGTCCTTCTTCCCGTCGAAGTGCTGCATCCACTCTATGATATAGATCATGGCGTACCACGATATAGACTGCGGTAGATGAAAGCAGGACGCCGGCTGCAACAGCCGCTGCCACCGCAAGTACCACCTTGGCCTTCCAGCTCAAAGAACGTCGAACCAACACGACCCACCACCCTGCCAAAGCCGGCCCTGACTTCCACCTGCCTGTATCGCCATCCTTGCCGTTCTCCATCTCCGTAGGTTCTGTGTTCTCGACGCAATCGGTCTTGCCTGCTCCGAACCCGGTAACGGCTCACGAGACATCACCTTCATCCACCAATCCTTTCATCGCGTGAACCGATCTCGTTCTGTGTCGAACTTCTCAATACATAGCCGACTCCCCTGACCGTCTGGATCAGTCTGGGCGCACCGCCAATCTCGGTCTTGCGCCGCAAGTAGCTTATGTACACATCCAAAGAGTTGGATGCAGGTCCGAAGTCGTATTCCCACACTTCCGCTGATATCACGTCACGAGTCAATACTCGCTCTGCGTGCAGCATGAGGAGTTCCAGCAACCTGAACTCGGTTCTGGTGAGAACCAGCTCAGCATCTCCACGGGTCACCTTCCTGGTAGCGGTATTGCATTCAAGATCTTCGTAGCGCAATGCCTCAGGATCATCAGGGCTTATACGTCTGAGCAACGCCCGTATCCTGGCAAGAAGTTCTTCCAACGCGAACGGCTTCACGAGATAGTCATCCGCTCCAGCGTCGAGCCCATCCACCCTGTCCGATATCGAATCCCGAGCTGTCAGCATCAGCACGGGAACTGTATCGCCGGTAAGCCTAAGCCTGCGACATATTTCGAGACCATCCGGATCAGGAATGGAAACATCCAGTATGATTGCATCGGGATTGTTTGTACTCAAGTAGCTCAGCGTACCCTGGCCGGTCGTAGCGGTATCGACAGTAAACCCGTGAAGCGTAAGTGCCCGCTGGAGCGCTTTCAGCAGGCCCGGATCGTCATCCACGACAAGCAGGGTGGCGGTACTCACGGCTGCGATGTCACCCCAATATGCCTAACGTGAAATCTGAATCGCTATACAATATGAATGATCTTGAAACGCTAAGAGCCAGGAAGAGCGCGGGAGCAGGGACAATCACGAGAAGGCACCTACCCGTAGATCACATACGCACAGCAAGTGTAGTCACCAGCAAGTTCAGCATCTTTGCCACACTGGCCGGTTCAGCCAGCAGGGTATCGGCGCGCTCCAAAAGATCTCCTGGAATCTCAGGACTGTTCACCGCCACTCGCAACACCACACTTCCAGATCGCGACAGTACGTCCAATGCATCGTATGCCTTGAGGTCGCCGGCATCGTCACCAATGTAGCAGATCCTCTTCCGGCCATCCGCCAGTTTCGCCACCGTGCTTCCCTTGTCGACATTGACAGGCACCCTAAGTTCTATCGCCATCCTGCCCGGCTGCAGTTCCAATCCGTATGCATCGGCAAGCCGCACCGCAATCTGCAGCGCCTCTTGGGCCAACTCGGGAACATTCCGCCAGTGCAACGCAAACCCAAGTCCCTTGTCCTCCACGAATACACCGGCAGGCCGATCTTTCCACGCTTCGTCATGAGCAAGCCTGATCAGCTCGTCCCAACGGTTGGCGCCCGGCTCCATAAGCCTCTTGCCATCTACAAGCATCTCGAGCCCGTACAATCCGACCAGTATGACATCGTTGCCGGCGCCGGCCAGCCTGTCCTCCAGAAAATCAAGCGGCCTGCCGGAGATCACCGCCACGGTTGCCAGATGGTGAGCCAAGATGCCGAGCAACTCTGGAATGCCAGACATGGCTGTCGCTCTGCCTGGTTCAGGTACTATATCAGCCACAGTGCCGTCGAAATCAAGAAGGAGCGCCGTCGATTGGCTGTCAGCAGCCAGCCAGCCGGCCAGTTGCTCCTCTCCAGTTGGACATCCCTCCGGTACGCTACGCATAACTGCAGCTTAGCCGTGGATATCGCTGATCTTACTTCATGCGTGGTGCAGCGGAGCCTGGTAACCTCCTGCCAGATACAGTGCAGTTTACTATGGCCACCCAGTGCCCTTTCTCACCGGCCACCCACGGCACCAGACTCCTGTTACGGATCTCCTCTGACCATTGGTCGACGGCCTCCGTAATATCTCGGCCAAAACCGTTGACCACCACGCTCCAGCCTTCATGTGTACTCTCATCCAGTTGATCGATCTCCATGGATACAGGATGGAACGATGCTCCTTCAAGCTTCATGCCCGGATCTGTACGGAAGGCTATAGTACGGCCATCAAGTAGGTAGTTGACCACAAAAATGCGGGGCTCCTTGTTGTCGAGAATGGCAAGCCGCCCAACCGAGTGACTTTGCAACAGGGCAAAACACTCGTTTTCAGATAGTTCTTCGAGATAGCCGCGTACCTCCGCTGTGGCGACGTTACGCTCTTGGGCCTGTCCTGTGTCCTGGCCCTGCCCGCTGACCTGTACCTGCACTGCATCGCGCGCTTGTGATGCTTGATCACTTTTCCCGACATTCTTCATCGCCAGATCTTCATCCGCTACACCGGCATCCAACGTATCTCCTTTGCCCATACCATCTTTCACTGCACCATCATGTACGACCACAACGGGGCATGTGGCATGTGATACCAAGAACTGGCTCGTCGATCCAATGAACAGATCAGCAACCAGCCTTCGGTGGTGCCTCCCGACCACCAGAAGGTCAGCATTCCTGCAAGCATCAAGGAGGACCCGGGATGGGCTACCGTTGACTGCACGGGAGACTATTTCCAGATCATCCAGATCAGTTACGTGGCTCTTGAGCGATTCCAGTGCCTTGCTGATCACGCCATCGGCCCACTGCTGGATTTCCAGCTCCGTTGGAATCGGCGGTACGTAAGCGCCCGAAAGAGCCTCGAAGGGATACTGCCATGCATGCACCATTTGCAATACAGCGCCTCGCAACTTAGCTTCTCGCGCAGCCCAGAACAGCGCCCTCAGTGACGTAGATGTACCATCCACCCCTGCCACAATCGTCGGTTTGCGATTTGCCCAACCTGGCTCACCATCATTGCCTAGTGCACTGGCATTGCCGACCTCTCTCGCCGGTTCGCTGCCGGTCATGTCGTTCTCGCCGGTTCGCTGCCGGTCATGTCGTTCTCGCCGGTTCGCTGCCGGTCATCAGGCTCGCGCTCTTCATCAGCCCCTGATCCATCACTCACAACCATACTGGAACCTCCTTTGCACCAAAAATCACCATCAATGCCTGCATCATGCACCTTGACACCCTCTATTATGCGCCCGTACGTAGCCTATCGCAACGGGGATGTTACCTAACATGGCACCGTAAGACCACGGAAATTTTGCAAACGTCACGTACGTAATAAAATATAGATCAAACTTAAGCATAGATGCATCATATCTCTTGACATTTACTATGATAGGATTTATACTATTAGTAGTAGGAGAAAACTATATAGGATATACAGAAAGGAGAAGATGACTATGCTTATGAGATTCGATCCATTTAGAGAAACTGACCGTTGGGCTGACCAAGCCTTGGCGGCACTGGCAGGACTGCCCGGAAGGGTTGGCTCTATGCCGCTTGATGCCTACCGCCACGGGGACGAGTTGACCATCTATGTAGATCTGCCAGGGGTGGATCCTGGTTCGATCGAGCTAACGGTGGAAAAGAACGTTCTTACCGTGGCCGCAGAGCGTAGAGGGCTAGAGGAAGAAGATGGTGAGGTGCTGGTGAATGAACGTCCTACGGGTAAGTTCACTAGGCAGCTGTTCTTGGGCGAGGGCCTCGATACAAGCAAGGTGGAAGCCTCTTACGACAAAGGGGTTCTCAGAGTGCTCATCCCTGTAGCCGAGCAGGCGAAACCTCGTAAGGTACAAATAGCCACTGGTGAAAGCAAGGGCAGCACGCCGATAGAGGCAGGATCGAGAGAAACCGCGCCTACGGGATCGTGACCTGCAAAGTGGCCCTCCTCCCCACTGGCTGGTCACCTGATTGTATTGCCAGAGGAGACATGACACGGCCGTGGAAAAAGGTAGGGTCTTGATATCATTGCCTGGGTAACGTACTGATGATATACGTTGCCCAGGCATTTCTATGCCATACGCTCCACGCTGGTTGTCCACCACACAAGGCTAGTTGCTTGTAATATTCGTTGCTGCCAGGAGAACCGGTATGCATGGAACCGACCTATTGGCCGTAACGGCGTAATGAGCAAGGTTCCCACATGAATACCATAATCTCAACGTGAGGCTAACCAAAAATATGCCATCCTGCTGCTACTCGTGCTATTGTATGGACTTGCTGTATGGCGAGCCGGTGTGGCGCAGCTGGTTAGCGCAGGCGATTTGTAATCGTCAGGTCGTGGGTTCGAATCCCACCACCGGCCCTTTACAAGTGCTGGTCGCAAGCCAGTCTGATTAGTGGAAAGTGCGTGTACAAAAGCAGCCAACCAGTGACCAGGTGAGTTGTCTCTTTGCACTTGGTTATGACACAGCTGAGCCGTGCCGTCCAGCGCCTGAGATGAAGCGGTGCGCCCCTGCCAAAGTTTCCCCCGATTCGATCACATCGAGGCCGAGCCGAGTCTCATTGCGAAGAGCATCAGCTATAGGCATGCCCCATTGCTCATAGGAAGAGCGCCTATCAGCTCTCAGGCATGCCTGCGGGAACAAAGCGATGTTGTTGGCAAGAGCGATAGCCGCATCGAGAGCGGTGCCGTCAGGTACCATTCTATTCACGAGCCCCATGCGAAGCGCTTCCTCAGTACCCACGTCACGACCCGTAAGGATGAGGTCCAACGCCTGTGAATGACCGATGAGACGCGGCAGGCGCAGGGTTCCACCATCGACAAGCGGCACGCCGAATCGACGGCAGTACACACCGAACACTGCGCTTTCGGCAGCTACGCGAAGGTCGCACCATAACGCGAGCTCGAGTCCCCCTGCCACCGCATGACCTTCAACGGCTGCTATGGTAGGCTTAGAAAGAAGTAATCGTGTTGGTCCCATCGGGCCATTGCCCTCAGGGGTCACGCGGTTGCCGCATCCTGCGGCTATCGCCTTCAGGTCGGCTCCCGCACAGAAGGACCCTCCTGTACCAGTAAGTACAGCTACCGCCAAGTCGCTATCAGCCTCGAAATTTGCGAAGGCGTCGACCAAGGCGTCGGCCGTGCGACGATCAACGGCGTTCCGAACTGCGGGCCGATCTATGATGATCACCATCACGGGACCTTCCTGGCGACAGTGAACAGTTTGGCCCGGCACGGTCATCCCTCCAGCATCAAAGCATGCATGAATCGACCGGACCGCTGCTCTTGAACGTCACTCACAACACTACATAAAGTTCTATGCCCGATATGCTGCATGGTATCAGCATGCCGTACTGTCGTCGCCATAGGTAGAGATATAGACATTGCTTCCAAGTATATAGCCACAGTAAGTCTTATGCCCGCAGTCGTCACACACCAGATATTACAAACGCCGGCAGAGCCAGTGGGATCGCGAATACCCGGTCCCGCGTAACCACAGCGATGGACGCATAGGCTATTCTATTTGCCATGACCCAACACGCCAAGCAAGGAACTTACGGTACCAGAAGTAGATCAGGAAAACAGGTGGACGAAAGCTCGATGGCTGGACTATCTGCGTTGAGCGCACCCAGCCGCAAGCCTATTGTAGGAGCGGTAATCGTCATCATCATTGCGCTACTCGTCATTCTTCAGCTGGCACGAAGTGTTCCACCCGCCAGCATAAGCTTGACAAGTTCCAGCGCTCCGCTTACCTTCCCCGGGTCGCCTCCGAGCCTTCCCTGGCCGGCAAAAGGTGAGGCTGCACTGGCTATCAGCGGTGTGGGTACTATCGGGGTCCATGGAGGCAACCAGCCACAACCTACTTGGAGTGTTGCGAAGCTCATGACCGCTTACCTGGTGCTGAAAGCCCATCCGTTACAGCCAGGTGCCTCGGGACCCTCTCTCAGCGTCACCCCGGCAGATGTCGCCATCTACAATCATGACGTAACCCAAGGTGACTCTGTGGTACCGGTCACCGCAGGTGAAACACTGACCGAACGTCAAGCGCTGGAAGCACTACTGATCCCTTCAGGCGACAATATAGCTCCGATCCTTGCAAACTGGGTTTCGGGATCAGAATCAGCATTCGTCACCAGAATGAACGCCGAGGCAAAGGCAATAGGTATGCACCATACGTCCTACGCGGACGCAAGCGGGGTGGACCCGGCCACGGTAAGCACGGCTACCGATCAGCTCAAGCTGTTGGAAACCGTCTGGCAGGTACCCGCCCTCAGGCACACCACCGAGATGGCTGAGGTAACCACCCTGCCGTCACCATCGAATTGCCCGTCATGCATATACAACAACGATGCCATGATCGGTCATTATGGTTTTATTGGAGGGAAGACCGGGTCAGCCACCAACGGAGCTTTCTCATTCGTCGCCCAAGAGACCATTGGAGGCCAACCCAGGACCATCTTCGGATCAGTAATGGGGCAGGTGGCATCATCGACCCCGACCCTGCCAATGCCCCCTAATGCCAACAACCCGCTCAGTGTAATCGATCAGGCGGAAGCGGCGGCATACAACCTTGTGGACGCGGTTCGCAGCTTTCCTTTGGGACAATCCTCCCTCCCCGCCGGTACGTCACTGGGAACCATCTCAGCACCCTGGACATCAAGCATCAAGGCGATCACCATCCACTCGCTCACCTTTTATGGTTACCCTGGCATCCACACCTCTATGACCGTGCGGAAGAGGAAGCTCGGCACTACGGTTTCCGATCACCAGGTAGTAGCCACCCTTACCATTACTGCAGGCAACACCACCACCACAGTAAATCTCGTGGCATCATCGCACCTGCCAAGCCCAACGGTAACCTGGAAGCTGACCCGGCTCTAGACAGCAGCCTGGTAAAAGCACCCGTACAATCACCCAACGCTGGCAAGCAGAACCGCCAAGGCTGGCACTTGAGCATAATAGAGCATTGCGAACTTGATCTTAGAGACTGAGCCTCTTATTGGAAGGAACCGAGCCAAGTGACCGTCGCAAAAGTGCGCCATCCATCGGTGAGTGCTATGCCGTTTATCCTCTCAAGAAGATACAGACACGTATCAAACCGCTAGTAATCTCGGTACTTGACTCAGTTCCTTCCATATACCCACAATCACATTATACTCCTGCCATCCCGTAATTACCATAAAAAAATATATCCACACGCGCCGCGCAAGCCTCTGGAGAAATCATGAGGTCAAGGATCACTATATGCAGGTAAGCCGGAAGCCATCACCTGCTGCACCCAGCCCGTTATTTCCTCCAAAGTATGAACCACAAGCATTACAGTAGTGCAGCAACGGTCGGCTATACGATAAGTTTACCGTGTTCGCTTGGTCAGGCTCGTTGGGCGTGGTGAAACGTTGAGCGTGTGACTCCTCTCGTAGACAGCCTGATCGGTCGCCCGCAAACGCATGAATTTTCCGGAACGGTTCACCCTCTTGCCGGAAAAATCCTCCCAACCCTTACAAAAGCGAATTGCACTCCGGTTGCTCAATCACATCGTGGCGATATTGCCGAAGCGAGCATACCGATCCACAAACGACAAACGCACCAAACCAGTAGGACCATTCCTATGCTTGGCAATAATTACTTCTGCTGTTCCTCTATCCGGAGAATCTTGATTATATATCTCATCTCGATATATGAACAGCACCACATCTGCGTCCTGTTCAATCGAACCGGATTCGCGCAGGTCTGCAAGCATCGGCCTCTTATCCTGACGCATCTCCAGGTTTCTCGAAAGCTGGGACAGAGCGAGGACAGGAACATGCAGTTCCCTGGCAAGAATCTTGAGACCCCTGGATATCTCAGATACTTCTACTTGGCGGTTCTCCGCATTATGCCGTCCGGTCATAAGCTGCATATAGTCCACCACGATCAGCCCTAGTCCACGGTTGGAAGACATCAGCCTCCGCGACTTTGCCCTTATGTCCATAACGGTAAGATTCGGATTGTCGTCTATGAAGATTGGGGCATCATCCAGCTTATTTATAGCGCCCCATATTTTAGCCCAATCCGACTGGGAAAGGTGACCGCTTCTCAGATGCTTTACATCCACCTGGGATTCCGAAGATATAATGCGCTGCGATAACTCCAGGTGACTCATCTCCAACGAGAAAAGAAGTACGGGTATCTTGGAACGGATAGCGGCGTTGGTCAACGCACCCAATGCAAAACTGGTCTTGCCCATTGATGGCCGTGCCCCAACCACCACCAGATTCGACGGCTGCAGGCCTGAAAGGTACTCATCGAGTCCTGTGTAGCCAGTGGCAACGCCGGTAATTTGATGACCTGCTTCCTGGATGCGTTCCAGTGTCTCGACGCTCTCTTTCAACAGCTCTGTAATGGGTTTCAAGCTGTCGATAACTCTTCGGCTCGCGACCTCGAATATCATGGACTCTGCCCGGTCAACCACTTCCAGGACATTTTCAGGGATTTCATAACCCATTTCCGCAATATCGCTCGCAACGACAATCAGCCGGCGTAGTAAAGACCGCTCCTCTACGATCCCGGCATAGTGCGAGGCCGAACTGATTGAAGGAGTGGATGCTTGAAGCGAGATCAGAACCGAAGGATCTTCAATTATCTCCGCATGACCCATTCTCCTGAGCTCTTCAGCCACTGTAACAGGATCTACGGGTTCTCCCTTGGTATACAGAGAACAGATAGCGGAAAAGATGTACCCGTGTGCAGGCTTGTAAAAATCTCCCGCCTGGCATCGTTCCAGCGCTACTGCAACGGCATCCCTGGATAACAGCATAGAACCGAGCAGCGATTCCTCGGCCTCGATATTGTGTGGGGGAATCCTCCCATTGAGAGGCTTGGCCGGTAAATGCTGGGAATGGGTGAGAGTCTGTACCATTACCTACAGTATGCGCCTTTCACCTGTGAGCATGCCACGGCATAAACCTGTGATATGCCTGTGGATTCCCTGACTTTTCCTCTGGACAACCTGTGCAAATAATAGCTGCCAGCAAAATAGCCATGCGCGTACCTAATCACGGATGCCGGCATTTCCGCCATTTTCCACGGGGTGTCTCGTAGGCCACCATGATAAGCCGTACCACTACAATTGATCATGGGCTCAGGCTACACCGGGCCTGTAACACTATCCCTCTGCCATGACCTCCAGCGTGACCTCAGAATCCACTCCTGGATAGAGATTCAATGTGACCACGTGTGCACCCAATGACTTTATGGGAGCAGCAATGTGGACCGACTTCCGATCGATTACCACGCCGGTTTGGATACGCACGGAATCGCTCACATCAGCAGCCGTGACAGACCCGAACAGACGTCCCTCGGGTCCCGCCTTGGCGTAGACCTTGATGGTAGCTTCTTCCAAAATCGTCCTGATGGATTGAGCGGATTCCATATCTCTGGTCTCTTTCAGATCCCGGGCACGGCGCATAGCTTCAGCTTGTTTCGCCATTTTTTCCGTAGCAACAAGTGCACTTCTCGAAGGCAAAAGCTTGTTACGAGCATAACCATCTGCAACTTCGACAATGTCGCCTTTCCTGCCAAGATCATTGACATCCGTCCGTAACAGCACCCTCATCACTGGACGCCTCCCCCGGTACCGCCCTCACCTTCCCTGTCGCCGGAAACCATCGTACTGCCCGGATCTGTAATGCCCGAGTCAGTTGCAGCGGCCATCGTACCACCCGGACTCGCTGGCTCAGACCCGCTTGCCAGCGCCTCTGAGCCACCTGAACCCAACGAGTCACCCGGAATCTCCGAACCATCCGTAATCCCGGCAACATCCGGCCTTTCCGTGGAGCCCCTACCGGTCTTGCCGGTGCCACCTCCCCTGCCGGAATTATCCGTCCTGCCCCGTGGCCTTCCTCTGGAGCCTTCGGAATCCCGTATCGGACGGTCGGCATGATTCATGCGCTCATCCGCGGCAGCTTTCTCACGATCTCCGGGGAGGACATCACCCATATCCAGCGAATAGGAAGACTGCCTGCGAGTTCCTGCTCTTTCAGCAGTAACACGCTGGGCATACGGTAATAATGCCACTTCACGCGCAGTCTTGACGGCTATGGCTATATCATGCTGATGCTGGGTGCAGTTACCCGTGACGCGCCTTGCCTTGATCTTGCCCCGCTCGCTGACATACCTCTTCAAGAAATCCACATCCTTGTAATCTACCCACTCTATATCGTCGATACAGAGCAAACAGGGCTTTTTTCTATACTTACGCCCTGTGTCTTTCGTAACTTTGCGATTTTTCACACCATCTCTCCCCATATCAGAAAGGCTCCTCACTTTCATCGTAATGCACGGCACCCGACTCGTCTTCCGCATAGTGCTTGGTTGACGATGCACCGTATGGACTACGACGAGAAAATCCTGGTTCCGGCGATCCGGTCTCCCTGGCTCCGCTCGCTTCCCTGCGCTCATTCTTTACAATCTGTGCAGTAGCCCACCGCAAGCTGGGACCCACTTCATCCGCCGTGATCTCGACTTTGTAACGATGCTCGCCGTCTGGAGTCTCCCAGGACCTTTGATCAAGCCGACCCGTTACGATCACGCGAGTACCCTTTGACAATGACTCACTGGCATTTTCCGCCATCTCACGCCAGCATATCACATCAAAAAACGATACGTTCTCTTCCCAGTCCTGTGTCTGCCGATTCTGCCAGCGCCTGTTGACAGCCAACCCGAAAGCCGCCTTGGCAATCCCACTGGGGGTATAGCTCAGTTCCGGATCTCTGGTCACATTACCAATCAATACAACCGTATTACCATTTGACATTTTATATCACTCCCACTCTCTCAGAAGGTGCCGTTCAAACGTACTCAAAATATCCAAAAACCCACGAGAGCATGTACTCAGACAGCAACCCTGGGCATCCTCGACAACTCCCTCGCCTCACTCCATTTGACCTGCTTAGTGTAGTTCTCAGGAAGTTTGACAACCTTATGACGAATGATCTCATCCATAAGGTAAAACGCGCGCTCAATCTGGTCGATGCCACTTCCGCCACCTTCAAAGCGAAAGAGCACGTAGCTTCCTTCGTCATGATGGTCAATACTGTAGGCCAGTGTTCTCTTGCCAAGGCTTTCAGTTGTGACAACCGTGGCGCCGGCGGAACGTAAAATGTCCTCTGCCCGCTTTATTGCACTTTCCAGAGCACCTGGCTCGAGCACGGTATTGAAAATTACCATAGCTTCATAGAGTCGTTGCATGATCTAATCTGTCTCCTTCGGTCCTGAGTCACATCCCTAGCAATAATGGATGATCCTCTCTAGGGCCCCCGTAGGGGCAGGTGGCGTAATAATCAAATCAGTATATCACAAGTAAGCCGGTCAATGTGAACCCGTTCGTTCCATTTTCAATTCTCAGTTTCACCGGTGACTCGGCAAAGTTGGGCACCAGTCAGTGATAAGACTCCTCGTCTGAAGGATACCTGCCTGCTCGGACATCCTCTGACCATGTCGACACAGCTCTAATGGCATCATCAGCCAAAGTTGCATACCTTCGTACAAACTTGGGTACCCTTTCGCTCAGGCCCAACAGATCGTGAAATACCAGTACCTGTCCATCACAATCGGCGCCAGCTCCAATCCCGATAGTCGGCACCGGAATGCTTGCAGTGACCTCAGCAGCAACTGCCCGAGGCACTGCCTCCAGCACGATGGCAAAGCATCCCGCTTCGGCCAAGCCAATCGCATCCTGAACCAGTATTTCAGCAGCCAACGGATCTTTGGCCTGCACCCTATAGCCTCCCAGGCGATGTATAGATTGTGGGGTCAATCCAATATGTCCCATGACAGGAATCTCGGCAGCAACCAAGGCTTCGATTGCCGACCGCCTGATTCGCCCTCCCTCTAATTTTACCGCTCCAGCACCCGCTCTGATGATAGCAGCGGCATTTCGTATCGTATCGACATCACCAAGGTAATACGAGAGCCAGGGCATGTCCCCGACAACTAGGGCATTAGGCTTGACGCTACTGACAGCAGCCACATGGACAGCCATATGCTCGACGGTCATATTTAAGGTATCGCTCTGCCCATGGACCGTCATGGCGGCGCTGTCGCCGACAAGAATAATGTCGACCCCTCCCGCATCAGCTATCCGAGCCCCAGGAGCGTCGTATGCCGTCAGCACGACTATAGGGGCATCGCTTTTTGACCTCTTGCGTACTTTGATATCCGGAACGGTGACTCGCGGAGCCATAGCTATGCCCATACCAGCCTGATCAGGTGATTCCAGGCACAGCCCGGACACACTTCTATCACGTAGCAAGCCACCTGACCGCCATGGATACGTACTTTTAGCCTGGCAATGTCGCTGGAATCGGTCACACAACGACCTCCAGATGGAAGGCCATTGCCAAACGCATACGTAACGTGGACCATATGACCATCTTGGCAAATAGGGCAACTTTCTGCAGATGGCCTGCCTATATTGCGCGCCGCCCTCAACAGCTCGGGGTGAGCATCGCAGATATCCCTCTTGGAAACCCGGCCCTTACGGAACTGGGCGATGAGCGACTCACGTATCACCCCATACTCGACACCAGCCATCAGCCCTTCAGAGGGGTTTGGCTCTAAGCGGCGGGAGGGCTGCATGCCCGCGCCACTTGATCTGTTTCCTGCAAGGAAATCCGAGGACGTATCTCCAACGTCTTCACTAGCCATGCCCTACAGGCTAATCGCTTATGAGATGCAAAGCACAACATAACTTTCGGTGTCCCCGATTTGCACCAGTATCGATATATCGATACAATATATCTAATGCTCGAAATTGCACTTCTTGGAGTCCTCTCAGATACTGACCTCCACGGTTACGAGATACGAAAACGTCTCAGGGAAGAGGGTCTCATCATGAACCTCTCGTTTGGAACTCTGTATCCTGCCTTGGCTCGCCTCGAGCACTCCGGAGCAATAGAGTCGTATCTCCAAGCACCTGCAACATCTAAGCGTACGCGGACTCCGCTTACAGGATCCTTGACGGGAGAGAGGGCGGTGGCCGGGTCATTGATACACCAGCCCGTCAAGTCCACCCGGAACAAGAAAATGTACCGGCTCACTCCTGCCGGCCAAGCACTCTTTAGAGAACTGCTTGATTCTGATAGATCAACTAGCGCTGATCGCCGCTCGTTCGATATACGACTGGTTTTCGCGCGATACCTCCCATCTTCCGCCAGACTCAAACTGCTCGAACGCAGGCGTACGCGGATCATGGAAGATCTGGAACAGGCCAGGCTGGTTTCACAGGAAACCCGCAAGCGAGCCAAGAAATACGGGAACGCCCTGATCGAACACAATATCGAGTCCATGGAACGCGATATGGCTTGGCTCAACAAACTGATCATGGCGGAAACCGCATCTCGCGACGACATCCCTAAGAAGTCGATTACAACAAGCACCACCAAGGCTGATTTGCCTACAGAGACAATAGGCCCCGGCTCAGAGCTCTAGCCGGTCGCCCTCTTCTCACAACAGACAAAGGAGATAGATAATAAATGAGCACAAAGAAGAACCCAATAAAACTGGCAATCGCAGGCGTAGGAAATTGCGCCAGTTCACTTGTACAAGGCCTCGAGTACTACAAGAATGCAGATCCGCAGGATACTATTTCAGGGCTTATGCATGTCGTATTGGGAGGCTACCACATTTCGGATATAAAGATAGTGGCAGCCTTCGACATCGACAACACAAAAGTCAGTACGGATCTGTCAAAGGCCATCTTTGCCGGACAAAACAACACGATACGTTTCTCGAAAGTAGGTTATCAGGATGTACCTGTCAAGCGTGCGCCCACTATGGACAGCTGCGGTATGTACTACAGAGAGATGATGGAGGAATCTCCGGCAGAACCCGTCGACGTGGCAGAAGAGTTGCGGAAAAGTGGTGCACAGGTACTTGTCAGCTACCTGCCCGTAGGATCAGAGAAGGCTCAGCGTCATTATGCAGAGGCATGTCTGGAGACGGGAGTCGCCTTTATCAATGCTATACCGGTGTTTATCGCGAGCGACCCGGCGTGGGCGGACCGGTTCACCGAGGCCAACATCCCCATCATTGGAGACGACATAAAGAGCCAGGTAGGTGCCACGATATTGCATAGGATACTTACAAGACTCATGGAGGACAGGGGCGTCAGCATTGATCATACCTACCAGCTCAATTTCGGAGGCAATATGGACTTCATGAACATGCTGGAACGATCCAGGCTCGAATCGAAGAAAATCTCCAAGACACAAGCGGTCACCAGCCAGATCGACTCATCCCGTCTGGAAGCACCTGATGTTCACATTGGCCCATCAGATCATGTTCCCTGGTTGAATGATAGAAAATGGGCATATATAAGGCTGGAGGGTAAAAATTTCGGTGATGCCCCGCTCTCCGTAGAACTGAAACTAGAGGTATGGGACTCGCCCAATTCGGCTGGCGTCATGATAGATGCCATCCGGTGCGCTCGCCTAGCCATTGACAGAGGTATCGGTGGGCCTCTCGTGGCGCCGAGCGCATACTTCATGAAATCTCCACCAGTGCAATATCACGACAATATAGCTCACGACATGGTAGAACAGTTCATAACCGGGTAAGCGACTCGTCGAATGGCCAACATAAGTCAGCCTCTAGCGAGCGGTACGATGTCTCCACCAGTTGTCCAACTCCCTGTACGCTTCGCTCTCGGAGAGAGGCCCCCTGTCCATTCTGAGTTCCAGTAGAAAAGAGAGCGCCTCGCCGACCTCGTGCCCAGGCGGTATACCAAGATGCTCCATGACTTGGACCCCATTCAGGTCCGGCCTTATTGCGTCAATCTCTTCACGTAATCTAAGCTCCTCTATACGTCTCTCGAGTTCATCCATCCTGAGGTTGAGCTTCCTGGCCTTGTCAGCATTGCGCGTGGTGCAGTCACATCTAGTCAGCTCGTTGAGCCGACTGAGCAGCGAACCTGCATCCCGGACATACCTTCGTACAGCCCTGTCTGTCCAGCCGAATCTGTATGTGTGAAACCTGAGATGTAGCTCCACCAGTTCTGACACGGTTTCGATATCCTCTTTGGAATACCTGAGCTGCTCCATGCGCCTCCTTGCCATTCTGGCTCCAACGACATCATGGTGGTAAAAAGAAACTCCGCCCGACGCAAATGACCGTGTAGCAGGTTTGCCCACATCATGGAAGAGCGCCGCAAGTCTGAGCAGTCTTTCGGGACTGCTCTTGTCCACCACCGCCAGTGTATGTGCCAGCACATCCTTATGACGGTGAATAGGATCCTGCTCCAACCCAAGCGCCGGCAGTTCGGGCAGGAATTCACCAGCTAATCCGGTATCGACAAGAAATCTCAGCCCGTCCGATGGTTTGTCCACTACCAGCAACTTGTCCAGTTCATCGCGAATGCGCTCACGCGACACCACGCTCATTCGCCCAGCCAGTTTGGACACAGCCGATGTCAACCCGTCCACCGGCGTCAGATGATACCCTGCAATAAGCCTGGCAGCTCGCAGCATTCTAAGTGGATCATCAGAGAAGGACTTTTCAGGGCTGGATGGGGTTCTCAGCTTTCCCGCAGCAAGATCATTCACGCCTCCGAAAGGGTCGATCAGTTCCAACGACGGAAGTGAAAGCGCCATCGAATTCACCGTAAAATCTCTGCGTACGAGATCTTCTTCAAGCGAATCGCCGAATGTGACCTCTGGATTGCGCGTCCCTGGATTGTATACTTCGGCCCTGTAAGTAGTGATCTCATAACGCAACCCATCCTTCAGTGCGGCTATGGTACCAAACTGCTTGCCTTGGGTCCATATATTGTCCGCCCAGCCACCAATCAGTGCCTGGACTTCATCCGGGCGCGCATCGGTGGCAAAGTCCAGGTCCGGTATGGTACCGGGCACACCAGGCACACTAGCGTCGGCACTTTTCCCTAGAATGAGATCACGAACCGTCCCACCGACAAGGTACAGTTGCTTGCCGGCAGCTTGGAAACAATCACAGAGCTTTCCGGTCATACTGACAATCTCATGTGCTCGTTCTGGAATCATGGTGAATAATCTACCGTAGCCGAGCTAACATCGTTCCAGTGTGAAAATCAACGCGAATAACCGGTATACCGGCAGTGACAAATCTCATTGCAAATCATTGACACGAGCAATTACCGAGCTCTGGCAAGCCTGGCAAAATCTTTCGTTCCCCTTTGTCTCGCTCGGCTCGCTTGCCGTAGCCCTCGGGTTTGTTGCACTCTTGCTCCCGCAGGCAGGCTCCGGTACAGGCATTCATGAAGGCGCGGCGCGAAGTATGGTACATGCAGGCAACCCAACTCGAGCCGGCACCTTAACCTCTACTACGATACATCCGCGATTGAACCTGGTCTACCAGACGCCATGGGCCAATCTTACCCATCCTTATAACCTGCGTTTCGACCTCACGGACAACTTGGCAAGCGGCGCGGCACGGTCTACCCCGGCCGCTACGCCACCACTCAAACTCCCACACAATCTCCTTGCCGGCTATTCAGTAACTGTGTTGCTGTACAACAGATTGACCAGCCAATCGGCCTTTCAAGCATCCTTGGGCAATGTTTCCAGTGGATCAATCCTCACCCAGTCCACGCCCATGCCCCTGAGCAATGTAGCACAGTACACAGAGGGCAATTTCGGTTTGACAATCGACATCAGCGATGGTTACACAAGCACCTCCTCGCCATCTTCGTTCACTGCCGGTCTGTCGTGCATGCCGGGCAGCGGCACATGCCACGGTGTCTACCCGCTGCAACTTGCCCTCCAAGCGACTCGTCCTGATGGTTCGGTCTCCACGGTATCCAGCCTAGACACGTATATGATTTACGTGCATACAAAACCCCCGGCTCAAAAGCTACGTGTGTCCTGGATAGCCCCACTGATGTTGCCAGCGCAGGCAGTCGGTGCTGGCGGCGCTCCTATACCCGTATCCCGTAATTCACTGAATACATTTACCGCTACACTGAATGCCATCAAGAACAACCCGGCAACCCCAGTCACTCTATTCCCTGAACCGGCAGCCTTGCATCAGATTATAACGATGGCTTCTAACGGAAACAGCACTGCTCGCACCGCGCTGAACGACCTGACCATCATAGATTCTGAACCAAATGATGAACTGATCTCAGGTCCTTACGTACCAATAAACGTAAGCCAACTTGCCTCTGCCAACCTGACACAACAGATAAGCGACCAAGTGAAACAGGGCGAAACCACAATGGCAAATGCACACCTTCATTCACACGGACATCTCTGGTTGCCGTCCATGTCGCTCTCTGATCAAGGAGCCTCTGCTTTACGGGTATTGGGCATAACCAACCTGGCCGTACATATGTCAAATCTGAATACTCAGTATACGAATTTGACACCTACTAATCCCTTCATACTAAACCTAAGTGCACATCACAGTGTCACCGGTTATCCTCTGGACAGCAGTTCCAACAGCATTCTGTCCCAGGTACCTATAATTGGCTCAACACTGGCAGCATACAATCTTCTTGCCAATTTCGCCATAGTGTATTTTGAAGCTCCGTTCCAACCCACTCCCAGAGGCATTATAGTATTTCACAGCCAAAACCAGCCTATACCGGCAGCTTTTGTAAACACCTTTCTGGGCCTACTGAACAGCAACCCAGTAATTCAGCCAGTTACGTTTTCACAGTACCTGCGATCAGTTCCCTTGCTTCCAAATGCTGCCGATCGTAGTTTGATACTCAGCACCGCTCAGGCGCACCTTATGAGCATGCCCCCAAAACTGTACTCTGCAATCACGCAGTCAAACAGTCGCCTTATGGCTTTCGAGTCATCTTTTACCAGCAATACTGTATCTCAGTCACTATACGATATGTTTCTATCATGTTTTAACAGTACATTCTCTACGCATTCCGCCCTTTCGGCTATCAACGGTTTCAACCAGGCAATTTCTAGATATCTGCACAACGTATCCATTATCTCCGATAAAACCGTCACCTTTACGTCTTCAAAAGCCACAATACCGATCACCTTGACATCTAAATTAAAATATCCTGTGAAAGTCCTTCTCGAACTGCAGGGCAGCGGTATCCAACCAATATCAGGCCGGTATAAGAAAGTCACCCTTAAACATAGCACCACTGTTGTATACATTCCGCTGATTATTCGTGCCACTGGTTATTTCAGAATTACGGTTAGACTGGTTTCCGTGAAGGGAAATATGACCCTTGCTGCTGCGCGCCTGCCGGTCCGATCTACTGCCATCTCGTCAGTAGCAGTTGTTTTATCGATTGGAGCCATCCTGATATTGTTAGGGTGGTGGCTGCATACCCTTAAACTCAAAAATTCAACAGAGAGGCGTGTGCCAAAACACGTGCAACGCACCTGACAGGTTCAAGGCTCACCAACCAATGCACACCAAGGCAGATCCCAAAGATTCCAGCCAAAACATTTCCCATGCAACTCTATCCATGGCCATCGGTACGGCACTGTCCAGGTTTACCGGTCTTCTACGGATATTTGCTTTAGCCTACGCCCTGGGATTTGGCGCACTGGCGGACTCTTACAACCTATCCAACACTTTGCCTAATATCATTCATGATCTGGTGCTTGGCGGCGTTCTGACTGCAACATTCGTACCCGTATTCGTGGAACACATTGAAAACAAGCCTGATAACGCAAACGACGATATTTCCGCCATCGTAAGTGTGTCCATGGTGGTGCTTCTAGCAACAACAATATTATTTCTTGCCTTTGCGCCTTACATTGTCAATTTGATCGATCTCTATGCCAGTACCGCCACACGCTTGCGTGAAACCTCTCTCAGCATCGATCTTCTCAGGTTGTTCGTTCCCCAGGTAGCCTGTTACGGACTGTTCGGACTGGCTACATCGCTACTGAATGCACACAGAAAGTTCACCCTACCTGCCTTCGCTCCAATAATCAACAACATCATCACGATAACCGTACTGATCGGATTTGGCCTGATTGCAAGGCATCCGGATTCCACCTGGCTGGTCGGCCACAGGTACGCGCTCCTGCTACTGGGACTCGGTACGACCAGCGGCATTTTGATGCAGTTTCTGATCCTTCTTCCAAGCCTCCGCAAACTGGACCTACGCCTTCATTGGAATCCTTCGTTCTCACATCCAGCAGTCAGGAAAATTGTCCGCTTGGGTGCATGGACAATCGGCTTCGTAATCGCCAATCAGATATCCCTTCTGATCGTTCTGGCAATAGCCCAGCATCTAGAGGTAGGTGCTCTATCCGCTTATACGTACGCATACTCGTTCTTTCAGGTTCCATTCGGCGTCATAACCGTATCGGTAATGGGAACTGCGGTACCAGCACTGGCCAGCAGCTGGTTCACCCGTAACCACCGTGCCTTTAGCCACACTTTCTCCGTTGGACTGACAAGGATACTGGCCGTAGTCCTGCCGGCTACGGCAGTGGAGGTTATAACGGCAAGACCTCTTATTGCATTGTTGCTTGGTCATGGTACGGGAAATTTTGCCTCCACGGCGCTGACCGGGCAGGCGCTGGCCATGCTGGCGCTCGGTTTACCGGGGTTCTCCATATTTATGTACTGTATGGCTACTCTCCAGTCGGTTCAGCGTATGCGAACGGTATTCCTCTTCTACCTGATTCAAAATGCCGTCAACATAATGCTCGCCTTGACGCTTCCCAAGTTACTGGGGCTTAGGGGGTTGATGCTCTCTATTGCAATCTCATACGATCTTATCGCTATATTTGCCATATTCTACGTACGACGGCAGTTAATGCCGGGCATGCCAAGACCTCCGCTACGAATCGTAGTCAGGATAATCACAGGTACATGCTTCCTCGCTGTAGCTATGGCGGCCGGACTCGGTATCTCCGGGTCAAATGCAGTGCAGTGGCTGCTCATCCGAGTAATGACCGCACTGCTAGGGGGAGGGGTAATCTACCTCCTGATCTCAATCCTGCTGGAAACCATCGATAGGCGCTTTCGCCGAGCGAGTCATCCACGCAAGTAATCCAATGGTAGATGCATCCATGCAACCGCAATTATGTAACCGACGGTACAACGGCGATCCATCCTGTAAATATCGTGATGATATACCGCGTAACCACCCGGTGGATGATTACTTACAGTACAAGCGTAGGCACGCCAACCAGCTAGGACATCGTCCGGCCTGCGAGTACGAGCGACTATTCGTGAGACGCTACACTAGGGTAGGCGTGTCCTACTGAAACTGAGGAGGTTGTATGACATGATCAAAATCATTACCGATAGCGCATGCGACATTCCTGATGACATGCTCGCTGCCAGCGAGATCGGAATGGTTCCACTTACCGTACGATTCGGGAAACACGAGTTCAAGGACCGGGTGGAGTTGCCGACCTCCGAGTTCTGGAAAATGCTCGCCACTACAGGCTTGATGCCCCAGACCTCGGCACCATCGCCCGGAGATTTTCAGAAAGCGTTCGATGATGCTTTCGCCAATGGCGCGAGTGGCATATTGTGTATCACAATATCGTCCGGATTATCTGCCACATACCAGTCTGCGTTGACCGCGGCGCAAGCCTACCCACAATCCACACCGGTAGTGGTGGTGGATACAGCCATGGCATCCATGGGTGAAGGCTTAATGGTGTTGAAAGCCATGGATTTGCTGGCAGAGGGTATCACTCTTGATGACGTGCGCACGAAACTGCTGAGGGCACGTAGTGATGTATTATTATATGCAGTCATTGACAGCCTGGATTTTCTCAGGCAGGGAGGTCGGATAGGTGGTGCCTCAGCGTTGCTCGGTTCCATGCTATCCATAAAACCGATTATTACTGTGAGGAATGGAAAAATAGAGCCAGACTCGAAACAGCGTACCAGAGCAAGAGCTCTGGAATACATCGCGGAAAAAGTTCACGGTCGGCAAATTGCCAAACTTGCCATAGTAAATGGGAATTCAGGAGATGTCGACACGCTTGTGAGCAAACTCAAAAAAGTACAACCAGAAATCACACCAATGATTGCCGACCTCAGCGCGATAGTGGGAAGCCATGCTGGACCGGGTACTCTTGGAATATGTGCGGAAGTAGGTCATGATGCCAGAAATACCTGAGGACTGGGCCCATCAGGTTGTCGGCAACCTTGATGCCGCGGTGACCAAGCTGTACAACTTGACAGTACGGCCCGCTTACCTTATAGGCAGGATTGTTACCTTTGGCCTTATTGTTGCCGTTCTCGCGCTGGTAAGCTCCATAGCCGTTTATATTGGTATTGTAAGATTACTTGATACCTACGCATTTGGAAACAGAGTTTGGATTACCGACCTGGCAATAGGTGGGGTTATGATATTTAGTGGCTTTTTACTGTGGTCCAAGCGTAGGCCTCATAAGTGAATATGTTGGAGGATATTTGATATGCCAATGGTATCTGCTGCTGATAAAATACATAATGTAGTTATACTGGGTTCCGGACCTGCAGGGTTGACTGCTGCAATTTATACCGCCAGAGCAACATTGGAACCGTTGATGATAGAGGGTGAAGCAGATCCAACTGGCGACCAGCCAGGCGGTCAGCTGATGCTCACTACCGACATCGAGAATTTTCCTGGATTTCCTGATGGAATAGAAGGTCCAGAACTCATGCAACGCTTCCGTCAGCAGGCTGAATGCTTTGGAACCACGATAGTCTCTGGCGCCGCTATTAAAGTCGACCTTTCCGAGCGTCCATTCTCGGTATGGACAGCTGGCCTGGCGGATTCCGATATGCCAATAAAGAGCCACAGCTTGATCATTGCCACAGGTGCCCATGCTCTTCATCTCAACGTACCTGGCGAAGAACGCCTTATAGGACATGGTGTGTCCACCTGCGCCACATGTGATGGCTTCTTTTTCCGCGATCAAAACATTGCGGTCGTCGGAGGTGGTGACTCTGCCCTTGAAGAAGCTATTTTCCTGACTCACTTCGCCCGCCGGGTAACAGTAATCCACAGGCGAGACGAATTCAGAGCTTCACGTATCATGGTGGAAAGGGCCGCAGCAAACGAGAAAATATCGTTTCTGCTCAGATCCAGGGTACTTGAAGTCGTGGGTAGCACCAGGGTGGAGGGCTTGAAAGTAGAAAACGTACGGACAGGATCTGAATCCATGCTTGGTGTCACCGGACTATTCATCGCCATAGGGCATGAGCCCAACAGTGGTATTTTCAAGGGGCAGCTAGAACTGGACAGCAACGGGTACATTATCACCCAACCTAATTCATCCAGGACGAATGTACATGGAGTCTTTGCATGCGGAGACGTACAGGACAGGGTGTATCGTCAAGCCGTTACTGCAGCAGGCACAGGTTGTATGGCTGCCCTGGACGCTGAACACTGGATACGTGAAAACGTAGAATAATACGTCTATCTAACGGGCCGCACCACAAGTTGTCACGTACACGATACCCGTATTCAAAGGCCTGTAGGGCCCATATCGCCATAGGAGAAATAGCCTGCAACCCCTAAAATTTGGTGATACCGGCGATAACGTCGCTGATCTGCAGCAACGATTATCAGCAATGGGCTTCGATATCTCTCCCGATATAAGAGGATATTTTGGTCAAGGCACTGTGGCAGCCGTTGAGGCTTTCCAATACCGCCGAGGACTGGACATTACCGGTATATGTACCCAACTCACTTGGGACACACTCGTTGAGGCTTGCTACAAGCTGGGCGATAGGATCCTCTATCTCGCTCAGCCTCTGATGAAAGGTGATGATGTAGCTGAGTTGCAACGACGGCTCTCTGCATTGGGCTTTGACATCGGTAAGGTTGATGGCATGTTTGGCAAAGATACCGCAAATGGACTTGCGGAATTTCAGTCCAACGTTGGTCTTCACGCCGATTCCATATGCGGCTACCGGACTCTGGCGGAATTGGACCGTGTGCTATTTCGTCATTCCGGTACAGAATTAGTGGCCAGCGTAAAAGACCGCGAAAAGTTACGTAATAGACCGAAGACTCTTGCCAATACAACGGTATTCATAGCGGAGAGCGGTGGTCTCGATGTCTTAGTCTCGGCTTTGAAACGCGGTATCTCAGACAGCAGTGCTACCGTGCTTCAAATCACTCATCCCAGTGGATCTGTGCAGGCTTCCTCCGCAAATGCCGCCGGTGCTGATGTCTGCCTGGCGCTACTGCTGACTGCTTCACCAAGAGACACGGTCATCTCCTACTATGCCGGACATACTTATGAATCTCCAGGTGGTAGGCGGTTAGCGGAATTATCTGGACAATATTTACAGGATTTCCTGAATACAAATGACATCACGATCAAAGGCATGTCTGTTCCGATCCTTCGTGAAACCAAAATGCCCTCCATCCTGTGCCAGATCGGTCCGCCCTCTTATGTCGTAAAGTTCACATCACTATTCGCTGCCGCACTGGCCCATGCTCTTCTTGATTGGGCCATCCGTCCCGTTGTCGACTAAAAAAGTAGCCACGGCATTAACCTTAGGTACATAATTAGGCGGGCCGCCCGAAAAACTGGCCTCATGAGCTTATCCACAGCTTTATTCACATCCTGTGGATAAAGCTCCAGATTGTCTTTATACTTGAACTACCGGTCTACTATAACTTTGTATATTCTTTCGAGGTCCTCTATCGTATAAAACTCGATAATCAGTTTACCTTTCTTTCCTCCAAGATCCACATGTACTCTGGTATTGAGATAATCAGCTAACAGTGCCTCCAGCTCTAAGATCCCTGGAGCTTTCGATACATGCTCATCTGTCCTATTCCCCGGTTCATCGGTTTCACTCCGTAAGGTCTTTGCCCACTGTGCCGCAGAGAATGAATCGTCCGGAAGATCGGAGTGCCTGCTGTCTCTACTGGCACTATCTTCGCTATCATCGATTTCAGTCTGGCTGGCATAATTATTGGGATCATCGTGCTCTGCTCTCTGTGACCTTGCCTCACCTTCATCAGGTGAATTAGGCGAGCTGGTATCTGCATCCTGACGATTATAACCGTCCATCTGATGTTGTAAAAGCTGTTTGATAATGTCTTCAACCATTCTGACGGTAAGGTTTTCGGAAACGATGCGCTGTGCAATCTCTTCCTGCATAGCTCTATCTGGAGTAGCCAGTAGCGCTCGCGCGTGCCCAGCAGTAATACTGTTATCTGCAAGCACTTTCTGAACTGTGGCTGGGAGTTGTAATAGTCTCAGCGTGTTCGATATTGCGGAACGACTTTTTCCTACTCGCTGGGCCACTTGATCATGTGTATATCCGAAGTCATCAATGAGCTGCTGATAGGCCGCCGCTTCTTCCAACGAGTTGAGATCCTCCCTGTGAAGATTCTCAATAAGAGCTTTTTCCAGGCTGCCACTCTCGTCTGTCTCATGCACAATCACGGTGATTGTCTGCAGTCCCGCTCTCCTAGCTGCCCGCCACCGTCGTTCGCCAGCAATGATTTCGTATTCTTGTCCTCCAACCTGTCTGACTAAGATAGGCTGCAGCAACCCCACTTCTCTAATCGAACCAGCAAGTGAGGCCATTTTCTCCTCGTTAAAAACCATCCTTGGTTGTAACTGATTAGGCCTCACGTCTCCAATTGGAACTTCTCTGAGCTTGTCGTCTCCATAGTTGACGGATTCAGCTGGTATTAGGGCACCCAGCCCTCTCCCAAGTCCACTACGCCTCGCCATAATTAATCTCCTTTGCTAGTTCCCGATATGCTATAGATCCCTTGGAAAGAGGATCAAACACGGTTACTGGCTGGCCAAACGAAGGGGCTTCGGATATTCGTACCGTCCTAGGTACCATCGTCTTGCATACTTTGTCACCAAAGTGCTTTCTCACTTCTCCGGCTACTTCATCCGACAGCTTTGTTCTGGCATCGTACATGGTGAGCACAATTGCACTAATGTCCAGCTCGGCATTGAGATTGGTCTTTACCAGCTGGATATTTTTGAGGAGCTGGCCCAGTCCTTCCAGAGCGTAGTACTCACACTGAATTGGAACAAGAATTTCCCTTGCAGCAGCAAGCCCGTTGAGAGTAAGGAGCCCCAGCGATGGAGGACAATCTATTAGAATATAATCGAAATCTTCAACGACACCCTGTAATGCTCGTCTCAGCCGTAATTCCCTGCTCATAATGGGTACCAACTCTATCTCAGCTCCTGCCAGACTGATTGTAGAAGGTACTACAAAAAGATTTTTCAGTCCTGTAGGCTCAATGCAATCTTCCAGCTTTGCATCATGCACAATTACATCATATATCGATACGTCGAATGTTCTTGCGTCTATCCCAAGCCCTGTGGTGGCATTACCTTGCGGATCCAAATCCACAACGAGTACCCTGACTCCCAGTTCCGCCAAGCCGGCACCCAAATTGACTGCCGTGGTCGTTTTTCCAACTCCCCCTTTTTGGTTGGCTATTACAATTATCCTCGTGGCAACGCCTACATGCCCTGCATCACTGGTTGAAATATCTACACCTTCCATACTCCTACAAAAGACCTTTCCTGAACTGGCTATCATGCCGGTTGTGCTGTTCCAGATGATCTGCCAAAAAATCCACTGGACCCTTTTTACTCCAATTGCCTACGTTGACCTTCCTGTCTACCGGTTGACATCAAATAAGACCTGTGCGTGATGCCCCATATTAAGCGGCCTGCATACATACTGCTACAATTATCCACTCAGGTCAAGTATTCCGTCAAGGTTTCACGTGAAACATGGTGTAAGGCGCAGCCATCCACCAGATGGCTGCGGAAAGAGACCACAACTATGGCGACAACATAGCGATGCGACGGCTGAGAGCCGGGAAGCCTTGGATGCACATCGCTCGCCTTTAAATACAAGGGGCGTTAAATATCGATCATGCATAGCGCCTCAGAACAGCGGCCTCTTTGATGGCATGCCTGGTCTTCTGGGATACCTATCCGAACAAGCCACCATCTGAGTAAGCATCAGATAACGATACCTTCCGACGGTTACTTCGGCTGTTTTCTGCAGGCCCAACGTTGTAAGGCCCGATTCGGGCCAGAGCCGTAATATGCTGTCGCGACTGGGGTCGAGCGAAACTATGAGTTTCCCACCTACCGCCAGTAGGGGTGCACAGAGTTCCGCCGTGGTGGCCGGCGGTGCAAGGCTGCGTACCACTACAAACTGGTAGGCGCCCCTATATATTTCTTCTCGGCCACAGAGTTCTGCTCTGGCATGAGCAACCGAAACATGATGGCTCAGTTCGGACGTACTCAAAATGTCACATAATAAATTTGCCCTACGACTACTGGATTCCAGTAATGTGACGTCAGCATCTCTTAGATACCATCCAATCGGTATACCAGGTATCCCCCCACCAGAACCGACATCTACTATGCGTAGACGATACGGTTCCGAAAGAGCTTGAGAAAAAGCCGACACACTGTCACGGGCTGCCTGTATTATGGCGACATACCCCATGGAATGTTCCACGACATCACGAAGGTTCACATTACCTATGAAACCCTTGTGCCTACTCAGAGCTAAAGCTTCATACACCCACGAAACATCACCCCGGGCCGACGATGCAAGCTCAGGTGCCGGTAGGCTGATCTTCTCCACTGGCATCTGTTGCAAAAATTATAACAACTCGTTTCGTCTCTACGCCTTCGGATCGTGTCGACAGTCCATCAAGCTCCTTGACTGCCTCATGAATGATCTTCCGCTCTGGAGAGCTCATATGCTCTATAGCAATTTCACGTCCTGTGTCAAGCGCTCGTTGTGCTTGTTTCAATGCAAATTCTCTTAAAGCAACTGCACGCTTTTGCCGGTAGCCTGCAACATCTACAATGATATTGCCGACGATCTCACCTTCCTGAGCATATAGAGACGCTTTGGCAACCTCCTGAAGTGCATCCACTACCACACCGCCATGTCCAATCAGAAAACCAAGCTCATCCCCGGTCAGATTGACCCTACAGCCATCATCTGTCACGGAAACTTCCGTACCCACGCTTGAACTGATGTCCAATAGCTCGCAGAGTTTCATAATGAATTCGTTTACACTGTTGGCGTGATTGCGAATTCGTTCTTCATTCGTTGCCGAATTGCTACTATTATTATTGGCGTTATCCATTGTGTGATCCTTTACCGTACTATCCCTAACGGGTACCTTAGCAGATTTTAGTTTACTGGAATCACGCCTATTGGATCTGCCATCTGGGGCTGAACCATTGGTCACGTTTTTTGCAGAATGCGAATTACGTTTGTTGTCCGATGGCTGGCGTTTCTGCTTGCCGGCCGGACTCCGTTTGCCAACATCCGTCGCAGACTTCCTGGTTTTCCCACTGCCGACACGTACCGTTCTAACTGGTACCGGCTTAATTCGAGCCCTTATTCTGACACTGTGCTTCATAAGCCTGCGCAGTACACCGCCTTCTGCTCCCAACACAATTATCTCGGCATCGGCCTCGTCGACTCCCAACCTGCTGAGGGCCTCATCCCGGGCCTTGTCTGCACTACTGGCACTAACTTCAATCCAATCCATAATCAATCACCATTCTACTATCCTGTAAAACACGAACGAAGCTACATAACCCGCCAACATGCTCAAACAACGACGGCCTACATTGGCTAGCAGAGCATAGCGTATCTCACCGAAATGCCTACGCATTCAATGGCTTATAGCTACTACCTTGGTCTCCTCTGCCGCTTATTGCGTGACCGTGACTCGTTTCGCGTATCATTTCCCTTGCTGACTGTCTTTTTCGCACCATTGAAATCACGGCGGTCCCGCGTCGCCTTTGTCCCGTTCTTTTCCGTCCCGCCTGATATGCTTCCCCTTCCACTACTTCCGTCACTGGATGATCCGGCACCATCGCGCATCTTAGAATTGCTGGTACTGCCATTACCTGCCCCTCCCTTGCCGTCCAACTCAGCCACTCTACCCACCGGTTGTCCATTATTGCCCGAACCACTACCTTGCTTAGCTTCATCTATCATGGACTGTTTCTTCGCCTCAAGCTCCTTTGCGTTCTCAATGGCCCTTTTTTGTGCGGCAAATATTCGCTCCATAATACCTGGCCTCCTGCCCACTCCACCCGAATCACCCAGACTGGCCATAACGGTACCGGCTTTGTCCTGACTACCACCGGTACCCGATCCTTCCGTTACTGGACCCGGCTTCTTGCCCCATCGAAAAATGCCCTCCTGTATACCTATACGACAAACACTGGATACTACAAAATATATATTCACGCCAGCGGGAATATTGATATAAATAATAGCCATGATAATTGGCATATATTTCTGCATCATTTGAGCTTGCGAATTAGCCTTCGCCGCATCAGGATTCCACCTGTTCATTTGGCTCATCTGAAAATATTGAGCGATAATGGCAGCAACTACTATTCCCCAAAACGGTAATGAACCCACAATTGAAACATGGTGTCCCAGGGCTTTATTTGCAAGATTCATTCCAAACGACATCATCTTGCCTGGTGATAAAATTAGATTATGATATATCAGCGTTGAATGACCAATATACCTCGGGGCAGCTTTAAGATGTTTACCAGGAATGACATTAATCAGTCCGTCAATTACGCCGTAAAGTATAAAAAATACAGGCATTTGTAACAATAAAGGCAGGCATCCACTGACGGGATTCACACCATGCACCTTATAAAGAGCCATTAACTCCTCATTCTGTTTGACCCTGTCACCCTTATACTTCTGCTGAATCTTTTTCATCTCAGGCGCAACCCTCTGCATAGCCATCATGGATGTGGTACCCTTAATGGTCAAAGGTGCTGTGACTATCATTACGACAATGGTTAATAATGAAATTGCAACTGCATAATTCGGAACTATAGCGTAGAACAATGCAATTAAGTCTGCAAATATTACAAAAATGGGTTGAAATATCTGTCCTAGTACGCTTGATATGATCACTTTATTTGTTCAGCCTCTCCATCCCTTATAGGTCTATCTGGCACTGGATCAAACCCAAACCCCCCTCCGGGTCTACATCTCAAGACACGACGGATAGCCATCCACCACCCACGGACGACACCATGGGTAGATATTGCGGTAATTGCATATTCTGAGCAACTTGGAATATATCTGCACACCGATGGCCTACCATTTCGAGCAACCTGATACACCTTGATAGGAAATACCGCAACCCGTATCAGCCAATCAGATGCTGACTTAGTACGTGATGCTGCTAGGCGCGTCACCGTAGAGTCGTTGCCTTTTTAATGGTAATATCCATAATCTCAACTAACTTACAATATTTCATGGTGTTCAAATTGTCGCGTACTACGACCAAATATGCACCGGGCAACATGTGGCCCGCCATTTCTCTCAATACACTTCGTAGCCGTCTGCGTACACGGTTTCGCACAACGGCACCCCCCACCTTCCTGGGAATGGAGAAGCTTACCATAACTACCGGATACCCTTCTCGTAATGAAACATACTTCACACCTACATGATGCGTTGTAGCCGAATACCTGCTACGTACAAGCCTTTGAAATGTATCGCGTCCGGTGACAGGCCGAACCTTTATGATGGATGTTGAACCGTTAATCGCCTTCTTGCCTTCAGCCTACGAGAATGTAACACGAGCCTGCCACCCTTGGTGGCCATTCTGTGTCTGAATCCGTGCTTACGTAACCTTCGACGTGTCTTTGGTTGGTACGTTCTTTTCATATAAAACCCCTAATCAATACTGTTTCCATACCGCCTGCGTTCCACCGGGATGCCAGTGATGCAATTCGGAGCCTGGTTGGCCTAAGCCCTGTACAACCACTGAAATACCGACACATCCCACGCGACAACTCACTATACCAGAACTGAGGAGACATTTCAGTTCGTATTGCCAGGCAACTTACGTCAATGTATTTCCGCTGGTAAATATACTATTTATTCATTTCGCAAGCAAACACGCTTCCGGTGGTGTACTTTCCAACTTGTGTATACGCAAAAATCTACACAGGTACCATGGCCCACGCATACCTACTTAGACCATCCAATGCGTGCATGTCGTCATACTTACGTCCACCACGCAGAGTACGTACATTACAACCCTACATATGACGGACTATCCACAGGGACTGCATAAGCTGTGGATACGCATTTCCAAAACCCGGAGAACATCCAGCTAAATGACCCCATGGCTCTGTGGAATACCTGTACACGCGCCATCCAGAAACACATATCACAAGCTGCCTGGCAAACGTGGTTCGACAGCATCACCTGTGAACTAATCTCTCCCACAACTATAATATTCGCACTACCGAGTATCATAGTTCAGAAGAAAATTGAACAATACTTCCTAACAATAATACAGGATGCACTAGAATCAGAGATAGGCATTCATCCAGAAATTGTTTTAACAGTAAAAACTCCACAACACGACCCTACGGCCGATCCAGGTGCCACCCAGGCACCTACATATGACACTACTAACTACATAACCACTAGTCAATCCTCAGACAGTGTAGACACTATAAGTCTTGATGCTCGCTACACATTTGATAGCTTCATTATTGGTTCATCAAACCGCTTTGCACACGCAGCAGCACTATCGGTAGCTGAGGCACCTGCTCATTCCTATAACCCATTACTGATACATGGTGGTACTGGACTTGGAAAAACACATCTACTGCATGCAATAGGCAACTACATAGCACTTACACGTTCCGACCATATAATACGATACGTATCAACTGAAAAATTCCTCAATGACTTCGTTGAAGCAATACGTAATAATACAACGTTATCCTTCAAAAAATACTATCGAGAATGTGATATACTACTGGTAGACGATATACAATTCTTGGAAGGCAAAGAGCAGCTACAGGAAGAATTCTTTCACACATTTTCTGACCTATACGGCGCATCTAAACAGCTTGTATTTACATCTGATAAACCACCAAAATCTCTGTCCACTCTAGAGCATCGATTAAAAAGTCGCTTTATGTCCGGCTTAATAACTGATGTACAGCCTCCAGAATTAGAAACACGGTTAGCAATTTTACATCACAAATCACTCGCAGACAATATAATGGTGCCACAGGAAGTTTACCAATACATAGCCACAAATATCACAACAAACATACGAGAACTAGAAGGTGCGCTTACAAGAGTAACGGCATATTCACGCCTGACCAACATTCCACTTACATTACAGATAGCACAGACCGTACTTGCAGACACCTTCTTGTCGCATACAAATATTATCACTCCCGAAAAGATTATCTCTACAGTAGCGAAACAGTACGGATATACCACCGATTCCCTAAAGAGCCAACAGCGAACACGTCCACTGGTACATGCACGCCAGATGGCAATGTATCTATTTCGAGAACTTACAGACTATTCATACCCAGCTATAGCCCGCCACTTCGGCGACAGAGACCATACCACAGTAATTCATGCCGTCGAAAAGATAACTAAACTTATAGGAACTAATCGCGAAATATACGACCAAACCACCCTGCTAACCAAACTTATCAAGGAAAACTAATGACAAACATGTAACTAGTAAAACCTGTGTATAACATTGTGTACATCAGCACAGTATACACATATTACAACATCGTAACTCAAATATAGCTGAATTTTTAACTTTTATTCACACAGGTTTCCGATTTTAGGTATACGGTTTTAACTGCTAAAATACCGTAATCCACATGATACACATCCACTACTATTACTATTAGATTAAATATAAGATAGACATAGGAAAATACACACATGGAAATACGTGCAGAACGATCATTATTAGTAGATGCTCTTAAAACGGTGTCCCGTTCACTTACGCTACGTTCGAGCGTAGGTCAGCTTGCCGGATTAGTGTGTCTCACCGCTACGGACTCATCACTCAATCTACTCACTACCGACCTGGATACGGCCACTAGTTGTAGTATTCCGGTTGCAGTAAATATTGCTGGCAAGTGTGTAGTTGCATCGCGACTACTCGCCGATGTAACTGCTTCGCTATCTGATGGTAGTATCAGCCTATCTGTAGAGGACGGTATGCTGGTAGTAAGTAATTCCGAGAGCAAATTTCGGCTCCGATTTGTAGATTCCGATGAATTTCCACCAATCTCATTTCCAACTGGTGATACAATCCACATAAATAGGTTGGAATTGAGTAAGTGTTTGAAACAAGTGTTAAAGGCTGCATCAAAAGATGATTCTCGTCCAATTTTGACTAGTGTATCAATCAGTAAGATAGATGAAGGATTGCAATTTATTTCCACAGATTCATATAGATTGGCATTCACGCGTGCGACTTGTGATAATGTGGATTTATTGGAAAATAAGAAAATTTTGCTTCCCGCTAGAGTTCTTAGCGATGTTGTGCGTTATGTATCACAGTCCCCCGGATCGTCAGCCACTGACGACACGGTAAGTATATATGTATCTGACAATGATGCAGTAATCAGTTTTGATAATGTGAAGATGTTTACACGCTTAGTAGACGGCAAGTTTCCGTCATTTGAGTCGGTTACAACGCAAGAATATAATAACCTACTTACGGTAGATAGGACGCGCTTTGCAGAATCTGTGAAGCGTGTTGCGCTATTGGCACGCGATAATGCATCTAAAGTGAACATTGAATGCATGGATGATCATGTCATTTTAAGTGTTCATTCGCCACAGGTTGGCGATGCCGAAGAAACATTACCGGCCAAATTTATTGGTGACCAGTACATACATATTGCTTTTAATCCAGCATTTTTATTGGATGGAATTGAGGTATTATCCGGTGCTAATGTGGCAATCAAGTTCCACGATGATAAAATGGCTGCACTAATCTCATCTGATGATGATACTGATTTTCAATACTATCTTATGCCAATTCGTATAAAGTCGTAGTCGTGACGTATTATGTCGGCGTATAATGATAATTATAAGCAGGATAATCACGATGTAATAGATATAGGAAAGCTATTGTCAGACACTCTGGTTACACTACAAAGTGTGGGTGATAATGTACCGCCTGTATCCATCGTAAGTACCATTATGTCCAATTGGGCAGAAATATGGGGACGTGAGCTGTGTCAAGATGTGAAATTTGTAAATATTATTGGAACAGAACTATCAGTTCTAGTTAATAATCATGTTATAGCTGTATATGTTAAGAAAGCATCCAAGTCAGTGATAGATAAAGTGAATACACTATTGAGCGATAAAAAGATTGAGTATATCAATGTAGTTGTGTCTGGAGAAAGTAAGTAATGGTATTTGTATTATTGGGTGCCCTATAGTATCGCATAACTGGTTACACTGTACATTAGACGGTGATACTATTTAATTTTAAGTTCCCGTCGGTATATTTTAGGCTGTCGCTGACCTTGTAGTGTTTTAGCTAGCGAATTATAGATGTCAGTTGACTCACATTCAGTAGGCGTGGCCATTAATGGTGTCTTTCCTAGAGTGTTAGATATTGCGGGATCTAGTAATGGTATTTTGGCCAGTAAAGGTATCGAGTAGGTGTTGGCAAGCGTATCACCACCACCTTCGCCAAATAGTAAATATTTAATGCCATCCTTACCTGTAAAGTATGACATGTTTTCTATGACTCCTCGTAGTACCAATTTGAGTTTCTGCGATGCTGCAGCTGCCCGTGACGCTACGGCCTGTGAATCGGGTTTTGGTGTTGTCACTATGAGTACCTCGGTTCGCGGTATGAGTTCAGCAAGTGATAATAGTATGTCGCCTGTACCGGGTGGCATATCTATTACCAATATGTCCAGCTGACCCCAATCTACATCGGTTAGGAATTGTCGGAGTACTCCATGCAACATGGGGCCTCTCCATACGACAGGCTGGTTGTCTTCAACGAACATTGACATTGCTATGCATTTAATACCGTATGCAGTTGGTGGTGTGATACCGTCGTGTTTTGATGACGTAGCATGACTGTCGAGATCGACAAGGTTCATCAGTGACGATCCATAGATATCAGCGTCCAGTATGCCGACGCGCAATGGTAAGTGAGATAGCGCAATGGCCAGGTTGGCTGCGATGGTGGACTTTCCTACGCCTCCTTTTCCAGATGAGATGGCCAGCACTCTTGTCGGCGAGGTCTTGTCCAATATGTGAGGCAGGTCTGATGCGGGTTCATTCATTCCATTTAGTATACTAAGTATACTAGGTAGTGACATGGGCATTCCATGGGTGGCGACGAAATCGCCAGTGTAGTCCTTATTGGGATGACTGTACATATCAGAATTACCTCGGTAGCTGGACATTACAAGGAGAATCGTATGCGTTCATATTTGGATTACAGTTCGACCGCTCCAGTAAGACCGGAGGTAGCCAGAGCTGTGAATGCCGTTATGAACTCTGGATATTACGGCGATCCATCACGGAATTACTATGAGGCACTTGTGGTCAGAGACATTGTCGAACGAGCGCGAGATAGTATAGCACGCTTTGTTGGGACACGATCACGTAATGTAATTTTTACATCTTCCGGTACAGAAGCGGTCAACCTGGCCATTTACAGCGCAACTCGACACAACAAGAGGAATGGAGTTGTGTGTTCAAGTTTGGATCATTCGTCAGTACGCACAGCATCCACGCTGTGGGCGCGACCCGTAGAGGTTCCTATCTTACAGGACTCCTCTTGTTCCGATCTGACGCAACTTGCAAATATCCTGGAAGCACATCAGCACGAACGAGACGGCATCGCCCTTGTAAACTGCCAGATGATCAATCATGAGTCTGGAGTAGTACAACCATACAGAGAGATTGCTGAATTATGCAACAGATACGGAATACCAGTTCATATCGATGCGTGTAATGCAATCGGTAATGAAAACCTGGCTGATGTGGTTTCCACGGCTGATTATGTGACGGTTACTGCCCATAAAATGGGTGCGCTACCTGGAGTTGGTGCTCTTATTGTTGGCGATGGGATACGTGTCAAACCAATGATTACGGGTGCCGTACAGGAACGATCACGTAGGGCTGGATTTGAAAATTATATAGGCATCCATGCATTCGGCGTGGCCTGTGATACCTTGTCTGCTCAAGGATCACTGGAAAGAGAGGCCAGCCGACTTCGAGCATTACTGGCTCCACTGAGGTCTTTTGTAAGCCAGTCCAGCCATACAACGCTGCTGGAATTTGATGGTCTGATGGCACCACACATGATGGTATTTTCTTTGCAGGGCATAAAAGCAGAGGCAGTGGTGGTGGAAATGGACAAGCTTGGTATAGCTGTCCACTCTGGGTCATCCTGCTCATCAGAACCGTTTGCGCCATCTCCTGTGTTGGGTAGTCTTGGTGTCGATCCAGAATCTACCCTACGGGTGTCGGTCGGTTGGAATACAACAGAACAAGATATAAGGCTGTTTATAGAATCGCTGGACGCTGTTACCAGCCGCCTGAGTAAGTTGAGGGCAATGATGGCGGTTTAACCGCCGCCTATCCATTGATCTTCCAACTGCCTACCGGATTATCAAGTCAACCCATGTCCTGCAGGACATGATCATCCAATGGCAGGCGAAATGCCTCAATTGCTGACAGGATGGACTCCATAACTCCCTTGGCGGAAAGGCCCACTGATTCAAGTAGGTTACTAGGTCGGTTGTGGGCCAGATGACACCTTGGCAGACCTAGGCAAAGATGGTAGGGAACGTGCAGTATGTCAGACTCACCGGGTACACTGGACGCATTATTGCCGGCGGTAGATGGCAAGCAGAGATCCATCATCGATTGGTATAGGTAACTGCCGGCGCCTCCATATCTCATACCATCTTCTACGGTGACAACAAGTGAATGCGACAGTGCATCATAAAGCATTTCCGGGTCGGGTGGTGATACCACCCGTACGTCCCATACGGTGGGACTTACCTGATGTTCTTTGAGTAGTCTAGCGGCGCCTTCCGCATATTCTAGAGCCTTTCCGACGGCAAGTATGCATATCAGTGAATCACCAGGCTGTGCCAGTCGTGCGTGGAGACCATGACCCACGGTGCTGATTCTTTCAGGTGGTGAAGTCTTTGGAAAACGGATCGCTGATGGTCCCGGCGTATGCAGTGCTTCGGTCAGCATTGGTTCAATTTCTTCAGCAGAAGAAGGGGTGAAAATTGTCATTCCTGGGATGGCCGTCAATAAAGCAAGATCATATGCACCATTATGAGATGGACCATCATCACCTGTAATACCTGCTCGATCCAGAACCAGCGTAACCGGCAGGTTGTGAAGTGAGATGTCCAGGTTTGCCTGATCGAATGCTCTGCTGAAAAATGTGGAATAGACCGCGACCACAGGTCGCAGGCCACCCATTGCCATTCCCGCCGCAGCGGTGAGTGCGTGCTCTTCGGCTATGCCAACATCGAAAAACCTATCTGGAAACAGGTCCTTGAAGGGTAACAGTCCAGTAGGTCCAGGCATCGCTGCTGTTATGGCCACAATGTTTGTATTGGTTTTTCCGAGCTTAACCAGCGCTCTGCTGAATGCATCCGTGTAACTTGTTATATGTCCATTTGTGTACACGGCGGGCCTTACGGCAGACTGGCCGTGGGCGTCGTCAAGTGACGTCTGAGAAGTAGGGGCAGATACAGGAGATGCAGGCTTTACGTCGTGCAGTCGCTGGATATCGTCATGTTCGGCTGGTTCGTAGCCATTTCCCTTCCTGCTCAGCACATGGAGAAGTATGGGGCCTTCCCACATGGCGGCACGACTTAGAGCTTCTTCGAGCTGGACCATGTTACTGCTGTCAATAGGACCGGCATACCTGATTCCCAGTGCTTCGAAAAACTGATGTGGAGCTGCGATTTCTCGCAAAGCCGAGGTGATCCGGTGAATGGAACTGTAGGCTACATCGCCTACGGCCGGCATGTCCTTTACGGCTTTTCTCAGTCTTTCGCGTGTTTTCACGTAGCTGGGATATAACCTCAGGGAGGTCAATCCTGTGGATAAGCGTGAAATGGTAGGAGCATAAGATCTGCCGTTGTCATTAAGTACTATAAGTACTCGTTCATGAGAGTGACCTATGTTGTTGAGGGCTTCGTAGGCAAGCCCTCCAGTCAATGATCCGTCACCTACCAGCGCTATTACCCGGCGTTTCTGGCCCTGCAGCCGGAACGAGGCCGCTAGGCCATGCGCGTAGGAAAGCGCAGTGGATGCATGGGAGTTTTCTATCCAATCGTGAGCGGACTCTTTTCGTGAAGGATAGCCGGACATCCCGCCAGGTTGCCTGAGGGACTGAAACTCGTTTACCCTGCCGGTTAGAAGCTTGTGCACGTATGTTTGATGTCCGGTATCGAAGAGCAGGACATCGTCGGGCGAATGGAACACCCGATGAAGTGCGATGGTAAGTTCGACTATGCCCAGATTCGATCCCAGATGACCTCCATTCCTGAGCACGGTTGTAATAATGGTTTGGCGAATTTCCTGCGCCAGTTCGACGAGATCGCTGTATGAAATATTCTGCAAATCGGAGGGACTATGTATTTGTTCCAACATATATATTCATCTCCTGCCGATTGTACAATTGCCTACCAGGATACTTTTAGTGTGGTCTCTGAGGCGGGTGAGGCGAGAGCTTTTCATACATTCAAGATAGCGCACCTGAGCTCTCACGTACAGGCGGGGCGTGACCTCCGGTTCCCTGATCCAACCTGGGACATCCGCTGAGCAGCTAATCTTCCCTGTCACCTTATGGATTGTAGTAGACACTGAGCCTCTTGATCAGAAAATTCGTGAGCAGCGATCCGGGCGGCAGCGATCCGGACAGGTACGGTATCGTGTGGGTTCTTCGCTATCGCCATCAGCGGGCACAGTTCCGGTACGCCTGATGCGCGTATTCGGCGAGACCATCGCGTTGCTGTTTCGATACCGAGTTTCGGTGCTATTACGGATGACACAGCTACGATTGCCTGCAGATCGTCCTGTGAATCGAATACCTGGTAGGACTCCTCGAGCAGGCAATCAGCAATATGAGGTCCGATATTCAAAGCCTGGGCAATGAGCAATTTACGTGCAGGCGGATCGAAACTCGTTGCTATCGTGCGGCACATAGCATGGTCTCGCCTGATGCAGGCAACTATGAAGGAAAGAATATCTACAGGCAGTCCTTCCGCTATGGATGGAAATACGGGGAACTCTGCCCCCATCCTAGTATGCAGAGCAAGTGTCTTACCGGTATCGTCGAGCCAGATGGCTACTTGTAGGGCGGATTTCAATGCCATCCAGGCTATAGTGTCATGTCTGTCATCGGCATCTGCGGCACGGAGGAGATCACGCAGTGCCCCATGGAGATCTCTGACGGCCCACCTGGCTTTACCGGATTTCAATAGTGCAAGTGCCGTGGTCGATCCTGTTTGAACTCCCTTGCCCTTCTTTCCATCCCCGTCTATTTCCAGTTCCGCCAGCTCAAGGTTCCTCTTGGCCTTGCTGCTGCTTAGCTCCCTGGAAATTGCATATCCTGAGTGGATGATGCAAAAAACGGGCGTTGAAACCGTCATGAGACGCCTGCCTGCAACCTTGCTGGTTATACTTTCATGTACACGTCCCTCCCACATGGCTATATCGCGCCTGAACAGCCTGATTGCGGGATGAGTCACTCGAGGCAAGTCCCGCCATTCCCAGGATTCACCAGATGTAGAGAAAGCCAGTATGTTGTGGATGCCGACCTCGAAAGCATCCACTCGTGTTTCGGGGTGCTCACCTTTATTACTTGGCGGTCTGCGATGGTCGACCGGCTTGTTGTAGCAGGAATCTGCATGGCCGGTGCCACCCTGCATGGTCTCGGAAAAATACTCTGTCATGTGAACAGATTTTTCTTTCTCGAGCAGTTTTCGTATGCCATCAGCGTCCGGGTATTCGACGGTTTCGTCTGCGTCTATTGAAAGTATCCACTCTGCACGGCACAGACGGAGGGCACGATTACGCGCGGCGGCGAAGCTGTTGTCCCAGTATCCCGTAACTACCCGTGCACCGTTTGCCCTGGCTATATTGACCGTGGAGTCGGTGGACCCGGTGTCGTATACCAGTATTCCATCTACCAAACCGGCAAGCGAAGCAATGCAGGCGCTTATGTTGGCCTCTTCGTCGACCGTGATCAAGCAGGCTTCTACCAGGGGGGGTGTTGTGTCAGGAGTACCCGCGGCTCCGCATGCATTCATCATGGTGTCACGGGGGGACTGACGGATTTGGCCATGGAGAATACGTATTCGTTGTCACTGTGTTGGCTCATTGCCGTTCGAGAACGTGGCCGGCATATGGATGTCGTTACTCCAGCTGCACCGTTCGCATTCCAGTTCCAATGTGGCATGGTCTATGCCATAAGAAGACTTCAACATTTTTCTAGCTCCTTCGGCTATTGCCTGCGCATCTTCCAAACTTGGATGCCCAGCGATCACCAGATGGGCTGAGAGTGCACGAAACTCGCTCGATAGGCTCCAGACATGAAGGTCATGCACCTCATCCACTCCCTCTATCGATTCTATGCTGTCTATCAGGTCGTGAGGTGTAATGCCAGCAGGAGTGGACTCCATCAGGACCCCGACACTTTCTTTGAGGATGCCGTAGGCCAGGTACAGAATAAAAGCTGCAACCACAAACGGAGCTATGGCGTCGACTCTTACCAATGAAGGATTGATCATCAGAACGACGCCGGCTGCTACAACAGCCAATGACGATAACATGTCCGCCGCCATGTGGAAATATGAGGTTTTCATATTCAGGTCAGGCGCCTTTTCATGAAGCACCAATGCCGCCAGACCATTGAGTGCAAGCGACAGCGTGGCTGTTACCGTAATCACGAGACCATCGACATGCGATGGATGCATGAGACGGATAATGCTCTCGACGACGATTCCAACAGTAACGGCTGCGGTTGCAGCGGCATTTGCCAGCGCTGCAAGGATTGTGGCGCGATGGTTACCGAATGATCTCCGCTCGTTGCCAGGCGCCGTAGCCCACAGTACGGCGAAAATTGCCAGACCTATGCCGGCTGCGTCTATGAGATTATGTCCCGCGTCTGCAAGCAGGGATATTGAATGAGAAGCTATGCCGGCCGCTATTTCACCCAATCCAATACAAACCTGGAGGACGAGGGCTACTACCAGGCGTCGTTTCCTGCTATGAGATGGGTTTACGTAGGAATGTAAAACCGTTGGGGGAGTGCGGGACATATTGTGGCTAGATTCTATCGTTGTAATTGTACCTGCGCAGAACATACTCTACTGCATGCCACATTATAGATTATTCATTGATGGCCTATTCAGCCAAGGGGGCCGAACCATTTTGGATTGACAGTCCCGCTACGATAGCAGTACTGCAAATGGTCGATCCACGCGCTGCTTTCATCGAGCCCACCTATTCTGTTACGATGTAACCATGCCTTCCTGTGAGTGGCGAGAATACCGGCCAGACCGGATGCCAGGTCGATTCTCTGTTGCTCGGGGATTGAAAGTAAGCTACCGTTCCCCTCCAATCTGAGGCGGGCATCCTCGATTGCAAATTTCAGCCAGGAGGCGCCAAGAAGTATCTCATCCAATATATAACGGTCAGGTGAATCATTCTGTATGGCTGGCAGCCCACTGATGGTTTCGTCCACCAGCGCGTCAACCCGGCCGAGATCCTCCTTGGTCAGTCCCGTGGTGAGTCCGGAACCGACTGGGAACTGGGGTAACCACATATGTAGGGTGAGTGCCGACATGTTTGGAGGCTGTGGCACCACCATCCGGTAAGCCTGGCCGAGGGCCACAAGCGCAATGCCAAATTCCGGTCGAGGCGTATCGAAAAGATGGAGACCCACCAGCCGCCCGAGTTGGGGCATGTCTATTGAAGCGTTGGAGTCATAGGACCACGATAAGGCTGCGCCGGCGACTAGGGCGGGATACATGATCGGCAGCTGCTGATGATGACCCATGTCTCCCCAGTCGCAGACCATGAAACCCTGAGAGCCGTATTCCATCCCTGATATAGCCGCCTCCGAGATATTGTTCAATGCATTTTCCGTCCTGCCGGTGAGCGACAACCAGCTGGAAGTACCGGGACATACGAAGGTCGCTATATTTTGAGAGGCGAGATCTTCCAGGTGTTGGGAGAATGGATGACCTGCGTCGTAGCCCCATTCACAGACGATCACGTCTTCCGGTAACTCTGGAATGAGGTTCGGGTTGGCACTTAGGTAGTCTCCCCAGACCATAACGTGCCTATCCTTTACTGAGTCCAGTGCCTTCAACTGTTTCAACCAGTTCACCCATTGACCGGAGCGCTCTCTCGGTAATTCCCACGGCTCATCCATTCCCACATGAGCGAATGAGCTGCCAAAAAGTGGAAGTAATTGGTCCAGTAAGCCTGCCACAAGAGAAAATGCCTTCGGATTTTCAGGATCCAGTGTTGTCGGGTTGCGCTCGATTCCAAAAAGCCAGTAGAAGCCATCAGGTTTTATGGCCAGCTGCCGGTAGCGCTGGTGGATGAGCCAGCGTTCCATGTGGCCTAGGGTATTCTGGTGGGGAACGAGGTCGATGCCATGTTTTGCACACGCGGCCTGTATATGATCTATATCTGCTTGCTCGTAGGCGCCTGAACCTTCCCATACCTGCCTATGGCCTTTATATGCGAAGGTATGTTCCATATACAGATGAAGCTGGTTGTATTTCAGCATGCCGATCAGAGCTATCAAGGCATCCAGTGTATCCAGGCTAGGGACTTTTGTGCGTGATATATCCAGCAATACGCTCCTGGTAGGGAAGTCCGGCCAATCGGTGATACGGCAGGCTGGGATGTATGCGCCGGCTGGGTCCATCGCAGTGTCAGGAGTATCGAATCGTGAGACCGTTTCCTCGTTGCTGGCCACAACTGCAGGCGTTGTGGCGGCAGGGATTGGCATGCTGGCGGAATCGACAGAATGGCTACCGTTCCTGTTATGTGAGCCAGCGGGCAACAGGCCATACCTGGACAGTCGAATCAACTGGTTCAGGGTTGTGCCTGCATATTTGAGTCCAGCACTATCTGCGGCTGCCAGTACCACACCATCAAGGTTTGCGATGATCCTGTAGCCCTGGGAAGGCAGAGATTTATCGATTACCGTCTGGGATATGGATGCCGTGACGTATTTTCCAGAAGGATCCAGCTCTACGCTACGCGGGTAAGGAACGAGATCTAGTTGCACTGGCGTGCCCACAACGCCGCAGGCCGCTCTCCGGTGGCGATCATTGATTGCAGCATGGCAGTTACAATTTCCAGATCCGCGGCGTGTGTGACTCCAATGCATCGCCCAGTGCCGGCAAGCATCTCGAAGGTATGTGCAACTTGCTGTTTGGGGTTCAGAGAAGAGGCATCCGGCTGCACATGTGTGTCAGATAAAGTCATGCTCTCTTGCGGCGTTGAAACGGTACCAACAGTACCAAAGGTTTGTGTCTCACCGGCGAGCATGTCTGCAACGACTTCTGGTAGGAGTATTTCTTGCCCATCTTCCAGGGAAGTCCTGCGACTATTCACGATAGCTGAAAGTTCTGCCAGCATGTCCTGCTGGAAACCCCACAGGTTGACCGATACTGGCACATCAGGATCAAGCGTTGACGGCTCGAGCCCATCATCAGAGAGGTACCTACCATCAGCGGTGCGGCTGATAAGTCTGCGTTCGGTTATCGATGACAGCTTACCGGCACCGTCAGAGACACAGATTCCTCGTGTAACTGGCGCATCCGTTGTAATGGTATTCCGTAGAGCAAAGGCAACCAGGCAATCCGTATTGTGAGTGGATAGGTGCTCATATAGGGTGCGAAGGGCATCCACTCCGTAAATATCGTCTCCATTCACTATGCCGAACGGACCCTGACCATCCAGGAGGTCGCCAGCGCATACTATTGCGTGAGCGGTGCCAAGTGGTACTTCCTGGCGGGCGATCCGTACATCGATCTTTCCCTTCCAACGACGTTCTACGTGGTAGCGTATTGCCGGCCCGGTTATCGGCCCGGTAATGAGCACTATCGAATCGAAACCGGCCATACTGGCGTCAGATGCCGTAATGTCCATGAGTGCTTCGCCACCTGGTCCTACCGGAGCCAAAGGTTTGCATCCGCCGAAGCGCTTGCCGAGACCGGCAGCGAGCATGACCAGTTGCAATGTCGCTCAGCCTCCGAAGCGCAGCAGAGCGCTTCCCCATGTCATTCCTGCTCCGAATCCGGAAAGAAGCACCAGATCTCCCTTTTTCAATTTTCCTTCGCACACCGCGGTCACCAGAGCAAGAGGAATAGATGACGATGAAGTATTTCCGTACCGATCTATAGTGGTCATGGCTTTTTCAGACGGTATGCCCAACCTTTCACGTGCCGCTTCCACAATCCTTGCATTAGCCTGATGTGGAACGAACAGGTCTATGTCGGTACTGTCGAATCCAGTTTTGCCCAGTGCTTTTTGTGCAGAGTTCACGATGATACGTACCGCGCGCCGGAACACCTCCTTACCATCCATGAAAAGGTACCCTCCGTGCTCACAGTAGAGTAGGTGGCGTAGAGATCCATCAGCGCCAAGGTCCCATGAGAGAAGTTCGCCAGGTCCCTCCGTCCTTTCCAGCACGATGCCGGCTGCACCGTCTCCGACTACCACAGCCAGGGTGCGCTCATTCATATTAGTAATAGATGACAGGGTTTCGGAGCCTATGACGAGTATGCGCTTGGCGCCGACGCCGATCAACCCATGTGCTACGATCAAGGAATACACAAAACCAGAGCAAGCGGCGTTCAGATCGAATGCGCCGCCACTTATGCCGAGAGCGTTCTGTACCACCGCAGAGGTGCCAGGCACCCGCTCGTCAGGCGTGGTGGTGGCCAGGAGAAGGATGTCGATGTCCTCGGGCAGCACGCATGCGGACTTCAACGCTTCCTTGCCGGCCATAATGGCAAGTTCCGACGTTGTACCGCCTATGTGGCGCTGTTTGATTCCAGTACGCTCGGTAATCCACGCGTCGTTCGTATCCAACCGAGATTCGAGATCGGCATTTGTCACTATGTTGGCCGGAAGTCCTATTCCCCATCCGGTTGTGATTGCGCCAGGCATAACCTTCCTCTTTCTAAATATATTTCTGTATGTTGTATAGGTAAGTATAAGTAGGGACGGCGACGACCATTCTAGGCACGCTCCACTATGTTGATACTTGTAGCTGCTGCATCACCAGCTATTATTCCTCCCGTATTGACTGCTGCACCGATCCGTGCACCCGATTGTTGCCTGCTGCCGGCGTGACCGGTAACCTGATCGACAAGTTCTATGATCTGGCATATTCCCGTGGCGGCCAGGGGATGACCTCTTGCCACTAGGCCACCACTGGGATTGACACATACAGCGGACCCGCCTGGCAAGGTATCACCGGCAAGCGTTGCCCTTCCTGCTTCTCCCTCATGAAAGAATCCGAGTGCCTCCAGGGCGTAGAGTTCCTCTGCGCTGGTGGCGTCATGGACTTCCAGCACATCTATATCTTTATGATCAATGCCAGAGACTTTCAGCGCTTCTTCCATTGTATTGCCCAGCCTGTCGTGGTATTCCAATTGCCCGGTTCCCGACCTGAGCACGCTCGTTCTTATGAGTGGCCAGTCTCGCGACCGATTGGAAGAGAGTACTATTGCGGCCCCACCATCAGTGAAAGAGGAGCACATCAAGCGGGTGAGGGGAGTGGCAACCACCCGTGATTGAAGAACTTCTTCGACAGTGATGGTCGTAGAATACTGGGCTAGAGGATTCTCGACTCCCAGCCGATGTGCCTTGGCTGCTGTTGCGGCGATTTCCTCGATAGTCGTTCCACGCATCGCAAGCTGATAATTTGCCCATTTCGCATTGAATCCCATAAATACGCTGCCCGATGCCGAGGAAGCCAGAGTTGCTCGCAGGCTTGGACGTTCGGCTGCCGAGAGAGCGTCTTCTATGGCATTGATGGTGGCGTTCCGGTCACCTGTCCACATTTTTTCCACGCCGACTACCAGTACAGGCGCTTCTCCAGCCCTGACACTGTTGTATGCCATGTGGATGGCCGTGGAGCCGCTCGCGCATGAGTTATCGATGTTAACCATACCGGCCTGATCAAGACCTGCTGCCGACAGCCATGACTGGGCACGCACGCATCCCTGATCTGAGAGCCTTCCGGCCAGAGCATTGGCAAAGACGACGAGTCCTATATCTCTGCTTTTAAGTCCGGCATTTTGCAGGGCAATGGATACTGCTTGCATTGCCAACTCCTCAGGTGACAGATCACGCCGTCCAAGCGAGGTCATTCCTGTTCCGGCAATGCTTACCTGTTCTGACATTGCATTATGGTTTCGTCACTGCTGTCCAGCAACAGTTTGCAGTACATGAGAACCCATTATAACAATTACGGCCAAGGTAGTCTTTCAAGGACATCCTCGTAATTTTGTTATCAGACGATTTTCAGTGTTGGTAGAAACACTTACAGTGCGGGCATACCCGAATAAAATGCGGAAACATACAGCGTACCGCCATTGCAAGGGTTGATCGAGTCATTTACGGTCAGCAGATCTGGGTAGTGAAAGGTGCCTTGCGGCAATGCAACGCTTACATATGATGCTGACGGGCAGGAGTTTGAACCCGATTGGCCTACGCCGGAGAAGCCAACGTTGAAAGATACTACATTGCCTGGAGACACGGTCAGGAGTACCGGCGTACTTGATGTGAATGCATAGGCGCCATTACGGGTAGTGGCTGTCGCCATAGCGCTGCCGGAACTATCGTAGAGCTGGATATCTGGGTATCCATCAATGGTGCAGGTTGTCGACGAGATGTTCTTGAGGGTGAACGCCTCCCCTACCGTGCCTGCGGCAATCTTTGGTGAGGCGTGGTCGGCCACCATCTGCGAGGCGGTGCACCGGGTGGTGGCGGTCGATACACCAGTACCGCTTGAAGTAGATGGGGTGCTGGTGCTCGTAGTCGTGGGTGTCTGCGATGGGCCTTGGCCTTTTCGTGTCTTGCTTGAGGGCAAAGTTGAAGTGGTTACGCTGCGGTTTGGCTGCACCCGGCTACCGTGCCGGGCGGGGAGGAGAAAGTACGCAGTGGCACCTGCAGCTATGAGAGCTACGAGCACCACCATCATGCTGGTACCCAGAACGCTGCCACTGGAGTCGTGCCTGTACCTGGTGATGATCTGGCATCTGGAGAAGTTCACGACTTCCATCATAGCTGGTGGTGCGAGAAAGAACAGGCACCGTTGTACCGTCTCTTGTCTTGTGTCTGGTATCTTGAATGTCCCATTTCATTTCATCCAATCACCATCTGCAGTTGACGTTTCCAGCGGTAGCACTTATCATCTTTGAGATGTCCAAGAAAACAGTCAAACGCAAATTGAGGAAGAAGAAGAAGGCGAATCACGGCAAGCGCCCGAACAGCTGACCTTTGCCGATCGGCCAGTGTAATTTGAAATTCATCCAGTGATCCGTCCCATAAATAACGTGATGGTATCCGGTAATCCAGGGGCGTCATCCGGTTGGCGGGAGCACGCTGTTATTTGCGAGACGGACCACTAGGACGCCACGCCACGCCCTTTTCAGCAAGGAGACTGACCAGGACACTCGGTCTGTCTGTGATTATGCCGTCCACGTTCAAATCCATCAGCCTTTTCATTTCCTCTGTATCGTTGATTGTCCAGACATGTACGGCCAACCCGTAGCTGTGCGCCATCTTCACGAAATTGGCATCCACTACGGTAATTCCGTGGAACTCTACAGGCACCTGAAAAGATACCCTATTCAGGTCATCATCCATGTCAGGCTCTGTTCCTTCCCGGATTGCCCTCACAAATTCAGCCACAAAACCAGGTCCCGCTGAAGTGGGTATTTCAGGTGCGTACTGGTGAAAAGTCCGCAACGCGGAATCGAGGAATGATGCCACTATGGTTCTTTCGCCAAACGAGTACCGGCGTATGAGATCGGCCAGCAGGTTTTCGTAGGGTGCCACATCAGGACGTGTCTGTTTGATGTCGAGGTTAAGCACCACTCCAGGAAAATCCTGCATCAGTTCCATGATATCTTCCAATCGTGCAATCCTGAAGGCAGGGTCGTGTTCCGCCATATTGCGATATGGATAGGACTGTACCGGAAGATCCGGAGCAACATCTGTGCCAGGGGTGAACCAGTAAGCGTTGTCCAGCTGGGACAGCTCATCGAAGCTCATCGAAGCTATTTTCCCTGAGCCGTTTGTAGTGCGATCTACCTCTGGATCATGGCATGCAACCAGGCAACCGTCCGAACTCGCGTGAATGTCGAGTTCTATACCGGTGGCACCCACTTCCAGCGCATTGCGTATCGCGAAGAGAGTCGACGAAGGGGCCTCGAAGCTACCTCCCTGGTGTGCGTAGGAGATGATCCTTCTTGCCGGCCAATTTGCCATGATCCTACTCTAGTGGTCCGTCCCGCAAATAACAGCGCACTCCCGCCAACCGGATGACACCCCTGGATTACCGGATACCATCATGTCGTTTACGTGACGGACCGCTAGACCAACCCAGCCTCCCTAGCCAGTAGCTGCAGGTCTTCCCGGGGCGTGGAGCCAAGGTGGGAAACGGTCTCTGTGGCGCAAACACTTCCCAGCCTTGCCGAGTCTACCAGAGTCATGCCGTGAGTGAAGCCGTAGAGGAAGCCTGCTGCATATAAATCTCCTGCTCCTGTAGTATCCACAACGGCGCCGGCAGGTACTGCGTCTACCTCGAATATTTGGCCGGCGGGACTTACCACCAGTGATCCTTTTGCGCCTCTGGTGAGTGCAGCCGTGATACCCTGTGCTGCAGCTTCTTGTGCTGCAGAGGTAATGTCTGAGACTGCGTAGAGTGTAGTGAATTCTTCCTCGTTGCCAAAGAGCAGGTCCACATGACCGGCGAGCACCTGCAGCAACTCGGAACGATGGCGCGATACGCACGACTTGTCCGAAAGGCTCAATGCAACCTTGGTGCCCGACTGCCTTGCGGCTGCCATTGCATTCTTGATGGCTGTGCGTGCGGGTGGGATGTCCCAGAGATATGCTTCCACGTAAAATACCCTTGAAGAGAGCACCGGATCCACATTGATGTCGTTTTGCTGAAGGGTACTGGCCACTCCCAGATTGGTTGCCATGGTACGGTCACCGTCCGGGGTGGCAAGTACTATACAGGTGCCTGTGGCCACATTCCGGCTATCAGCTGTCGTGGCCGGCGAGCTGGACTGCGTGAACTCGTTCTGCGCCACTACGGGAAAGAAAGTCACTTCGTGTGCCTTCATGCTCTGTGTAAACAGCGTTCCCATATTGTCGCTTGCGATTTTTCCCATGAACGCACTTGCCGCGCCTAATGAGGCGAGGCCTATCGCGGTGTTTGCTGCAGAGCCACCACAGGACTTGACGCCTGGTTCAAGTGCAGCGAGCAGTTCCCTGGTTCTCGCCGCGTCAACCAGCGTCATCTGTCCCTTTGCCAAGCCAAGCCGTTCCACGGCATTCCTATTAATTGTTACGATTATGTCCACTATGGCGGATCCCAGCGAAATCACATCGAAATGATCGGTACGAGATAAGTGGGCATTGGTTGCTTGCCCCGGATGGTTGGTCTGTTCCTTGCGTTCCCTGGTCAAGCTTGAATCTCCGTCCATGGTCCATGATGTATTTATCAATGTATTACCTAGTATAGCCTGGTGCAACCGGTAGTAGCCGTGTGCCAACGCCTAGTACTACACTAGCTGTGGGAGGGGCTACCGTTCAAGTGGCCGGTAATGCCGCGGTGCGGTAATGCCGCGGTAGTTCAGCATCATAATAGTGCGAGCGAGAAGGAAACGAGGTGAATGACAACGTGAGTGAAGATGCTCTACACCAGGACCGCGATGTTTCGACATCCTATAGGCTGTCCTACGTATTCGAGCCGGTCCGGTACAATCTTTACTTGGCACCGGACCTGCAATCAGGATCGTTCAAGGGTACTGTGTCGATAGAAGGCCAGATTACATATTCTACCGACATTGTTGAGCTGCATGCAGCTGACCTGGTGATTATATCTGCATCCACCGACCGGCCCAGTGGAGCGATTACAGTGAATCACGATCCTGATGCACAGGTGGTGAAACTGAAGTTCCCTGAAGCAATAGAGCCTGGAGATATCGTACTGACATTGGAGTTTTCCGGTGAACTCACGGACAGGCTCAGGGGGTTTTACCTGTCCACCTACAAGGATTCGAACGGAGAGGATCAAATCATTGCCACTACCCAGTTCGAGGCAACCGATGCCCGTATGGCTTTCCCGTGTATCGATGAACCAGACCGCAAAGCCACCTTTGCCATTAATTTGGAGATCGAAGATGATCTGGAAGCGGTATCCAACTGGCCTGTGGCTAGTGTGGAACGACGCGATGCCGGTAAAAAGGTGGTTACTTTTGGTGAGACCTGCAAGATGTCGACCTACCTGGTGGCGTGGGCGGTAGGCAGGCTGGTTGCAAGCCCGCCAAGGATGGTTGGGGGCATTCCTGTTCGGGTGGTACATGTTCCTGGCAAAGAGGGGCTGTCGGAATACGCCCTGGACGTCGCGGAACATGCGATCAGATTCTTTACTAGTTATTTCGGCATAGATTATCCCGGTGAAAAGCTTGATCTTATCGGTGTCCCGGATTTTGCTTTTGGCGCTATGGAGAATCTGGGCTGTATAACATTCAGGGAATCGTTGCTATTGCTTGATCCGGAACAGGCATCCAGGCCGGAACTGGAACGAGCTGCGGATGTCATTGCTCATGAGATTGCACATATGTGGTTCGGGGATCTTGTTACCATGAAATGGTGGAACGGCATATGGCTCAATGAAGCGTTTGCAACTTTTATGGAGCTGTTGTGCGTGGACGCTTTCCGTCCCGAATGGCATCGATGGGTAGGATTCGGAATAGAGCGTGAACAGGCCATGGATGTCGATGCTCTTCACAGTACCAGGCCAGTGGAGTACCCTGTAGGTCCTCCCGAGGAGGCACAGAGCATGTTCGACGTGATCACTTACCAGAAAGGGGCATCAGTATTGAGGATGCTCGAACAGTATCTCGGTGGAGAGGTGTTCGCAAAAGGGGTAGGTAAGTACTTGCGGGAGCATGCTTATTCCAACACAGAGACCGCTGATCTGTGGGATGCCCTGGGAAGCGTATCAGGCGAGCGCGTGACGAACATGATGGAATCATGGATATTCCAGAGTGGTTTTCCGATGGTATCTCTGGTCGATATCGACGATCGTGAAGTGATGCTGTCAGCGATGCGCTTCTTCTACGGTTCACCAAGTGACGTGGCGCAATCGTCAGATGACGCATCCATCTCGGGTACGTCCAGGAACGGCTCAAGCACATTGGTACATCCGGGAACAGCGCAAGCGGTACAATTGACCGGCACGTCTGATTCCAGCGATACCCTCACTGTTATGCTGGAGAGCGTTGATTATTCCACAAGGGATGGGGACCGTATAGGCAGCGGCGTTGGCTGGCTCGTTCCGGTGAGGGCTCGCAGGCTTGTGCACGGCAGGAGTGATACCACCACCACCACCACCACTACTACTACCAGCACCAGCAGCGATATCTGGCTTCTTAATGCCGGCGGATCTGGTTTTTACCGGGTGCACTATCCCAGCGACTACCTACAGGCTATTGCTGGTTCGATATCCAGCCTCGATCAGTTGGAGCGGTTCAACCTTGTAGGCGATGCCTGGGCCTGCCTGATGAATGGTAAGTATGAGCTGGATGTGGTACTTGCACTTTTCGAGGCACTTGCGGTGTCCGGTGAGCTGGATCCGGATGTATGGCTCATCGTGATAAAAGCACTTTCGTTCATGTCCAGCGCGTTCAGCAATGGATCGTCGGAGAAGGAGATGCTTGGGCGTTATGCCAGCAGGCTGCTGCGTCCAGTGCTCGGCATGATCGGCATGGAAGCGGCGGGCGCGGAAGGAGAGAGGATTCCGGTGCTACGCTCGCAGCTGATTTCCACGCTGGGAAGTATTTGTGCTGATGAAGGAGTGATCCGTTACTGCCGTGATGAGTATGCCAAGATGGTCAAACATCATTCACCACTTCCGGCCGATGTTGCATCAGCAGTGCTGAGGACCGTGGCGCGCTTTGGCGGCAAGGCTGAATTCGACGAGATATTGGACAGGTACCGGTCGCCCTCCACGCCACAGGAGGAGAATCGTTTCCTGTATGCCCTAGGCGGGTTCCATGTTGCCGAGCTATCAGACCGTGCGTTCGAATTGGCATTACATGAGGTGAGGTCCCAGAATGCACCATTTCTCATCCGCGAGCTGCTGGCAAACGAAAGCTGTGGGGAAACGGTGTGGAATCACGTTACTGAGCACTGGGACGGCCTGCTGGAGCGCATTCCGGAGAACACGATATCACGTATGGTGGAAGGGGCCAAGCTACTGTGCCGGGACGCGGTGCTGGTGGATGAGGTGAGGACGTTCCTGGCTACACATCCCGTCGAGTCCGCTAGGCGTGCCTTCGAGCAGGTATCCGAGAAGCTGGCAATCAACTTTGCTTTTGCCGAAAGACTTCGTGCCGGCGGAAGTGGTGCTCTCGAGAAGAGGATAGGCAGGCTTGGAACCCGGTAGACGGTTCTCGCCAACGGCCAAGGGTTCCTCCAAGGGAACGGACTTGGATAGGCAGGCTTGGAACCCGGTAGACGGTTCTCGATGGAATGGAGTCTCCTGGTATGACCCGTAGGACTTGGGCTGCAGCCGGTGAAGTGGATCTGGCAAAGCAGAGATTTGTAATGCCGCCCGATCTGGTCCGGCTGGCCCGTGAAACCAAAGGATTCATGCCAGATGACGAAGGGATTGCTCTCTACCGTGCGGGTTGTATGGCAGCAGCCATTGCCAACGACCGACCGGCGGTAATGATGGAGATCGGCGCCTGGTGTGGTAAGTCGACCGTATACCTGGGAGCCGCGGCCATGGGAACTGGTGGGGTCCTTTTCAGCTTGGACCACCATAGAGGTTCCGAAGAGCAACAGCATGGATGGGATCACTTCGATGAAGAGGTGGTGGATCCCGCCACCGGGCGGATTGATACGCTTTCTTGCTGGCGTCGCACGATAGAGTTAGCAGGGTTGGAGAACTGCGTGGTAGGAATTGTCGGTGATTCACCTACGGTTGCACGATACTGGACCACGCCACTGGACATGTGCTTCGTGGACGGGGGACACAGCGCTAACGCGGCGTGGGCGGATTTCAAGGGCTGGGAACCCTTGGTACGTACGGGCGGGCTCCTGGCTGTGCACGACGTATTTCCCGATCCGCAGGACGGAGGGCGCCCTCCCTACGAAATATATTGTGCAGCAATAGAATTAGGGAGCTGGGAGGATTATGATATGGTGGGATCGTTGAGGGTGCTTAAGAGAATCAATTAGACGCCTGGTTGGGCAAACAGTTTACCGGTTGGACTAGTTGCATTCAATGAGTCGGCAGCAAGAATCACTGCGGCTGCCGTGTAAGTGGTACGCTCGTTGACCGGAAATGTGACCTCTTCAGGGTACACCATTCCGGTCCAGTAGGATCCATCTTCGCAGCGTAGATTCTTGGACCAGGACAATAGGTCATGCGCTCGATCGTATTGCAGCAAAGAGGCAAGGGTGATGGAGCACTCGGCTGTTTCCGCAGCAGTCACCCATGGACCTGTCGATACGCAACGCACGCCAAGCCCCTCCATGACCCACGTATCCCAGTGAGCATCGATACGGTTTACAGCGCTATGCTTTTCCAAGGCTCCACAAAGAGCGGGGTAGTACCAGTCCATGGCAAATTCGCGCTTCGGCTCAAAATTCCGATCTGGACGGGAAAGGGACTTCTTGAGCATATTGGCTGCCATTTTCCACTCCAGCCTGTCGTAACCTAATGTCTCGGCACACGATATAGCACACCGCAGCGCATGGTGGATGGAGCTGGAACCAGTGAGGAGAGCGTACCTTCCGGGATGTCCGTCGGGATCGAGCGACCACAGTACCGTGCCGTTTTCCTGCTGGTACCGGAGCACAAAAGTCATAGCCCTGTCGAGTACCTTCCACATCCACTCGAGGAAACCGAGATCACCTGTAGTCAAGTAATGATGCCAAGTGCCTGTGGCTATGTATGCACATACATTGGTGTCTATTCGCTGATCCACCACCCCGATGCCATCTGCATAGTAGTTGAACCATGATCCATCAGGCAGTTGCGAAGTGACTAGCCATTCGTAGGCTTTGGTGGCCTCTTCCCACATTCCGGCAACTGAAAGCGCCATTGCGGCCTCAACGTGATTCCAGGGATCGCTGTGCCCTCCTTCGAACCAGGGGATCATGCCGTTCTTGCACTGTGTCACGGCTATGGACTGGGCAGTTTCCAGGATCTCGTCCTCAGAGAGGGTACCGTATAGCATTCTGGACATGTTACCAGCAGGTACGATCCCATGCTAGCCTGTGGCTTGCGGCGCGCGCGCCATGCGACACTAGTTGAAACGTTTCCCGGGCTGGTAGTGGATGGCTCTTTACGGCATAGACAACCATGCTCTTGCCAATCATAGGGGCGAGCAGCCGTTCAGCGTATCGTGTCGGCCATGGGTGCTTCATGATATCCCATACCAGCACGTGATGGTAAGCACGTACCATCGGATGGGTGTCGTTGCCCGGGCCCACTATGCAGCGCAGCCACCAGTAGGGAGAGTGCAAGCCATGAGCGTAGTGGTGGGCAATAGGAGCCATTCCTGATCGTTCCAGCCTGTCAAACAAGACCGACCGGGCATATATACGGATGTGCCCACCTGGTTGGCGGTGGTATGCCTTTGCAAGACGCCAGCTGATCAGTTCAGGGAGGAAGCGAGGCACTGTTACCGCAAGCACCCCATTAGGCTTGAGGACCCTGTGGAGCTCGGCCATTACCTGGCTGTCGTCACGAACGTGTTCGAGCACCTCCGATGCTATGATCCGATCAAATGTCTCGTCTTCAAAGGGCAGTGCGAGAGCATCGCCTTCAACGGGGCTACAGGTGACGTGTGGCGCAATCTCTCCAGCGTGACGCATGGCTCGTACCATGCTTTCTGTTGCAGCGAGAGCTTTACCGTCGGCATCGAAAGGTACGACAGATGCCCCGTGCTTCAGAGCCTCAAAGGTATGGCGTCCCTGGCCGCAGCCCAAGTCCAAGAGCACGTCTCCCGGAGCTAGGCCGAGCAATGAATAATCTACGGTCAGCAACCGGAAATATCCATGTTGGTGTGGCTGGATACGGTTGCGTTTACAGTGCGTCTTACCGGCGTATGCATTGCGGTCCTTGCGTTAGGACCATGTCGTGTAATCTCTATGACCTCTCTGTACTGTTCAGCAGTCAGCTGTGCGGTCTTTTGCCAGGTGAATTTTTCAAATACCCGTTTTCGTCCGGACTGTCCTAGCTTGCGTGCCAATATCGGATCATCGAGTATTCTCGTGATTGCTGAAGCCAGTTCTCCCGGTGAGTTGGGCCTTACTAGTAGTCCGGTCTCTTCGTGGCGGCCTACGACCTCCGGCAAGGCTCCTCCCGTAGTTGCTACAAGTGGCACACCGCAAGCCATCGCTTCTATGGCAGGGAGGGAGAAGCCTTCATATAGTGACGGCACGACCGCCACCTCGGCTTCCGAATACAATCCTGCCAGTGTTTCATCGCTCACGCCGCTCACGTAACGAATTACTCTGGATAATGCCAATCTTTCAATGGTTCTAGCTACCAGGCCACCTTCTCTGGGCTTTCCTATTATGACCAGTTCTATGTCGCGCTCGGTCTTGATTTTAGCTATGGCTTCCAGTAGCGGCACTATACCTTTCATAGGTACATCGCTTGACGACGTAGCCATTATCCTTCCCGGAACTCGTTTTACATCTCTCATAGGCCGGAACAACTGGTGATCCACTCCCACTGGGACTACCCTCATCCGTTCTGGCGATACGCCCATGGAACTGGAGATGTCCGAACGAGAGGACTCCGAAACAGTCACTATGCGAGGCAGGCGCCGAGCCACCCTGGCTTGCATGCGTAGGAATCCGTACCACCTTCGAGTGGAGAGCTGTTCCCATTTGCTCTCGGCATGTCCTATGGCTAGTTCACGGTCGACGGTAATTGGGTGATGAAAGGTGGTGAGAAGGGGCCAGCCATCGGCCATAATGCCCAACAGCCCTGAACCCAGGCTCTGGTTGTCATGTACCACATCGTATTGTCCGATCCTTTTTTTGAGCACTTTTCTGGCGCGAAGTGAGAAGGTACGGGGTTCAGGGAAACCTGCCGTCCACATGGTCGAGACTTCCAGAAGGTCGACAAAGGACTTCAGTTCGGAGAATTTCGGCGTTCTGAAAGGGTCTGGTTCCCGGTAAAGATCGAGGCTGGGCACGGGGGTAAACCCGACTCCGTCATCGAGCACGGGCCATGGCTGACCGGACAGCACCTCTACCGAGTGGCCGAGTGCTGCGAGTTCCCTTGAGAGATGCCTTACATACACACCTTGGCCGCCGCAGTGGGGATTACCCCTGTATACCATCAAGGCTATCCGCAAGCCTCCTGGAACGGGTGGATGTGCCACTACGGGTGACGGCAAGAAATGCGACTGTGCTGGCGGAACGGTTCTGTGCTGGTGAGGCGAGATCATCGGTTAATAGTCTCTCGCGAAACTGACTCGCAGTACAAATACGCACGGAGATGTGAAGAGGTGGTCTCATCCCCCAAGAGCTGTGCAGATTAAGTCGTTATCGGGACAGCGAGAGTGATACGTCGGGATCCTGACCCGAAAAGGTGCGGGAGCAGGTCAATGCTGTATGTACTGTGGCACGTAATTGCCCCTGCCGAGAAATGCGCTCTCGAACGGATCCATATCCTCATCCACGCCACTGTGTACTGCTGTCACCCAGTCAAGACGTTCGCGGAGGATCCGTTCCACCCCTCCCTGCAGAGTCACTGACGAAATGGCGCAGGAACTGCATGCACCTGTCAGGCGAACCTCTACTACTCCCGATTCGACGTCGGCGCTCACGAGTTCCAGATCTCCCCCATCCTGCTGGATGGCATCTCTCATCATTTCCATGAGACGGGCAAGTTCAGATTCCCTGGACTCCATATCCTCCTGTGTCAGCATGATCGACTCGGCCTAATTATCATATTTTATTAGTATAGTAGAACTATTCTGTGGCTGTCCGGCACGTATCGCCCTGCTGGTATACCTTATAGATGTGAATGAATTGCAGGATGTGGATGTTGACGGTCAGCTTGACACCGTGCCACTTGAGGTAAGGTGATGGAGCATATAGGTCTGGTTGGTCTGCCCAATTCCGGCAAGACCTCGCTGTTCAATGCCCTGACCGGATCGAATGCCCAGGTGGCGATGCATCCTTTCACGACCACGGAAACTTCGATCGCGATTGCTCATGTTCCTGATCACCGGCTTGACGCTCTGGCCGGTATGAGTAGGAGCAGGAAGGTTGTACACGCTGGGGTGGAAATTGCTGATATTGCAGGCCTGGTAAAGGGTGCTTCAAGCGGTGAAGGCCTTGGCAATCGTTTTCTTGCAGGTATTAGGGAGGTGGATGCTCTCTGTATAGTGCTGAGGGCATTCAATGATTCTGAAATACCCGGTGAGTCGGATCCAGTGGAGGCGCTGTCGATTCTCGAAACCGAATTGGTGATCGCAGACCTTACTTCCCTCGAGACCCAGCTCCAGCGGCGCCGCAAGGCTCTCAAATCCAAGAGGCAGGACAATATCACTGAGATGGAGATCGAAGTCATGGAGGAGGCATACAGCCTACTGTCATCCGGCACTCCCCTTTACAGGTCCGCCACCCACGATCCCGATCCCTCAGCGGCTGCCCGCGCATACAGGAAAGAGCTCTTCCTACTTACTGACAAGCCAGTGTTTTGTGTAGTGAATATTGACGAAGTGGATATCGGTCAAGCGGCCGGCGGTGTGGTAACCGGCCTTGGTTCGGGCACCAGTGAAGGCACTGGCAAGGCAGGTGGTGATACTGCCAGGCAGGGTAAGCCGGAGGACCCAGTAGCCAGGGTGCGCGATGCCTTGGGAGGCTCCGGTGACGTAATAGGAGTGTGCGTATCACTGGAGGCGGAAGCGGCGCAGCTGTCCGTGGGAGAAAGGGCCGAGATGCTGGAAGGACTCGGCTTGGGCGAGGGTGCGCTCGCCATGGCTGCACGGGCGGCTTATTCCATGCTGAACAGGTGGACTTTTTTTACAACTGGAGACAAGGAATCGCGAGCATGGTCATTCCGGGCAGGTTCTACGGCGCCGGAATGCGCAGGGGTAATCCATTCGGACCTTCAGAGGGGATTTATCAGGGCAGAGGTAATTGGCTGGGAAGAGCTGTTGGAGGCTGGTTCCTGGCAGGCAGCTCGTCAAGCAGGTCATATGAGCCTAGTTGGAAAAGATTACCAGGTGCAGGATGGAGACGTCATAGAGATACGGTTCAATGTCTGATGTACGATCATCATCGAATGCTAGCGGTTACTGGTTGTTACGTAGCGGTGCTGTTCTAAGCTCAGTGGAGGTAATGGATGGATTTTTCAAGCGCTCGGTAGGACTGCTTGGGAGGAAATCCTACGACGGTGCCATGCTCTTTCCGCATACTCGAGCAGTCCATACCCTGGGCATGAAAATGGGGATAGACGTTGCCTTTCTTGATCGGAACCTGTTTGTCATCAGCATTACGACAATGTATCCGTGGCGGATCGGCCTTCCACGCTTGAGGGGGCGTTACGTACTCGAGGCGGAAACGGGTGCATTCGAACGATGGCATCTGGCGGTTGGTGACGCCCTGGAGTTGCGGGAAACCAGATGAGTCAGTGCTCGGTAGGGTGTCTCTATGCTGTATGAGGTTACCGTGACAGGTGGTGGAAGCCAATGCGTATCGACAAGGTTGGTGTAGGTAGAGAGGTGGGCGCCAGCAACGCTGTGGCTACGCATACTGGAGGGGCGATAATACTTGTCGGCACCCCTATAGGCAATCTTGGAGACGTATCGGTACGGGCTCTTGACACGCTGTCCCAGGCAGATATAATTTGCTGCGAGGACACCAGACGTACCAGGAAACTGCTCTCCCATGCCGGGATTACCGGTAAAAGACTGGTTGCGCTGCACGAACACAATGAGAGGGAGCGTGCCGGCGAGATAGTTGGATGGGCATTGCAGGGCAACAGTGTAGCCGTGGTATCGGACGCCGGCATGCCTTTACTGTCTGATCCTGGCGCGTTTCTGGTGGATCTGGCCTACGCCGGCAACTGCTACGTATCAGTGGTTCCAGGGCCCGATGCGGCCACTGCAGCACTGGTGCTGAGTGGTCTTGACGCAAGGAGATACTGTGTGGAAGGTTTCTTGCCACGCAAGGGCAAGGAACGCCAGCTACGCTTGGATGCGATAGCGCGGGATTCTCGTACGACGGTAATCTTTGAAGCGCCGGGGAGGGTGGCATCCACCTTGAATGACCTGCTGGCAATTTGCGGTACGAACAGGATGGTGGCTGTGGCCCGGGAACTTACCAAATTGCATGAAGAGGTCTGGCGCGGAGATCTGGGCAGTGCGATCGATTGGGTTGCAGGTCAAGCGCTGGTAGGTGAGGTGGTCATAGTCCTTGGCGGCGCATCCACCATGACGGACGAAGCAGAGGAAGGCCAGGTACGGAAGGCGCTGGAGAACCTGCTGAGTACCGGCAAGGGAGTCAGCGCAGCAGCTGCAGAAGTGGCGGAGTGGATGGGGGTACCCAAGCGAAAGGCATATTCCATGGCTTTGGAGATGCAACGCCTCTTAGAGGCTGGCGGATAGATCATGAAACTGATGTGCCGCGCCAGTCTTCCTCGCAACGGTCTCCCCGTTACTCCCATCATGACCTTCTTCTTTCCAGTATCATATGTTGGCTTAACCTGAATCCACCGATGGACCTCGACGCGAGGCCCTAACTGACCATTCCTGCGTAACAGGATGGCATAGTCAAAACCGAATTGGCTGACAATGGTCCGGTGCGGGGTGTTGATTTACCATGAGCTAGTATGAGCCTTGGTAATGACCATGCATGGACGTCATATATGACAATTGATCGAGGCTATGTTGTGCTCGCAGCGCACGTAAAGCCTCGTGCCAGCGTTACACGTGTTACTGGATTTGTGGATGATGTCCTACACGTAGATATCCAGGATCACCCTACCGACGGCAAGGCCAACGACGCGCTCGTAACGCTTCTGGCAAGAAAGTTGCAGGTGCGACGTAACCAGATAAGTATCCAATCCGGGAAAACAGGTCGCAACAAGCTCATCAGGATTCGTGGAATCCAAGAGGCTGATCTTTCCCGTTGGCTCAGCTCGTAGCATCAAGCTTCGAGCTGTCGGTCACTATCGTTCGCCCCTAATCTAATATCAACGCGTAAAGCGGCCCTTCGGATATAAAGGGGGTTCAGCACTTCACACGATACGTATGGGATGGTTTTTCATGATCCCGTAGGGGTATCCACGACTTTCATAAGGGGTTCCGGCAGTCTGGTTGTTTATCCATAAAACAAGGATTGGACAACCCCATCGCAACTCCCCGTCTTGCAATGCGTAGCCGTCCGGTGGACGGCTACGGACGGAGGGACGGGATAAGCTGCTCGGGCTTGCGTCCGGTGATCCACGGAGGATGTTGCCATGGCTTGGCATGCAAAAGAGGCGGCCGGGGAACTGTATCCCGGATCTTCGCATTTTAGTAGGGATTGATGGCCTTGAGAAGGAACCAGTTGGCGTTTCCCGCATAGAGCGAATCCGGTAGTTCTTAAAGCTCATGAATCCGAATGCCGTTTCCTTCACCCGTTTGATCAGATCATTCATGGCCTCGGCTCCAGCATTCGTGAAATGTCATTTACTACGTGAACATCCGTAAATTACCGAGAGTGCCCGCTCTTCCCTGCCGGTGTTCGCTGTGGCGCTGGAATGATTGTACGATACAGGTGTGCAATCTTTTTATATCACTACGCCGATCTATTACGTAAACGACGCGCCGCATATAGGCCATGCCTACACTATGGTCATAGCTGACGCTCTGGCGAGGCTGCACAGGATGATGGGTGACGACGTGTACTTTGTTACTGGCACCGACGAACATGGCAGGAAAGTGGCCGAAGCCGCATGCGAGCACGGCGTGGCTGCCAGGGAGTGGACCGACAGGATGTCTGCACGCTTCAGAGAAGCCTGGACAGATCTTGATATATCTAATGACGATTTCATCAGGACAACTGAGGAAAGGCACTACACCACGGTTCAGAGTTTTTTCCGCAGGATAAAGGAGAACGGCTATATATCGAAGGATGTGTACAGGGGTCCCTACTGTGTTGCATGTGAGAGCTACTACGAAGAGAGTGAACTTGACAACGGTAATTGCCCCTACCATGGACGTCCAGTGGAGGAGATGGAAGAGGAGAACTACTTCTTCGAGTTGCCTGCCCTGGAGGACCGTTTGCTCGAGTGGTATGAACGTAATCCGGACGCGGTGGTACCGGCCACCAAGCGGAACGAGGCTGTTGGATTCATAAAAAGCGGGCTAAAGCACATCTCCATTACCCGTACTTCCCTTACCTGGGGAGTACCAGTTCCCTGGGACTCTGGTCATGTCTTTTACGTATGGTCGGACGCGCTGGTGAACTACCTGACAGCCATAGGTTATGGAAGCGGCGATGGCAGGTTGGAGCGATTCTGGCCGGTGGTGCATCATGTTATCGGTAAGGACATCCTGAGATTTCACTGTGTATGGTGGCCGGCTATGTGCATTGCAGCGGGCCTGGAGCCTCCTTCTCAGGTACTTGTGCACGGTTGGCTTCTGGTGTCGGGCGAAAAAATGTCCAAGTCCAGGCTGAACCAGATTGCACCGGGAGATCTGACGGGTGACTTTGGTGTGGATCCCGTCAGGTATCACCTCCTCCGAGACGTATCGCTTGGCGCAGATGGTGACTTTTCCTATGAAGGCATGGTGGAACGTTACAATGCGGATCTGGCCAACAATCTCGGTAACTTGCTGGCCCGGGTCGTAGCAGTGGTCAATTCCAAGTGCGGAGGTATAGGTCCTGTTTCGCCGGGAGTTGTCTCGCGGGGAACGCAACCGAGCATAGAGCCACGGGCCGGTTCCGGGAACCAGCCTGCCGGAGGGTCCACTGTTACAGGGCCTGCTGCAGGTGGCTCTATTGCGGTTGCCGGCTCGGATGCCTTATCAGGTGCTGCTGCCGAACTGGCCGGCAAGGCTGGTCGTGCCGCCGCCCGGGCTATGGATTCCTGGAGCCGGAGCCTTCCCCACGATGCGTTGCGTGAAGTGTGGGAACTGATCAGAGATGTGAATTCCGCCCTCGAGACGGTGGAGCCTTGGCGCAAGGAGCCCGGCATAGAGGTCGACAATATACTTGGGGCAGGACTTGAAGCGCTAAGGGTGATAGCCCTTCTCGTTGCACCCGCTATGCCTTCAACTGCAGATGAAATCTGGCGCAGGATTGGCTTGACTGGTTCTCCCGACAAGGAGCGCTTGCCCGATGCGCTTCAGTGGGGAGGTTACCCTGGGGGCCTTCAGGTGATAAAGGGTCCACCGTTGTTTCCCCGCATTACCCGTTGATACCTGCACCGCCCGAGTCGGTCCTGTAACAGCCTTTTTACGGGAGCCGAGGTCCGTTCACGGAATGTTCGCCATAATTTCACCACAATGACCCTTGCCGTTCACTGGTTTGTAATTCCGGCTCTGTATGTTGAAAGTGCAATGGTTATGCAAGTCAGGTGATCCCGCGCGATGACGTGGGGCGGAAGGAGATGGATATATATGTTGAAACTACGACCCGGCATATTATCGGGCATTGTGTTACTGGCGACGGCCGGCACGCTTGCGGCCTGCAGCTCGTCACCGAGTACGAGTCCTACGGCGCACACGGCTTCCGGAAGTGCCTGCTGGGCCACAGCTACTTCAGCAAATTCCTGTGGTGGTATGAGTGCCCTAGTAAAGGCTGCCAAAGCGGAGGGTCACCTGAATGTGATAGCACTCCCCGCGGACTGGGCAAATTACGGCGCCATAATCAAGGATTTCGAGGCAAAGTATGGCATAACCATCAACAGTGAAAATCCCAATGGATCGAGTGGCGAGGAACTTGCTGCAATCAAGTCCCAGAGGGGAAGTGGCAACGCTCCTGATGTTGTGGACGTGGGACCGTCTTTTGCACTGCAAGGTGCTTCCGAGGGTCTTTTTGCGCCATACAAAGTGGCAGAGTGGGCCAATATACCTTCAGATCAGAAATCTTCCAATGGGTACTGGTGGGAGGACTACGGTGGTTATATCGCTATTGGTTACAACGCTGGTGTGTTCCACAACCCGCCGACTTCTTTCAGCTCGTTGCTTTCTCCGCAGTACAAAGGCTCAGTATGCCTGGACGGTAATCCCGAGAGTGCTGGGGCAGCATTTGCCGGGGTGTTTGCAGCGTCTCTTGCAAATGGCGGCTCATTCAACAATATCGAACCTGGTATCCAGTACTTCAGGCGCCTGGCGAAAGCAGGCAACTTCGTTCCAACTGGAGCGTCACCTTCAAGCATAGCGAGTGGCCAATGCCGGGTAACGATTGACTGGACTTACCTAGAGGCACAGTACGCCAAAGGGCTCCAAGGCAAGGTGGACTGGAAGGTGCTGGTTCCGAGCAGCGGGCACTATGCATCCTATTACGTACAGGCAGTCTCCAAGGACGCTCCAAACCCGGCGGCTGCCCGCCTATGGGAAGAGTATCTCTTTTCCTCGACAGGGCAGAATCTGTGGCTGGAGGGCTACTCGATGCCGGCAGAGCTTCCATCCATGATCAAAGACGGTACTGTCAATAAAACAGCGCTTGCCGCTATCCCAGTGGTCAAGGGGACAGTGTCCTTCCCGAGCCAGGCGCAGCTCGACAAGGCTCAGCAGTTGATAGTTTCCCAGTGGGCATCAGTGTAAGGTGTTCGAGGGAACGACCCACTGTGAGGGTAGGATGGCAGGCGTGACACGGGGCGAGCAGGGTGATCCGCTGGCGGACGGGCTACGGCATAGCGGCTGCAGCGGATGATCGACGTGACACCGGGCGAGCAAAGCAATCCGGTGGCGGGAACGGCAGGGGCAGTGAGAAACGGGTGGCGCATCTGGAAGTATCCAGTGGCAGGGCTGGTGCCACTTGTGGCTTACATGGCACTGTTCTTCTTCCTGCCTGCTGCAGGAGTGCTGGTAAATGCCTTCCGCTCCAACAGCGGGCATTTCAGCTTGGTGAACCTGAGAATGGCCACAGGAGGCGCTTACCTGAAATCCCTTGGTGTCAGTGTCGAGCTATCCGCTGTTTCAGCCACGATTGCCGCAGTGATTGGCCTGGTTGTCGTTGTGGGAATAGTATCATCTCCCAGCCGTCTGATGCAGCGGGTTTCCGGCAGTCTATCGGCCGTGCTGGCGAATACCGGAGGCATCCCGCTTGCATTTGCCTTCATCGCAACCTTGGGTAATTTCGGCATAATCACAAGATTGCTGGCTGGTGCTGGCTTCAATCCCTACGTGCACGGCTTCAGCCTGTATTCCGTGAGCGGTCTGGTCATTGTCTACCAGTATTTCCTTGTTCCAATGATGGTACTGGTAATGTTGCCTGCCGTGGAAGGACTTCGCAGGGAATGGTCGGAATCCACTGCAAGCCTTGGAGGAAAGCGGCGCCATTTCTGGCGGCATGTAGGACTACCGCTTCTGGCACCCACTTTCTTTTCCGGGCTGCTCGTGCTGTTTGCGGACGCGTTTGCGGCTTATGCCACCGCTGCAGCATTGGCAGGAGGCGTGATACCACTGGTACCGATAGAGATAGGCAATTTCGTATCTGGTAATGTCATTGCAAACCAGGCCCATCTTGGCGACGCCCTAGGTCTTGAAATGGTGGTCCTGGTAATAGTGGTTGCGGTGGTTTACGGCACTGTCCAGCACAGAAGGGCACGATGGACACGCTGATCGGCAGCGCCGGCGTTCGCCAGGATGATGAATTTCCAGACCAAGAAGCCCGTAACGGGGTCATTGCACACCACCGGCGACGCACTGGCGGTAATCACCATGGCAGGTATTCTAAGTCCGGCGCTTCCCGATCGAGCACGGGTACGTCCGGTATCGTCGGGAGTCATGGATGGCTATATCGTAAGGTGGTGCTCGGTGCTGTGGCGTTGTATTTCATCGTTCCACTTGCGGCATCTGCGCGCTTCAGTTTCGAAGGCAAGCACAACAGCTTTTCGCTTTCCGGCTATACCAGAGCATTCAGCTCTCACCAGTTCTGGTCCTCGCTAGCGCTGTCGGCAGAGGTCGGTGTGGGTGCTGTCGTTCTTGAGGTTGTTTTCACGCTCGGTACATCGTTGTGGGTGAACCTACGTGCTTCGAGATGGCGGCCATTCGTCGATACGATTACCTTGTTGCCGATTGTGGTGCCGGTTGTGGTACTGGTGCTGGGAGTATCGAGTACGTTACGCTTCTTACCCTCCTTCATAATTTTTACGCCGATCATCCTGGTGCTGGAATATGTCGTTCTGGCCATGCCTTACGCGTACAGGATAGTGGACAGCGGCGTGCGGTCATTAGATCTTCGTACGATGGTCGATGCAGGGAGATCCGTAGGTGGCAACTGGTTGCATATCACCTCTCGCATCCTTCTGCCCAATTTGAAGGGCGCATTGCTGGGTGCGGCATTCATGACGTTCGGACTCGTGCTGGGTGAATATGTGATGGCAAGCCTGCTGTCGTTCAATACATTTCCGGTGTGGCTGGAAACGGTGGGAGTGGTGCATGCAACTGAAGCAGTGGCTCTCTCGGTCATAGCGCTGGCGGGCATGACAGTCGTTCTGGGGGTGGTCGCTGCTGTTACGTCAAGCCGCAGGACTATGTCCAGTGGTGATGCAGGCGGTGGTAACATCACCGGCATCATTTCATTACAGGGGGATCAGGTATGAGCATAGTGGAGGATATTGCCGGCAAGTTAGGAGGCATTCATATGCGCCAAGTCCAAGAGGACTCAAGTGCCATCGGGAAGGGTGGTACCGCTGGTGTGGCGGTGGAGATGTCGAATCTACGAAGGACGTTTGGCGCAGTGTTGGCCCTCGACGGGTTTTCGCTTAAAGTGGAGCCGAGTGAACTGGTCGCGTTGCTGGGTCCGTCGGGCAGCGGCAAGACTACCGCACTGCGCGTGCTTGCAGGCTTGGAAGTGGCCGATTACGGAAGGATTGTCGTTGGCAACAAAGATGTCACTCATTTACCGGCTCATCGACGAGATATGGGTATGGTGTTCCAGGCTTACAGTCTCTTTCCCAACATGACCGCAAGTGAGAATGTCGCCTTCGGGCTTCGTATCCGTAGGGTGGGCGCCGCGATGCGAAAACGGAGAGCCAGCGAACTGCTTGAGCTTACCGGACTTTCCAGCGAGGCTAATCGATACCCGCACCAGCTCTCGGGCGGACAGCAGCAGCGGGTAGCGCTCGCGCGTGCGCTGGCGATCGAACCGAGTGTACTCTTGCTCGACGAACCCTTGTCGGCTCTCGATGCCGCCGTACGGTCCAGGTTGCGTGACGAGATACGGCGTATCCAGCTGGAGGTAGGCACGACCACTGTTTTTGTCACTCACGATCAGGAGGAGGCTCTCTCGATAGCGGATAGGGTAGGGGTTATGAAAGATGGTCGTTTACAGCAGGTGGGTACTCCCTTCCAGATTTATAATGAGCCGGCGAATGCCTTTGTGGCTTCCTTTGTAGGATCGGTCAACCGCCTGCCAGGTATCGCTGTAGATCGAGGATGTGTCCAGGTCTTGGGAGCGATAGTGCATCCAAGCGCGGCTGGGTCCGGATTGAGTTGGCCACCAGGAACTCCGGTGGAGGTTCTCGTAAGGCCTGAAGCGCTTAGCGTTGAGCGGGATTCTGTGGGATCCTGCCGTTTGACGAGCCGGACTTTTCTTGGAGCAATGTTACGCGTGGGCGTATCCGTTCCTGGTCATAAGGATTCACTTTTTGCCATGATGCCGGCGGCGGAAGCGGGTTGGGCTGTTCCGGGAGAGCCCGTACGGCTTACCCTCTCTGGAACTCCGCTATTTGTCACGGAGAGCAGCGGTGAGCCGGCGCCCAGCAGGTAGAGGGAATGGCTGCACGACTGCAGATGCCACTATTGTACCGGTATCCGTACCCGGTCGTGAAGGCTTGTACCGGCGTCTCGAGACCGCCCTCGGAGAGCCTTATTCATTGCGTGGCGTTACCGGTCATGCTGAACATGTGACCCATGATGTAGATCATGATGTAGATCGCCTGTCCGAGGTGGAGCCGTTACTGGCGTTTGTACACCTGACTGATCTGCACGTTACCGATGCACAGAGTCCTGCAAGGGCGGAGTTCCTTGACAGGCTCGGCAACATTGATTCGGCGTTTTTTCCTGTACTAGGCAATATCGGTACTTACCGGCCTCAGGACATGCTGAGCATGCAAGTGGTGGAGGCAACGGCCGTGGCGGTACGTAATTTGCATTACGGGCCGGTAACTGGATGCCCTGTTTCTTTTGCGATGATTACGGGTGACGCAGCCGATAACTCCCAGTACAACGAGATCAAGTGGTATCTCGACCTGATGAACGGGGGAAAGACGATTAGACCTGATTCGGGTGATCGCAGTAGTTACGAAGGAGTAGGCAGTACGGCTTTCTACGATTGGTACTACTGGCATCCTGATGGTCCGCTTGCCGGCCATGGGTCACCCTCAGCTGGTTCGGACATTGCCCATGAACGCTTCGGGTATCCGGATGTGCCAGGACTGCTTGATTCGTGCCGCAGGGAGTTTACTTCTACGGGACTCGGTATTCCCTGGTATGACGTGCCAGGGAATCATGATTACATGATTGCAGGGACCATACCGCACACTGGCATATTAAGAAGGGTGGCGGTGGGTGACAGGAAAGCCACTGGATGGGTGGAGGGGGCTGACATGGGAAGCCTGCTCGCCAATCACAGTGTCGTACCTCCTGATATCGTAGCTGCGTTGTCCGGCGGTCCCTGGGAACAGGTTACTGCCGATCCGGATCGCCGGCTCGTTGATCAGAAGCAGTGGCTTGTTGCACTTCGGCATGGCATTACTGCAATTGATGGTGAAAGCTACGGCCAGGATTCCGGCCATGGCCATGAAAATGCTGGTTACAAAAGTGCCGGCCATGGCGACGGCCATTCCGGCGGGGTATCGAACGGCATGATACAGCCACCAGCGCCTGAAAAAGGGCATTCCTACTATAGTTTTGATGCAGGCCCGGTCCGGTGTCTTGTGCTCGATACAGTGAACCCGTCGGGTGGGTGGCAGGGATCACTCGATGCCGAACAGCTTTCCTGGATCGAAGGAGAGCTGTTGAACGGGCACAGTCGTTGGCTGGATGGAGATGGAAGATGGGCAACTAGTGGCCGTGAGGACCGTCTGTTTGTTATGTTCAGTCACCATCCGCTGGAGACGCTCGTGAATAGTTACTCTCCATTAGCTTCCAGCAGGATACTTGCCGGTGATCTGGATGGGCTGCTCGGGCGTTTTCCCAATGTCATCCTGTGGGTGAACGGCCATACCCATCGCCATAAGATAACCTTGCTCAGCAGTGCCGGGCCGGACTATGGCAACGGGAAAACCCGCAGTGCTTGGAAGGCGGCGCCGGAATATCCAGGGTGCCGGATCTGGCAGATCACTACCGCATCCCTGATCGATTGGCCGCAACAGGGACGGGTTATCGAGCTTGCCATAGATAGAGGTTCAGGCGAACTGGTCATCTACTCCACGGTGTTCGATCATGCAGGCATGACGGATCCTCGGACGGAGGATCTGGACGATCCGCTGGTGCTTGCGGGGTGGTCCAGGGAGCTTGCCTTGAACTCGTGGCATCGTGACGATCCTGCAGGAGAACCGCCGGGACGTGGCGGTAGATATGATCGTAATGTCATATTGCGGATTCCCGCTCCGTTTGCCTTTAGCTAAGAGCCTCTAAGCCTATCGTTACTGGATAGTGTACAGAACGCATTCCCTGGCCATGATGATAGGTGGGCAGATGATGGAAGCGAGCATACGTGGTTGCCTGGAGCCGGCATGATTGTGCATCCGGCATGATTGTGCATCCGGCAGGGTTCTGCATAGCGAGTAGGTTCAAAGACAGCCGCATCGGCAGGCTTCGCGCGTATTCACCGAGTGTTCATTCAAGCGTCCTGCAGCGTTTACCTGCTGTTCACCTCACGCCTGGATAATGGGAGCCATGAATAGCGAAGTGGCTCGAGGCGGTGGAATGAATACGGGTGGCCTGCCTTCTGTGAATATTCAAGATATGTCCGGAAAGGCTAAATGGGGTCCGCCTCAGTTTACGGGCACATTGCCTTGGCAAATGCAGCGCTGGCCTTCTCGTGCCGGCGGTAGTGACTTGGGCAAGGGCTCGGGGCCTCGCTATCCAGGTTCGGGCGTGCCACCGGTTCAAAAAGCGCCACGAAGATCTTATACATGCATACAGATCATGTCTGGTTTGTTGCTCCTGGTTGGCGGGGTCGTGCTGGTGATAGCTGGAGCTTTGTCACGACATGGGCTGCTTACGTTATGGGGGATTTTTGGCGGCATATGGGCAGTGGGATTTGGATATGTCCTACTGCAGGCAGGTTACTTGACTTGGCGTGAGGGTCTTACCAGCAGGCACGATAACCAGTCGGGGACAGGAGACGCATGATGGTGGTTCAATATGCGAGACCATATGTGAGAACAGTCTGGGTGTTATGCACCTGCTGATCGCCGGGCTGGCCGGTTTGCTACAAGGTGTCGCAGAGTGGTTGCCGGTGAGTTCCAAGACCATGGTCAGCCTGGTGTATGTAACTGGCGGGGGGTACTCTCCTAATACGGCGTATGTGATGGGCCTTCTGGCTAATTTTGGTTCGTTTTTTGCTGCGCTATGGTACTTTCGTGTTGACGTGTGGTCAGCAACGAAGGGATTACGTGATCCATTCGGTACTGGTATCGACGCGGCCCGATTACGGTTTCTGGTTATAGCTACCGTCATGACGGCAGTAATCGGCTTGCCTGTGTATGCCGGAGTAATCTCGGTGTTTCATGCTTCGGCCGGCAACATATTTATGATAGCAGTGGGGTTGCTCCTTCTGGTAAGTACGGTTGTCAACGCATCGCGGGAGCGTGTCGCTCGCAAAGCTACGCAAGAGGCTGCGGATGAGTCCATACCGGGAAAGGTTCCGGGGTTCGTGACTACTGTCATTGTCGGAGCGTGCCAGGGACTGGCAGCTCTGCCGGGCATCAGCCGTAGTGCCGTGACAGTGACACCCATGCTGTTTCGCGGGCTGAGCCCTCGTGACGCGTTGAGACTTTCGTTCTTTCTAGACGTGGTGGCGCTCCTCGCTGTAGGGGTGACTCCTTTTCTTGTCGGGCATGCAGGATTGGCGGCCGTGCGCTCCGTCGGCACTGTTCCGGTAATTGTGATGCTGGTAACTGCTGGCGTATGTAGCTTTTTCATGATAGGTACCGTCCTGGGCTTTGCCGCCCGTTTGAGGGCTTCGGCAGTTACGTTGCTAATCGGGATGATCACACTGGTCTTCGGTATGGTATATGCCACCGGCCTGCTGGCATCCCCTGTCCACGGCTGACTAATGGTTCGTAGATTCCATTGAGCAACCGGCGCGCCTAGTGGTCCGTCCCGCAAACAACAGCGCGCTCCCGCCAACCAGATGACGCCTCTGGCGGGTTAACGTGCTTATGTCCTTCCTCTCCGCAACCATCCACTGGATGGTTGCGCACCGGATACCATCACGTTATTTGCGGGACGGACCACTAGCCGCAAACGATATTCCCGCTGAATACCATTCCTGCAATTCACTGAAATATTCCCATCAGTTCATCTTGGTGCCTTGTTCTCGTTCCGAATGCTTAACCTTGCCCTGTTAGCTTCAATGACATAGGACAAGAAAGGTAATTATAGAAGGAGGTACAGCGAAACATGACGGTTCCGTGTGTTACAAACAGAGAAGGTGGTTTGATTGAGATTGACTTTGCGGCATCGGCCATTTTGGAAGGTGCTGAAAAGGCGGTGCTTGCCCTGAGGGGAATCAATGTCGGCAGCTTTCTTGCTGCAGCTTTCATAGAGTCGCAGATCGGTCGTATGGAGTCCGTAATCGGAGAACTCTATGACGCAGCCGAAGCAGAGGCGAGACAGGACATAAGCGGATGGGACTCCATAAGCGGATGGAGCTATGGCATGCCGGAGACATCCTCAGACATTCCCGAGGTAGTGGACGGATGATGCAATTGGAAAAGTTCCAAGTCATTGTAAATCGATATAAGAGGTTTGTTCTTGGGATGGCTGTGATCATCTTGGTATTACTGTTCGTTCCTTCCGTGCACAGCGTGAATGCACAAGACCCCGTAGTGTCCAAGGGCAACAGCGGATTCGTTCTCTACAGACCCCCAGGAGAAGGGCTGGCGGGCACGACGGTAGGTGGATATATGTGTACCCGCGGTAAAAGACAAGTTCCATGGTCGGAGTATGCTCCATACTGCGTGCCGAGATGGACCGGCAACAACAGTGGCGCCACATCCTCTGGAGTAACCGGCAGAAGCATTACAGTGACTGTGGATATTGCCAATAATGGGGGGCTTTGCACATTTCTGGCAAAGTCGGGGAGCAAATCAATTGCATCGACTGCGGTGTTCGAGCACAATATAAATGCTTATGTCGGCCTGTTCAACAAAGATTTTGAGCTATGGGGCCGGAAAGTGGTTGTAAAATATTTCAACGGGCAAGGCTGTTATGTCAACGAATTACTGGGACAGGACCAATCTCAGGCAGAGGCGGATGCCCAGACCGCAGCATCTCTTGGCGCTTTTGCCGATATATCGGAGGTATCCTCTACGCCTCCATACGATACCGCTCTGGCGCAACACCACGTAATTGCCATAGGCGGTGAGTTCATGCCACATTCTTGGTACCAGCAGAATGCACCCTATGAGTATTCTTACTATGAAAGCTGTAGCAAATTTGCCCAAAGTACAATAGATGTGGTCAAGAGTGCTTTCAATGGATTGCCGGCTATATATGCCGCCGGAAAGGGCATACACGATGCGCCTGCCAGGATAGGCCTTGTATATCCCAATGCTCCAGTCATCAGGGCATGTGCAGCGGACTTGACCGGCGGGCTACAAGCAGCGCACGTGCCGGTAGCCGCTACATTCGTCTATTCGATGGCCAACTTTGGTAGCGTGATGCAGGAGGCTACTGCTGCAATGGCAAACTTCCGTAGCAAGAGAGTTACTACGGTGGTATGTGCGTGTGATCCCCTAACTCCTTCCTTCCTGGCGGATGCAGCTGCGGCACAGCACTACTATCCCGAGTGGCTTGCCATGTCGGTCAGTGATGAGACGATGATCCGGGGAATCATGTCATCCCCGCAGGACAAGGCCGAGTGGGCGCATGCCCTGACAACGATGGTTCAGCCTACGCCTGCGCGAGACCAAGAGTTTACCGTTGCATACAAGTTGGCCACCGGTCATGAGCTGTCCAGTCCTCCTGCGATTGGAGACGCCGGAACGGTATACCAGGGAATATTGTTGCTGTTCAGCGCGCTGCAGCAAGCCGGTCCGGACCTTACTCCGGCTACGTTCCAGAAGGGGATGTGGTCGCTTCCTCCGTCGGTGCAGGATGCTGGTATGGGTGGGTGGTCGTTCGGTCCAGGCCATTACACCACTCCATCCAATTTTCAGGTGCTCTATTGGAGCAATGACGCAAGGGGACCTATTACCGCTGAACAGGGCGCATTCGTAGCATGTAATCATGGAGCATTTTATTCGTACTATGACTTGGTGTCTGGACTTCCAGCCGGTAGGCAATTGGAGTGTTTTGGGAACGGTGGATCGACGGCGCCTTGGGCGCCTCCATCTTCAGCCATCCCGTCAGTGCCCTGACAGCGTGGCTGCCGGACGGGCGCCACTGCCAGCGCGTACCTGAACGTGCTATATCGATTGCACCAGTGCTTGCAATCCTGTACAGAATTGCTTGAAACTGCGCGACCGGTTGCAGTACGGATCCATATGGACAGCTATTTCTTCGGCAGCTCGGGTCTTGGCCATTCCACCAGCATGGTAACCGGCTTGTTGCAGAACCCGATCAAGCTGTTCCCATGTGCCACCTCTGACCGCATCTGGATCACGAAAGCGGCTGGTATTTTCGAGAGAAGGGGAAATCCGAGGATACGCAGCCCTAAGGGCATCGCAATCACCGATAAACCATGCCTCCAGTTCCTCTACGGCTATACGGTTGAGGACCAAAAAAGGGTTTCCATTCCCCACAGCAGTTTTCGTACTGAGTCCCGCCTCGGCTGCCGCTTTTTCCAACTTTTCCTTGAGTGCAAGGCAATTCTGCCGGTCTTCATCGACCAGTACGGCTATCTTTGTGTGAGTCCCCTGGATCCAATGCGAGTAACCCTTCAATCGAGAGGCAAGCTTGTCGAGCAGGTCACGCTTGCCCTGGAACACGTGAATGGTGAAATCGACATCAGGTCCTACTATCTTGGGCAGGAGGACGCTAAGCGCCTTTTCGGCCGAAGCCTCTTCGACCAGCACTTCAAGATGCACTGGTAATTAGTTTCTTGATTGGCTGCTGGTGGCTAATGGGTCACCTACCTCGAAAAAACCTTCCATCCAAAGGTCTCCCAGTTTTGCACCTTCGTTCACGAATGCCCTGACACTATCCATTTTGCTGACCCTCATGATCTTGGCAAATCCATCATTAGTACGATATAGCACCCACAGTTCTTCTGCATGCAGCCCATCGACAAAGAACGGAGAGTGGGTGGTGACAAGCAGCTGGCTTCTTGATGCCGCCTGCCGACATTCTTCCGCCAGCGCTTGCAATAGGCGTGGATGCAGCTGGTTCTCAGGCTCTTCGATGCCGACCAATGGTGGTGGATCGGGATCGTAGAGCACTATAAGATATGCAAGCATCTTCAATGTGCCATCTGAAGCAAACTTTGCCAAAATGGGTTCGCTGAATGGGGCATCCTTGATCCGGAGCAGTAAGCGTCCGTCTGCAAGAAGTCCAGCATTCACACTTTCGAGCCGGGGAATCCGCTCGGCAAGAACTTGTAGTATATGTTCCAAGTGCGCTGGATATTGCTCTTTCAGATACTGGATGACATTTGGCAGGTTGTCACCAGCCTGAGAAAGTCGTTCCTGTGGTCCCGATTCCGGAACGCCTCTTGTACTGTCGGCGCTAAGGTATGAAAGGTACCACCCGCTTATGAAACGCCGTAAAGCGCTGGCACGGGGATGGTCCTTGAATTGCCCCAACGTATTGACCGCCAGGAGGTCCGGCGACTCCAAAGTGGAGTCAATGCGTTCATCGTTGACCTCGGGAAGCTCGCCGGAGATGACATGCCCCTCTCCATTGTTGAATTCCAGAAACTTGAAGGGACGGCCTTGCCGGCCGCGAGTCCAACGCAGCCATTCTTCAGCTACGACCGGTCCTCGCCTGGTCTCGTCAATAGCTAGGTGATAGGTGATAAGAGGAAGATCAGGCTGTTCCCGGTACTTCAGTTCAATTACAATTGGCCCTTCTGCTCCCCGGCTGCGCAGTTCTTTGAAACGGTTGCGTCGATCCCATGCCCTTCGCAAACCTACCGTAAAACACTCTGAAAGAAAGGCGAACACATCGAAGACGGTCGACTTGCCGCTTCCGTTAGGACCGAGGAGTACCGACAGGGGAGACAGTTGCTTCAGTTCAAGATTACGGAGAACGCGATAGTTCTGGACTCGTAAGCTCTCAATGCGAGGCGGTACCGGGAATGATTCTCCTCGCCCTGGCCCATTTATGTTGCTGGGCTGCTCAAGATACATCATACTAGAATACCACAGGTAAAACCGGCTGGGTCGGGCTTGGAAACAAGATATTCCCAAGAATGTCGCCCTATTTGTCGGGGTCAATTGGCTTGTGGCAGGACGATGCAGGTGTATGAGTGCGGGCGCCACTGCCAGCGCGTACCTGAACGTCCTTCGATCATGCAGGTATAACAGATCCTCGGATGGGGGATCTGGACGATTCGCTGGTGCTTGCGGGGTGGTCCAGGGAGCTTGCCTTGAATTCCTGGCATCGTGACGATCCTGCAGGAGAACCACCGGGACGTGGCGGCAGGTATGATCATAATGTCATATTGCGAGTGCCTGTTTCACTTGGTGTTGCCTGACCTCGCTAGAGAAGATATGTAGCCACAAAAATGTGATACACTTATTTATATGGCAATGGTCAATGATCACGAGTCCCATGCTGTGGGACTTCGAGAGCTTCGTCATGATACCAGTAGGGTAATGGCTCGCGTCCGGCGGGGAGAAATTGTTGATATAACAGAATATGGCCGTCCGATAGCGAGGATTATTCCGGTGCAAACACAGGTGCCCACGCAGGTCATGGCACAGTTGATCAAGTCCGGTAAAGCTCAGCCGGCAACTAGACCAGGATACCGCCCGAAGATGCGGCCACGCAGTGATCACGGTGACCAGCTCAGTGAGACGCTGGCACTGCTGCGTGATGAGGAAGTCTGGTGAGCATGTACTATGTGGACACGTCGGCTGTTCTCAAGCTGCTTGTCGAAGAAGCTCATTCAAATGCATTAGCCGCATTCTACGACAGCAGTGCCAGCAGCTCATGGGTAAGCTCTGCATTATTGCGCATTGAGGTGATGCGAGCAGTTACATGTGCTCTGCCGGCAGCAATTCCTGAGGCACGGGATCTCTTACGTGCATTTGATTACATCGGTATAGACGAGGATATTGTCAGCATCGCCATGAACGAACCGGACCGTATGCTGCGATCCTTGGATGCTATCCACTTGGCTACCATGCGTATTCTCGAGAATGAGCTGGATGCGCTCATTGCCTACGACAATAGGCTCGTTACGGCAGCCATCAATGCTGGATTTGCCGTGATCAGCCCGCAAGACCGATCTACATAGTGCAAAATTGGCGTCTCAGTGCCCGACGGCCGAGGATGAGCGAGCTATTCGTGAGGTTCTACAGCAAGCTGCAGGAGTGATGCCAGCTTTGCGAGGTTCAGGTACACTTGAAGCGTGAAGGCGTTCCAGCTTGGATGGATAGACAGCCATTGCCATATTCAAGGCGAGTATGGTGATCAGTGGAAAGACCCCATTGATGCTGTGGTGGATGCCAGGTCGAACGGAGTTGTGGGACTGGTTTGCGTGGGTACGGATCTGGAAAGTTCCGTGTCGGCCCGGGATCTGGTGACTTACCTACGTACCCGGATGAGGGAAGCTTACTTTCCTGAATCGAAGGAAAAATGGCTCGAGACAGAGGCGGCTGGCCGATGCGCAACGAGTTCCAACACTGCCTCTGGTGGTGATACGAGCGGTGAGGCAAGGAACATGGCAGTTTACGAGCGCCTTCATGCGGAGGATTCAGGCGGTCATGGCAGCCTGGATGGATTCGGCCTGTGGTATACCGCTGGAGTACATCCCCACGATGCTGAGACTTGGGCGGATATCGAGCCGGATATGGAAAAGCTGGTTACCGGGTCGGCCAGGATGCATCCAGGGATGCTTGTAGGTATTGGTGAGTGCGGTCTTGACTATCACTACGACGCTCCCTCGAAAGACTTGCAGAAAAGGGCCTTTGCCGACCAGATCGGTCTGGCCAATTCCCACGACCTTACGCTGGTGATCCATGCGCGAGATGCCTGGGATGATGTATTCGAAATACTGGAATCAGAGGGGGCACCCGCGAGGACCATCATGCACTGTTTTACGGGAGGTCCTGGTGAGCTTGATCGAGCGGTTGCCCTTGGGGCATATATATCGTTTAGCGGTATAGTGACTTTTGGCAATGCAGAAGAGGTACGGGAAGCGGCCAGGCGGTGCCCGCTTGAACGCCTACTTGTGGAGACGGATGCTCCATTCCTGAGCCCTGTTCCACACAGGGGTAAGCCCAACCGTCCGGGATGGGTTACACTGGTCGGCAATTGCATCGGCAGGTTGTTGGGAATCGGCGAGGACGAGATACGGCGGATCACCGCGGACAATACCCGTGCTGCGTTCAGGATTGCGTAGTGCCTTGCGGGCGTCGTGACGGACATCCTGGCTTCTGGTTTCTGTGCCGGCCCATGCGGAACCATGCACGCGGCAACTTCAGATAATCCAGAGGCGAGGGCCCGAGAGGCCTACTCGCTGGGCTTGCTGGTTCCCAAGCGGTCGCTGGGGCAGAATTTCGTTATCGATCCCAACACATTGAGAAAGATTGCCTGGTTGGGAAGGTTGCATCCTGGTGACAGGGTATTGGAAATAGGACCAGGGCTTGGCGCTCTGACCGGTGCGCTTGTGGACGCCGGTGCATTTGTGACTGCCGTAGAGATAGATCGTCGCCTTGTGGAGAGATTACGTCCCATGGAGCGCTCTGGCAGGGTCCGTATAGTCGAGGGCGATATTCTACGGATATCTTTTGACGAGATACTCGGGCAAGATAGATGGAAGATGGTGTCCAACCTGCCCTACAACATAGCCACGCCTGCGGTGATGAGAATACTGGAAGATGCGCCCCAGGTGGAATCCATGGTCGTCATGGCACAGCGCGAGGTTGCCCGAAGATGGACGGCCAGGCCAGGTTCCAGCACCTATAGTGCAGTGACGGTCAGGATGTCGTATTTTGCAACATCCCAGTTGCTGGGCACCGTGTCGAGGAATGTCTTTGTGCCACGACCCAGGGTGGAATCGTCACTGGTCCAGATCAAGAGGCTTCCGGAAGTGGCCGTAGATCCCACTGTAGCCGGCTACGCGTCCATGGTGGAATTGATCTATGCTTCGTACCGGCACAGGCGGAAAATGCTGAGGCATTCGCTTGCAGGCTGGTGCAGCCAGGAGGCGTTCTTGCATGCAGGTGTGTCCCCCGAGTCACGCCCGCAAGAGCTGAGCATCATAGAGTGGGGCAGGCTGGCGGCTGCGATCCGGAGCGGCGACAGTTGACGCAACCATGGTATGTAACGATTGTATATAGTATGTAGTTGTTCTGCTGCGGAATGGACTGGATTACGTGTGTAGGCTGATTGTGATGTGAGCTTGTTGGGTGATGATCGTGACACAATATACAAGTAAAAGAACTAATAGTGGCAATAGTGTGACTACCGTGTCGGCGTATGCGAAGCTCACCCTGTCGTTCAAGGTGGTTGGCAGGAGGGACGACGGCTATCATTTGATAGAGGCGCAAGTGGTAACCGTGGATTTTGCCGACGAACTTGTTTTCGAGCCCGGTAGAGGTCTGCAGGTGGTGGATGAAGTCGTCGGCGGACTGGGCCTGAGGGATATTACGGCGGGTGATTCGAATCTGGTCAACAGGGCTATACGTATGGTGGGCGCCGATGTGGGAGTTAGGCTGATCAAGCGGATTCCTTCGGGTGCTGGATTGGGAGGCGGATCTGCGGATGCGGCTGCAGTACTTCGATGGGCCGGCTACACCTCGCACAAAGCTGCTGCACGATTGGGCGCTGACGTGCCGTTCTGCCTATCGGGGGGCAAGGCCCGTGTTTGCGGGCTGGGTGAGGACGTAGCACAGATGCCATTTGAAGAGAAGCGGTTTGTCTTGATGATGCCGCCATTCGGTATCGAGACAGGTCGGGTCTACGAGAGTTGGGATAGCTTGGCACCGTCTTTGCAACACAGTAGTACTAGCGATGATGGGTATTTCAACGATCTTGAAAGTGCGGCGCTCCGTCTGCAGCCGCAGCTCGAATTGTGGCGGGATGTACTTGGCAACGCCACCGGGTGCCGGCCTCATCTGGCCGGCAGCGGGACGACCTGGTATGTAGAAGGAACCAAGGAGCAACTGGGACTGAGTGGTAGGGATGCACTTGTCATGAAAAGCAATCGAGCGCCTATAGTGGAGGCATGCACACTGCCGGCACGTGCTCTTTAGCAGGTAAGGAATAGACGTGGAATCGAAAGTTGCGGTGGTGACGGGAGCTTCCAGCGGGATAGGCGAGGCCACTGCTCGTGTCCTTGCCGCGGAAGGTTACAAGGTGGTCATGGGCGCGAGGCGACTGGATCGCCTGAATGCCATAGCAGTGGAAATAGGGGCGGATGCCTATTATCTTGATGTCACGGATACCAATTCTGTGGCCGACTTTGCAGCCAAGATTGATGAGGTGGGAGTCCTGGTCAATAACGCCGGTGGTGCACTTGGCATGGAACCTGTAGCTGAGGCCAATGACAGCAATTGGCTCTGGATGTTCAATGCAAATGTGATGGGTTCGCTTTACATGACCAGGGCGTTGCTTCCCAAGCTGGAGGCAACCGGGCGGGGCAGTGTCGTGTTTGTAACCAGTGTTGCAGCCAGGCAGGCATATCCTGGTGGCGCCGGGTATGTCGCAGCTAAACACGCTCAAAGGGCGGTGGCTAGGACCCTCAGACTTGAATTGCTGGGAAAGCCGGTACGTGTCATCGACATAGCTCCGGGCATGGTTGAAACCGATTTCTCCCTGGTACGTTTCGAAGGAGATCTGACGCGCGCAAGCAAGGTATATGAAGGCCTGGTTCCGCTCAGTGCCGGTGATGTAGCTGACGCGATAAGGTGGGCGGTCACGCGACCGGACCATGTCAACATTGACGAGATTGTCCTCATGCCCAGAGACCAAGGCTCTGCGCGTGACGTTTACCGGAACGGCCGGGTGGAAAGACGCAGCTGACGGCGGATTACTTGCCCGCGGAGCGCCTCTGCCAGCGCGTTGCCTTGAGCAGCTTCTTGTGCTTCTTTTTACGCATGCGCTTGCGGCGCTTTTTTATCAGTGATCCCATTGCTCTGAGTACAATAGCCCAACTTAAGGGTCGGCGCCAATCTGGGGAGGGCAAACAGACAAGCATGTTGCGCATAGCAACGCTGGGTAGCGGCGCCGGCCCGTAGCTGAAGAGCGATAATCGGTAGTGCCGTGCGTCCAGCGAGGCATTACGCAGGGAAAGCGAGCAGGAGCGGTGCTGTTGTACGCATCACTTTGCTAGTATTGAATGTAGCTGGTAAAGATCGACGCATGGGGTCGCTGGTGGCTTTGACGCTTGGTACTGGACATACCTGAAGCGTTTACGCATTGGCGGGTAGTTCAATTGGCAGAACGCTGGGCTTTGGACCCAGAGGTTGAAGGTTCGAGCCCTTCCCCGCCAGCCAAATGAGCTCAGGCCAGGTTACAAAAGCTAGGCACGTGGAGTGACAGGCACGTGTAGCGATTCTTAATTTATCCTTTGATAGTTGTCCATGTCTGAACGAGCTTCTTCGTCGGTTCCTCGGCCAATCTGGTAGCAGATAGCCGTAAGTGTGAATGTGTACGTTGATGGGTGAATGTTTCCAGCACTCTGTTGTCACCCGTGGATGAGCATTTTGGCCCATGAGAAGCGCCGCATAAGTCTGATGCAAATCGTGAAAATCGTGTTCCCCTGGTAAGCTAGGGCGAGAAAACCATGTAGGTAAGTTCCTGGACTTGATAGATACGTGATACGAATAATCCCACTTAAGTCGGGTTCATCTTTGGTTGTGTGAAGATGGCATAATATACAAAAATGTACAACAGCCACTGCCGCCTCCCGCCTGACATAGTGGGTACAGATTACTATGATCCCGTAGTACCTAAACGTAAACCAATAGCGTACCTAGTAGAAGGACCACGGAATGGTGCTGGTTGTTGGTGGTACTTGTCGTAATAGTGCCAGTTCGACGAAGTGGATCGGATAGTGGCATTGTGCTACGTTTTGTACATGTCCGGTACAGTACCATCAGCTGTAAGAGTAGGCATCGTCATGGGCAGCCGTTCCGACCTGGATACTATGCGAGCAGCGGCTGATCTGCTGGATGAGTGGGGTATCGGCTACGAAATCAGAGTGGTGTCAGCGCACCGCGCCCCTGACGACCTGCTGGCATACGGTCGTAGCGCTAGGGGACGCGGGCTGCAAGTGCTGGTGGCCGGTGCTGGCGGCGCAGCACACCTGCCTGGAATGCTTGCCGCCACCACGACGTTGCCAGTCATTGGAGTTCCTGTTGCACTTCGCTACCTGGACGGCCTGGATTCGTTACTGTCCATTGTGCAGATGCCAAAAGGCGTGCCCGTAGCCACAGTGGCCATCGGAGGGGCAACCAACGCTGCAATCCTTGCTGCCAGGATAATCGCTATTGGCGATCAGAAGCTGGAAGAAACCCTCAGTGTCTATGCCGCCCGCATGGCGGACGATACGCGTATATCCGATAGCGAACTCAATATATCTACTCTTGGCTGAATGTTTCCTGTGGTTCTGCCGTTGCCAGTGCTGATATGGTCTCCACAGCAGCCGGCGAATCATCGGTAATCACCCTTCCACCTGCTGCCCTGAACAAGCGATCATTCACCGCAACACCGACTCCGGTCTCCTCCAGCACACCTGCCAGGATGATATCTGCACCCTGGGAATCCGCCAGTCGCAGCATCCTGTAAAGATTTCGAGCCATTCCAGTCGCATCGTATCGATCCAGCGTCAGTATCGTGCCACCTGACATATCATCATAATTCATACGACCCCGCCCGGTGGCTTCGTATTCCCGATTGGTGACACCACTTATCACCACGACTCGTTTCCCCTTGCGTGCTAATTCCTGAGCCATCTTGTACAGAAGTTCCCGATCCTCGCCATCTACTACCACCATAGGAGTATCAGGCGCATAGTGCCGCAAGTAGCGGCCCGGGGCATCTGGACTATCATCGACCTCGCGTGACTTGTACTCTACCTTTGGTAGTATTTGGCGCAACTCCTCGATAGTTACTCCACCCGGTCGAAGTATTGACGGGATTGCCGCGGTCATGTCGATCACAGTGGATTCAACGCCTATGCGAGTCGGGCCAGCATCGATCACCATATCCACCTCGTCTCCGAGGTCGGCAACCACATCCTCGGCGCAGGTGGGACTGACATGACCGAACCGGTTGGCGCTAGGGGCCGCCACGGGCACTCCGGCCGCTTCGATTATTGCAAGCGCCACCGGGTGATCCGGCATTCTTACCGCTACTGTCGGGCGTCCCCCGGACACCTGCGGAACAACCATGTTTCCTGACCGCTGCAGCACCATCGTCAACGGGCCAGGCCAGAAGAGACTTGCTAATTCCTTTACCGCAGGTGAAGCTTGCCCGGATATTGCATCAATGCTTTCCAGAGACGATATATGTACGATAAGTGGATCTTCGCAAGGACGCTGCTTGACACGGTATATCCTGCTAACTGCAGTCGCATTGCTGGCATCTGCCCCCAGCCCGTAAACGGTCTCAGTGGGAAAGCTTACCAGACCTCCGCCACGTATAATCCTTGCTGCTTCCCGTATGGCCTCATGCATCCGTTGTATCCGAGTAGGCGATAGTAATTCTCACTGAATATGCCCTAGGTGAATACCGGCTCTTCATACGTGCCGAATACTGTCGCCAATGCATCCATGGTCTCGCCTACCGTACAGCCTGCTTTGACCGCCTCTATCATTGGAGGTACCAGGTTGCTCCCATCTCCAGCGCTGGCAACCAATGTAGCCAGAGTAGAAGCGACCAGTCTGGCATCGCGGCTTGCTTTTGCACGTTGCAGAGCATCCACCTGCCTCGACTCGGCATCCTCTCCTATTACCAGGGTGGGAATTGCCTCTTCGTTCCCCTCCAGGAAAGCGTTCACACCCACAAAAATACGGTTCCCCGACGATATGCGTCGCTCTTGCTCGTAAGCTGCCTCCGCTATCTCCCGCTGGTACCATCCCTGTTCTATTCCTGCATAAGAACCTTCAAGAAAAGAACCGCCACCCATCTCCAGTATCCTTGCAAATATCTCCTCCGCCCGGCGTTCCATCTCCTCGGTTAGGCTTTCGACGTACCAGCTACCGCCGAGCGGGTCTGCCACATCCGCCACTCCTGTCTCGTGAGCTATGACCTGCTGGGTACGCAAAGCAATACGAGCCGCTTTCTCCGTGGGGAGAGAAAGAACTTCATCCATGGAGTTGGTATGAAGGCTCTGCGTACCGCCCAGGACACCGGCCAGAGCCTCTATCGCAGTCCTGGCTATGTTGACTTCGGCCTGCGATGCGGTGAGCGAGCATCCCGCAGTCTGGACATGGAAGCGGCACCTCATGGAAAGAGGGTTCCTGGCGTGATAATAATCCTTCATCCATCGTGCCCATATCCTCCTGGCGGCTCTCAGCTTGGCTATCTCCTCGAAGAAATCAATGTGGCTGTTGAAGAAGAAGGACAGCCCAGGTGCAAAGTCATCTATATCCATGCCCTTTCTCATGACTTCCTCGACATAGGCAAAGCCGTTTGCAAGAGTGAAGGCCAGTTCCTGTACTGCAGTCGATCCGGCCTCCCTGATGTGGTACCCCGATACAGATACTGGATGGTAGCTCGGCATCTCCAGGGCACAGTAGCGGATCATGTCCGATACAATGCGCACAGCCGGCCTAGGCGGGAATATATATTCCTTCTGAGCTTGGTACTCCTTCAATATGTCGGCCTGAATAGTACCAGCCAGTGCTTTCCTCTGTACGCCCTGCATCTCTGCTACTGCGATATACATAGCCAGCAGGGCTATGGCGGAGCCATTTATGGTCATCGAAGTGCTTATCGAATCGAGATCAATTCCCTTGAAGAGCGTCTTCATGTCCTCGAGAGTATCCACCGCAACTCCACAACGGCCCACTTCACCTTCGGAACGCGGATCGTCGGAATCACGTCCCATCAGGGTGGGGAGGTCAAATGCCACCGAAAGGCCACTCTGGCCATTTGCCAACAGCCTACGAAAGCGGCCGTTGGTCTCCTCCGCCGTGCCGAACCCGGCAAACATCCGCATGGTCCATAGTTTGGTACGGTACATCGATGCATAAGGACCTCTCGTGAATGGATAGACTCCAGGCATCTCGGCATTTTCTGGGCCGTATACTGGTTCGAGCGATATTCCCGACAGTGTACGAAAGTCCTGCTTGCGCTTGTGCTCCGCCTGGTATGCCTCTTCCCACTCCACGACTGTATCGCTTCCATCCGACCCGCGGTTGGGCTGATGCAAATCTGTCCTGTACTGCCTTGCCATGCCAATGCTATAATACATCTACAGCGATGGAGCTCGCTGGACGGTTCCACTGAATTGACTCTGCGGACAGGTACCTGTCGGGTCCGCCTGGTTGCAGAGCATATATGGTTCCTCGAAAGCGCTGTACAGCTGATAGCTCCTGTATGGATCCCCGAAAAGGAGTCTGTATGTCAATATGGAGATATCACGGTGGAAGTACAGAGTCGGCACGTCCAACCGCCGGATTGCTGCAGTCTGTGGCATTGGAAATGGCGGATGCCATGCAAAACGATTCGGAAGAACTGTCCAGAAGGACACGGCGCGTGGCAGAAAGGCTAGGGTCAGGCAAGTTTCATATCAGCATCATAGGGGAGTTCAAACGCGGGAAGTCGACCTTCGTAAATGCACTTCTGGGAGCGCAAGTACTTCCCACTGGAGTAATACCGCTGACAGCTACAGCGGTGGAGGTCACATACGGCGAGAAAGGCGCTGTGGTGGTGTACGAGAACGGAACCGTACAGGAAATAGCAGCATCCAGCCTTGGAGATTATGTAACTGAATGTGGCAACCCAGGCAATGAGAAGCATGTATCACGAGTCGAGGTAACTTGGCCTGCAGGCCTTCTTGAACCCGGTATCGTGCTGGTGGACACTCCAGGGATTGCCTCGATCAACGCTCACAACGACGCGGCTGCACAAAGGGCCATACTCGACACTGACGGGGCGGTGGTCGTGCTCTCAGCGGACGCACCGCTTTCCCAGCACGAGAAAGATCTTATCTTGATGCTGCAGCGCCGCGAAAAAGCCACTTATTACGTCGTGAACAAGATAGACCATCTTGGTCCAGGCGACCTTGACAAGGTCATGGACTACGTGGACGGTGCAATGACTGAATTGAATAGGGTACCTTCAAATATCTGGTACGTCTCAGCCGCCAAAGCGCTATCGGCGAAACTGGTAGGACGTGCGCTTGACGCCGATTCAGGAGAGTTTGGTAATCTGGAAGCCACCCTCCGCAGCTTCGGCAGCGAGACTCTCGACAGGGCGGTCGCGGATGCGTCACGAAAGGAACTCCGCCGGATCGCTTCCGAGTGGAATGCGTTACTGGACATTACCGGCTCCACCTTGAGGGCGTCTCTGGAACAGGTAAGCAGCACACTGGAGCGGCTGGGAAAGGCCGCCTCTGCTGAAAGATCAAAGTTCGACGACTCCAGGGTCCTGTTGAAAAAAGGAATAGATGACCTGGATAAAGAACTGTCCGGGAAGCTGGAGGCGTTTGTAAGCAGCAGCGCCGCCCAAGGAAAGGATTTGCTCGCTGTCAGGGCGGCAGCATATGGCACTACAAGATCGCTTGAAAACGACCTGGTGACCGCTGCAGAGAAATATATAACCGACCAGCTTGACGGATACCGCAGGGAACTGGCTGTGTTTGCAGAGAGCGAATGGGCCAGACTAGCTGAAAGACTGAAAGAGGAGACCCAGGAGCGGGTGAACAAGATTCGTGAAGTTGCCTCAGAGCTTGTGGGCATCGCCCTGCCCGAAGTAGACGTACCAACAGTTGACTCGAAAGATGAACTGTTTACATTCATCTTCCTCCACGTGGGAAGCGACATAGAACTACTGAGCAAGGTGTCACGCAGGCTGCTCCCCGGGAGTATAGCCAGGCGCAAGATGCTCGATCATGTCGCGGATTACCTGACTAGAGAACTCGACAAGCACGCTGGTAGGGCACGCTATGACCTCATGCAACGTCTGAGGGCAGTCTCTCGCGACATGGAAACACATATGCTCGAGGAGATGGGGAATTACACGGCTTCCCTTCTCTCGGCATTGGAAAAAGGCAAGCATGTGGCGGGACTGGCCGAACAGGATAAGATGACATACATGAGAACCACTTCCAAGTACAGATTTATTGTAGGCCGGGTAATGTCGTTATGTACCGACGGGGTGATGCAATTGTGCACCGATAGCCAGGGAAAGCCTGCCGTGCTCCGCGAGAATAAGACTTGATGGATTTCAGTCGTGAAGATGCCGCTCGCGCTGGTACAATATGGACTGACATGATTTGTAGCCCATGATGTGTACTAGTTTACCTACTCGAACCAAGAGACATATGCCGGATAGTGATGAGCTATCGCATCCTTTTACGCTGGGTGTGGATATTGGAGGCAGCGGATTGAAGGCTGCCGTCTTGGATGCGCGGGCGCGGATGGTTACAGAGAAGCTGAGGATCGAGACTCCTTACCCGCTGAGCCCGGAGCGCTTGGTGGATTCACTCGCATCCATGGCAGGCAAGCTGGTTGAGTACGATAGGGTGTCTGTTGGATTCAACGGCATGGTGCGCCACGGTATTGTCATCACCGCTCCGCAATTCTCACGGATTGGTGGGCTTGGTACTCCTATTGACAAAGATCTTGTTACTGCATGGCATAATTTTGACCTTGCGAATGCCCTTGAGGACGTACTCGGGAAACCGACCAGGGTGGCTAACGATGCCGATGTACAGGGGGCCGCTGTGGTGGAGGGCAAGGGGCTCGAGCTGGTGGTCACTCTCGGCACCGGCTGCGGAACCGCCCTGTTCTACAATGGAGGCTTGTTGCCCCATATGGAGTTTGCGCATCATCCGCTGCACGGTGACGAAACGTACAACGATTATGTGGGTGACAGTGCGCTGCGCGAAGTAGGGGAACACAAATGGACCAAAAGGGTGTTAAGGACACTGGATATACTGCGCAATCTGGTGTTTTTCGACAAGTGCTTCGTCGGTGGCGGTAATGCCAAGAAGCTCACTATGGAGCTTCCGCCTGACTGCGTGATCATCGACAACTCCGCCGGTATACTTGGTGGCGTAAGACTATGGGACACTGGCCATCTGGGAGTGGTGGATACTTTATGAGTAGGCCGTCACCGAGGTTTGGTGCGCTGTCGACCGCTATGGTAAGCCCATTTCTTGCAGATGGCTCCTTTGACGCAGATGGTGCAGTGAAGCTGGCACGTTGGCTCGTCGATCATGGTAGTGAAGGCTTGGTGCTTGCTGGTTCGACCGGTGAGGGTCCGGTGCTCTCCGATGAGGAAAAACGAGTGCTCTGGTCGGAGGTGGCTCGGAACGTCACCGTACCGGTCATGGCCGCGACCGGAACTGCAGATACGCGCCATACGGTGGAGATGACCAAGATAGCGCAGGAGTGCAAAGTGGATGGCATACTGCTGGTGACTCCGTACTACCTACGCCCTTCCCAGCAGGGTCTTTTCGAGCATTTCAAGACCGCAAGCGAGGCAACCGGCCTACCTGTACTACTGTACGATATACCTTCGCGAACAGGGCGTCGTATCGCGATAGACACCACTTTACGCTTGGTAAACGAGGTGAAAAACATAATCGGGATAAAGGACGCCACCGGAGATATCCCTTCGGCAGCCAGACTCATCGCGGATGCACCTGGATATTTCGAGATGTACAGTGGCGATGACTCTCTCACACTGCCATTCCTATCAATAGGCGCCGTGGGCCTGATCAGCGTAGCCGGTCATTGGGCAGGCGAGGAACTCAGCCAGATGATTTCAGCTTTCAAGAAGGGCAGGCCGGAAAGAGCCGCCACAACCAACGCGACTCTAATAGAGTCCTACCTATTCGAAACCTCCGAGACCTTTCCAAACCCCCTGCCCGCCAAAGCCGCGTGCAGAGCTCTCGGCCTTCCATCGGGGCAGTGCCGACCGCCTCTGGGGTCTGCACCCATCGAACTGGATAGCGCGGCACACCAAGTACTGGTTCGCCTGGGCAAGATCCACTCCTAGTTCCTCTCCCTCGGACGGGGCCGCGGTCACCACACGATCAGGCGTGCAGAGCGTGCAACGACTACGTCCAGCCTGTATCAGCTCGTAGTGTGACTGGACGCCAGAGCGGCCAGTTCCTTGTCGATGGTTTTCTGGTACTCTTCGAAGTCCCTCCTGGCAGCTTTCGGGCTCCACCTGCCCTTGATGGTAAAGAGCAGGATGAGAAAGAGCACTTGCCCTCCCAGGCATACCCACCACCACACTTCCCACTGGTTGGGGGAGTGCTTCTGGGCAGGGATCACCTTTTTCTCGACGCTAAGCAGTACGGCGAGTTGCGGTGAGTACTTCTTGATACTGGCCACCGTTGCCGCAGATACCGGCTTTCCGGCCTGGACACCAGCCGCGGCAGGACTGAAGTAGTTCAGTCCCTGTAGCTGGTTGAAAACACCTGGTTGAGCTACGGCTATTCTCTTCTCATTGTTGAGCAGGACGGCGAGTTGCGGCGAGTACTTCTTGATACTGGCCACCGTTGCCGCAGATACCGGCTTTCCGGCCTGGACACTGGCCGCGGCAGGGCTGAAATTGATCAGGCCAAGCAACTGGTTGAATAGGGGATGGGGTACGGCGGCGAAGTTGTACCCGCTGGAGATGTAATCAGCCAGTGCTAGGCTGTAGGGCTCGTGTGTCGCCTTCAGATCAGTAACCACCGTTGCAGGGGCCGGTTTCTTGGCCGTTGCGTACGGTGCTGCGACCTCGAGTGCCTGAAGGGTGCTGACGGTATTTACGCTTTCCGGAGTTGCAAGGTAGGCCGCAAGTGCCTTACCGTAAGGCTCGCCCGTCGCCTTCAGTGCTGCGAGCACATCAGGAGGAGCAGGCTTGTGGTTGGTGACATACGGCGAGGCCGACTTCAGGGTTTGAAGCGTTGTGGCGGAGGTCTGGTTGTCGACAAGTGTCGATGCGGTGGAAATGACTCTTGGCATCACCAGGAAGGAGGCGGCAATGACTATTCGCAGCACCCATCCCCATACAGCAAGTCCGGTCGCTGAGAGGGCAGGATTCTTTTCCTCCACCGCTTCGGTATAAGCGGCCATCCACGGAGCGTAGGCCATTGCGTCGAATATGCCGATGAATACAACGATCCATACCAGCGTGTAGTACCCGGTAGCCGGAGAATGGACCTTGCTCAAGAAAATATACGTGGCCACAATCATGCCGATTGCTCCCACCAGCATGAATGGCTTGCGTACTCGCAACTTGTCCGAGAGGATGCCCATGACAACGAGGGCTATTGCATCGAATGCCCAGTACCAGGTGTCTATGCCATTGGCATTGGCGGTGCTCTGGCCGAAGACTACGACAAAATAGAGGGTGAACACCGTGACGGCCGCATAATAGATGAGTAGGAATGTAGAGATGCCGAAAGCGGAAACGATTAGGTCCCACTTGAACATGGTGCGCAGCGGACTTTTCAGGGATTTCTCTATGTCAATGCCCTTGGCTCGCGCCTGGACGAGCGCTCTTTCCTTTTCCGATACCATCAGCTGGTCACGCAGTCCCGGCGACAGCTCGCGAAGGCCGACGAAAGCTACGATAAAGATCACCAGCGCCACAATGCCAGAGATGATGAACTGATCCTGCCAGGGATGTAGATGGGCAAGCGTATGCTCGGCAACCAAGGTGGCCGCCAGGCTTCCTATTACCGGACCGAGAGTCCAGAATCCCATGGCCGATGCCCGGCCCATCTGCGGAGAGAAATCTCTTATCAGCGCCGGGGTGGAAACCAGTACGATCCCTTCAGCAAAGCCTATTGCGGTGTAAGCGATACCGAAGCCCAGTTCCGAGTGGATGTTCGGTATGGCGAGAAGCTGCAGCAACGCCACTGCCAGCACTCCATAGATCGTAAGGTTCACCCTGCCTATCTTGTCCGACAGACCGCCGACAAGGGCAGTTACAGCGGCGGCGGCATTGCCGATCACCACCAGCGTCATGAAGTAGAGGAAGGACATGTGATAGTAGGGCAGCATGAGAGGAGTGACGGCCCCCTCCACGAAGTACAGGTAGTAGAGCACTATGGTGATTGCCACGGTGATCCCCAGATAGGTATATCTGGGGGCGGTATCCGGGTATATGTCCATCGACCTGTCAATGATGAATCGGAATCGTCCCTTCGGCGACGATGACTGCGCTCCTCCGGTGCCGGAGTCCATGGTACTGGTGGTACTGCTCAATGGAGTTTGCCCCTTTCACTATACGTAAACGCTTTAATCCTGCAATGCCCCGCTATATCCTGACGCAATGCCATCAGTACATAAGACCAGGTGAAATGGCCTTTAGCGGTAGCATAGCTACTATGACTGGTAGTTTACACTACGGGACATGGCAACAGTGGGTTTTTGAGAAAAAAATGCCTGTGTGAGTCAGAAGTAAACGCAAAGCCGCCTAATAGTGATCCGTGCTGGCTTCATCTGTGTCAGCGATATGATCTGGCACGTTGCCAGAATGCTTTGTACTGGCTGAAGCCGAACTTTCTTCTTGACCGACTTCATGATCATGTTCGGTAAATGCGTTGGTGGTACTATCAGTGTTCGGTGCTGTCCTGTAACTTTTCTTTGCTGTTTCGAGCCTTTCAGCTTCGCGAGCCTGGTCTTCCGGGTGTGGCCTCGAGGGTAGAAAAATAAAGGCTATGAGTACCCCCAAAAATGTGCATCCTGCACCGATAAGATTGGCCTGGTTCACCCCTATGGTGAAATAGTGCTTTGCCACTGCGGCAAGTTCCACACCCAGCTTGGCACTTACATGAGAGGATACGTATCCTGCTACCGCAAGAGCACCCGCCAACGACCCCTCTATATAGTGGAGTGCTTGAGTAGGAACTTTCTGCCCGACCAGGAGGGGCGTAATTCCCGCTCTGTAACGAGCATTGAGCATACTTCCGATTACAGCGACACCAAGCGTGCCGCCGAGCTGTAATGCAGTGCCATTCATGGCGGAACCCACCCCGGATTCCTCATGAGAGAACGAACCCATGATGGAATCGGTGGATGGCGGCATGGCAATACCCACACCTGCGCCGATGAGGAACAGCGGAGCCAGCAGGCTGGTGTACTGCTCCTTGACAGTAAGGTTTGACAGCAGCAGTAGGCCAGCGATAATCGCTCCAAGGCCTACTGAGACTACTATCTTGGTCCCGATACGCGGCACGAGAAAACTCGACAGGACAGCACCGCCGGCAAGCAGTACCGACACTGGTGCTATCGCAAAGCCCATGTGGATGGGGGAGTATCCCAGCACAGACTGCATGTACTGGGTCATCAGGAACATCACCCCTGCCAGTGCGAAGAACGTGAGCGTCAGCGAGGCGGCGGCGGCGGTGAACCTTCTCTTCTTGAAGAGGGACATGTTAAGCATAGGATGTGCTGAATGCCTTTCCCACAGCACCATGAGCCCCATGATCACAGCACCTGCCGCCATGGCTACCGGTACAGTAGGATCGCCCCAGCCATTGATCGGTACGTCTATGATGCCCCATACCAGCATGCCTATACCTGCTATGGAGAGCATGGAACCTACAGGGTCGGGTGGGCGTGTCCTCGGATCCCTTGAGGGTGGCACCAGAAAGGCTATGGTCACCAGGCCAAATACTACTATTGGAACATTGATAAGGAATACGGAGCCCCACCAGTAATGGGCCAGTAGCACCCCGCCCAGTATCGGTCCTATGGCCACGCCCAAGCCGGAAGCACCTGACCATATCCCTATGGCCTTTGCCCTTTCGTGTGGATCTACAAATACGTCCATGATGACTGCAAGGGTAGCCGGCATCACAAAGGCCCCACCTACTCCCATGACGCATCTGAATGCAATGAGCTCCGAGGAGGAAGTGGAGAATGCTGACATTGCCGAACCCAGACCGAATACGGCCATGCCGCCAAACAGTATACCTTTACGACCGTAGCGGTCTCCAATGTTGCCTGCCGTGATTTCCAGCCCAGCAAAGACCAGGGTGTAGGCGTCTACGATCCACTGTAAATCGCTAACCGTTGAGTGAAGTTGCCGCGCCAGGGTAGGGAGAGCGACATTCAGGACGGTATTGTCCAGCGTAGTCATCAATATGGAAATACAGAGGACAGCCAGGATGGCAGCCTTTCTTTTCGAGGAAAGAGGACCGTGAGAAGTGGTCTCGTCTTGTGGTGACCGAAGAATTCCCGTTACCTGCATACGATATGTCCTCTAACAGGTATGGCCAGTGAGAATGCTCGTGGTCGCGTCCTTCACGCATCCAAGTGTGTCCCCGAGCGCCCTGGCGCTTCCATATCGTTCAACCAAGCTCACTACCTGGACGCTTGCCTGGCAGGTTTGGTTAGCACTCATCTGAGATGGCATCATCGCCGATCGGTCAGCCAGCAGTTTGGCGGGCACTTCCATCGAAAACCATCCTACATCAGAGTGTTCCAACCCAGGCAACCCGTGATCGACCGATCCCGCTATCACCGCCACAGGCACGTCTTGATCATGTGCAGTTCGGATAATCCTACCAACCACTTTTCCCTCGAAGGATGTAGTATCAAGACGACCTTCCCCAGTGATTACCAGAATCGCTCCAGCCATCCTTTCCTGTAACCGTACTGCGTTCGCGATGGTATCGAAGCCAGGTACAAGGCGCGCTCCCAATGCGGCAAGTCCACCTCCCAGCCCTCCAGCGGCCCCACCACCGGCCAAGGCATTTACATCTATCCCGTAATCCGTCTTGTAGTAATGAGCCAGGTCCACCAGTCTTTGCGATAGGATGTCGACTTGCTCGGCAGTAGCTCCTTTTTGAGGAGCAAATACCCTAGCCGCATCCAGAAATGCAGTGCCAACATCGTAGCAGGCAATCAATTCCACGCCACCTAATTTCTTGCCGGTGTTGACGGCTGCGACTACAGTCGTGCGTCCGGTAAGACCATCTACTGTGTTCCCATCTTTACTCAGGTCCTTCCCCTGGTCGACGTTCGCTTGGCCGGCAACGTCAGTTGCCGGATCTCTTGCCGCGCCGGCCTTTGTGCCATCACCCAGGCTCCCGACCGGATCCCCGTCCAGGCTCCCGACCGGATTGCTCCTCGGGTCGTACATTTCTGTAATTACTTGCACCGCGCCCAAGCCTCCATCGGTACAGGCAGAACCTCCTAGTCCGATCAGTATTTGCCTGATACCGGCAGTAATTGCAGCCATGATCAATTCCCCGACTCCCCGTGAGGTGGCGGCCAGAGGGTCATTGCATCTGGCGCCTCCCACCAGAGCTAGACCTGTTGCAGACGCGCAATCCATTATGGCCAAGCGGGGTGTGCTTCCAGGATCGACCGTATAGTAAACAGCCTCGACAGGTTTGCCGGCAGGTCCAGCTACTGTTACAGGATGTCGTGAATAGAATATGCCATGCTCTTCCAGTGCACTGACATATGTCTGTGCGAACCCCTCACCTCCGTCAGACATGGGAGTTGGATCACACTCTATGCCCAGCCGAGATGCCGATTCGCAAATGGCGTGAACGATCTGTATGGCTGGTGCTGTTTCCTTGAAGGAATCGGGAGCCGCAATGATACGAGCCGAAATCATATCCAGCAGGTTAGCGCAAAGATGCCTGCTTGGCCTTGAGCGGCGCGAACTGTGCCGAGTGAGTATTGTCCGGAGTGAGCACCAAGAATCATACCATCCACCACAGAACAGCTGTTCGATTGTATACTGTCCTGGTGTAATCGTTAGTGATACACCCCTGCCTTATGGTGTCGGGTGCACAACAGATACAGGCATGTGACGATGGGAATGCCAGCCGGCGTGAGTACGCCGTGAATAGAGACAAGGAGACAGTAATGGAGAAAGAGAAGGCATTGGAAGTGGCCATAGGGCAGATCGAGAAGCAGTTTGGGAAAGGATCGATTATGAAAATGGGGGAGCGTACGCATATGCTGGTTGAATCGATACCGACAGGAGCCATGTCCCTCGACCTGGCGCTCGGGATAGGCGGTCTCCCGAGAGGGAGGGTGATAGAGATATTCGGACCGGAGTCCAGTGGCAAATCCACCCTAGCGTTGCACGTGGTGGCGGAGGCTCAGCGTAATGGGGGAACATGTGCATATATCGATGCCGAGCATGCCATGGATCCGACTTATGCAAAGGCTATCGGCGTAGATATAGATGAATTGCTGATATCTCAGCCCGATACGGGTGAGCAGGCGCTGGAGATAGTCGACATGCTCATACGCTCAGGTGGATTGGACGTGGTTGTCATAGACTCCGTGGCCGCACTGACACCTCGTGCCGAGATAGAAGGTGATATGGGTGATGCCCATGTAGGGCTGCAGGCTCGCTTGATGTCGCAAGCGCTGAGAAAGCTGACTGCATCGTTGTCCAAGTCTGGTACTGTTGCGGTCTTTATCAATCAGCTACGGGAAAAGGTGGGCGTAGTTTACGGCTCATCGGAAGTGACTCCCGGGGGGCGTGCCCTGAAATTCTATTCATCTGTACGTCTCGATATCCGCAGGATTGAGTCGATCAAGGATGGCCCCGATGCAATAGGCAACCGGACAAGGGTGAAGGTTGTCAAGAACAAGATAGCGCCACCATTCAAGCAAGCAGAGTTTGACATCATGTATGGGACGGGAATAAGCCGTGAAGGATCGTTACTCGATGTCGCTGTGGAGTTGGGCATCGTGAAAAAGGCCGGGGCATGGTTTACCTATGAAGGTGAGCAGCTTGGCCAGGGGCGGGAAAATGTCAAGCAGTTCCTGAGAGATACGCCTGAATTGACAGTTGAGATTGATGAGCGCATCAGAACACGGCTTGCTCCAAGTGAGGACAAGGATCAGCAGGAAGCCGGCTCAGAGGTGGAAATGGCCACCCAGGATGTAAAAAGTTGAATGGCGGCTCGTGTGGATGAAATATCGGACAACGACTCGAAGTCGTTAAGGGGATACACACGGCTGTCAAGGCGATACGTGCATCAAGCAAGTATGGGTTGGCATGGCAAGCGAGTCACACGGCTGGTAAGGTGATTATGTGAGGCTTTTCGCGACAACGACAGCAAGTTGGACAACAATTGGGATACTTGGGGCGTTTATGGTTGCTTTGTTGACTATGACTTGGCAAAAAATGGATAGGCTTGCTGCCAGGATAGACGCACAGACCGAGCGGATAGACAGCCTGCGTGTAGAATTGAAGGAAGAGATAATCGGCCAGACTGCCAGGATAGACGCACAGACCGAGCGGATAGACAGCCTGCGTGTAGAATTGAAGGAAGAGATAATCGGCCAGACTGCCAGGATAGACGCACAGACCGAGCGGATCTACCGACTTACTGTAGATGTTGGGCAGCTTCGAACTGATTTCGCAGAGCTAAGAAGCGAGTTGCGGGGTCATATGCACGATCCTTATACGCATCAAGTGACGGCCTGAGCATCCCAAAGAAAGAATTCAACTAGACAGAGAAGGGGGACATCAATGTCCGATACAGAAGCATTACCAGAGTTGCCTCCAATGGTACGTGACAGCCAGCTCGTACCGCCACCGAGAAAGCCATCCGGGCGGTTGGGTATGGAAACACTGCAGGACTACCAGGATCTGTATCGAAAGTCACTCACAAGTCCGGGATCCTATTGGGTGTCCGTAGCCTCCGAGCTCGAATGGCTTTCAGGATGGCCACCGGACGTAGCCATGACTGGGGACTTGGAATCGGGTTTCCAGTACTTTCCTGGCGCATACGGAAATACCAGTATCAACTGCGTAGACCGGCATGCGCGCGAAAATCCACAACGCACCGCCATACACTGGATAGGTGAGGACGGTTCCGAGCGGCACTGGACATACGGCGATCTACTGGAACAGACCGCCCGCTTTGCCCAGGCGCTGACCGAAATGGGAGTGAAGAAGGGGGACGTCGTAGCTATTCTCCTGCCCAACCTCCTCGAAACCTTTGCAACCGTCCACGCCTGTTACAGGATAGGTGCTATATACAATATAATCTTTTCAGGATTTTCCCCACAGGCACTGGCAGATAGGATTGAGGATACCGGAGCAAAAGTCGTAGTTACCGCAGATGAGGCTTTCCGGCGCGGCAATACAATTAGTTTGAAGAAGAACCTGGATAGCGTACTGTCTTACTTGCCCACTATAGAGCACGTGGTGGTCGTGCGCAGGAGTGGCAGCACGGATGTACCCATGAGTGCACCTCGTGATGTATACTGGGACGATCTCCTCGAACGCACGACATCTCTGGCGGAACCAGTTGCCATGGAAGCCAACGAGCCTGCATTCATCATCTATACGAGTGGAACCAGCGCAAAGCCCAAAGGGCTCGTGCACAGCGGGTTGGGATTCCTGGTAGGTGCTTACCACAACACAAAGATGGCGGTCGATCTGTGCCCGGAAGACGTATACTGGTGCACGGCAGATACCGGATGGCTGACCTTCCCTATATTTGAACTGGTAGGAGCCACGGCTATGGGGGCAACCATGCTTGCCTACGAGGGGGCGCTCGATTTCCCAGCCCCTGACCGTTTCTATGACATAGTCGAGCGCTACCGGGTGAACAAGGTGTTCACGGCTCCCACTCTCCTGCGGATGCTGGCTCGTTACGGTGTACAGTGGTTGGAGAAGCACGATATATCTCACTTGGAATTGATTTCGCTGGTCGGCGAACCGCTGGATGCAAAGACATGGCACTGGACGCATGACAACGTCGGCCAGGGCAACCTCGAGATCAATAATACCTACGGCCAGAGCGAGACGGGTAGTGCTTGGACTTCTTCGATCGTAGGCGTCACTCCCGCAAAGCCCGGATCTTGCGGTCCGGCGTTGCCGGGACATAGCTACACTATCCTGGATAGCGACAACAACCCTGCTCCACGAGGCCAGGTCGGTTTCTTGGCGCTTGACAAGCCGTTCCCGACTCTGTTCAGGGATATCTGGCGCGACCATGAGCGTTACAAGACGCAGTATTTCACCCGCTTAGGTCCAGCGCTATATGATACCGCCGACGCTGCCCTGGAAGATGAAGACGGTCATGTCTGGGTGGTGGGCAGGGTGGACGGGGTTATCAATGTTGCAGCACACAGATTGTCGACCATGGAGATGGAAAGTGCCCTTCTATCGATGCCTGGCGTCGCCGAAGCTGCAGTAATCGGTGTTGCCGATGACACCAAAGGACAGGTGCCAGTGGGTTTCGTAACGCTGGCAGCCGGTAAGGACGGCTCCATAAGTGAGGCCGATCTTGCAGATCGCTTGGTGGAATCTATAGGGCCGATAGCCAGACCCAAGCAGATTTATCTGCTGTCGACCATGCCGAGAACCCGTAGCGGCAAGATCGTGCGGAGGCTCCTGCAGGAGCTGGTCACCACGGGCACCGTAGAAGGCGATACAACTGGTCTGGAAGACCCGGAAGTGCTGGACAAGCTCAAGGAGGAGCTCACCGTCCAGCGGTAAGCTGTCCTGCCATCGTGTTCTCCGCGCAGGAATACGGCCAGCAAGAGCTGAGTGGCAAGTCGAGGACGAGCAACAGCGTATCGCTGTTGCTCGTCCTGTACCCGATTTGCCGCTTTCGTGTGGCAAACCAGCGATTACGGGTAGAGGGGACAGGGACTGGAATGCGCTGTTACCACCACCTTTCTGTCTCTCAAGCCATCAGCGAATCTCTTGCCAGAACTCTCCAGGCGGCAGGCATGCTCTACGATTCATGCAGCACAGCAGGAGAGCTTTGATACGTCACGGTCGAATGTCTGGGCAGCTAGTTTTATACTCTCTACCATGGTGAGATACGGGTGGAAAGTGCTCGCGAGATCGTCAACTGTGATGTCGTGGCGTATGGCCAGTACCGCGCTCTGTATAATCTCTCCTGCAGCATCAGACAGAACCGTTGCACCCAATAGCCGCCTGGATGGGCCATCTGCAACAAGCTTTACAAGCCCGGCTGTCTCGTGATTGACCAGAGCTCTCGGTACCGCAGAGAGGGGTAACACCGATACGATCACTTCAGCCCCGGACTCACGTGCTTGAGCTTCGGTGACGCCAGCCGATGCGACCTGGGGCAGCGTAAAGGTGACTCGTGGAAGCCCGCTGAAATCGACATCCCTGGTTGCACCAAGAATCGCGTTGTCCACTGCCAATGCCCCTTCGTAGGCTGATACGTAGACAAACTGAGGAGCCCCGGTTACATCACCGGCTGCAAATATGACTGGATTGGCGGTGCGCAGGTGACTGTCGACAATTACGGCGCCGTGACTGTCTATCGCTACTCCCGCGGTTTCGAGACCGAGCCCGGCGGTATTGGGTTGCCGTCCAGTGGCAATGAGTACCTGATCTGCTGCTACAACTACCTGCTTACCTGAGACAGCGATCGTGATGTCGATGTGGTTACCGGTCCGCTTTACTTCCAGCACCTGGGCTCCAGCGTGGATCATGGCTCCCTGGCTGGTAAGTATACCGGCTAGTATATCGGATACCTCTGGTTCTTCGAAAGGTGCTATCCTCGGGGCAACGTCGATGAAGGTAACCTCTGAACCGATGTGCTGGAAGAACTGGCCAAGTTCGAGTCCAATGGCATTGGCTCCGATCACTGCCAAACGTCCAGGTATTTCGGTAAGGTCAAGGGCAGTAGTGGATGTAAGGTAGCCGGTCGTTTCCAATCCAGGAATAGGCGGTATGGCCGGCGAGGCGCCAGTTGCCACTATGAATGCTTGCGCAGATATGGCGTTGCCGTTCACCTCCACTTTGCTGGGACTGGTAAATCGTGCATTTCCCTGGATCACGTCGAAACCGTAACCAGCGATCAGGTTAGTGTACTTTGCCTGGCGAAGATGTGTAACCAGATCATCCTTCTGAGCGACAACCGCACCCAGGTCCATCTTGCAAGCAGTTGTCGAAACACCTTCTAGGGGATGATGCCCTGCCTGCCAGTAAATCTCACCAGCTTTTAACAGGGCTTTCGATGGCACACAACCGATGTTGACACAGGTACCTCCAATGGTTCCTCTTTCGATGAGAGCTACGCTGTATCCTGCCTCCTTGGCCTTGATCGCTCCGGCAAATGCTGCCGATCCGGCGCCTACGATCACCAGGTCATAGTCGAAACCCGGAGCACCAGGGACCTTGGCCTGTGCCTTGTGAGCCTGAGCGGAACCGGTCGGGTCTGGAGAAGCTCCCAAGGTTCCTATCAGGGTAATTTCCTTCGGTTGGTATCCTGCGGCGTGCACGGCGCCTTTGAGATCTTCCTCGCTCACTTCTTTTGCCCAGGTGAATCGGGCCTCACCCCTTTCCCAGTTGGCTTCCACGGCCATGGCGCCGGCTCCTTCCAGCGCAGTCTTTATGTGGTGCTCGCAATCAGTGCAGCTCATACCTTCTATCTTGATCAGCGCTTGTTGCTCATTTCCCAGCATTTTCGGTATGCTTACCATGGCAATTACTCTCCCTTCTTCGTGTAATTGATTACAATCATGACTATAAACCTTCCATTCAGATGGAAGGTCAAGAGGTAAAGTGAAGATTGTTATAGCATTGTGATTAGTGGATGTCCATACAGCCACGCATGCTTCATAGAATGCATTTTGGGTAGCTGGATTTGGGCAAGGTAGATACTGGAAATCGGCAGGCAATATGAATGAGAAACAGCTACAGTCCCCTTCCGTAATACAGGAGGGATACAACATTGGTGAACTGGCTGAGCTGGCAGGTGTCAGCGCCAAGACCATTAGATACTACGAACAGGTTCGGGTACTTCCTGCCCCGTTCCGGCAAGCCAATGGATACAGGATCTATACTAACGACACTCTGGACAAGCTGAAGTTCATCCGCTCAGCGCAGGCAATAGGCCTGACCCTTGGTGAGATACGGGAGATAATTACCATGCGAGACGATGGGCAGGTTCCATGTGCTTACGTTCTCGAGCTCATTCGTACTCACAGTAATGACATATCCAAGCGTATTGCCGACCTGGAACTGCTCAAGGGTGAGCTGGAGCAACTGGCTGAAAGAGGTGCCCGGCTGGATCCGGCGGATTGTCCCCCCTCTACGGTCTGTCATGTCATAGCTCATCTTTCGTCTGGTGACGATAATGTGGGTGGTAGCTGCCCTGCAGGGCCTTGATGTGGATACTACATCCTTCCATGAGCTTACTTTTCCTTTGTACGGTCAGGTGGAGCGGCCGAGTGGAGCGGCTCAGCACCAACCCTGCCGGCATCACCGGTTTCACCCTTCCATACTGGCCTGCGGACGACATCGTAAAGCACCTCGACGGGCTCGCCTCGGATGGCCTTGAATACGTGATCCTTCCATCGCTCGGCGGCAGCCAACGGTGAAGGAAGCTCGCTTTCGCCAAACCATCCCACATCCAGGCATTCCAATGGGTGTGGTTTGAGTGATCCGCCTAATGGTCTGCACTGGAATACCAGTGAGTATAGAGGTATTCTTGTGAAACCAAGCCGGAACCCATCGAGTACGGCAATAATGCGAAGTGGCTCGACGTCGATGCCCGTTTCTTCCCTGACCTCCTTCACTACAACCTCTGCTGCGGAGTACCCGACATCCGCCCATCCGGTAGGGTACAGCCATATGCCGGAATCAGCCCTCTTGATAAGCAATAATTGACCCTCACTGTTTCCCACGGCTGCACCTACTGCCACTTTCGGAGTTACGTAACCTGCTATGCCTTTACCTATCTGGCCCATCCATTCATGGACCCACTCATCCGCCTTGCCTGCTCTGCCCATTTCACCTGCCCTGTTGCTGGATCCAGGGAGCTGAGCAGCGCTCCCTGTACTTTTCGCGTCGCTTGCCTGCGCGTCATACGCCCGTATTGAATTTGCCCGTTCCTCGTCTGCTGCTGCACGCATATCTGCCGCTATATGCAGTACTTCTTCGAATCTTTCCTGCTCGTACAGGCTTTCCGTAAAACCGAGCCCCGTACGGGCTATTGCAGCAAGGCTCTCGCTCCACCGTAGCAAGTCGCGCTCAGAGATGCTCCGAACATCAGGTTCCACCGCATTGGATTCCACAGTACCCAAGAATAGTGCTCCGTCCTGGAAGGTGCAGGCCATAGGGCAATCAGTACGTTACAGGTACGGCCAGATCGCCAGCCACCACCCTACCGGCTCCTCCCCGTTCTGTGGCCTACCGCTACGCCATGTACAAGATATACCAAAGTGACCAAGATACAAAAAGGCCACAAGGGGTGCAGTCATGCTATTATATAGAACAGATGTTCGCTAATGTAAATAGTACAGGAATAGCCGGCGGTTCAGTACCGAGCCCTTTCTTCATTAAAGGCTCTTGTTACGACAATCATTCAGTGCTGCCGGTGATAGATGCGCTGGCCCCGTTCTTCCCATACGGAGGCATGCAGAAAGGTACCCTCATAGAAGTACTGAGCAGTATTGTTGGCAATGGTGCCTGTACCCTGGCTATTTCACTGCTGGCGGCTGCTTCGAGCCAAGGCGCGTGGTGCGCGGTTGCCGGACTCACCGACCTGGGGTTACTGGCCACCTGCGAGCTTGGTGTCGATCTAAATCGTATGGTGATGGTATCTCCACCAACCTCTCCGCCGGCGCCTGCATCGCCATTTCCTTCGGCAGAGTTCTGGCAGGCTATAGCCACCCTACTGAAGGGAATCGACATAGTACTGTTGAATCTGAGCCTGCAGGATACCTACCTGCAGCGATACATACATACCATACAGCGCTTGGCTGCAATTGCCAGAAAATACAATTCTATATGTATTGTACTGGTTTCAGGCATGGGCACGTCCCTACAGGGGCAGGCCGCTCGGAGCATAGGTGCAAGCGTAATCATGGAAGTGGTCTCCTCGAAGTGGTTGGGGCCATCTGGAGGATTCGGCCGTTTGCATAGTCGCGTAGCTCTGGTCGAGTCGACCGGTAGGGGTGCCGCAGCACACCCGGCAAGGCGAACACTGTACCTTCCAGGGTCAGACGGCAAGGTGGCTACGGCAGGGTGATCGGGGCAGCGGAGGTGCGGCGGCGATTCCTACTGGAGCAGGACTGGCCGGGTATTCGCAAGGGGCTTCATCATGGGACTTGAGTAACGGCCATCCTACCTACCTACCTACCTACCTACCTACCTACCTACCTACCTACCTACCTACCTACCGGTCGCTGAACGGCGTTGCAAAGGGACTGGACGCGAGCATGCATGGCAAACATATGTTCGCCATTTAGACTAGAGTAAAGACATGGAAATTGGCATGGAACGTACCTTGGTGATAATCACCCCTGCGTTGCTGTACGCCGGTGATCTCGATTACCGGTCTCTTGCACCCATGCAGGTATGCAATGCTCTAGCTGCAGTTGGCCCCTCTTTCCGAGAAGTCAATATAGGAATATATAGTTCAACGATATGGCGAGAGCCACGCTATTTTGGCGGGGAAGAGTCATTCGCAGCGGCTGCCAAGCAAGCTGTTGAAGATGCAACCAGGGATAATGGGGTGGGAACCACCGCAGGCGTGGCAGATGGTATGGTTGCTGCTCTTCTGGCTGCCTGCATGGCAGTAGGCAACGGTACCATTGTGGTACCGCAAGGAGAGACCCCTGACTTCCTGGCGCCATTGCCAGTGCATATTCTGACAGGATGTGCACTGCATCCAGATATTCTAGGGATAGACACCTTTGGAGATCTGGCCAGGCTTCCCGAAAAAGACGTGCTGAATCGTTTCGGGAGGAATATACTTTATTGCCGACAAATAGCCACTGGCAAACAAGGTAAGCTTACGCCTACTATATACGACTCCATCATGAAGTGGTTGGCCGTATGCCTGCAGGATGGCAAAGAGCCGTTTAGTGCAAAAGAGCATGATCCTGGAATCGCCAGTCGACCGGATGGAGTTGCCAGCAAACGGCATGGAATACCCAACCGCTGGAGCGAGCCACCCAGCCAGCAGGATGGGCAAGCCTGTATAGCCATATACGATGTATATCGATCAATGGGATACGGATCAGTCAGCATGGGGAAGCTGCATGGAGGTCGTTATCCTGCTGAACGTGCAGAACAGATTGCGTGGACCCCGAAAGAGATGTCCAGTCATGTGCCGGGCTGGCACGAGCCAGGCCAAATCAGTTTAGGCAAAACAGAGAACGCCGTAGATGCCGGCAAAAAAAATCTTCAGTTGGACACCTCGCATGTAGCGCCACCGGCTGGGTATGTCAATGGGCAAGGCAGGTCTGGCATAGGCTTCATTGGCAAACCCGAGGTCTGGCTGGATTGCGCAGCAAATGCCGGCCCACCATCTTCCATGGATATGCCTGAGGTATGGTCAGGGTATCTTCCTGGTCCATCTCCCGTTGTCTTGTACAGGAACCCCACACCAGTTGCAGTACGTGACCGGAAAGGGGAAAGGGTGCGAGTGTATTCAAATGGCGAGGTAAGCGGAGAGCCATATCTACTCGTAATCGGACGTAACGCACAGGTCTGGATATCGTCATGGGCAGGACCATGGGTTTTCGAGGGTCGGTGGTGGGAGCGGAATGCATACGGATCTCACCGATGTCATAGCACAGGCGCTTGCTCGACCCATAGCACAGGCAACCATGCAGCCAAGAGTGCAGGGCATCGCTCGCAGGGTAAGTATGGTATGCAGGGCATACAGAGTACGCGCACCCAGAACGCTTATAGTGCGTTGCGTCAAGCGCGCATACAGGTGGTGACGGTATCCGGGATCGGGTATTTGCTCCTGGAGGAAGGGGGCTATTGGTATATGGAGGCCACCTATGACTGATATACGGCGCTATGCCGAATTGCACTGCCATTCGTATTTCAGCTTTCTGGATGGCGCATCCAGCCCAGAGGAGCTAGTGGAAGAGGCCGATCGGCTTGGACTTGCCGGGCTGGCTCTCACTGACCATAATGGCCTTTATGGAGTAGCCAGTTTCAGCGAAGCGGCTCGATCTCATGGGTTGCCATCCATCTTCGGATCAGAGATTAAGGTTACGTGGACTGCACCGCACAGTATCCAGGAGAAGTACGAGAATAATAGGGGGCACCCTGCAAGCAGGCATCTGGTCGTACTGGCAAAAGATATGGAGGGTTACTCATTGCTCTCGAGAACACTATCGCATGCCAATCTGGCAGGAGGCGCCAAAGGCAGCTTCCTGCTGCATGATTATGACATCGCTGGTATGGACACCAGTCATTGGATGGTTCTTACCGGTTGCAGTAAGGGACCCCTGTGCAGTGCACTGTTGGATGCAGGGCCTTCAGCGGCAGCTCGGGAACTCGACAAGCTGATCGGTATGTGCGGCCGGGACAACGTTGCGATCGAGATATGGAACCATGGCACCCCGCTGGATACTGCCCGCAATGATGCGCTTGCTGCAATTGCCATCAAGAAGAATGTACAGCTGGTAGCTACGAACATCGTTCACTATGCCCGTGCTTCCTCGTACCGCTTGGCTTCGATACTTGCGGCGGTCAGGGAAGGCCATACCCTCGAAGAGGCTCAACGGTACATCAGCCCGAATGCCACTGCATCCTTGCGTAGCGCGGCGGAACAGTATAGGCGCTTCGCGCGCTGGCCCGGGGCAGTGGAACGGGCAGCTTGTATAGCAGGCGAGTGTACACTGGAGTTGCATCCGCTGGCACCGCAGATTCCAAGTTTCGCAGTACCTCGCGGACATTCCCAGCAATCATGGCTTGCGCATCTGGTGGAAGCTGGGGCAGCCTACCGTTACGGAGGACGAAATGTATCATCCGCCGGAAGGGCTTGGAAACAGATAGACCATGAGATGGAAGTGATACTCAGCCTTGGGTATGCAGGCTACTTCCTGGTGGTATGGGATATTGTGAAGTTTTGCAGGGAAAATGGCATATACTGCCAGGGTCGCGGTTCTGCGGCCAATTCCGCAGTGTGTTACTCGCTTGGCATTACTCAAGCCGATCCGGTTTCTCTGGGTCTCTTGTTCGAAAGGTTCCTCTCGCCGGCTCGCGAAGAGCCACCCGACATAGATGTGGACATAGAGCCCCAACGCCGTGACGAAGTGATCGAGTACGTCTACAATCGCTATGGCATCGAACACGTTGCTCAAGTTTCCAGTGTCATCACCTACCGGTACAGGTCTGCATTACGGGATCTGGGCAAAGCGTTAGGTGGTCCTCTGGTGGCGAATAGCCGCACTTCATCCAGCCGCGGTATGCCTGCATCGAGTAACGGTGACCGCCTGCCCGTATCCGGTCACGACCTGTCCGTGCCTGGCAATGTAGACTGCCATGCCGACCTCATGTCTGAGATGATCGGTGTACCCAGGCATCTTGGTCTTCATCCAGGAGGGATCGTGGTATGCAACAGGCCTATATCCGAGGTATGCCCCGTAGAGCATGCCCGGCGACCGGGCAGGACCGTGCTGCAATGGGACAAAGACGGATGCGCAGCTATGGGACTTATCAAGATTGACCTGCTCGGACTAGGCATACTCCAAGCCATCCACATGGCAGTCGATCTCATACACGATACATACGGTGTAGACCTGGATATAGGTGCACTCCCCCAAGATGAGAAAGTGTACGACATGCTCTGCAAGGCAGACACAGTCGGTGTATTCCAGGTGGAAAGCCGTGCTCAGATGGCCACGTTACCTCGTATGCAGCCGCGATCCTTTTACGATCTTGTCGTAGAGATAGCCCTAATCAGACCCGGTCCTATACAAGGAGGTACCGTACATCCCTATCTCAGGCGTCGCCAGGGAAAGGAAAGTACGCAGGCGCCTCACCCGCTGGCTGAACGATCCCTTGCCAGAACTTTGGGTGTTCCCTTGTTCCAGGAACAGCTCATGACCATGGTGATGGATGTAGCCGGGTTCACCGCGACGGAGGCCGACGCACTCCGCCAGGCAATGGGTTCCAAGCGCTCTTCTGAAAGGATGGTGAAGCTACGTGAACGCATATTCGCCGGAATGGCTGCAAATGGCATTGACCGAGAACAGGCCGAGGAAATGTACGGCAAACTTGCCGCATTTGCCAACTTCGGCTTTCCGGAAAGCCATGCTGTCTCTTTTGCCTATATGGTGTACGTGAGTGCATGGATCAAGCTGCACTACCCGGCTGCTTTCTATGCAGCGCTGCTAGGAGCCCAGCCCATGGGGTTCTGGTCTCCACAAAGTATCGTGCTCGACGCCCAACGCCACGGCGTGGAGGTGCTTGGTCCGCATGTGTGCCATTCGTCTGAATTGGCCTCTCTGGGGCCTTGCCGCGAAAGTAGAGAGAAGGACAGCCGGCAAGCAAGGCCAGAGCTAGGAAGTAAACAGGCGGATGTCCAGTTAGGTATCCGGGCAGGTACTCAGCCTGGTGGCAGGCAGTCATGTTTGCAGGCAGGCAGCCGGGTAGATTGCCAGGTTGGCCCAGAAGCGGGCAAGAGGACGGTGAACCTGGCGGTACGGCTGGGTCTTGCTGGTATACGGTCTCTCGGAGTGGAAACAGCCAGGCGCATCGCGTCAATGAGACCATATAGGTCTATGGAAGGCCTCGTAGAGAGGGCGGAACTGAGTGCAACGCACATGGAGTTACTTGCCGGCGCCGGAGCTCTTGATGGTTTGGCGGTCAGCAACCGGAGGTACGAGCAGGACAAGAATACGCCATATGCATCAGGCGAATCATGTAACCCTGGTATGTCTGGTATGTCTGGCGTGCCAGAGGAAGCAACTAGGCGTAGGGCAACTGCGTGGTCTGCCGGCCTGGTTGCGCGCGCTAGCGTCAGGAACGCTGTTGCCGGTTCTCTGGGCAGGCAGGCACGTATTGCTAACGTAGAGATGGATTGCGACGCTCCCAATCTTCCTCCCATGACCCTTCTTGAAGTGACAAACGCGGAGGTGTATGCGTCCGGCCTTACTACAGGTCCTACGGCAATCAGCCTCGCAAGATCCACGCTCGATTCCGTAGGGATCGTGCTGGCTTCAACTCTTGCCAAGGCCGGATGCATGGATGGCAGGATAAAAGTGGCCGGCACGGTGACCCACAGGCAGCGGCCACCAACCGCCGGAGGCACTGTATTCATGAACTTGGAGGACGAAACAGGAATGGTGAATGTCGTCTTTTCACCTGGAGCTTGGGTTCGATGGCAGCATGTGGCGCTATCCACGGACGCTCTCATAGTACAGGGCCACGTCGAACATGCTGAAGGTGTTACAAGCCTCATAGCAGAAAAAGTAATGCCTCTTGACCCGCAATAAGCAAGTAAACCTGCAAGACTGGAAAACATGCTTGCACGAAACCGAACCAGCAGAACCAGCAGAACACGCCCCGATACGACAACAAGTACTGGTGCAACGAGTACAGGCGCACCAGATACCGGATCGGGAACCGGCACAAGAACCGTAACGGACCAGGAAATCGCGTCTTCCCGGGAGACTGCAACCGTACAAGGCGTAGCAGGGCCAACGGAGGACGAGTACCTCATCCCCATGTATGCAGCCCGAGGACTGAGTACTCCCGTACCCCGGTACCGTATCCCGGAAGATTCTATGCCCGCCGGGGTAGCGGCCAAGATAATCGCAGACGAGCTGAACCTGGACGGCAACCCCGCCCTCAATCTGGCATCCTTCGTGACCACCTGGATGGAGCCGGAAGCCGACCAGCTCATAGCATCTACCCTGGACAAGAACTTCGTCGATGCAGACGAATACCCACAGACTGTAGAGATTCACGATCGTTGCGTAAACATAATAGCCAGCCTATTCAATGCACCGGAGGAGGCGAACTACACTGGCTGTGCCACAGTTGGTTCGTCAGAAGCGATACACCTTGCAGGCCTGGCCATGAAGTGGCGCTGGAGAGCGAAACGGCAGGCTGCCGGCTTACCGGACGACCGGCCAAATATCGTAATGGGTCATAATGTGCAAGTGTGCTGGGAGAAGTTCGCCAGGTACTTCGACGTAGAACCACGCTACGTTCCCCTGACGGAGAACAGGTATGTGATCGATGTGGACGAAGCCATGTCAAGGGTGGACGAGCGAACGATCGGCGTGGTCGGCATTCTCGGATCGACTTACACCGGCGAGTACGAACCGGTGGGCGGGCTGGCGGCGGCTCTTGACGACTTGCAGTCTAGAACGGGGTTGGACGTGCCGTTGCATGTGGACGCCGCCAGTGGAGGTTTCGTGGCGCCATTCCTGCAGCCGGATCTTGAGTGGGACTTCCGGATCCCCCGGGTGTCCTCGATCAACACCTCAGGCCACAAGTACGGGCTCGTATACCCCGGAGTAGGCTGGGTCGTCTGGCGTGACGAGTCCTACCTTCCAGAGGACCTGATATTTCACGTGAACTACCTGGGCGGCGACCATCCCACATTTCAGCTTAACTTCTCACGGGGAGCCAGCCAGATCATTGCACAATACTACAACTTGCTACGCTTGGGTCGCCAAGGATATGTATCCATCATGCGCACGCTGCAGGCAAGCGCCAAGTGGCTTGCAGCACAGATAGGCTCACTGGGGATATTCGAGATAGTAAACGACGGCAACGACCTGCCCGTAGTCTGTTTCAAGCTTACCGGGCCACACCCGTACACGGAATTCGACATATCAGATATTCTGAAAGAACGAGGATGGATCGTTCCAGCATATACTATGGCACCGGATGCCGAACACATCGCCGTATTGAGGGTGGTGGTGCGTGAGGGGCTTAGCCGGGACTTGGCTGGTTCCCTGGTGGAGGACCTGTCCCATGCAATTGCACATCTGGAAGCAGGCGGGAAGCCGGGCCTTGTGGCAAAAAGGCGTGAAGCTCGTGCAGGCGGCGTAGACCACACGGACCATGCAGGTCGCGCAGTTCATGCAGCCCATACTGGTAACCACGCGGCCGATGCCGGCCAGGCTGCCACCAGCCAAACCGCCGGAGATGGCATCCGGTCTCGCTCAAAGACTCATGGAGTGTGTTGACCTTGGCATCTCGTGACATGACGCTATAGACAATAAGTTCTCCGGTGAACCGTTGTGTACGGTCGTCCTCGGCATGATAATATATGTTCATGACCACTGGGCAGCTTTGGACCATTCTCGGACCTTTGTTGGGGATGTTCGGAGTATTGGTGGTCCTTGTTGTCCAGCAAGGCAATGCTTTACGTTCTGAAATGATCAAGATGGCATCTGACCTCACTGCAAGGATCGACCAGCAGACTGCAAGGATCGACCAGCAGACTGCAAGGATCGACCAGCAGACTGCAAGGATCGACCAGCAGACTGCAAGGATCGACCAGCTGGTCAAAGACGTGGGCGAACTCAAAGGTGATATGAAAATCGTCAAGAATTACTTAGGATTGCCCGCAAACGCTGTTTAGCGGCATCCGCACCTAGTATTCTCACTCCTCCAAAGGTTCCAGGTCCGCTACGATCCCGGCATCCGCCCACGGTACGATCATCGTGCCATCGGTATCCAACTGTACCTCGCCAGCCCACCCGACAATAGGCGAACCACCGGTATAGATACCCTTGTCGCTCATGCGATCGGCTCGTGCATTTACCTGCCTCTCTTTTGTGGCCCACTGAGCAGCTATGGCTATGGTCATGAGCGAAGTGATCAGTCCAGTGACAATCCAGAATACGGAAGCACCGGCATGGGTGTTGGCAAGTGAGTACATCTGGGGATCGACGGAATTATGAGCGGCTCCCCCCAACAACGCTATAGCGAGAAACGAGTCGAACGGCATGGCAAGTGCGCTTAGGCCCAGGCGTGCCGGATAAGTGAAACGTCGCCGACCTATCCAGTCGATGCTGAGAAGAGGCCACCATACGAGACACCCGAAGAAAAGAAAAAGCGTGTTCACAAAGTCCATCAACGCTGGATGGTTCATTGCCGGAATAATCCCCCCCGCCAGAAAGAACCAGTACATTATCCCGTAGTTGCCCAGGTTGGCCGGCAGCGGATGGGCAAGACACTTCCATGGACGGCTGGCAAAGAAGCGCAGCATCCTAACCTTCGTGACCCGCCTCACGGTCTGCATTGCCAGAGTCACCGGGGCGCCAAGGGAAAGCAAGATGGGTGCTGCCAGCATGAGGAGCACATGCTGCATGACATGATCTATGAAAGTCCTGGAAGCGTAAGGCGAGATGCTCGACTGCCACGCTGCTGCCACGGAAAGCACGCCACCGGCAAAACACACAGTGCGTACAACGGGCCATCGCTTCGACTTGTGGGTGCTAAGCACCTTCACTGCCTGTAAATACCAGAGTACAACGATAATTTCCACGGCCAAGGTCACTATCGCCCACGGCCCTGTTGCAAAGGTGGTCAATGCCCTCACCGGTGTCCACGGAGGAAGCTGCTGCATAGACACAGTCTACCGTGGACCGGGAGACCTGAGCAGTCTCTACGGGGTTACTAAGACCCCTCCATTACCGAACGAGCGGTAGGCCGCTTCGACAATCTCAATGGTGTAGCATCCGTCCCAGGGGTCCACCGTTGCGGGCCGGCGGTCATGGACGGCATGCACGAAATCGGCCACTCCTGCCACGATTGAGCCACCCTTCCACCACGCAGGATCATGGGCAACTCCCGCCTGATGGGCGCCAAAAAAATCCAGCTCACCCTTGTATACGGTGAGGGGTGGGTTCGCCAGCTGGTCTACTACGATAGTCCCATCCGTGCCATGGATCTCCAGTCTCTCGTTCCATGGCATCTCTGACGTAAAGGTAAACTCGGACGTGAAAATCGCGCCGTTTGCCAGGTAGCCGGACACCACAGCATGATCTTCCACCTCGCTCTCGTCCACCAGCTTCGACCCGAACGCCCGGAGAGACACCACCGGCCCGCACAGCCATTTCAATAGGTAGAAAGAATGAGGCCCGGCATCCATGATAGTGCCGCCGGCAGTGCCGTCCACGCGACCTTTCCAGAGCGATTTGTCACGAAGTCGCGCCACTTCCGTCCCGCAGACCAACGTACGTATCAATCTCGGTTGGCCTATCTTGCCGGCATCCAGCAGCTTCCTTGCCTCCTGGTATGCATGTACGAATCGCGTGTTCTCGGCGACCGTAAATACAAGCCCCTGCTGCCGCGCCAGATCTATGAGTTCCCTGCACTGTGCCGACGAGGGCGCCATCGGCTTTTCCACTAGTACGTGCTTCCCACTTTGCAACGCATCGCGAGCAACCTGGTAGTGAAGGGAATGTGGCAAGGTTATGTCAACCGCATCGACATCCGCATCGTTGAGCAGTGCACCGTAATCAGTGTACGCAGCGCAGCCCAGGTCAGTGGAGACTTGGCGCGCCCTGCCGGCATCCGTATCGCACACTGCCACGATCTCTCCGGGTAATCCTATTCCGGGCATACTCACTGCATCAGTATCTCCGCCAGCGTGTATACCGGCATGCAGGCTGGCGCTGGCGGTAGGCCGTTTGAACGCCTCTGCATGCACCGCGTGGATCGTACCAAGCCCGATCATGCCGACCCTCACCGGATGTGAATGAGACGCGCGAAGCCGGTCTGGCGCCGTTGGCAAGCTCCGCATCATTCCGGCCTCATACCCTTCCTGTACACGACATTCCCGTGGCGCCTTGCATCGGGGCAGGCGCTATCGCTCATCTACCAGGCCTCTGAGGGTAGCGGGATGATCTCCCTGGAAAGCTGCGATATCCGCCGGGAACCGGAGACATCAATTACGAATGTCTCCTCGTTGCCCACAAAGTCGATGCCCTCGACGGGAGTGTACAGCTCAATGTTGACGACCATACCTACTTGAAGCGGGCGCTTCGACGCAGAAGTGATCCAGCGTTCCTCTGTCTGGAGGCCGACATGGTGGCCTGCATGGTCAAAGAAGGGATCAAGGCCGTGTCGATTGAAGAGTTCCGCAGCCAGCTGGAAGATATCGCCCTCTGAAGTTCCCGGACACAGAGCCGCACCCACTTGATCGACAATGTCCACCATCATATCATGAGCCTTTACCAGCGCAGCAGGAGGCGTGCCCGTATAGGCATAGCGGCGATTATCGGATGCATACCCCTGGTAGAAAGCACCGAGATCCAGGGTCACCAGCCGATCACCGACGAGTGTCTCATCTATCGCCAGCTCAGGATTCTCCTTACCGAACGATACCGTGACATGGCTGACCCCCGAAGCCCCGTTGGCCGCCATGATCTCTTTTGCCTTGCCGATCAGATCGAGGCGCGACATGCCTGGGCGGAGAAGGCCGAACAGTTCAGAAACGGACCGCTCTACTATCCTTATGGAGTTTTCAAGAAACGCTATTTCCGCAGCACTCTTTACCACCCTCATATCCAGCATGAGTGCGTCCACCAGCACCACCTTACTATTCCCGCTGACCCCGCCACCTTGATCTCCCCTACCACCGGCCGTACCAGCCATTCCCGCATCACTCTCAGCAGCAACGCTGCGAGCCCCACCGGCCCCGGCATCGACGCCGGCGTTGCCCGCGCCAGTAGCGCCTGTACCAAGGGATTCCTCCAACATCTTCACCACATGATAAGGACAGGTCGACTCTATGCCTACCCTCCCTGGCTGCTCAGCTGCATGGTCCACGAGTTTACGAATTTCTCCGGCAGCGCCTTCCCTGTCGAGGTAGAGCAACAATTCGTCAGCGCCAAAGTCCGCACCCAGGGTGGAAACCAGCCAGCAGGCCAGCATGACCTTGCCCTCACGGTCAATGCATGCCACAACAGGAAACTGATTGGAAAGAGTATGCAGGATGGGGTTGCCTGCACTTGTGAGTACCGGATAGCCGGTTACATAGAACACGTTCTCTGGGGAGGTGAGGATCATGGCTCCTATCCCTACCTCCTGCATTGTGGAGAGCAGCTTGTGCTTGTCGAATGATAACGGAACAAATCTATTGCCCACGCGGTAGCCTCCTTGTATGCACATCATTATATATTAACGGTAGAGTAGGCCACATGGACAAGACACCAGTCATTATTACCGCTACACCCAATGTGTGCTGGCTCCATCCCGAAGTGCCCTACCCGTGCACGCCCGAGGAGCGCGCCGAAGAAGCGGGACTCTGCGCGGAGAACGGCGCAGCTGTCCTCCATATGCACGGCGAAGACAGTTGGGCGGAATCGATTAGGGCGGTACGCTCTCGCAGTGACATCATCATCCAGTGCGGCATGTCCAGCCTTTCGCTCGACTCCCGCATGGAGGCGCTGGAAAGTGGAACGGATATGCTCTCGGTGATAGCGAGTCACCACGATGAGGCATTCGCTGGAGGCATCAATACCAACGTACTGCATACCCGTGATGAGCTTGAGGCCTACGCAAGCGCTTCCGCTCGCTATGGGATAAGGATGGAGTTCGAGATATGGCATACGGGCTCTATATGGAACCTTGCATACCTGATCAAGCGCGACCTTGTATCACCGCCGTTTGTGACTACTCTCTTCTTCAATTGGCCGGGCGGAACGTGGTCGCCAGCTGATCCCGAAGAATACCTTCACCGGCGCCGCTATCTCCCCGAAGACTCTGTGGCCACCGTCAGCATTATGGGAGAGGGTCAGATGGAGCTTCTGGCCTGTGCCCTGGCAGCGGGCGACCATATACGGGTAGGAACGGAAGACAACCCCTACGGTCGTAATGGCACTTTGCTTGCCACTCATGAGCTTGTACGTGAAGCCGCAGAACTCAGCTGTTCCATGGGAAGGCCAGTCGCCACCCCGGCCGAAGCCAGGGAAATACTTGGCATAGGATACATCCGTGAATGAGCGGACCAGAAAGGTCGCAGTCGTGACCGGAGCGGCTCATGGAATTGGCCGCGCAACCGCAATACGCCTGGACATGCTCGGATATGCAGTCGCAGCGATAGACATTGTCCCGGAAGAAGATGCGGCGCTCGCCGGGTGGCATGAGCATGATGTCGGCACGCCTGCAGGCATGCTCATGTACTCATCCTCACCTACCTCCGCGCCCTCGCCAGCGCCCTCGCCAGCGCCCTCGCCCAAGCCGGCAGACATACCTATTGTGTCGCGGTATTACCAGTGCGATGTATCTGACGAAGATGCAGTTTCAAAAGTGCTCGCCAGTATAGGATCCGATTACGGTCGCATAGACGTACTGGCCAACGTGGCGGGAGTGGTGCTCGTCAAGCCATTCCAGGATACGTCCTGGGAGGAATATCGCAAGGTCGTAGACACCAACCTGGGAGGCACTTTCTTGATGTGCAAGTACACGATCCCGATAATGATCCAGGTAATGGGCGGATCGATAGTATGCATGGCGTCCGTCTCCGGCCATGTCGGGCAGCGAGACCATGCGCTCTACGGCTCGACCAAGGGGGCAATAATCTCCATGGTAAGGGCGCTCGCCTGGGAGCTGGCGCCATACAGGATCAGGGTCAATTCAGTAAGCCCTGGCTCAGTGGACACAGCCATGCTGCGCGGAGACATCTCCATGGAGGCAGAGCGGATGGGTCTACCCTTTGATGAGGTGAAAGCTGAAAGGGAAAGCGAGCAGGCTCTGGGTCGCTGGGCTGAACCGGACGAGATAGCACAGGCTGTCTGCTTCCTTGCCGGGGAATCAGCATCGTTTATCACTGGCACGGACCTGCTGGTGGACGGTGGGTGGGTGGCAAGGTAGCAATGTATCACCCATGTTTGACATATGTTGTGACAGCTTATCAAGTAGCAAGGTAGCAATGTAGCAATGTATCCAATGGGTGGATACTGGCATTATGCGTGGCAGGTTGGCTGAGGCGGTAATGCTGCCAGCAGGTTATAACGCGAACGAGGATGAGCTGCTGGCAACCGGACAGGAAGGAAATCCATAGATGAGGTTGGTAGGTTACGAAGCAAGCGATGGACGGCGCATAGGAGTGCTGCATGGCAACATGGTGGTGCCGCTGGGGCAGATTGATGACTTCTTTACCGCACTGCCGGAGTCGCTGGAAGAAGCCCGCAACGCTGGGACCGGTAACGCCATTCCGACCCGGAATATCTTGGACCTGGATTCGCTCACCTTGGCGCCGCCGGTACCCACCACCTCGCGAATACTGTGCATAGGACTCAATTATGCCCGCCATGCCGCGGAGTCAGGGAAAGAATTCCCGTCCAAACCAACGATCTTTGCAAGATTCGCATCGACCCTGACGGGTGCGGGCAGCGAAGTTCCCATACCTCCTGGCGATGAGCGTCTTGACTGGGAAGGAGAACTGGCCGTGGTAATAGGGGCAACGTTGAAAAATGTCGGTCCGCAAGAGGCCAATACAGCAATACTGGGCTATACCTGCCTTAACGATCTCAGCGCAAGAGGATACCAACATGCTACGACACAATGGACACTGGGTAAGAATGCCGATCGCACGGCGCCGGCCGGTCCCGAGCTTGTCACACCTGATGAGTTGGGTGACCCCTACAATCTCAATCTGGAGACTCGGGTCAATGGCATTACCATGCAGTCCGGCAACACTTCGGATATGATATTTCGCGCTCCAGACATTCTCGCATATATCTCAGGCTCGATGACGCTCTTGCCTGGTGACGTGCTCTCGACGGGAACACCTGAAGGCGTGGGAGCTGGCCGTACACCCCCAATCTACCTGTCGGACGGTGATCTGGTGGAAGTGGAGATAGAGGGAATAGGAGTGCTACCTACCCGGATCGTGCGGCAGAGCTAATAGGGCGGCAAGGTTACCGAAGCATCCCGACCCTGTTACATGAGAAAGCATTGACAGCGTACTGTCGCGCAGTTGATAATGTAATCTGCAACAATAGCTACCCAGCACAGTAGATATGTGTATGCTGGGATACCAGGTGGCGGGTTTCGGAGATGTGGGTACAGGGATGTGGGAGCGTAGGTATGTAGGTGGAGCCTGAATGTAGGTATGTAGGTGGAGTGCGGTCGTGAGGGCAGGCAAGGGTGTCGCCAAAATTGAGGGCATTAGCCGAAAAAAGCAGCAAGGCTGACGAAAAGTGAAGGCGTCAGAGGGAAGGTCGGGCACTACCGGATCCCAGGACACAGCCACACTCCCAGACACAGCCGGATCCCGGCATGCAACCAGGTCTTCAGGTGCCACGAGGTTCCGGGGTGCAACCGGACCCCTCGGAGCCAGACTGCTTCTACCGGCAGCTATTGCAATCGCATGGCTGGTTGTCACCATCCTCCTGCCAAACCACCTGCCCCTCGGTGTCACCGTGGAAGGCCTGTCGCTGGGTGCTCTCAGCGCCATGACGGCCATGGGGCTCATACTCATCTACCGTTCCGCCCGCATAATCAACTTCTCCCAGGGCGTAATCGGCGGTCTTGCTGCATCAGCCGCCATTGTGCTGGTAATCGGCCGGACAGCGCTGCCATACTATGCAGCCGTTCCCATAGGCCTGCTCGTTGCCGCCGCCAGCGGGATACTCGTAGCCACCATCGTGGTCAGAAGATTTGAGAAAGCGCCACGGCTGATACTCACGGTGGCAACCATCGGGGTGGCGCAGATGTTCGGGGCCGCCGAAATGGAACTGCCCAGACTGTTCGTACCCTTGAAGTCGGTGACTTCCTTCTCAGTTCCGTTCAGCTTCAAGGCATCGGTAGGCTCCTTCATCTTCAACGGTAATTACCTGGCTGCCTGGATCGTAGTGCCAATCGCCCTGGTTGCAATATGGATATTCCTCAAGCATACGGATACCGGAATCGGCATCAGGGCGGTAGCCGACTCGCCAAGTCGTGCGACACTGCTGGGTATACCGGTGCGCAGGCTCAGCATCACCGCCTGGGTGGTCGCATCACTACTGTCAGGAGTGGGCGCCACTCTTTCCGGGCCCATCCTGGGGGTAAACGTCGGCGTTGCGTCAGGACCCACGGATCTGCTGATTCCACTGGTGGCAGCCATGCTGGCAAACATGGAGAGCCTACCGGTCGCGGTGGGATTGTCTCTCGTCATAGGCATCATGCAGCAGGCTGTCTACTGGTCCTTCCATACCACGGTCTACTCCGATGTAGCTCTCTTCGTGTTGCTGGTGGTAGGCATGCTGCTCAAGCGCTCTGCTCGTAGTGATACCAGGGTTGCCGACCAGGGCATGGGCGACTACGTAGCAGTGCAGGAAGTGCATCCCCTGCCAGAGGCGTTGCGTAAGAGGCCGGAGATAAAAGTGGGACGCGCCATTGCCATCGCAGCCGTAGCTGCAGCAGCCATAATGGTACCGTCGCTACTGAACGCATCAAGGATCACTCTACTCTCGTACATCGTAATCTTTGGCATTATCGCAGTCTCACTGGTGGTGCTGTCCGGCTGGGCAGGCCAGATCAGCCTCGGTCAGTTTGCCTTTGCCGGTGTCGGCGCCGCTACTACGGCATCGCTGATGGTACATGCTCATGTCGAGATACTCGTCGCTCTGGCTCTGGCCGGAATCACCGGAGCTGTCGTGGCATGTATAATAGGGATTCCTGCACTGCGTTTCCAGGGGCTGTACCTGGCGGTGGTCACCATGGCGTTTGCCGTGCCGCTGTCGACCTGGCTATTGAGCCCGAGCTACTTCCCGTATATCACACCCAGCAGTATCAGTCGCCCGGAACTCTTTGGAAAAATCAACCTTGTCTCCCCGCTTCCATTCTACGAGCTGTGCCTGGCGGTACTGGCTGTTGTCCTGCTCGCCGCGCTGAGCCTGAGGAACTCACGACTCGGCAGGGCAATGCTTGCCGTGCGTGACAACGAGAAGAACGCAATTGCTTACAGTATAAGCCCTATAAGGGTGAAGCTGCTGGCTTTCGGTGTCTCAGGCGCGATGGCGAGCATAGCCGGAGGGCTGTACGTGGTGGCCCTGGGTGGTATTTCGTTTGGAGGATTCCCCCCCCAGTACAGCATCCAGATATTCACCATGGTCGTAATAGGAGGAATGGGCTCACTGCTCGGCGCCATACTGGGAGCCGCCTATGTGGAAGGAGTACTATACTTCGTGAAAGGTGGCATGCAACTTTTCGCCACTGGAGCAGGCCTGCTGGTTCTCCTTATGATCCTACCCAGCGGGCTGGGAGGCGTGGCCATCAGGGTCAGGAACCGTCTGGCAGGCATGCTCTCATCCCGGCCGGAATCGGTATACGGGGCGCCCGGAGAACCGGAAATGCGTGGAACGCAAGATGGCAGGGTGGCAGCCACTGGAGCAGGTCAGGGCAGCGTGCAAGGAACAACGGCCCAGGCAACTCACCCAACTCGAGCGCTTCTGGAAACTCGAGCCACCCGGTCGGAGGAGTCACGGACCGCAAGGGCGGCCCTGCAGATGGCGGCGCTGGAAACCCTTGAAATGTCCACCAACGGTATGACCGGCACGCCGGTAGGCGGCAGGCAGGGTTACACTCCGGGATACATCCCACCAAGTGGTGGGCGGCCGGCAATATTGGCTGCAAAGGGCATAGACGCTCACTATGGTCGTATGCAAGCGCTTTTCAATACCGGAATGGGCATCGCCCAGGGCGAGATAGTGGCCATACTGGGGAGCAACGGTTCCGGCAAATCTACATTTCTTGGAGTGGTATCCGGGCTCATCCCTACCACCCGCGGGCAGGTGGAGCTGCTTGGCCAGGATATAACTCGGCTGAGCACCTTCCAGCGGGCGCATTCTGGCATGATAATGGTCCCTGCCCGGCAGGGAGTTTTCAGCTCTCTTACTGTTACTGAGAACCTGCGGCTTGCAAGCTGGACCGTGAAACGCCATCACCATGACCGGCACTTTGCGAAGGCTGACGCTCAAAGAGTGTTGACGGTCTTCCGGTCCCTGCACGAACGGGCAAATATGAAGGCGGGAAAGCTCTCCGGAGGGGAACAGCAGATGCTCGCCTTAAGCCAGGCGTTGCTGTGCAGGCCTATACTAATGCTGATAGACGAGATGTCGCTTGGTCTGTCGCCAAAGGTAATTGACCAGTTGCTCCAGACGGTGAAATCGCTTGCTGCATCAGGGGTGACCTTCGTGATCGTGGAGCAGTCGATCAATGTAGCCAGTGCCGTTGCTCAAAGGGCGGTATTTTTTGAGCGCGGCCGCATCCGATTCAGCGGACCGACTCCAAGTGTGGAGAAGCACCCAGAACTGCTCAGATCAGTGTTTATCCACGCCATGAAGAAGTCTGATCAGAGACGGGCTACGGAAGGCGCCGGACCCTCTGGGGCTGGTGGGGTTACCGCGCCACCGGTTACCGCGCCACCCCCCGGAACTGCTCAGAACGCCCAGGCGCCGCAACCGGGCGCAGCATCTGCAGAGGCGTTCACCGTGCGGAACGTCTCCAAGTCATACGGAGGGCTGGTAGCCATAGAGGATATAAGCCTGAGCGTCCAGCAAGGTGAGATACTTGGTATCATCGGGGCAAATGGAGCAGGCAAGAGCACCCTCTTTGACATTTTCGGGGGCTATACCAAGCTGGATACCGGTCGGCTGGCATTGAACGGCAAGGACATCACCAGGTTGTCTCCTCCAGCTCGGGCCGAGCTGGGCCTTGGCAGGGTGTTTCAGGACTCCAGGCTGTTCCCCTCGATGACAGTGTCAGAAGCACTGGCGGCAGCCATAGAGCGCACTGTACCGGTACGTGATCCTCTTGCCAACATCTTACACCTGAAAGATGCCCGCAGGTCCGAACGGGTGGTCCATGGGCGAATCGACGAGTTGATGGCACAGATGGGTCTCACTCATTACCGTGATTCCATAGTCTCCGAACTGTCCACCGGTACTCGCCGCATGCTTGAACTGGCCTGTGTGCTGGGACACGATCCATCAGTGCTGCTCCTCGACGAGCCTTCGGCAGGCATCGCCCAGAGACAGAGTGAAGCACTTGCCGAACTCCTCCTAGGGGTGGCAGAGGACACCAGGGCAACGCTTATTGTCATCGAGCATGACGTACCGCTGGTGTCGTCCATAGCAGACAGGCTCATCTGCCTGCATCTGGGACGTATCATCGCCGAAGGAAGTGTGCAGTCGGTACTGCACTCACCCGCAGTACTTGCAGCATATTTGGGAAGCGGTGAAGAGATCCTTTCGGCATCCCCCACGGCCAGCGTTAGGAACAGCGTATGAGCAGCGGCAGCAATGGCTGGATGGTCGAGGCCGGCAACGGCGTAAGAGGCACGAACCGATGCCATGACACGGGTCATATGGCACAAGGCAGGAGCCGAATATGAGCACTACACCGAACAGCCCCACTTTCCCGATACTGGCAAGACGATATGCCATACCGATCGTGCTTGCAGCGGCGGCAGTCGCCATCCTACAGTTGCTGCCACCCGGACCGCCACAGGGCAACCTTGCCCCCACTCAACTGCCGTCAGGCATCACCCCTGTTCCTGTGGCCGGTGCACCGGGTAGGGCAATGAGTGGAGTACAATGCGGCCCCGGTGTGCGCCAGGTGCCCTGGTCGGCATATGCACCTTCGTGCGTACCGGCCTGGCATGGGTACAATGGGGGCGCTACCTCTCCAGGCGTGACCACCAGCACGATTACCGTCACCTATCGCAAGGAGAGCTCCAGCGACCAGGCATCCATAGCTTCCCTGGTGACTAGTGCCATGCCCAATGACAAGGAATTTCTCGCGGACCTGCATACCTACATCAGCTTCTTCAATCGGACCTACGAGCTGTGGGGACGCAAGGTGGTGCTGAAGCCCTTCACCGCCACCGGGAACTTCCTTTCCGAAGACCAGGGGCTCGATCAGCCCCAGGCACAGGCTGATGCAGTCACCGCAAAGCAACTCGGTGCTTTCGCGGATCTGACCTTTCCGATGTTCTCCTCCCAGATGTACGAGCAATACCTGGCTGTACAGCACATCATCTCGCTCGGTTCCATCTACATGCCCGACTCATGGCTGAGACAGTACTATCCTTATGAATACACAATCTTCCCCACCGGTACGCAGAACAATCAGGCCACTGTGAACTTCATCTGCGAAAGGATGGCCGGCATGAAAGCGATATTTGCGGGAACCCCTCGTATGCGCAGCCGCAAACGGGTATTCGGTCTACTCATACCTGACAATCCGCTGTATGCCGCAGATGGCAACTATATAGCCAGCCGCCTTGCCTCCCAGTGTGGCGTCAACTTCGCCGCAAGGGACAACTACGCCCTTTCCGTGTCGCAGGCATCGCAGCAGGCTTCCACCGCTATCGCTCAGATGAAAGCCCACGGGGTCACTACGATAATATGTGGTTGCGATCCGCTGGAACCTATACTGTTCACTTCCACCGCCACATCAGAGGGGTACTATCCCGAGTGGATGTTCGACTGGTGGCTCGACCCGCTAATGCGCCGTATCTCGCCTCCCCAGGCGAAGCACTCCCTTGTCATGGATGCGGGACAGTGGCCAAGCGCTTCACAGAGCGAAGCGCTCAAAGTGTTCCATCTGGCGGATCATGGAGGCCGGCCGCAGGAACCCTACTTCGCCCTTGCCTACAAGATGGCCTTGGAGCTGTTCTCCAGGCTGCAAGCTGCAGGACCAGACCTGACTCCCCAGACTTTCGCCAGGGGAATCTACAAGATCCCCCCCTCCATCACGACAAAAACCTCGATGGGAGAGTTCGGTCCCTGGCGCAGCGGACCTTACAGCTTCTATCCAGCTACGAGCTACCAGGTCGGCTGGTGGAATCCTACGGCTAAGAGCAACCTGGACGGGGAAAAGGGCGCGTGGCAGAACTGCGACGGGGGAAAGTGGTATCCCTACACCAAGTCATCAGCGTTGGCGCCCCTGCACACCCAACCAGCATGCTTCGGCAGGTAGCTGTTGCACCACGAGCGAGCTCCAACGGCTGCACCTGCTTGCAGGCAGCACACCGGTAACCCTGACCAGCTCTATCGCCGGACCCGCCACGCGGGCCAACGGCTGCACCTGCTCGCAGGCAGCACACGGTCCTACAGCACTCCTCAGGCTGCTCCAGGCGTAGCGGTGTCTTTCTGCTCAGGCTTGTCAGCCACAAGCACTTCGGTGGTGAGCAGCAACCCTGCTACGGATGCGGCATTCTGCAGTGCGGAACGAGTCACTTTCGCCGGGTCGATGATACCGACCTTCATCAAGTCCTCGATCACGCCGCTCGCGGCATTGAGGCCGGTCGACCCGGATTCCGATTCCACATGCTGGGCCATCACCGCGCCCTCCATCCCTGCATTAGCGGCAATCCACTTGAGCGGCTCAGCCAGGCAACGGGCAACGATGGAAGCCCCGGTCGCCTCATCGTCCTGCAGCGACGACACCAGCTTCCGAACATCGCCCATGGCACGTACAAGGGCCGTGCCACCGCCTGCAACTACGCCCTCCTCGATTGCGGCTCTGGTGGCGGAGAGCGCATCTTCTATGCGGTGTTTCTTCTCCTTGAGTTCCACTTCGGTGGCAGCACCCACGCGTACCACGGCAACACCGCCGGAAAGCTTGGCCAAGCGCTCCTGGAGCTTCTCACGATCCCAATCGGAATCGGTCTCCTCTATCTCCCGCTTGATCTGGGCGATCCTACCCTTGATGTCCTCCTCGGAACCGGCACCGTCCACCACGGTCGTGTCGTCCTTGGTGACCACCACTCTCCTTGCCCTACCAAGAAGGTCAAGGGTGACACCTTCCAGCTTCAGCCCAATCTCCTCTGATATCACCTGCCCGCCAGTCAGCACGGCTATGTCCTGCAGCATTGCCTTACGACGCTCGCCGAAACCGGGAGCCTTGACGGATACCGAAGTGAATATGCCCCTAACCCTGTTGACCACCAGGGTGGCCAGCGCCTCTCCTTCGACATCCTCCGCTATGACGAGCAACGGCTTGCCGGATTGCATGACCTTCTCCAGTATCGGGAGCAGATCGTGTATGGAGCTGATTTTCGAGTTGACTATAAGGATATAGGCATCCTCGAGCACGGCCTCCTGGCGTTCGGGATCGGTCACGAAGTAGGGCGACAGGTATCCCTTGTCGAACTGCATCCCTTCTGTGAAGTCGAGTTCAAGACCAAACGTGTTGGACTCCTCGACCGTGACGGTGCCGTCCTTGCCCACCCGGTCTATGGCATCCGCCAGTATCTCTCCAATGGAGTTGTCAGCAGCGGAGATGGATGCCACCTGGGCGATTTCCTCCTTGGACGATATTTCGTGGGATTGCCCACGGATCGACTCCACCACCGACGCCACAGCCTTGTCGATGCCCCGCTTCAGCGCCATCGGGTTGGCACCGGCGGTCACATTGCGCAGTCCCTCGTGGATGAGCGCCTGAGCCAGTACTGTGGCGGTCGTGGTACCATCACCTGCAACATCGTTGGTCTTGGTCGCCACTTCTTTGACCAGCTGGGCTCCCATGTTCTCGAAGGGGTCCTCCAACTCCACCTCACGGGCGATGGTTACGCCGTCGTTGGTGATGGTAGGTGCGCCCCACTTCTTGTCTATCACCACATTGCGGCCCTTGGGACCCAGGGTCACTCGCACTACATTGGCAAGCTTGTCGACCCCGGCTTCCAGGCCTCTACGCGCCTGGGCATCATAATGAAGTATCTTCGGCATTGTATGTCCTTCTATCCTTGTATCTATATTTGTGTCTTTAATGTCTGCGTACTGTTGCTTGTATGTGCTCTGTTACGCTATGTCCTACCTGATATCCTGCCTCATCCTGCCTGAACGTGAAACGTGCGACCACTTGACCACTACGACGACACGTCCCTGCTGGCCAGGAAATGTGAGAGACCTGTCCTTACAGTACTTGCAGTGCATCTACTGTACTGCAAGGAAGCAGCTACTTGACTACTATGGCCAGTACATCCCTACTGGAAAGGATGAGGAGATCCTCACCATCCACAGTGATCTCGGTGCCACCGTACTTTGAATACACAACCGTATCGCCCACCGATACACCTACCGGTACAAGCTCTCCGGTGTGCTCTGCCCGCCGCCCCGGGCCTACGGCTATCACCTCTCCTTGCTGCGGCTTCTCTTTTGCCGTGTCAGGGATGACAAGGCCGGATGCCGTGGTCTCCTCCGACTCTCCCGGGCGGACTACTATCCTGTCCTCGAGTGGCTGAAGTTTCATGTCTGTTGAGCCTCCTGTCTGTTAGCTATCAATTACCTACTACCTGCACTGCCCGTCGTGGGCATCTTTGCACTGCCCGGCCAGGACAGGACATACCTGCAACCCTGCACTACTGCAATGCCGCCTCACCCAGCACGGGCTTTCTACAGCAAGGACAAGAGTACCGCATGTCGCATGTCCAACATACCTGCAAGACTGCTCGGCATGCTCATTGCCCGATACTCATTGATACCTGATACATGGTACCTGATACCTAGCACTCTTGCCTTGTGAGTGCTAATTATAGCGCGCTCACGACGGCTTGGCAACCGGTAGGCTAAAATAACTTGGATTCACAATTTAATGGCTGCCTGATATCGGGAAATCGCACCCCCAGTTCAGTTACAACTCATTGAGGCAGTAATTGAGGCAGTAATGGTATCAGTTCTGCGGGCGTGCTGGATTCTCGCAAGTTATACGGATTTGCTGGACTGTAGGTTACAGCTGCAAAGTGCAGGTGGCGAGACAGGCTTGTGTGAAAGACTATCGTCGAGTTTCGGGTACATTACCGTACTTGAAGTCCTACCGCTGGAGCGAGTAGAGTAAAGTGGTAGGATTATGAGCCGAGTACTGTTGTTGAATGCCAGCTACGAGCCACTGAGCGTCGTATCACCCCAAAGAGCCCTATCGCTGCTGTTTGGTGGTAAGGCTGAAACGGTTTGTGAATCGACTGCAGTCTTCAATAGTCCAAGCGTCAGCGTAGTCGTGCCGTCCGTCATACGCCTGATGCGTTACGTAGTCGTGCCGTACGGCCGTTCAGTGGCATTGACCACTCGTAACGTTCTGGCTCGAGATCATCATGTCTGTGCCTACTGCGGAAAGCCGGCCACCACCACCGACCATGTGATACCGCGGTGCAATGGCGGTAGTCATTCCTGGGAGAATGTCGTGGCGGCCTGTACCAGATGCAATGGCAAGAAAGGCGCCAAGACCGTAAAAGAGATGGGCTGGGTCCTGCACAGGGTACCGTACCGTCCTCTTGGCCGGGAGGCATGGCTGATGCGCTTTACTCCTGAGCCTGAATGGATGGTGTACCTGGATAAGGCGGGGTGATCAGATAGCGGCATTCCCGTGAAGGTGGATCGAGGTAACGGTATGTCGGCATATGATGCGTCTAGCCAGCGCTTAGCATGTATGCGCGTGTCATCTTGGGTGATATCGATGACTTTGACGGCGCTGGATGTACCCCGGATCTGCCGTTCCAAACGCTTACCTCGGCTGTATGGCAAGTCCGCCGTCCTGTATATGCATTGCGCGTATACGGCATACCAGGTAAGCGTTACAGGTGCATGTTAGTATCTTCCAATAATGAGGCATATATCCAGTAATGAGCGGAGCGTGGCCTGTGGCTGGGTTGTCTGGTGCTAAACGGCCCACAGCTCGGGAAAGGCGGCTACACTTGCCGTGATGGTGCAGGACAGGTGCTTGCATGTTGTCGATTGTGTGCGCAATCCAGCGAAAGACACCAGACACCTGATGGCCCGGTGGTTGTGGGATTGTTCGCACCGGTATCTGAGACGGGCAAATACACGAATTGGTCGGCGTGAGTAGGTGCCCGTGAAGTCGAGTACCGTCCCCAAAGTGCAAGCGCAATCCCCGGGCTTTAGCCCTAGGGAGGATGTCAGGGTGAAACCATTCGAATGGACCAGCCAGGAGCCTCATCCTGCGGATTCCCAGCTGGATTCGTGGGCAAGGGGGCGCCTGCTCGGATTCGATCTGGAGACTACTGGTGTCGATCCTTTCGATGACGTTCCTGTTTCGGCGGCATTGGTTTATGTCCAGGGAGGCAGGACGGTGAATGTAGATCATTTTTTGATTGACCCCGGTAGGCCCATACCATCCCAGGCAGTGGCTATACATGGGATTACCACGGCGCGGGCGGCTTCTGAAGGCGTGACGCTCGAGTCCGGCATCTCTCATATCATTGCTGCGCTTGGGTTTGCCTCAGCTACCGGTGCTGTCGTTGCGGGTATGAATCTCAGTTACGATCTGACCATGATTGATGCCGTTTCACGCCAGTGGTTTGGTACGGGTGTGATGTTGCCGGACTTGCGGGTAGTCGATGTTCTGGTCATAGACCGGCACTTTGACCGGTTCCGCAAGGGTAAGCGCACTCTTCAGATGCTGTGCAGCCACTACGGGGTCGATCTCCCCTCTGCTCACGATGCGGCTGGAGATGCCGGCGCTGCGGTGGCCGTAGCGATGGCGCAGGCTGAACAGTACCCCGACCTTGGACGCCTGTCTATAGATGAGTTGCATGCCTCGGAGGTCAAGTGGCACGAAGAGTGGGCGAAAAGCTATTCCAAATGGCGCACGGAGCACGGGCGTGTGTCCTTGCCAGCAGGTTCCTGGCGATGGCCTGTCTGCTCGCAATGAGGCGCGCAGGGTTAGGAGCTTGCGGCGAGCAGCGCGGTAGCCTGCTGGATTGCAGGAGATGAGCACACAGCGGCCGGCTTTGCTCCGGTGACTGCGCATAGGCCAGCTGTGATGAGGTTGGCCGAGGTGATGATTGCTTGCCCAGCAATGGACTTGGAGGGGCTGGCTATATCATTGGCGATGGTGCCGTAGCTCTTGGCCTGGAGTAGCCCTGCGGAGAACATTGGCCCGGCCACGATTACCTGGTTCGATATATCCAGGAAAGGCAGTGCTCCTGCATCGGCCTGTGCAACATAAGGAGGCTTGTCATAGCGCTGGAGAAGCGATGATAGGGATTCGCTCGGACGGTTCATGGTTGTAAATCCATTGTAGGGATTGCTCGAGGGCGTGGAAGATGCCTCTTCCACGCCAGTGAAGTCTACGTACTTACTCGTGTATGCCAGCCGGTAAAATGAGAAGCCGTTTATGCTTGGGAATGCTTCCGCGCTGGAAGAACTGGCTATTCCCAACTTTCTGAAAGTGCCAAACCTGCTCAACGCCAGTACCAGCGGCCAGCTGGCGGCTTCACAGTAAGGGCAGTACTCGCTCCCTACAAACGTCACAACAGGCAACTGCGATACCGCGTTGCCTCCCGGTGTGGAGTTCCTGCTAGAAGAGCTCCCCTGAGCCCTACTACTATAGCCATTGGGGATGGACCCGTTGTTACCGGACCGAATCAATACCGGCATGGCAAGTCCTGCAGTATCGTAACCACCAGTATTACTCAATGTGGAGAGCGCTTCGGTACTTAGTTCGCGAAGAGTCGATGACGAAGCGACCGGGAAAGGATTAGGTTTTATAACAATTGGCGAACTCAGCAGCTTCAGGCCGATCAGGGCCAATGCCACGATGGCAACGACAATTATGACACTCCAGGTAATCAGGGCTGTGGGCACGCGGTGGCGCCCGGCATGACGCAGCTTGGTCCGATCACGTCCGGACTCGTTGCCGTTCTCGGTCTCATCCTGGCCGGTAGGTTTTTCCATCGCTGGGCATCCAATATACCACGATTTAGGTCAAAATCTTGGTCTGGCGCATAGTTCTATCAGGAGCGGCAAGATACTGGAAACCGCCAACTGCAGGGTGTACCATGCTTACCATGGGAAGCGCACCCAAGGTAGGCCTGAGGTTACCGGTTAACATATCTTTTCCACGCTTATCCCTGCCTTGGGGCGGTTCAGCCGGTTCAGATGGTAATGCAGAGGATAGGACAGATGATGCAGCCAGTTCCAAGTCGACCAGCTGTGCCATTTCATGGCGGCAGGCCGAGATGGTGGAAGGTGTTTTCAGCTACGCTGTTGCTGGAGAGGGACTGCCGGTGCTTTTCCTGCATGGCTGGGGAGTAAGTCACAGAACCTATAAGTCTGCAATTGCGTCACTGGCAAGCATCGGGTGCCGGGTACTTGCTCCGGCGCAACCTGGCTTCGGAGGGTCGCCCAGGCTTGTTGCCGGGGAGAGATCATTTCCGGTCTATGCAGAATGGGCGGCACGGTTTCTGGATGCCGCGGGCCAGAAGGATCCGGTTACGGTTATAGGCCATTCGTTTGGCGGCGGTGTGGCTATCCAGGTGGCGCACGACTTTCCCGAAATGGTCCGATTGGCCGTTTTGTGTAATCCTGTTGGTGGCCCTATACGGTGTGGTGCGGATGGCGAGATCGAGCTGATGGCTCGCAGACCTTTGTGGGAATGGGGCCAGGACCTAGGTACGGACCTGATTGCCGGATCGTCAGTAGCCAAGGTACTCCCAGCTGTGGCAGAGGGAGCTATGCCCAATCTTTTGAGGAATCTCCCGGAAGTGGTGAAGATGGTCAATGTGGTGCGCAGGGCTGATCTTATGGCTGAGCTGGAACGGGTTTCCTTAGCGGGTACCCCCGTGTCCATCGTGTGGTCTGACCGTGACAGGCTTGTGCCCCATGGTGCCGTGACAGGCTTGTGCCGTGCGGCTGGCGTGCAGAGCACGGTGGTGGAGGGCAGCCATACGTGGCTGATAGCAGAGCCGGAGATGTTTGCAGAAGTTGTGCTGAGGATTCTCGTCGATCACGGAGTCGATCTGGAACTTTTCTCTGGCGACCTGGGTGACCTTATCGGAGACACTTCTCCCTGATAGTGCCTGGATATCCGCTCAGCTTGTAATGTGGATGCCTGATAGATGCGCAGGATTGCAGCGATCAGACTGGCGATAGACTGAGGAGTGATGCTTTCCGTAGTGCATTCCGAGCATTTCGATCCTTATCAAGCTTGTATACCTGGAGAACCCGCGAAGCTCTTTCCCGGAGTGACCAGGGTGGTTGCTCCCAACCCAGGAGCCATGACCGGGCCAGGGACCAACAGCTATATCATAGGCAGCGATGAGCTGGTGGTTGTGGATCCTGGTCCGGAGTTGGCCGAGCATGTGCATTTGCTGGCGGATATAGGTGAAGGTCGGATAAGCAAGATCGCCGTCACTCACAAGCACCTTGATCATGCACCTGCTGCAGCTCTATTGGCGCGTATTACCGGCGCAGAGACAGCCGGATTTACCCGGAGTCCCGGGTTCGAACCTGACAGGCTGCTGACGAACGGGGACATACTGAGCGTGCAGGGAGCTGGGTTGCGGGCTATTTACACGCCGGGTCACTCGTCGGACCATCTGTGCTACATGTTGTTGGGAGAGGACCTGCTTTTTACCGGAGATCATCTAATGCAGGGTTCCACGGTGGTTATAGCCCCTCTGGATGGCGACATGGCCAGATACATGGACAGCCTACGGCTGTTGCTGGAGATTACGCCTCCGGTCAGGGCGCTGTTGCCAGGCCACGGTATGTGCATGGACGATCCGGCCAGGATGGTCTCCTCCGTCATCGAGCATCGCCGGATGCGCGAGGAGGCCGTATGGGAAGCGCTCTGTCGCCTGAGCAGGACACCTCAGGTGACTCGCCTTAGTATGGATCAAGATGGAGACCAAGATGGGAGGCTAAGTCGTCATCCTGGCGAGAGCGGTGATCAGGACAAGAGCACCAACGGCGACCAGCAGCATCATCCAAACCGAGGGTTACAGGTTGTGTCCGGCAGTGGTAGCAAGAGTATCAACGATGGTCACGGACAGGGTATATCTATAGATGATATGATCATGACAGTATATAGAGATGTTCCGGAGTCCCTACACTCTATGGCGCGCTATTCGTTATGGGCGCATCTCCGCAAGCTTACTCAGGAGGGTAGGGTACGTGCAGTAGATATGGATAAAATGTCCACACTCTGGCGGCCGGTCTGCCTGCCCTACTGAGCGAGGCGTTCCTTTGGCCAAATATGCATCAAATACGCATTGCGGTCTCTGACGCAGCAGTCCTTGCCTGCTCCAGTACGTAGTCCAAGTCTGCGTCGCTGTGCGCCAATCCAACGAACAGTGCTTCGTACGGACCAGGCGGGAGCATCACTCCGCGGTCCAGCATATGGTGGAAGAACTTGCTGTATATGCCGGTGGCGGCTGAAGCTGAGGCAGTATCATAGTCAGATACTGTGTTGCTTGTTCCGAAGAACACACTGCATAGCGTACCGTATCGTTGGACGGCAGCCTCCAGCCCTGCATCACTCAGTACAGATTGAAGTCCTGCGGCGAATGACTCCACCTTGCTCGCCAGCGTAGTAAACGCATTCTCGTCCAGGCGGTTCAATACACTCAGACCTGCAGCTGTGGCAAGTGGGTTACCCGAGAGTGTACCTGCCTGGTAAACGGGCCCAACGGGTGCAAGCTGCTTCAGTAATCCGGCCTTTCCGCCAAACGCCGCAAGGGGGAGTCCACCACCGATGACCTTGCCGAAGCAGTAGATATCCGGTATCACGCCACACATGGTTGACGCGTTGCTGTAAGCCACCCTGAAGCCGGTGATTACCTCGTCGAAGATGAGCAGGGCACCAGCGGCATCACATGCGTTACGCAAACCTTGCAGGAAACCCGGTGCGGGAAGCACTACACCCATGTTGGCCGCAACTGGTTCCACTATTACGCATGCCACTTTTTCATCCAGCACATCATGGGAAGGCACCTGGTTGTATGGACATATTATGGTGTCACTTACGCTTGCAACAGGCACACCTGCAGATCCAGGCAGTGAGCCTGGCAGGTACCCTGCCTCCGACCCTGCCTCCGACCCTGCCTCCGACCCTGCCTCCGACCCTGCCTCCGACCCTGCCTCCGACCCGGACAACCCCATGACGGCAACGCCACTGCCGCTTTTTGCCAGCAATCCGTCCGAGTGACCATGGTAGCAACCTGCGAACTTGATCACCCGGTCCCTCCCGGTGGCTCCCCTTGCCAGACGTATGGCGCTCATTGCAGCCTCAGTGCCTGACGATACAAACCGCACCTGCTCGCAACCGGGTACTCTTGCGCATATCTCCTCTGCAAGCAGCACCTCGCCTCTGGTGGGGGTGCCGAATGTCGTACCCTTGCTAATTGCGTCGTAAAGCGCACTAGTGATACCGGGATCGGCATGGCCGAGGATTACTGCACCATACGACTGGATCATGTCCACATACCGGTGGCCATTCACATCGTATAGGTATGCTCCCTTGCCGTGGTCCACCGTTACGGGGGTGCCTCCCACGGAGCTGAAGGATCGTACTGGTGAGTCCACACCCCCCGGAATCACTCGCTGGGCTCTCGCGAACCACTCATCGTTGAGATCGTTCATTTTAAGTTGTAAGCATCGCTTCACCACTTTCCCATGTGGTGACGGGGACGGCAACAGGCTGGAGTATGCGACATTATCATTGTCCGATTATCGGCATTATCACTGTCATCACCGTCCGATCATTTCTGCAATCTCGGCGGCTGCATAGCTGATTATAAATCGGGCGCCGGCTCGCTTTATGGACACGAGATGTTCCATCATCACAGCTCCGGCATCCAGCCATCCTCGTTCCCCGGCAGCTTTTACCATTGAGTATTCGCCGCTTACATGGTAGCCGGCAACCGGAACATTCACGGTGGAAGATATTCGTGAGATTATGTCAAGATACGACAGGGCAGGCTTGACCATGACAATATCGGCTCCCTCCGCAATATCGAGCGCAATCTCCTCCATGGCTTCCTGCGAGTTTCGCAGGTCCTGCTGGTAACCGCGGCGATCGCCTCCTCCTGTGATCTGTACATCTACAGCATCCCGGAAAGGTCCGTACAGCGCAGAGGCATATTTCGCGCTGTAGGCGAGTATAGCTGTATCGGTGAGACTGGATGCGTCCAGGGATTCCCGTATGGCAGCCACCTGCCCGTCCATCATACCGCTGGGCGCTACGACGTGAGCACCGGCCCTGGCTTGTGCCACCGCTACTTGCCGGTAGAGTTCGAGGGTGGCGTCATTGTCCACCATCGCCTGGCTGTCCAGTACTCCGCAGTGCCCATGGCTGGTGTATTCGTCAAGGCATAAATCAGATATGAGCGTCAGACCATCACCAAGTGCATCATGTATCGTAGACAGAGCTACCTGTACTATTCCTGATGGATTCCAAGCGCCGGAACCCCGTGAATCTCTATGCAGCGGGATGCCAAACAAGATGACGCCTGGTATGCCCAGGCTTAGGTATTTCTTGCACTCGTCCAGTGCTGAGTGGACCGTGTGCTGAAAGTGCCCTGGGATGCTCTGTATCTCTGCAGGGTGGTCGATGCCTTCGCGTACAAACAGAGGAGCGATCAGATCGGTTGCCGATAAAGACGTCTCCGATACCAGGTCTCTAATCCTCGAGGTGCGCCTAAGGCGCCGCATCCGCTTTGCTGGGAAGGTCGCGTAAGACGCAGTCACGACTTCATCCGTTCTCTCAAGGAAATGAGACCATCCACGAGCCCTCCAGCGCTGTGATCTTTTGCGGTTACGTCTACGGCCAAGCCGGATTGCCTGGCGGCCTCGGCTGTCGTATCTCCTATGCATCCAACTACTGGGGGCACCTTACCGTCTTCCACGATCTCGAAGTACGCCGATACTGCGGAAGGAGAGGCGAAGGTGATGGCGTCAGCATGCTTTACCATGTCGATCAGCTCAGGGTTGAGGGCGGGACCCCCCGTGGCTGCGATGGTTTTGTATGCTTCCACCTCGTCCACCAGCCAGCCTTTCTGACGAAGTCCCCTGGCCAGTGTGGGAGGGGCGCCGGCCGCTTTGGGGTAAAGCACCCTTCCTGTCTCGTTGCGTCCTGATACAGGTCCCGGCGCCGGCATGGCCTCGATCAGCCCAACCGCGCTCTGGTTGTCCAGAGGTACTACGTCAGCTCTTATGTTACGCGCCAGGAGCGCCTTGGCGGTAACGTCACCGACTGCAGCTATCCGCACACCGCCGAGATCCCGTGCATCTCTTAGCTGCGCGAAGAAACGTTCCACTGCGTTCACGGAAGTGAACACGACCCAATCGTAACGGTTTACCCAGTCTGCATGGCGTTTCAAATCTGCACCGTCATCATCTGGCGCACTGGTGACGATCACGGGAAAATCGATGACATCGGCGCCTGCATCCATCAGCATTGTACTGAGCGATTCGTTCTGGGTGCGGGATCTGGTGGTGACGACCACCAACCCAGCCAGCGGGTATCTCTTGGGTGCAGATAGGCTGAATGCAGCTGTTTCGCCGATTGCTATGACGGCGGGAGCTTTTAGATCCTCTTCACCCAGATGGTCCAGAGTGGTATGCACCGTACGGCATCTGGGCGTCGTTCCATTTTCCACGGCCACTACAGGCGTGGATCCAGAACGGCCACCCTCGATGAGGCGGGCTGCGATCCCGGCCCTGTTTTCCACGCCCATGAGCACTACCAGGGTTCCCTTCAGCCGTGCAAGCTGCTCCCAGTCGGGGTCATCACCACTGTTGCCGGATATATTGATTGGTGATGAGGCATCCTCGGGAGTCCTTTGCCTTGACTGTGCATGAGGCCCTTTCCCTGGTTCCGGTTCCGGACTTGATCTTGACCGATGCTGTGCGCTTTCCTTGCCGGTATGTCCGGTAACCACCGTAACGCTTCTTGCTACCCCTCGGTAAGTAGTTGGTATACCGGCGGCGGTGAGCACGCCTATAGCGGAGGTGACACCTGGCACTATCTCTACATCCACTCCGGCATCAAGCAGCGCCTCTGCTTCCTCGCCTCCCCTGCCAAACACCAAGGGATCTCCACCTTTCAGTCTCACAACAGTCTCGTGAGCGTGCCCGTATTCCACGAGTACTTTGTTGAGGTCCGCCTGGCGGTCCGAGTGCCCTGGCTGCTTGCCCGCATCATAGATGATGGCGTCTGGACGCACGCTGGTCAGAAGTCTTTTGTCCACCAGCCGGTCATAGAGCACTACATCCGCCCGTGTCAGCAGGTCGCGCCCTCGACAGGTTATCAGTCCGGGATCACCGGGGCCGGCGCCAACTAGGTAGACTGTCATCGTACATCCACTTTAATGATCAACCACAGTTCTGATCAACCACGGTTCACGTCTATCAATATCTCGCCTCCTTGGCGGTAAAGCAGGTCATGTGCGAGCGTTTTGCCAAGCGCTTCAGGCTCTATGCCCATCAAGCTCTGGCGTACCAGAGCCTTACCATCCATGCTGGCTATCATACCTTTGATCTCGAGTATCGCACTTCCGTGAGGGGCGGCGGGCAGCACAGCGCTGGCAAGCGCTGCTGCCGGGATGCTACAGCCACCTTGGAAGTTTCTCAGGAAAGCCCTCTCTGCTCGTAACTCGAGATGAGCCTTCTCATTGTCTATCCTGGTGAGCCATTCGAGCATTTCCGTGTCCTCCTCCCTGCACTCCACGGCTAGGGCGCCTTGCCCGACCTGGGGAAGCATCCATCCTGTTCGTATGGGATGTATATCCTGATCATAGATGTCCAAGCGCTCTACGGCGGCCATGGCCACTATACCTGCTGTGGCGGAAGACCGTATTTTCTCGATCCTGGTGTGCAGGTTGCCTCTCAGCTCGCGGAAAGTGAGATCGGGACGTAGCCACGCAAGCTGGGCACGTCTCCTGGTCGATCCTGTGGCAACCATTGCACCAGCAGGCAGATCAAACACCGACGTAAAGGGCGTCGGGCATACCAGGGCATCGCGAGGATCCGCTCTTTCGAGGACAGCGCCGATCGCCAGCCCTGGAGTATCCATCGAAGGAAGGTCTTTGGCTGAGTGCACTGCAATATCTGCATCTCCGGCAATGACGGCGGCCTGTACCTCTTTTACCCATACCCCTGTACCTGCCATGGCGCTGATAGGTGTATCAGTCAGGATGTCTCCCCTTGTCGAAACGGTTAACAACTGGGTAGGAGGCGATCCTTCCAAAGCTGCCAGGCATGCGGCAACCTCTCTGGATTGTGCCATTGCCAGTGGAGAGCGCCGGGTTGCCACTTTGATTACTGATCTGCCGGCAGGTGGCGGGTTACAAGATGTCGTAGGTGCGTTCATTGCATTGTCGTAGACATATTCTCAGAGGCCGAAGAGGTCTCTGACTGCTTCGATTATTTTCTCTCCTTTGGGGGTACCGGCAGTCCCTTTGAGTACGATGGTTGGCTGATGTAACATCTTGGCCGTGATGCGACGTGTTATGCGGTCCATCTCGTCCCAGGCCTGATCGCTGATCTTTCCATCCTGGATGATCCTCGAGCGTGCATTGTTCAATTCCTCCACGCGAAGTTCTTCGACCTTGTTTCGTAATGCAGCCAGGACCGGCACGGCGCCGCGTTCTCGCTGGTACCTGCGATACGACTCTATCCCACTCGATATTATCGCACCGGCTCGATCGAATTCCTCCCGGCGTCCTGCGAGGGTGCTTTCCGCTCGAGCCACCATGTAGTCCATATCGAACAGCGAAACGCCGTCAATGGATGCGACGCGCGGGTCTACGTTCTTCGGCATGCCCAGATCGACTATGACCAGGTCCACTGTTCCATCGGGTGCTGCGTGGCTGTCGCCACCCTTGCCTGAGGTATCCCTGCTCGATGTCGCGACCTTACCCGATGTATCCCTGCTCGGTATGCGTGCCTTTTCGACGGCTGCCTCCACCATGGCATGGTCAAGCACCACGGAGCGCGCGGCAACCGATACCATCACTGCGTCCGCTCCCACCAGGTGGCGCGGCAAGGACTCCATCCCATGCCCGTGAGCGTTGACGCCTACCAGCGCACCAGCCAGCGCTCTTGCCTTCTGGGGTGTCCGGCTGAAAATGGCGAGATCCTGAGGTGATCCGTAGCTGCATATGGCGCCAGCTAGCCCCTCCCCCATCTCTCCGGCGCCGATGACCACGACCTTGCTATTATCCAGGTTGCCGTGCATCCCGTTCACCACCACTTCGGCTGCTATGTGCGCGAAAGAGGTAGGACCGCGTGCAATGCCGGTAAGGTTGCGTACCTGCTTACCTGCCTTGATCGCATGCTGGAACAGGCTGTTCAGTACAGGGCCCGCCGAGCCGGCTTTACCAGCATGTTCCAGAGCTCTTTTCACCTGGCCCAGAACCTCGGTTTCACCGGGTATGGACGATCGTAGACCGGCGGCAACCTCGAATATATACATGACAGCGTCGTCGTCGAAACGCACTTCCAGGTACTGTTCGAGTAACTCATTGCTCGTGCCTGTATGGCTTGACAGTGATCGGGCCAAGTCGTCAACAGCGTCGTGAAACTGTCCGGTGACTGCATATATCTCTGTGCGCAAGCATGTCGAGAGCACGATTGCCTCGTACAGATCGTCATTTTGCGCAACGGACACCAGCAGCTTGCCGATGTCCTCATCCGAGAGCGTGACCTTTTCTACCAAGTCGAGCGGCGCGTTCTCGTGATTGATCCCTACGACTACGATAGGCAATGTGCTCCCATACTTCCGATATTCTACCGCGTTGCCGCCCCAATGTCGGCCAGGAAATCTTCAGGGTCGGGAGTGACGCGCGCCACGGACAGCAACGCTCGGTATACCATCTCTGCGGGAGCGGTCTCGTCAGGACGCAGCAGGTTGGCCATGATGCGCAGCAGCCATCCCATCATGGTGTTGGAGTGCATGCCTGCCTGTACGCATCGGTGCATTACTTCTGGATTGCTGATCATCCTGACAAAGCTACGTCCTATTTTGTAGTAGAGACCGTATGCGTCCTGGAGGCGATCTTCGTAACTGTACATGGCATCTTCTCCTGCTCCGCAGAGTGCTGCAGCGACGCATGCAGCAGCCAGCCTGCCTGTTTCGTAACCGTAAGAGATGCCTTCGCCATTGAACGGGTTGATCGATCCGGCTGCGTCACCGGTCAATAGGACATTCGTTCCGGTCTTTGGTGAGATGGAGAGCCCCATCGGAAGCCTACCTCCGGTCGCTGGTCCGCAGGCGGATTTGGGGGAAAGGCCCCATTTGCCGGCTGAATTGCGTATGAACGTATCCAGCATTTCGCCGGTATTGACCCCTTTCCATCGCCCTGCCGTTGTAATCAGCCCTACGCCGACATTCACCCGCCCGTCACCTAAGGGGAAGATCCATCCGTATCCAGGCAGAACATTGTCATGTGAATCCCTGACATCCAAGTGCGACTCGATAAATGGATCGTCGTGCAGCGGGGACGTATAGTATCCGCGCAAGGCCATTCCCAAGGGAAGCCTCTTGTCTCTTGCGGCGCCGAGATGCCTGGAAATTCGTGAGGTGGTTCCCTCGGAAAGTATTATGTAACGTGCTTTGAACTCTTCCATGTGGCCGCTCTTTACGTCCCTTGCATTGATACCGAGGAGTTTCGGAAGCCTCTCGCCTCTGGGCGCGTTGGTCTCCACCGCCATGTCGATTACCGGCTCGATTGCCTCGGTTTCGTAGAAGATGCGAGCTCCAGCCTTGGCCGCCCTTTCTGCTACGAGCATGTCCAGATCGTGGCGGGTGATCACGTATCCGTACGATGGGAATGACGGGTGATCTGGCCAGCGCAATTCCAGCTGGTGACCGTAGGCACAGGTTCGCAGGCCAACGTATCTGTGCGCTCTCGCAATGATGTCGCCGAGACCCATGTCCTCCAGTTGCCTTACCGCCCTGGGGGTCAGGCCATCTCCGCAGGTCTTCTCTCGGGGGAAACGCTTGCGTTCGATAACCGCTACATCGTATCCTGCGTCTGCCAGCCAGTAGGCGGCGGCTGATCCTGACGGACCCGCGCCCACGACCAAGGCGTCATACACGTGACGTTCTGTCCTAGGGCTTGCCTTGGCGCGTGTCACTACTGGTCTGGTGTTGGCGTCTGTAGCCATGTTCCATATCTTAAGCGGTAACTTCTATTGTCGCCAGCAGGAATGCGTGTGGTTGCAATCGCCGGCTCAAAATGCACTGACCTGGTAATATGCCTGGATTCATTGCTCGATGTGCCGAGCGAGGTTCGAGCGTGATAAAACAGTAAAGATTATGGAGCAGTATTTACCGATCTTGGTGTTGATCGTGCTTGGAGCGCTGTTTGCAGGGCTCTCGTTTGTCGCGTCCGGCATACTTGCTCCTCGTAAGAAGCCTTCTGAAGCCAAGCTGGCTCCTTACGAGTGCGGCATAGTGCCGACCAGGGATTTACCACAGCGTTTCCCGGTGAGATTCTACCTGGTCGCCATGATATTCGTTATCTTTGACATAGAGATAGTCTTTCTCTACCCTTGGGCGGTGGTCTTCAAGCAGCTTGGCACTTTCGGGTTGCTGGAGGTGGTGGTGTTTGCCGGGATCGTCTTTGTTACGTTCCTGTACCTGGTCAGTAATGGGGCGTTCGATTGGGGCCCGGTGCGGAAGTGGAGGCCTGCGGCAGGTGAGCGGACGGTGGCGAATACGGTAACGCGCATCACCGCACGCGAATCGGCACGCGTTCCGGGCAAGGTAGCACCTGCGGCGGCGAAGCCCAGCAACCCGGGGAGAGTAGCCTGATATGGGACTAGAGGATCTCGGATACAATTTTCTCACGGGGAAATTGGAAGATCTGGTCAAATGGGCAAGGAGGAGCAGCGTATGGCCTGCAACGTTTGGGTTGGCATGTTGCGCCATAGAAATGATGTCACTGGGCGCCGCGGATTTCGATATCAGTCGTTTCGGGATGGAGGTGTTCAGGGCATCTCCACGGCAGGCTGATCTCATGATCGTGGCCGGCAGGGTCTCCCAGAAGATGGCTCCAGTTCTCAGGCAGGTATATGACCAGATGATGGAGCCCAAGTGGGTCATTTCGATGGGGGTGTGCGCATCCACTGGCGGCATGTTCAACAACTACGCGATCGTGCAGGGAGTCGATCAGGTGGTTCCGGTGGATGTGTATGCACCAGGTTGTCCACCCACTCCCGAGACTCTCATGCATGCGATACTCACATTGCACGAGAAGATCCGCACAGGAGAGATTACCCGGCGGCGTGGAACGGACGAAAGGCAGGCAGGTGCTGGACTCGCAGGCTGGGTGCAAGAGGCTCCCATGCCGGTCCGGGTGGCGACCCCACGCTGATGGTCATGGATATGGATATGGCTGGAGGCACCGAGACTACCGCCTATACGGAATCGAATGCCAGTGCCGAAACTGCCGAACGGGGATCTCTGGATGCAGTGTTGCATGGTTTACGAGATATCCCTCAACTGCCTGCGCGCAGGCGGCAGCCGGTCGTATTGTTCCCACAACGTGAGAGGTATTTCGACGTAGTATCGGAGCTGCTTGATGCCGGTTGTGAGATGCTTGCGGATCTCTGCGTGGTCGATTACCTGCTGAATCCGCACAGGAACCTACCGGAACAGGTTGTACCGGAGCGATTCGAGGTGGTGGTCAACCTTCTTTTCCTGGGTCTGGGGGAGAGGTTCAGGGTAAGGGTGCAGGTGCCGGAAAGTGACCCCACGATAGATAGTATATACGATATATATCCCGGTTCAGAGGCCATGGAGCGTGAAGCATTCGATATGTTCGGTATTGTTTTCAACGGCCATCCGGATATGACCCGCATTCTCATGCCGGATGACTGGGAGGGTCATCCCCTTCGCAAGGACTACGGCGTAGGCCGCGTGCCAGTGCAGTTCAGGGAGGCACTGGGGCCGAGATGACTGGAACCAGCGAGTACGCATCAAGCACTTCCGAAGGCGCGCAAGAACTGGGACCGAGATCGTCAGAGTCCGTGAAAGAACTGCGTCGCGAAAGGGGAGCGGTACTTCGCGGCTATGGCTCGTCGGCCGAAGAGATACCGGCTGCGCTGGAGGGAGGGATACATGGTAAGGCTGCACTTCCGGGTGAGGCATCATCGAGCGGCTTCACGACATCGCCGGAGAGCTTCGACGAAGGCCCCGTTGGCGAGACCATGATAATAAATATGGGTCCCCAGCACCCCTCCACTCATGGAGTGCTGAGGCTCATGATGGAGTTGGATGGCGAGACGATCCTGCGTACCAAGCCAGTCGTAGGCTATCTTCACACCGGCATGGAGAAGACGGGCGAAGAACTCATGTACGTGCAGGGAAGCACCAATGTGACGCGGATGGACTACCTCTCTCCCCTCAACAACGAGCTGGTCTTCTCGCTCTGTACCGAAGAGTTGCTGGGAATGGAGCTTCCCGCCAGGGCAGTGTGGATACGGATGCTCATGTCAGAGCTGAACAGGGTTTCATCACACCTCATGTGGATGGCGACCAACGGCATGGATCTGGGTTCGACGTCGATGATGATATACGGGTTCAGGGAACGTGAGATGGTGCTTGGATTCTTCGAGAAGACTACAGGACTCAGGATGAATCACAACTATATCCGCCCAGGAGGTGTAGCTGCTGACCTGCCTGACGGCTGGGAGGAGGACGTGGAGCTGATCTGTGACAACGTACTGAGGCGCACAGAGGAGTATGACGACCTTCTTACTGGCCAGCCGATTTTCAGGGAGCGCACGGAAGGGGTTGGAATCATCACCGCTGAGGAGGCACTCGGATTGTCGGTGACCGGACCGATACTGCGATCTACAGGAATACCGTGGGACCTGCGCAAGACAATGCCGTACCTGGCCTATGATCAGGTGGAGTTTGATGTACTGGTGGGTACCTACGGGGACAATTTCGATCGGTACGCGATCCGGCTGAACGAGATACGTGAATCCATCCGTATAATACGTCAGGTGATCGAGAAAATGCCTCCCGGCGACTACCGCGTACAGGACAGGAAGATCACTCCACCGCCCAGGGCGCGCATAGATGAGTCGATGGAAGCCCTAATCCATCATTTCAAGATGTTCACTGAGGGCTTCAGGGTCCCTGCGGGTGAGGCGTACGTGGCCATAGAGTCCCCGAGGGGCGAACTTGGCTGCTATATAGTGTCTGATGGATCTGCTAAGCCTTACCGGATGCATATTCGAGGTCCGTCGTTTGTCAACATGCAGGCTGTTCCAGTGATGCTGGTCGGTGGACTGGTGGCTGATGCTGTTGCCACGACTTCATCGGTCGATCCTGTCATGGGCGAAGTGGATAGGTAGAGGAAAGGTACTGGGTATGACACATCTGTCAGAGGAAATGATCACCCATGCCCGCCAGCTCGTATCCCTTTATCCTGAGCCGCGCTCGGCACTGATACCTATCTGCCACCTCGCCCAAGAGCAGGACGGATGGTTGCGTCCTGAAGCGATTGAGGAGATTGCAGCCATTGTGGGCGTATCACCGGCCGAGGTATTCGGTACTGCATCGTTTTATGACTTGCTGCATACAGAGCCTGTAGGTCGTTACGTGGTGTCCATCTGTACCAACATCGCCTGCATGCTTGCTGGGGCTTACGATCTGCTGGATCACGCAGAGAAGAATCTCGGCATAAAGGCTGGTGGAACGACACCTGACGGCTTGTTTACCTTGGAAGATGCTGAATGTATAGCTGATTGCGATAATGCTCCATGCTTGCAGGTGAATGGGAGGTATTTCGGTAAGCTCACCCGAGCGGAATTCGACAAACTCGTAGAGGACTTGCGCGCATGTGAACTGGCTGAGCAGGTGCCTACGCACGGTACTTTGTGCAGGGTAAGGAGATCGGTCGGGTTGGCCGCCCGCGATAGCGGGGGAGATATACACCCTGGTACAGGCGGTGAGCCGGAACGGTCCAGTTCTGCAGGTGGCGGAAGTGCGTCGGAAAGCGAGAAAGGCGGTGTGGCGGGCAGTGGAACTGCCGGGACATCCCAGCCGGCACGTAGAAGTCGCAGGGGAAAGAAGTAGCGATGACACTTGACCGTGTCCCTCGTATTGTCACGTCACGTATTGGATACGAGGATTCCTATACTCTCGAGCGCTTCCTGGCAACTGGCGGGTACGATGGTTTACGCAAAGCGTTGTCCATGAGTCCGGGGGAAGTTTCAGCTGAGGTGAATACCGCCAGCTTGCTCGGGAGGGGAGGTGCAGGTTTCCCGGCCGGCCGGAAGTGGTCCATGCTGCGTGCGGCGCCTACGACCTATCTTGTCGTCAACGGAGATGAGAGCGAACCGGCTACCTTCAAGGATCATCTCCTTCTGGAACGGGACCCACACCAGCTCATCGAAGGTGTCATGATTGCTGCATACGCCATCGGAGCAGCCCAGGTCTTCATCTTTATAAGAGGTGAGATGGCGCTTGGCATAGAGCGAGTCACGCAAGCTCTTAATGAAGCTTACGAGTACGGCGCTGTGGGTCGCAACGTTCTCGGCTCATCGTTCAGCGTGGATGTGGTTGTCCACCCTGGCGCAGGTGCCTATATCTGTGGCGAGGAAACCGCGCTGCTGGAGTCACTCGAAGGCAAGAGGGGATTCCCCAGGATCAAGCCTCCCTATTTTCCGGCTGCTATAGGTCTTTACGGTGAACCTACCGTGGTCAACAATGTCGAGACCATGTCGAACCTGCCCTGGATCGTGCTGAATGGGGGTGCGGCATTTGCCGCCCTTGGTTCAGGCAGTTCTACCGGGACGCGCCTCTTTGCACTGTCAGGACGGGTCAACAATCCCGGAGTTTTCGAACTGGAAATGGCGAAGACGACCTTCAGGGACCTGATCTTCGACAAATCTCTGGGTAATGGGATCATCGACGGTAAGGCGTTGAAGGCTTTCATACCTGGAGGTGTCTCAGCGCCGTGGTTCAGCCCAGATCAGGTTGATATACATCTCGACCAGGACGAAGTCGGTAAGGCAGGATCTATGCTTGGATCGGGATCTGTTGTCGTAATGGATGAGACCACCTGTGCGCTACGTGCGGCGTGGAGGATCACCAAGTTCTTCTGGAGGGAATCATGCGGGCAGTGTACACCATGCCGCGAGGGGAGTGGCTGGCTGGAGAAGACACTATGGAGGATCGAGAATGGTGAAGGGAGCGAGGAAGAGCTTGATATGCTGATGGATGTCTGCGATAATCTCGCGCCAGGATTGACTTGGCCGCCGCAGCAGACTACCATATGCGTCCTCGGACCTTCGATTCCCTCCTCTATAGCTTCCGCAATCAGGATGTTCCGGGACGAGTTGCTTGTCCATGTGAAGGAAGGCAGGTGCCCATTTGCCTGAGGCAAGAGATGTAACAAAGAATGAAGTGCAGGATGGAGTGCAGCTGCATGAAGGCGAGGTAAGGATTGTTCTTGACGGTCGCAACGTGGTTGCCCGGAAAGGCGAGAAGATCATCACGGCCGCTGAACGGGCAGGCGTCTTCATCCCCCGCTTCTGTTACCATTCGAGGATGAAGCCGGTCGGAGTATGCCGTATGTGCCTTGTGGAAGTTACCGGTCCGCGAGGAGCCACCCTGCAGCCGGCATGCTATGCGGATGTGGCTGAAGGGATGGAAATTGCTACGGCTTCAGATAAGGCTAAGAAGGCGCAGGAGGGGGTTTTGGAGTTCCTGCTGATCAACCATCCGCTGGACTGCCCTGTTTGCGACAAGGGCGGTGAGTGCCCTCTGCAGGATCAGGCATATTCCTATGGGCCAGGTGAGTCCAGATTCATCGACGAGAAACGCCACTGGGCCAAGCCTACGTCGATCAATTCCCTTGTCCTGCTTGACCGGGAACGATGCATACAGTGCAGTAGGTGTACCAGGTTTGCAGCCGAGGTGGCAGGAGAGCCTGCAATAGACTTCGTCTCCAGGGGCGATTCGATCGAGGTGGGTACGTTCCCTGGGCATGCAATGTCACCGTATTTTTCAGGCAACATTGTTCAGATATGCCCGGTAGGGGCACTTACCGCCGTACCGTTCCGCTTCTCCTCAAGGCCCTGGGACACTGAGCAGGTGGAGTCGTCATGTATGCGCTGCGCGTTGCAATGCAGGATAGCCGTGCAGTCACAGGCAGGTAAGCTGTCGCGGGTACTGGGCATTGATTCCGAGCCGGTAAATCATGGATGGCTTTGCGACAAGGGACGGTTTTCGTTCGAGGCCATATATTCGGAGGAACGTGTATGCGAGCCGATGATCATCAAGAGTGGTTCTGGTGGTGGTACGACTGCAGATGCCGGTATAGGAGCCAGCGAAGACGGTGACGTGAAGAGTAGGCATGCTGATGGTGATGATGATTCCGCAGTCGGTGAGAGTGGCAACGCTGGTGCTACTTCAGGCGACCTGGTTCCTGCAACCTGGAACGAGGCATTGACTGAAGTCAGCAACAGGCTGGCGGATACACTGGCAGCCAGGGGTCCATCATCTATTGCGATCATAGGGGGAGCGAATCTCGTAAACGAGGATGCCTACGCCTGGGTGAAGCTGGCCAAGTCGGTTGTACGTACCGATTCTGTGGATGCATTGCTCGGAGACGGGATGGACGCAGGGCTACTGGCGACGCTGGATCGGGCTACGATTGATGAAGCCTGTTCCGCAAAGTGCCTTCTATTGCTGTGTGGAGATTTACGGGAAGAATTGCCGGTTCTGTATCTAAGAGTCAGGGAAGCCGCTATTTCCGGCTCGACCAGGTTGGTGGAGCTTTCCCAGAGGCCGTCTTCGTTGAGCAGGTATGCGGAGATATCCAAGATGTATATGCCGGGTGACGCCCCGGCAGGTGTGGACAGGCTGGGGGATGCCATATCAGCTATGACCGGCGCCTCCGGAGCGGGCTTGGTGGTTGCTGCCGGTAAGGCATCCATGGCTCAAGGAGAGGCGGAGTTGGGCGCGACCATTATGAGTGTAATGGCAAGATGGCCGGCAGCGAAGTTCTTGCCGGTTGCCAGGAAGGCCAACGTGATGGGTGCGCTGGAGACCGGCATGGCGCCTGGCATGCTGCCTGGTGGGATTGGCCTGGAAGAGGGCAGGGACCGTTATGAGAGTGCATGGGGAGCACTGCCGGTGTCGAAGGGGCTGGATGCACATGGGATACTCGAAGCTGCATCGCATGGCGATATAGAAGTGCTGTTCCTGCTGGGTGCTGATCCGATCGATGATTTTCGCGATTCGCAACTTGCCCGGCGGGCTCTGGAACGTACCCCGTTCGTTGTGGCGGTGGATGCATTCGAGACGGCGTCTTCCAGGATGGCTCATGTTTTCCTGCCGGCAGCCTTACCTTACGAGAAGGCTGGCACGGTTACAAATGTCGAGGGACGGGTTACAAGCGTTGCACCTAAAGTCATCCCGCCTGCGCTTGCATGGCCTGAATGGGTAGTGGCTTCCAGGCTTGCGGAGGCGTTCGGCGCCGATTTGGGGTTTGGCAGCCAAGACGAGATAGCCACGGAGATGGCTGCGCTGGTCCCCGGATGGGATATGCTTTCTCGTGAGCCGGCCAAGTCGGCGGTGCTGAGAGATGGCGCCGTCATCCATTGTCAAGACGATGATGCCGTGACTGCGCCCGCCCCTTCTCTTGGCCAGGTACGTCAGGTACCGGCCAGTCTCGCCAGCAATGCCTGCGAGACTGGCGGCTGCATGGATCCGATTGCCTTTCCCGGCATTGCGTCAGTGGATCAGCAGGGGGCTCCAATGGTGGTGGGACTGGTCAGAGAGGACGTACCAGCGTCCGCTGCAGTTCGACTGCAGGGACTGGACCCGGAAGTACTGCTGGAAAGCCAGGCATCTGGATATGGATCAGCCCAGGACGGTCCAGCCGGCAATGGCGGGGCGGGCGCCGGTGAGACGAGGCGTATAGCTGGAGCTGCGGGCAGCGACTACGCATCACCGTCGATCAACCAGGACCCACGCTTCCCGCTGAGGCTTGTTGTGGCGAGGACGTTGTACGGAAACGGCACATTGGTGGGCGCCACTCGTTCGCTGGCGCCACTGAGCGTACCAAGTCGCGTGCTGGTCAATCCGGAAGACGCACCAGCCAGCGCCACGCGGCTGAGTCCAGGGGGTGGTGCTGAAGTCGGGTTAGGTACAGATGGAGAGCCAGGTGGCGAGGTCCGCCAGCCTGCTGGTACCATGAGGGTCAGGGTGATATCAGGAGTCGGTGAAGCAACTTTGCCCATGGAAGTCGATGAGTCGGTCCCCAAGGGCAGCGTGATCGTGCAGTCCACCCCATCTGAGCTTGTCGCTGCTGCGGACGGGGTGACCTTTGTCAGGGTTGAATCATGCTAGGCGATCCGCTTTTCGTCCACGGCGTAACGCTGGCGGTATTCATTATCGTCGTCATCAAGGTGCTGGTGGCCTTCGCTGCTCTCATGGTGGCAGTGATGCTGATGATATGGTTCGAGCGTAAGGTCATATCTGACATGCAATCACGCATAGGGCCCAATAGGGCAGGACCGTGGGGTATCATGCAGACGCTTGCCGATGGGATAAAACTATTTTTCAAGGAAGACCTGATACCTGAACGTTCTTACAGGCTGGTATTTCGCTTGGCTCCGTTGCTTGTGATAGTGCCGGCTTTCGTGGCGTTCTCGATAGTGCCGATCGGGGGCATAGTGACCGTGGCCGGGCATACATTCGAGTTACAAGTTGCCGATCCTCCGATGGGTATACTGGTGCTACTGGCGATGTCTTCGATCTCCGTCTACGGTGTCATGCTTGCGGGCTGGTCGTCGGGGTCGAAGTATCCCCTGCTGGGCTCGGTACGTGCATCTGCACAGATGATCTCCTACGAGGCGGCTGTAGGCATGAGCATCACAGCGGTAGTGCTGATCACCGGCTCGCTGTCTACGCGTGTGATGGTCCAATCGCAAGCTCCGGCCTTCTGGGACTGGAATGTCATCCGGTTGGGCATCGTTCCCTTTGTGATATTCTTTCTGGCAATAACGGCTGAGCTCAACAGGCCTCCATTCGATCTGGTCGAGGCGGAGCAGGAACTCGTGGCCGGCTACGTGACTGAGTACTCCTCCATCAGGTTTGCCCTATTTTTCCTCGCAGAGTTCATGAACGCCATTACAATGTCAGCCGTCATGGTGACGCTGTTCTTCGGGGGTCCTGATGGTCCAGGGTTCCACTTCCTGCCATGGCTGTGGCCCATACTCTGGTTCCTCGGTAAAACACTGGTGTTCCTATTTGTCTATGTATGGATCAGGGCAGCCTTGCCGAGACTCCGGTACGACCAGCTCATGGAGCTTGGCTGGAAGCGTCTTATACCAATTTCGTTGGGATGGCTGCTCGTAGTGGCAGCTGTTGTAGTCGACAGGTGGTGGGGATTGCTGGTGGCAGCGGGATTGGTTGCCGGAGGCCTGCTGCTGGGCAGGGCTCTGTATGTGAGCCATGAACGAGGAGAGCAGATCGGTGAGCTACCTGCGGGTGGTACGCCGACCGATGGGTCACCTGCCACACCAGGTAAGGACGGAGCCGCTTCCGGGGAGCGTCCGATCGGGGTGGTGAGCTGATGGGATTCCTGAATGGTATTTTCAGTGGAGAGCTCGATCCTATTGGCGGGTTCAAGGTAACCCTGGACCATATACGCCAGAAAAGGGTCACCAACCAGTACCCGAAAGCCAAGCGTTCCAAGCCACCTCGTGCTCACGGGCGCCACATCCTCAACCGGTACGAGGATGGCATGGAGAAATGTATCGGCTGTGAACTCTGCGCTGCGGTATGTCCGGCAGACTGTATCTACGTACGAGGGAAGGACAACGACCCGCAGGCGCCTACTTCTCCCGGCGAGCGCTACGGGTTCGTCTATGAGATCAATTACCTACGCTGCATTCATTGTGATATGTGCGTAGAGGCATGCCCTACTGAGGCGATCACGGAGTCCAAGCTCCTGGAGTTTTCCTTTACCAGCAGAGCGGATGCCATATATACAAAGAGGGAGCTGCTGGTGGACAGTGAGGGTAGGCCGCGTAAGCAACCTTGGGAGGACTGGCGTGAAGGCAATGATCTTCACAGTTCAGCCTGGATGAGAGCGACATCTCCTTCTGGAAGTGCAGCTTTCGAGGGTAGGGTGCAGTGGTCAGCAGAGTTGGGTTACGGGACGAGAGCGCCTGAGGGTGGGCAGTCCCAGATGCGTGATGATGCTGCTACGGGGAACCTGGCTCTGTCGGAATTGCTCAGTAAGCACCTCCTGGCCGGTGAGGGCCGGAGTTCTCGAAGCTCTACGCGCATGGCTTCCAGCAGGTCCAGCTTACCCGGCCAGAGGATCACTGGCGGGACAGGTGCTATGGGCGGGGGCAAAGAGGTGACAGAACCAGCCGATGGATCACCGGTGCAGGGAGGTACTGCAGGGGAGATCGGCATAGAGGGGAGCACGGCGGAGGGTGAGCAGGCATGACCGGTTTTCTGGCGATACATGCTTCTGCAATGGTTGCCACCACCCTGCCTGATGCAATCGTGTTTGCCGTAGCCGCACTCATCATCCTGGCGGGAGCCGTAGGGGTGATCGTGGAGAGAAACCCCGTTCACTCGGCTCTCGGTCTGGTCATAGCGCTCTTCGGTGTTGCGCTTATCTTCTTGCTTTTGAAGGATGATTTTCTTGCGGCGGTCCAGATCATTGTCTATGCAGGAGCGATAGTGGTACTGTTCCTGTTTGTTATCATGTTCCTGGGGGTGGACAAGCGCGAGGTCATTGCCAGGGAGTCTCTTAGAGGTCAGCGACCGCTTGCACTGGCGCTTGTATTGCTGGCGGCTGTTGGAATATTGCTGTTGGGTGCAGGCGCTCATTACGCACTGGGGGCTTCGGCAGCCACCGGGACAGCCACGAACCAGCCGGGAGGAGAGGTGGCTGCGCTGGGGAGGTCGATCTTTACCACGTACCTGCTTCCATTCGAGGCAACTGCCGCACTTTTCATCATTGCCATCCTGGGGGCGGTGGTGCTGACCAAGGGGCGCGGTACTCTGAGCCAGGAACGTAGAGAGGATAGCCCAGCTGGTGACGAGCCCGATGACGTATCCATGAGTGATGGGCCTGGATCGTCGGAGGACCTCGATGTGGGCGCGGGTGAGCAAGTGGAAGGGAGTGGCTCAGCCGGTGAGGTCGCTAGTGTAAGTACCTCAGTGGTGAGAGTTCCTGGCGCTACATCGCAGGAGGTGGAGGAGTGACCGTTTCGTTGCAGTGGTACATAGGACTGTCGGTGGTGCTCTTTGGGATGGGCGCCCTTGGACTGCTGATCAGGCGGAATGTGCTGGTGATGTACATGTGCATAGAACTCATGCTCAATGCCGCGAATATTGCCTTTGTGGCTTTCGCCGAGAAACTGAATGATATCGGAGGGCAGGCCGCCGTCTTCTTTGTCCTGGTAGTGGCTGCTGCCGAGGTGGTGGTAGGGCTCGGGATAGTGGTGGCCATCTTCAGGAGGCGACCTGATACGACCGTAGACGACCTTCACATGATGAAGGGCTGAGAAAGGAGACTTGTAAGAAGTGGTATACGCTGCCTGGGCCATGCTGGCTCTGCCCCTCCTTGGCTTTCTCGTGCTCTTGGCGTTCGGGCGAAGGCTTGGGGATCCGGTCGCGGGCTGGGTAGGCACCACGGCCGTTGCGGGATCGTTTGTGGCGACGCTTGTCACGTTCGGAGGCATGCTCTCCCGCCATGCCGGAGGCGCGCGTGAAATATCCCATTCCATATTCACCTGGATAGCGGTGGGAGGTCTGGATATCAAGGCGGCGATACTCACGGACCCCCTGTCGATGACAATGGCACTTTTCGTCACAGGGGTCAGCGCGCTGATCCATCTTTACTCGATAGGCTACATGAAAGGTGATAGGGATTACTCGAAGTTCTTTGTATACCTGAATCTTTTCGTCTTTTCGATGCTGCTCCTTGTCTTGGGCGGGAACCTTGCTATTACTTTCGTTGGATGGGAGGGAGTCGGGCTCTGCTCGTACTGGCTCATTTCCTTCTGGTTCGAGCGCCCCACAGCTGCGAGCGCCGGCAAGAAGGCCTTCGTGTACAACAGGATCGGCGACTTCGGCTTCCTGATTGCGATGTTTCTGATATTCGAGAAGACTGGCACCCTCTCTTACTCGGGCATCTTCGCCCATCTCCATGCGCTTAGCGGTGCTGCTGGCACTGCAGCGGTACTACTGCTCTTTCTTGCCGCTACGGGAAAGTCTGCCCAGATCCCGCTGTTTCCGTGGCTGGCTGATGCTATGGAGGGACCTACTCCCGTGTCGGCGCTCATACACGCGGCTACGATGGTCACCGCTGGAGTATACCTGATGTGCCGCATGCATCCCCTTCTCGGCATGTCGCATTCCGCCCAGCTTGTGGTGGCGACCATCGGAGTGGTTACTGCATTTGTCGGTGGTACCATAGCATGCACACAACGCGATATAAAGAAGGTACTAGCCTACTCCACTATCTCACAGCTCGGCTACATGTTCCTGGCGGTAGGAGTGGGGGCATACGTTGCGGCAATATTTTTGATGGTGGCTCACGCCTTCTACAAGGGGCTCCTGTTCCTGGGTGCCGGTTCAGTCATACACGGTATGCATGATGAGCAGGACCTGAGGAAGATGGGCGGCCTAGCTAGGTTCATGCCCATCACCGCTGGTACGTTTGCGGTGGCGTGGTTTGCCATAGCAGGAGTTCCCCCGCTGGCAGGCTTCTTTGCGAAGGGTGCAGTTCTCGATAATACTTTTGCGGCTTACCCGGTGCTCTGGGTAATCGGGATCGTTACTGCGCTGCTGACGGCTTACTATCTGAGCAGGCTGTTTGTTCTGGCGTTTACCGGTGATCCGCGATTCATCGAAGCGGTGAATACCAGATGGTTATCCAGTGGTTCGACGCATAGCGCCGGAGCGGATCCTGATTCCGGGGGCAGGATTACATCGGGCAGTGCTGGTGCTGCTGGTGCATTTTCCACGACCGGTAGGGCAAGCGAGGAAGCGGGAGCAACTGGCGGATCTGGTATGGCCACGCCCGGCGGGGGAAGCGTTGAAGAGCCGCATGGTCAGGGATCATCCCATGGGTATCCAAGCCCACATGAATCCCCAAAGGTGATGGTGATACCTCTTCTGGTGCTGGCCGTACTTGCGCTCGCAGGAGGCGTGCTGGAATTACCGTGGCATGGTCCCGACACGATACGGCTGCTTTCCTGGCTCCATCCCGTCTTCGGGCACTACCTTTATACTGCACATTTGAGCATTGCCTCTCAGTGGATCCTCGCTGTGGTCGACTCGCTGGTGGCCCTGAGCGGCATATATATAGCCTGGCGCCTGTGGACGAAGGCTTGGGACAGGCCCAAGCTCGAGCCATCTTTCCTGTTCAGGTCCTGGTTCATCAATGAAGCTTACGACTTGCTAATTGGCAGGCCCGGTGATCGCCTGGCAAGTTTCACTACGGCCGTAGTGGAAGTTCGCGTTGTGGACGGAGCTGTCAATGGCGCTGCCGCGTTGACCAGGAACGCTGGTGAGGCGCTGAGGAAGCTGCAGACGGGATTTGTGCGTCAGTACGCGCTGGGCATCACCCTGGGGATGGTGGCGCTCCTGGCATGGATGCTGGTGAGGGCGTGAGATTGCTATGAGTCCTTTCCCCTTCCTTACCACCCTTGTGCTGCTGCCTGCCGGTGCTGCCCTCGTAGTGGCGATACTCCCCAGTGGCCTGGGTGAGCGGCGCCGGCGGATCGCTGCGCAGGTGATCGGTCTTGCAGGCGCGCTTGGCACGTTGGCCCTTGCCGCGACCATCGCTGTCAGGTTCAACATAAAGGATGCCGGCTACCAAATGGTGAGTGACCATGCATGGGCACGCTCTCTCGGGGTATCCTGGTATCTCGGAGTGGATGGGATATCCCTCTTTCTTGTACTGCTTGCTGCGCTTCTTTTCCCAGTGGCGCTGGTGGCCGCCCGTACACGCACCAACCTGCATTCCTATATGGCGTGGATGTTGCTGCTCGAGGCGGTCTGTATAGGATCGTTCATCTCGCTGGACCTTATCCTGTTCTTCGTGTTCTTCGAGGCGAGCCTGGTGCCCATCTACTTCATCATCACGGGATGGGGTTTCGAGAAGCGGTCCGCTGCAGCAATGAAGTTCTTTGTATACACCTTCCTGGGATCGGCGTTTCTTTTCGTAGGCATAGTCGTCCTCGCTCTGATCCACCAGCACGATACCGGTGTACTCACCTTTTCCCTACCGGTACTTGCCCATACGCATATGCCCTATTACGTGCAGGTGCTCCTGTTCCTTTCCTTCACAGCGGCATTTGCTGTGAAGTCTCCTGTATTTCCCTTCCATACCTGGTCGCCGGATGCATATGCGGAAGCTCCCACGGGAGGTTCCGTGGTACTGGCTGCCGTGATGGCCAAAATGGGTACGTACGGCATCATTCGCTTTGATCTCAATCTATTTCCGAAGGCATCGATCGATCTGGCTCCGCTGTTGCTGACCCTGGGTGTTGCAGGCATCATATATGGCGCCATAGTCGCGTGTACCCAGAAAGATCTGAAGAGGATGGTAGCCTACTCGTCCTTATCACACATAGGGTTTATCGTGCTGGGAGTGTTTGCATTGACAAGCGAAGGAATGGCTGGTGGTGTAATCCAGATGGTCAACCACGGGCTGATAATTGCTGTATTGTTTCTTGCCATTGGCTGGATTTACGAGCGTACCGCTACCAGGGATGTATCACGCCTCAAGGGGCTCCAGAAACCGGCGCCGTTACTGGCTGCGCTGTTCACCGTGGGCATGCTGGCGGCAATAGGCTTGCCTGGCCTCAATGGCTTTGTCGGTGAGTTCCTCATACTCCTAGGCACGTTTATCACGCACAGGTGGTGGGCCGTAGTTGCTGCGACAGGAGTCATCCTGGCTGCCCTGTATATGTTATGGGCTTACCAGCAGGCATTCCACGGCAAGCCGGAGGAAGAGGCCGTGAAGCGTACGAAGGATATATCCTGGCCCGAGCTGCTTGTGATGGCGCCTCTCGTAGGGCTCGTAATCTTCCTTGGCGTATACCCGAAACCAGTCCTCGACCGTATCACTCCTTCTGTGGAACGTCTGGTGCAGCGCGCTGACCGTGCCGCAGGGGTTCACCAGCCGTTGCTTTCCCGGAAGGTTGCCTTGCCCGCCAGCCGGCTGCATGTCCAGCATGCAGCGCATACGCCCGGAGCGGCGGTATCGGGTTATACCGGCTATGTGGGTGCATCCAGGCTGCGGTCATTCTGGACGGCATCTCCTGTGGGCTCTGCAGGCGTATCAAGCGCTGGAGTCGGAACTGGCGCCTTGACAAGCGCGGCAACGGGCAACGTGCAATATGGTTGGACGCCATACGGCTCATCTCGCATCCGGCATGCGTTGCCCTACGCATCCTTGCTGGGTATCGCGTCGCCATTTTATCCAGGAGGCTCAGCGGATAGGCATCTTGGGCTTGTCACCCCCCTGACTTCGCATTGCTGTGTTGCCATCGCAGGAAGTGATACCGTACGATGATGGCCGGAACCTTACTCGCAACGCTAACTATCCCTCATCTGGATTATACGGCGGTGCTGCCTGAGATCATCCTCGTGGGCGGAGCTCTCTTCATCATGCTGGTGACTTCACTGTCGAGAAAGTCCATGGGCACCGTTTCATCTATGGGGTGGACAGTTGTGGCTGCATGCGTAGCGCTCGGCTTCAGTATTTACCAGTGGGTGGGCGTCACTGCACACGGAGGTCATAGCGCCTATGTTGCATTCGGTGGCAGCATTGCCGTCGACGGCTTCAGCTCGATGGTGGCGGTGATCGTGTCGTCCAGTGTGGTGGTGGCTGCGCTCATGGAAGAAGGCTGGCTGAGGCGGCAGGGCAGGGTGTCGCCGGAGATGCACATGCTTACCTTGGTATCTGCTGCCGGCGCCATGCTTATGGCTGCGGCAAATGATCTGATTGTTGTGTTTCTCGGCCTGGAGATCATGTCCATCGGGCTTTACGTGCTTGCCGCATATGACTACCGGCGCAAGGAGTCGGGTGAGGCAGCCCTCAAGTACCTCATACTAGGTGGGTTTTCGTCTGCCATATTTCTTTACGGGATAGCGCTGACTTACGGCGCCACGGGGACCACCAACCTTGCCGGAATCGCATCATACCTTTCCAGGAATATATTGTTGCACGATGGGCTTCTACTGGCGGGCATGGCGCTTCTCCTTGTGGGGCTCTGCTTCAAAGTGGCTGCGGCCCCCTTCCACCTGTGGGCGCCCGATGTTTACCAGGGGTCACCCAGCCCTGCTACCGGCTACATGGCAGCAGTTGCGAAGATCGGCGGCTTTGCGGCACTTCTGAGGATATTCGTATCGGCGCTGGGAAGTTACCGTGCAGACTGGCAGCCGGCCATATGGGTCATTGCCGCCGTGACGCTGGTGGTTGGCGCCGTAATGGCTCTCGTGCAGACCGATGTGAAGCGGATGCTGGCTTATTCTTCGATCAATCATGCTGGTTTCATCCTTCTTGGAGTGGCTGCAGCTTCCACGGCAGGAGTGTCAGCGTCGCTGTATTACCTTTTCGTGTACTCGTTCATGGTGATGGGCAGCTTTGCCGTTGTGAGCGTTGTTGGTGGAAGCTCGGATGATGCGCACAGCCTGGCAAGCTACCGGGGCCTTCATCGAAGATCTCCCTGGCTTGCATGGACCTTGACACTCATGCTTATTGCACAGGCCGGTATCCCTTTCACGACAGGCTTTATGGCCAAGCTGGAGGTGCTTACGGCGTCTATCGGAGCCCACGTAACCTGGCTTGCTGTTGTTGCCATGGTTACCGCGGCGGTAGCGGCCTTCTTTTACCTGCGAGTGGTGCTTCTGATGTTCTCCACCGCGCCGGCGTCTGGTGGGGTGGCTCCCATGGAGGCCATCCCTGCCGTGGTAGGTGCGATGTCCTCTGCAGGTACTTTTCCAGGCAAGGCGTCTTACGAGGATGGAGGGCCGAGCGAGGTTGGGGAGTACCTGCGTGTGGCTGATACTCCTGCGGATTACCCGGTGGAAGGTGTAGCATATGACATTGGTGCGGGCTACAGGTACGATCAGCGGAAGGGCGCGGAAGGTGAGGATGGCGGTGACGGGGGTGAGGAGCTGGTTTTGCACGGCGGGGAGATGGATGGTGATAGGGATAGTGGCGGCGAGGCCATCTACATAGCGCCGTCGGTAGGTGTGGCCATGGCTATATGCGCCTGCTTTACGGTGTTCTTCGGCATCATCCCTGGGCCGCTCACGACCATGGCTCACGCTGCCACCATGCTGATCAGGTGATAATTGCCTGCAGACCTTAGCACCATGTATTACCAGGGTTCCCCTGGCGCTTTCAGCGAAGCTGCCATACTGAATTACTGGCCTTCTGCTGAACCACGGGGCCTCAGTACCTTTAAGGAGGTGTTCCGTGTCCTTGTAGATGATCCTGACGCAGTAGGTCTCCTGCCTATCGAGAATGCCTATAGAGGTCCTGTCTATGATGTTTTGGACCTTCTGACAGGTTCGCCGCTGTCCATCTGGGCAGAGGTGGTGCAGCCAGTGGAACTGGCGCTGATGGCTTACGGTCACAATGACATTTCGCGTATAAGGCGAGTGCGCTCTCATCACCAGGCCCTGATGCAGAGCCGGCGGTTTTGCGAGGAACACGGGTTTGTCGTAGAGGTTGCGCTGGACACCGCTGGCAGCGCAGAGGATCTTGTGGAGTCAAGAGAGGCGGACAGAGCCGTCATTGCCAGTCCCAGAGCGGCGGGAATATATGGTTTGCAGATCATCGATACCGGCATCCAGGACCATCCCGACAACCGTACGCGGTTCTGGCTGATCAGCCAGTCCAGCATGGAGCTGGTCTCGCCACTTGGCAGGACGAAGTCCACCATAATTTTCGACGTGCCTGACGAGCCCGGTGCACTCGTTTCCTATCTTGATTGCTATCGCCGGATTGGACTCAACCTCTCAAAAGTGGAATCCAGGCCGCGGCCAGGCGTGTCGTTTGCCTACCGTTTCTGGATCGATGTCATCGGCGAGCCGAAAGTGCTCGATGGTGCTTGGGAGGAGGGCGAGGCTCATGTGGAGTGGGCCAGGAGATTGGGTGTCTACCCGGTCATTAGCGAGTAGCGATCCAGCAGCGTCCAAGCATGTTTCACATGCCAGTAATCACATGAGCATAATCGCATATAACTGCAAGCCCATTGGTACCATGGGGGAAAGGAGAATTGTTCAGTGGCCCAATCCGAGTTGGATGGTTCTTACCAGTAGCATTATTACTGCCAGTACGATGTATGCGCGCAGCGTATACATCCCTATCTTCCGGATGGGTGACCAGGCCGGCTTCTCCAGCAGTGCAAGTGACGGCATGCTCCAGCTCTCCCTTTCTTCCCTCATGGCGCGCCGAGAGGATGTACCTGCGCCTTCCTGTCCCCCCTTGCTTTCGCTGTAACTTTGACTTGCGCTTTTGCCTGCACCGTCACCATGCTGGTCATCACCCGCATCGCCTGTACCGCCCACGTCACCTATGCGGGCGATCTGGCCCTTCCTCCCCGCGTTCCCTTGTACCACCAGCCATATTCCCAGGCCTACGGATGCAACCACCATCAGCACCGTAGTTACCTCGAACACTGAAATAGCGCTCAGGCCGGGGAAGACCACCGTCACTGTGAGTACGACGGACAGGTCCACCAGAATGCCGACGATGATCCCGGCCGCAACATTCAGCCAGGTGGGATTCACCCACGGTCCCAGTACCGCCCGGTCGTTGCAGAGTATCAGCAGGAACACGATGGCGCTGGGCAGGAGCATCCCCGCCAGTACCTGTACGGACATTGTCATCAGTCCCAGGGGCGCGCCAGGGATGAGCACTATGCCGGCGGCAAGTGCCACCAGCAACGCGTACGACCCGTAGAAGCCCTTGGCATCCTTCCAGGAGCGGTGCAGGGAATGCCTGAATCCAAACATATCCGCAGTTGCATAAGATGTCGACAGGGTCACCGCGGCGGCGCCTATGATCGACGCATCCAGCAGGACTATGGCGAACATCACGCCTGCGGCGTGCCCCAAGACGGTTCCCAGAGCCCTCTCCACTCCCAGGGCACTGGCAAACTGCCCATGGAATGATGTATGCAGGAAGGCAAACGCCGTTACAACCATTATTGCTGCGGCTGCGACGTTGGTCAGTGCCGAGCCGATGAAAGTGTCCGCTCGCTCGTAGTTGACCCAGCGAGGGGTGATGCGCTTGTCCACCACATTGGACTGCTGGAAGAAGAGCTGCCACGGAGCTATTGTCGTCCCGATTATGGCGATGACAAACATCACCAGCGTGTTGTTCACTCCTCCTGGCATGGCAGGGATGAGAGTGCCGTGCAGGATCGGACCCGAAGCAGGATGGGCCATCAGTGCAAGAGGATATATGAGCAGGCTGGCAAATATGAGGATATACATAGCGCTTTCCCAGCGCCTGAAACTTCCCGATATTGTGACACCTACGAGCGTAGCTGCCGCCAGGGGTACAGACATGTAGGGGCTGACTCCAAGGTAGCGGAGCGCCATGGATACTCCTATGAATTCCGTGACGATGGTGAGGAAGTTCAGTACGAGCAGGTCTATTATAGAAAATATGGCCCAGGCCTTCCCGAAACGTTCCTTGATGAGACGCCCGTGCCCCACACCGGTCACCGCTCCGAGGCGAACGACCATCTCCTGCGATATCATCAGCACCGGTACAAGGATGAGCAGTACCCACAGGAGACCGGTGCCGTAGTTCTGGCCGGCCTGGGCGTAGGTAGCTACTCCACCGGCATCGTTGTCTCCGACCATGACGATCAGTCCTGGACCCATGATTGCAAGCAGGGCCAGCACCTTTCGAGCCCAGGAGCGCCTTAGGGGCTGTTCGTGCATGCGTATGGTGCCCAGTGCGCCGCGGATGTCCCCGATATGAGCTTCGTCGAGCACGAAACGTTCGGGTTGCTGCTGGCTGCCGCCAGGCAAAGGGCTGGTCACGCTGGTATTGTGCAGGTTGTCAACGGTGGATTCTGTATCCGCGGTGGGGGTCATGGATATCCATCCCAGCGCACGGGCTGCAGCATAGTGGCTGCAGCAGACTCATCGTCTGTAGTGGGGGTCATGGATCATCTCCTTATCTGGATATTTACAGGGACGGTGTTGCGAGGTCTTCCTCGCTTGCCCCCGATGCCAGATGGGCAGATGAACCTTGACGGGTGGTTTCAGTCCATGTCACAGAGGCCGGGGGCGCGCATGTATGAGGTGGTACTTCGAGGTTTACTTCGCATCTTTTCCCTACCTCCTTTCATGGTGCTACCTGCAGAAGTGATCATATTTTATAATAACTCCATTCCAGGCTATGCCAGCCGGGCACGGTCAATCGCATTGACCAGGGACAGTTTACATCATTGGAGTATTCAGTTGCAAGTCATCCCAGCATGTTTTCCGGTGATGGTGGACCGTCCAATGCCGTCATCGCGATATCCGTCCGTCCATACTGTCCATGAAGTCCATGCTGTTCGATCTCTGGAGCGACTGTCCATGAGGCCCGCCCGGCTAGGCGAGGTGCTCAAGGATCAGGACAGCTCGGCTCGCTTCTTCCAGTTCTCGGGAACCAACTCCTCCAGGAGATCGTCCACTGTAACCTGACCGACCAGTATGCCGTGGTCATCCACTACAGGTAAGGCTGTCAGGTTGTAGTCTGCCATGGCGGTGGCTATGTCCGGCAAGTCGGAGCTGGTCGTCACATGTGCCGGGTCCGAGCGGGCAACGGAAGAGACCGTATGGGAGGGATCGGTCCTCAGTAGTTCTACGATATTGACCGACCCCGTCAGCTTGCCGCCGCTGGATACGACATACAGGATACAAGCCGCTTCGTAGGGTTCTTCCCCGCTACGTACACGCTCGATTGCGTCTGCAACCGTCTGGTTGCCGTTAATAGATATCGCTGCAGGGTTCATAAGGCCGCCGGCTGTCTCGGGGTTGTAGCCAAGCAGGCTTCGTACCTTGAGTTGCGGTGCTGGCGGCATGAGCCGCAAGATGGGTTGGCGCCTCCCCTGGTCTATCTCGCTGAGAAGGTCGGCTGCATCGTCGGGTGCCATCGTTGACAGCAGGGAAGCAACCTCGGCATTCGATCTCCGGGCGACCAGTTCCAGCTGGTGCTCGTCGTCGAGCTCTTCGAATACGTCCGCCTCGAGTTCCTTGTCCTCTCCCACTGCCGCTATAATTTCCTCGCCTTCTGCCGGTGAGGCTGACTCGACCAGGTCGGCCAGTTCGCTGGGATGCACTTTGGCGAGCTTCCTGTACGACACGCGTAACCGGGAGGTCGGTACGTGGGCTACAAACGGTTCCAAGTGGGCCCAGTCGATGAACGTAGCGTGTTCTTTGCCCTGCTTGGTGTTTCTGTGGAAAGGTCTTCGCCGTTTGCGAACTTCTATACCTGCGGTTTTCCAGGAGTCGCCCGATCTGGCGAGGTCGATCTCGGAAGCCTTTACCAGGCGGGGCTTGGAGTGCTCGCCCAAGTGGATCAATTTACGCCCGAGTATGTCCCTCTTCAGCAAGACTTCCCCTGCTCGCCGCTTGAAGGGATCGAAACTTTTTATGTCCCTGGCATTGCGGATGCCAAGATTGCCGGCTTCCATGCCTGTAACCATCTTTACCGGTATGAACACCTGCCTGCTACCGGAAAGGGCCAGAAGGCCGGTGATGGGAGGGTAGCCCTCAACCGCAAGGCGAGCGACTAGATCCACCACCTTGGCGGCGTGGTTGTCGCTGGAGTCACGGATAGGAACTCCTATCAGGTCAGATAAGTATACCAAGCTTTGCCCCAGGCTAATTGAATCAGTTGACATTGAACTCCTTATATGGTATACTATAATATAGTTGCTATGACGTAATGCTGGAGAATGATCATAGGTCGGTAGCTGACGACATGGTGACATTGGATGGATCCGCAGGATAGTGATGCAAGATGAGTGCAGTGGTGGGCGTCTCTCAGGGGGCGGTCAATATGATGGATTCAAATTTGTTGGCCGATCTGGGTGTATCTGCGTCCGGCAACCAAGCAGGCAATCAGGTGACTCAAGTGGGGGTTGGGTGGCCGTCACCTTACCTTCCGGTACCCTTTTGGATGCTGGTTACTGACGGAGTTGGATGGGCATGGGCGGTGAGTGGAACGGAGTCCCAGATAGGATCATCCAGTAGCGCCATCGCCAATTCACTGGGCCTCCAGCTGGCCGGCAAGCCACCTGCGTCATTGCTCAGCACCTATCTTTAGAGGCGAGCGATGTACAGCTTGGATCAGGGAGTCGAATGGCGTTTGGAGCCATGTCCGTAAAGACCGCGAGATCCAGTCGTTGACTGGTTGGCGTGACGGTCGGCTGGTGTCGCAGCTATCCAGCGCGGTTCCATCCTTCTCCGGGTATGTATCTACGTACCACTCGCGCTGGCGCGCCTACCACTACACATCTGTCCGGGATGTTGCCTGTGACTACTGATCCTGCGCCTACCACTACGTTTTGACCGATGCTGGTTCCAGGCAGGATGATCGCACCAGTACCTATCCAGGTCCCCGAACCTATTGTTACGCCTTTGTTGACCGGCCACTGGATGCCTATGGGCAACTCCGGGTCTTCGTATCCATGGTTCTGATCAGTGATATAGACGTACGGACCGGTCTGCACATCGTTCCCCATTTCAAGACCTGTATGCGCTACCATGTAGCTACCCTGGCCTATGACGCACCGGTCTCCTACTCGCAGGATGGCGTCGTTGCCGGCAATCGGCTGTTTTGGAACCATACCGACGGACATGGACACCCTGGGTCCCACCATGACCTTCTCTCCTATGGAGATCCATTCTTCGTTGAAAATGGTTCCTGGCGGGAACGAGAGCATGCTGCCTTCGCCGAAACTTGCAAATCGTTTGGCCCTCGGGTGACCATGTTCCACCACGCCGGCCAGGCAAGCCTTCTCCCACATCGATCCGATGGCCGACGAGACAGCACGCCTGGCCAGTACACGATACGAGCGTGGTGCCGACACTCCTCCTGTTGACATTGCACCCAGGATACAGGATACTGCCAGCGAAGGCACAATCCTGCGGCCACTATGCCGCAGCCCGTGCATATCATGACACTCATTGGTCCGCGGATGAGTGTATCCTGTTCGCATGGCAAAACACTCGAAAGGCAATACCCACCGCATTCGCCAAGCCGTCCTAGCGGTAGGTGTAGCGCTGTTGCTTGCTGTTATCCTTCTGGTGGGTGTGGAATACGTGCACATCCAATCGACTGGTGATGGTCATGTACCTAAGCCTTCTAATACGACAAGCACTCAGGTTGCTGCCCCAGGCGGCGCCAAGTGTCCTCTCTCCGGGGAGCCTGCGCCTGGCGGCAAGGTGCCGGACCGGCCAGCACTTGGAGTGATGGTGGACAACTACCCTAGCGCCAGGCCTCAGCGAGGGATCCAGAATGCAGATATAGTGTTCGAGCAGCCGGTCGAGGCTTTTATCACGAGATGGGTGGTGGTATTCCAGTGTCATGAATCGAACCTTGTAGGAGATATACGCTCAGCTCGTTATATGGACCTGGGCATACTGAGTCAGCTGTCGAAGCCCCTCTATGCACATGCCGGAGCGATCATTCCTACTGATAATGCGCTGGCGGCATCGAGCAACCTGATTGACGAGAATGTCTTCAGCAATCCGCAGGTCATCCAGCACCTTCCTGGACGCTATGCGCCCTACGACACCTTTGCGTCGACGAGCGCGCTGTGGGGGCTGCATCCCGGTGATAGGACGCCTCCCAGGCCACTGTTCACTTATTCGGCTACGCCACCTCACGGAACGCCGGCAACGCAGGCGCATATACCGATATCTAGTTATGCCGATATTCGCTGGCAGTACGATCCTAGTACGAAGCAGTACCTGCTGTCCTATTCAGGTACACCCGCCATGCTGGCCGATGGCAGGCAGATTTCCGCTGCAAATGTCGTGGTGCAGTTTGTTCATGTCTACAACGGTCCTTACGTGGAAGATGCAGAGGGAGCTTACGGTGTGCGGGCTAATTTCATCGGTAGCGGACCGCTGATCGTCTTCAGGAATGGTATCAAGGTGGAGGGAACCTGGAGCCGGTCCTCGCAGACCTCCCCCACCAGGCTACTGACATCGAATGGAGGCACGATCAATCTCCAGCCCGGCCTTACATGGGTGGAGATCACCCCTTCGACTGTGCAGGTGACCACCAGGTAGACGGGTGGTCACCTGCCAGCGGTCGCTATCGTAGGCGCGTTGCTCACCGGTCTGGTGGAGAACAGCCAAGTACCGCTGGTGCACTCCGGTCCCTTGACCGCTTGGGCCACAAACTGCTGCGGAGAACCTTCAATGCCATAGACCGGAATCCGAGTGCCTGCGGTCAGGCAGGTAAAAGAGGGGTTGCCAGTCTTGAACCCTGTGATGGTACCCGCTGGGTATAGATGGTACCCGCTGATGCTTGAGTGCTGGGTAAGCACTAGCGATACCTTTTGTCCCGAGTATGCGCCGTAGAAACTGCCAGCGGGCATGGTAGTAGTAGTAGTAGTAGTAGTAGTAGTAGTAGTAGTAGTAGTAGTAGTAGTAGTAGTAGTAGTAGTAGTAGTAGTAGTAGTAGTAGTAGTAGTAGTAGTAGTAGTAGTAGTAGTAGTAGTAGT
>JAMCPL010000007.1 GCA_023379675.1 Actinomycetota bacterium | reverse complement strand
TGACCAGCATCCGATGTCTGCAGAAGGCATCTCGAAAGCCGCGCGGGCCGTAGTCAGTTAGCCCAGCGAACTAGCTCTAGCTATATAAGAGCAATACGGACATTGCACGTGAGAATGCAAGCAAGTGAATAATGCCGTGTCGCTCCAGCAGGTATCGACGCTCAAAGACGCAAACGACGTGATGGCCCATTGGATCGCGGAGTTGAAAAAGAAATCCGATCACAACTCGCAGAACTAGCCTATGCCACCGTCCTCGGACATTTTCGAGAGCCATGCAAAGAAGGAGAGTCCGAGCCAGGAAGGCTTGCCGATGCCGTCTCTGGAAAGGAGGCAATGCCCCGGTCCCAACCAAACCGGGGAATTCCGTGGCCATTGGCACTTATCTAGTGGAGACGAGCGGACTCGAACCGCCGACCCCCTGCTTGCAAAGCAGGTGCTCTACCAGCTGAGCTACGTCCCCAGACGTTGTGGGCATGCGGACAATCCGACACTACCCATGTGTATCATCTTATCATTGTTGGCCGCTGCCATGGTGCACTTGGCCTTGATGGCTCTGGCCTCAGTGGTACGGTTTTCGGAGTGGCGCCAGTTGTCACACATCAATGCAGTGCACGGCTATCGAGGTGCATGGCATATACAGTTCCTGCCTGATAGTCTGAACGGGTGGGTAAGGCAGTGAGAGTATCTCACCCGGTGTTTGCATACATGTATTCCCGTTTTGCACCTGCAGCGGAAAAGCTTGGTGTCAGTGAACACCGAGCTGAGCTGTTGCGTGGAGTGAACGGCAAGGTATTGGAAGTCGGCGCAGGCAGCGGGCTCAATTTTGGCTACTACCCGCCAACCGTATCCGAGGTGGTTGCCATCGAGCCTGAACCGCACTTGCGAGCCGGGGCTGCCCAAGCCGCCGTTCGTGCTCCAGTGAAGGTGACTGTCATGGACGGTATAGACTCCGAGATCCCTTTCAGTGATGGCACCTTTGATGTAGTGGTCGCTTCACTCATGCTGTGCTCCGTGCCCGACCAGCATGCATCATTGGCCGAGATGCGCCGGGTATTGCGTGCGGGAGGTGAGCTCAGATTCTACGAACACGTGGTAGCGCAACAGCCGGGTATTGCGACTATTCAGAAGGTTGCTGATGTTTTCTGGCCTCACGCCGGTGCAGGATGCCACACTTCACGAGATACGCTTGGCGCGATAGAAGATGCTGGGTTTTCAGTGTCCGCGGTAAGGAGATTCCAGTTCCAGCCATGCCTGATGTGCATCCCCGTGTCGCCTCATATAATAGGGGTGGCAGTGAAGGACAATCCGGAATTGCTGCATTGAAATTATTTAGAGATTTTCAACGTGCCACTAAGGACTGTGCAGTGAGCCTCTTACATGAGGGGTCAAACGTTTGCCAGCTTGAGCAGGAGCGCCTGCAGCAGGAGCGCCTCGTTAGGATTGCGTATAAGCTGCGCTGCTGTATGGTCGATCGCGTCAATGGCGGACGAGAGTGTCTGTATGCGATAGCTGCGTGATGAGGGAAAAGAGGTGTGCGATTTTCTGTCGTAGTGGCGGGCGACCTCGATCAGCTCGTCTTCGTATGCTTGCCGTAATGCGAGTAACCCTTTTCGAAATCCTACGGTCCTCTCGCGCCGTAATTCCCGGTGCTGGCGTTCGAGAATGCGATTACGCAGCGTACGATTGGTAGTCCCAGTGCCTGCCTCATGGTCATCGTATTCCTTCATTTCCTCCGCCTGGCGCGATGCCAGCAATGTGACCGATTTTTCTACAGTGGCCAGGAGGTCATCAGCCATCGTGGCTATTGATGATCCTACGGGCTCAATCCGTGATGGCAAAGATATCCATGGATCCCATAGATGGTCTTCGGCCGGAGAAGCCATGGGCATGCATGATTGCGCTTGTGGCGCATGAGGGGTTGCAGGGCCTTCCGCGCCGTGCCGGTACAGTTGGGGCAGGGCAAGCTCGACAGTAAGGCATCGTGAGCGGATCGTGGCAAGGCTGGGCGGAACTGAGTCGGCCGTGAGCACGAATACGGTACGGCGTGGCGGTTCTTCCAGCGTCTTCAGGAGTACGGGAGCAGCAAGGTATGCCCTGGCTATGTCCTGGACCACCAGAACCTGCCATGACGCCAGTAGGGGAGTGCGCTGTGCCATCCTTACCAAGTCGTGGGCTTCATCCACCGACAGCGCCAGCCCGGTGTTTTCCGTCTCACTGAGATCAGGGTGTATCCCTTGCAGGCATTTCATGCACCATTCACATTTTCCGCATCCACCTTGTGGACAGAGGATTGACGCGGCAAAACCTCGCCACAATTCTCGCTGGCCGAGGCCTGACGGACCCAGCAACAGGTAGGCATGGACAGGACGGCGTGCTGATGCCCTTAGAAGGTCAACTGCTTTTTGTTGTCCGCAGACTTTGTCGAAGAGGACAGGCGATGGAAGTAACGATTCTTCAAGACTGGAGGCTGCCGCCACGTGTCCTGTATGACCATGATGACCTGCAATGTCTGGTAGTTGTGTACTTGGCATGATAGGAGATCCTACACAGGATACGGGCACACCGCAGTTACAGGTGCGCTTCCAGCCGTGACTTCACCTGCTCCAGTATATTCGCTGCAAGCTGATCAGCTGGAGCATTGCTGTCGATGACCATCCAGTGCGAGGGATCAGCAGCTGCCATGGAAAGGTAGCCGGTACGTACCTTTTCCAAAAACTTCACCCCGGCTTCCTCGAACCTATCAGCCTTCTTTCCAGATCCTGCCAGCCTTTCGAGCGCCAAAGATACCGGCAGGTCGAGCAGGACGTTCAGAGCGGGACTCAGCCCACCAGTTGCCAGATCGATAGCCGCTTGCAGGTGGTTGACGTCGATTCCCCTTCCGTACCCTTGATATGCAATGGTCGATGCGGAGTATCTGTCCGTTACCACATTGTTGCCAGCGCTGAGCGCTGGGAGGATATTTTCCGCCATATCCTGGGCCCTGTCGGCAATCATCAGTAGAGCTTCTGCGCTTGTCGAGATTGCCAAGTCATTCGCTGCACTATGAAGTAGCAGCGATCGGAGCGCAATGCCCAAGTGTGTGGCGCCAGGCTCGAATGTGAGACTGGCATTGATGGAACGTGCGAGTAGGCCGGCCTGGGTACTCTTGCCCGACCCATCTATGCCTTCCAGTGCAATCAGCAACCCACCCATTACGTGCTCATCTGCACCGTGATGGGTGGGTTGACCGAGGCTACCACCGGTATCCTTCCCGTGGCTGGAATCAGGGACTTCGAGATGGCACCCTGCCCTGGATGTCCCAGGTAGTCTATGTCTCGATGGATATGGCGCGTCAGCCTGTGGCCTTTCTGGATTTGGTGGTACCAGATGGTTTCTTGGTCTTGGTGGTGCCAGCACGCTTCCTGGGCTTGGCCGCAGTTCCATTTTCCAGGGCGGCCCTGCGCGCTGCCAGCAATTCAATGGCGCGATCAGCAGTGATTGTCTCAGGGTCATCGCCGGTGCGGAGGGACGCGTTTACGGTGCCGTCCGTGACGTAAGGACCGTAGCGGCCGGTGCGGAGCGTGATTTGCTGGTTGGAGTTGGTGTCAATCCCGATCTCACGTAATGGGGTTGCCGGTTGCGCACCTCTCCTTGCTTTCGGCATCTGCAAACGTGCCAGCGCCTCGGCCAGGTCTATTGACAGAAGAAGTTCTTCGTTCTCCAGACTGCGGGTATCCTTTCCCCTTTCGAGATATGGGCCGAAACGACCGTTCTTGGCCACTATCTGTTCACCTGATTCCGGGTCGACACCGACAACCCGCGGTAGTGAGAGTAGTTTAGAGGCCGTTTCGAGAGAGATGTCGCCTGCCGACATCGAGGAGAAGAGTGACGCTCGCTTCGGCTTGGAGCCGTTTGCGTCATCATCACCTAGTTGCACGTAGGGACCGTACCTCCCAGTGCGAACAGATATTTCCAGTCCAGTCTCAGGATCGGTACCAAGCACTCTATTTCCTGTGGCTGGTGTATCCAGTATTTCCATGGCTTTGTCCAAGGTGAGCTCATCGGGACAGGTGTTGTCGGGCACGGATGCCCTGTCCTCTCCGCGCTGGATATATGGTCCGTAGCGACCTACCCGTACAACGACTTCGTTGCCGGAAGCGTCCACGCCGAGCGGAATCTCGTTGATTTTTCTGGCATCGATGGCAACGAGTCGGGAAAGAACCTCGTATTTGAGACCCTGGCCTAGTGTGGGTGTGGGTGTGGGTGTGGGTGCGCCAGTTGATGCTTCTGTTGCGCCAGTGATCGGCAGTGAGGTGGATACTGTGGTGGATGCTGTGTCAGTTGGCATGCCATTCCCAAAGTAAAAGTTTGCCAACCAGGGAATGGCCTCCTCGGTACCGGCCGCTACGCTGTCAAGCTCGTCTTCCATGGCGGCGGTGAAGCCGTAGTCGACAAGGGCAGGAAAGTGCGCCTCCAGGAGGCCTACCACAGCAAATGCCACGAACGATGGGACAAGTGCACTACCTTTTTTCCAGGCATAGCCGCGATCCTGGATTGTCGATATGATGCTGGCATAGGTCGATGGCCTTCCGATTCCTTTCTCTTCGAGAGCCTTTACGAGTGATGCCTCGGTGAATCGTGGGGGAGGCTGGGTGGTATGAGATTTACTCTCCAGAGATAGAGCCATTACCTGATCGCCCTTTTCCAGGGGAGGCAACCAGCGTACCTCACCGCCACCGGCTGCACCGGCATCAGCACCCCCATCTTCCAACCCTGCTGACCCGGCTTGGTTACGATCCTCATCCTGCTCGTCAGAGCTCTCCTGGTAAGCTTTCAGAAATCCCATCTGGGTAATTGCCGTTCCGCCAGCCGCCATCACTACGGGCGTTCCGGTACCGGGATCGGTAGCGCTCAGCTTGGCTTGTGTTGTCGTGCCCGTGGCATCGATCATCTGGGAAGCGATGGTTCTCTTCCAGACCAGTTCGTAAAGGTGCAACTCATCTCCACTGAGAGATTGTCTGGCTTCGTGAGAAGTCCTGAAGCTTTCACCGGCAGGCCGGATGGCCTCATGCGCTTCTTGCGCATTTTTTACCTTGTTCTTGTAGAGGCGGGGAGACGGTGGGACGAGGTTAGCCCCGTAAAGTGCTTCAGCCTGGCGTCGGGCCGCCTGGAGTGCTTCATCGGATAGGGTGGTGGAGTCGGTCCTCATGTAGGTGATCCATCCCTGCTCGTAAAGGCGCTGTGCCACCTGCATGGTACGCTTTGAACTGAACCGGAGCTTCCGGCCTGCTTCTTGCTGTAGCGTGGATGTGGTGAATGGTGCGGCTGGCGATCTTTTGTAAGGTTTCTTGGCAACGGCGATCACCTCGAATAGTGCCCCTGAAAGGCGTTTTGCGATCCCTGCTGCTGACTTCTGATCCACCAGCTTTACCCGATTCCCCGCGACGTTGGATCCTGACGCGTCGAAATCTTTGCCCGTAGCCACCGGTATCGAATCAATGGACCATAGCGTAGCCTTGAACGCATCACGTTTACCTGGTGGTTGTGCGTTGCCAGCATCGTTGCCAGCATCGTTGCCAGCAGCTTTACCAGCATCCGCAGAGAACATTCCTTCGATGTCCCACCATGCAGCAGGACTGAATGCCATCCGTTCCCTTTCACGCTCCACTACCATCCGGCAGGCTACGCTCTGCACCCTGCCCGCCGAGAGGTGCGGCATCACTTTTTTCCACAGGACAGGGGAGAGTTCGTAACCGTAAAGCCGATCCAGTATGCGCCTCGCTTCCTGCGCATCCACCAGCTTCCTGTCCAGTTCCCTCCACTCCCGCACGGCCCGCTGTATTGCAGCCGGCGTAATCTCATGGAACACCATTCTCTTGACCGGTACCTGAGGGGATAGAACTTCGAGGAGATGCCACGCTATAGATTCCCCTTCCCGATCTTCATCAGTTGCCAGATATACCTCATCGGCTTGGCGTACGGCATCTTTCAGCTTGGATACGACTTGCTTCTTTTCTTTTGGAACTACGTACAGTGGCTTGAAGCCATTGTCTACGTCCACTCCTAAGCGAGCCCATGGCAGGCCTTTTAGAGATTTAGGCACCTCGTCGGCATTACGAGGCAGATCCCTGATATGTCCGACAGATGACTCGACCACATAGTCAGGTCCAAGCACCTTGGAGATGGTGCGTGCCTTGGTTGGCGATTCGACGATTACGAGCGGTCGTTTACTTCCCAACTTTAGCGTTCCCTGGTGGATCCAGTATGCGACCTGGTTCCGGTTGACGCGGCTGGCGCGCCACCTGCGGATCTGTCACCTGCCAGGATACCGCCTGCTGATGCACTACCTTCTAGTGCGCCATCCTGGTAACCTTCTCTCGCCGGCGCTCCCGAATTGCCAGCGACACCGGCATCTCCGGGTTGTGCACCCATCCCTTCAACCTTGCGCTTTGATATGGTCACAGCGACGAGAAGGATGACGAGGGCTACGACTGCAATCGAGTACCGAGCTGCATCATTGTGGGCATAATGAATGACAGCAGGAAGTATCAGGAGCGATACCAGATTGATCACTTTGACCATCGGGTTCATTGCGGGACCTGCCGTATCCTTGAATGGGTCCCCTACCGTGTCGCCTATGACTGCGGCCTTGTGGGCATCCGAGCCCTTCCCGCCGAGATGTCCGTCCTCCACGTACTTCTTGGCATTGTCCCATGCACCGCCCGAATTGGAGAGGAAGTTGGCCATGAGCTGGCCGGTGAGGATTACTGCAGCTACGAATGCACCCAGAGCCAGGTATCCTATGCCGAATCCGATCACGACTGGGGCTAGCACCGCCAGCAGGGCGGGCGCTGCGAGTTCCCGCTGGGCCGCTGTAGTGCATATGCCGATGACGCGACCGTATTCAGGCTTCTCGCTGCCATCCATGATGCCTGGATGTTCCCTGAACTGGCGGCGCACTTCCCGTACTACAGTACCAGCCGATCTACCTACCGCTCTTATGGTGAGCGATGAGAACATGAAGGCGATGGAGCCGCCCACCAGCAATCCGATGAATATGGTTGGATTGGCTATGTTGACGACAGTGGACAGGTGGGCTCCTTCGGAGCGGATTGTTTCGACAAACGCAGCAAATAGAGCTACGGCGGCTATGACAGCTGATCCTATTGCAACACCTTTGGTGATTGCTTTTGTGGTATTGCCGACGGCATCCAGGTTTACCATGATCGTTTCGGCCTCGCCGCCAAACTCTCCTGCCATTTCAGCAATGCCCGCGGCATTGTCCGCCACTGGCCCGAAACTGTCCTCGGATACCACCATTCCAGTGGTGGAGAGCATCCCGATGCCAACCAGCGAGACCAGGTAGAGGATCAGGCTTACGTTCCCGTGGCCGAGAAGTACTGCTACGGCAATGGCTACGGCAATGGCGATGATGGCCCAGACAGATGATTCGAGCCCTGAGCTGATACCCGACAATATGGTGGTGGCCGGGCCGGTCAGGGTGGAGTCGGCGATTTCCCGTACGGGAGAACGCTCCGTGGAAGTGAAGTGCTCCGTAATGAGGCTGGCCACCTGCACCAGGATTACTCCTGTGAACACAGCCCAGAAGACAAGCCAGTTATGGACGTAGAAGTGCGCAACCAGCAGTGCTCCGATAACGGTAAGCAAGCCGGCCAACCGGAAGCCCCGGTTGATAGGGGCCATGGCGGTCCTATCATGGGAACTCGCCCTGACAGAGAATATGCCGATAGCGGATGCCAGGATACCTATAGCAGGAACTATGAGTGGAAAGATCAGTGCCGGAGCGGCGTTCTTCACCCCTATGGAGTGAAATGCCGTGATACTCAGTATCAGCGATGCTATGATCATGATTTCGAATGACTCGAACAGGTCTGCAGCCATTCCTGCACAGTCGCCGACGTTGTCGCCGACGTTGTCTGCTATGGTTGCCGCATTGCGAGGATCGTCCTCCGGTATGCCTGCTTCCACTTTTCCTACAAGATCTGCACCCACATCTGCGGCTTTGGTGAATATCCCCCCGCCTACCCTCATGAACAGAGCCAGCAATGATGCACCGAACCCGAACCCTATCAGTACCGCAGTAGCTGTGTTCTGGAAGATGAGTACTATGGTCGCTGCACCGAGCAGTCCCAACCCAACGCAGAACATTCCTGTGATACCGCCGGTACGGAAGGCCACCTTCAATGCACCGGGCAGGGTTCCAGACCTTGCTGCCGCAGCGGTCCTTACGTTGCCTCGGACTGCCAGTGACATGCCCACGAAACCGGTAAATCCGGAGCAGGCGGCGCCAAACAGGAACGCCAGCACCCTGTACCCGCCTACCTGGTCAAAGCTCAGGGCTACTACATGGTCTGGTCGTATCACCCTGGTTGCAGTGAAGAATATGAGTACCGCCAGCGGTATGACTATAAGTAAGATGGTCCTGAACTGCTTTTTCAGGAATGCCACAGCTCCCTCCTGTATGGATTGGGCTATATCCTGCATCTTTTGGGTGCCCTGGTCGTTGGAGAGAACGCCTTTCATGAGCGTCAGCCCCACGCCCAGAGCAGCTACAGCTGCGACCAGTGCAAAGATAAGCCACGCTGTGTCGGCGCCGCTCATAGTGAAACTCTGGTAATTGCCCTGAGTTGCCAAGATTGTAGTCATTTATCTCGTTGCTCCTTTGTAATCTTCCCGTGGCTCCGACCGTGGTGCAGTTTGACTCTGCATGATGCCGACCTCCAATGACGGGCATCATGCCTGTATTCAGGTCCGTAGCAGACGCACGAACCCGTAGACTAAACCGCGGAATGTAAACATACTCGTAATCGGTACCGTAAAGCAAGAATCATAGTACATTCGAGCCAAAATCCCACGGTATCACCCTTCTAATGCTGGTTTCCGGCTAGTATAGCCAATATGAAGGCTGCATTCTTCGATCTCGACAAGACAATAATCGCACGAGCTTCGATGGTAGCATACGGGCGTCCGCTATTGCGAGAAGGGTTGCTGTCAGCAACCGCTCTGGCTAGGGCAATGGTCATGCAGGTGGCCTACCTGCACTTTGGCGCCGGCGAAGAGCGTATGGCAAAGATCAGGGAAAAGGTGCTCGAGGTTGCAAAGGGAGCTGATAAGAGAGAGGTGGCCAGACTGGTCAGGGAGACATTGGGCGATGTCATCGAGCCGATAATATTTGCGGAGGCACTTGACCTGATAGAGAGCCATAGAGCAGCGGGACACCTGGTGTTCATAGTCTCAGCATCACCGGAAGAGATTGTGCTGCCGTTGGCCGAGTACCTCGGGGCGACCGGCGCCATCGCCAGCCGTGCCGTCGTGGACGAGGAAGGCCGTTATACCGGTGAACTCGAACTGTACGTGTTCGGTCCTGCCAAGGCCAAGGCTATAAGGGACGTAGCCGAGCGGAGTGGCGTGGCCTTAAGTGAATCGTATGCCTATAGTGACTCCATTACCGACCTTCCAATGCTGGAGGAGGTAGGCCATCCTTATGCTGTCAATCCGGATCGTGCCTTGGCGAAAGTGGCCGCAGACAGGGATTGGGAGGTGCTGCATTTCAGCAGTCCAATCAGGCTGCGCGACCGTATGCCTGCTCCACCCGGCTTACAGGCTGCTGCGGTTACTGGTGTTGCGTTGGCTGCTGCAACTGGTGCAGCCCTCTATGCCTGGCGTCATGGCCTGAGGCTGCGTCCTGCCAGCTGAGGGTTGCGAGCTCATTCCCGTCCCCAGGCTATGGTGCCATGCGACCGAGCCGTATGGGACTGTCGATCTGTCTGGTTGCGAGCTCATTCCCGTCCCCAGGCTATGGTGCCTCTGTCATGGGGTACGGCACGCCGGCTATGGCACTTCAGGAGGATCAGGCGTCCAGGAACCGCTTCGCGATCACTGCACCCAAGCCAACTACGATCAACAAAAATAGGATTTTCTTCATATAGCAGATAATATCATCTATTGGGCAGTGAGCAAGTCCTACACTGTGAGTAGGTCTCTGGCACCAGTATCCGATGATGGGTGACGCAGCTTCGACATAGCTCTGGCTTCTATCTGCCGTATCCTTTCCCTCGTCAGATTGAAGTATTCGCCCACTTCTTCCAAGGTACGTGACTCACCGCGATCCAGCCCGAACCGGAGTTTCAATATTTCTCGTTCCCGTTCATCCAGCGGGGAGAGCAGCTTGTCGATCTCTTCGGGGAGTAGTGCCACTGCGGCAACCTCGAACGGTGACTCCGCTGATCGATCTTCGACTACATCGCCGAGTTCCGCATCTCCATCCTCCCTCAAGGGCTCCGACAGGGAGAGAGGTTCGGAGCGAAATCTGAGTGCTTCGACCAGCTTGTCCTCGGCCAGTTCCACCTCGTTGCCAAGTTCGTCCAGGGTGGCCGGCCTGCCCAGCTTCAATTCCAGCCTGGCCTGTGCCTTTTGCACGCGAGTCAGCGTATCGCCTGCATGTACGGGCAACCTGATGGTTCTACCGGTGTTTGCAATGCCTCTGGTGATTGCCTGGCGTATCCACCAGGTGGCATAGGTGGAGAACTTGAATCCCTTTCTCCAATCGAACTTTTCAACCGCATGCATCAGGCCCAAGTTGCCTTCCTGGATCAGATCGAGCAATGGCAAACCCGAAGCCTGATACTTTTTCGCTATCGACACCACCAAACGGAGATTTGACTTGACGAATGTCTGCTGGGCTTCTTCGCCTTGGCGTATCTTTCGCCTGAGTTCTCTCCTGCGAGCAGGCGTGAGAGACCTTGGCCCAACCTCCAGCTCTTCGAGTGCATCTCTTCCCGATTCTATTATCTGCGCAAGGTGTACTTCGTCATCCTTGCTGAGGAGCATGTATTGACCGATGTCGGTCAGGTACAGCCTGACGAGGTCTTCATCATCTCTATCGACGCGCTCTTTGACCAACTCACCTGATCCTTTTCTATCTTGGCTTTGAACTGTTATTTCCACACGACTATTCGCGGACGGTCATCTTGTCTGTACATTCACACGACGCCGTAGCGTACAGCGCCGTATCTCATGTGGCACCATAGCGTGTCCACCTGCAAGCTGTGCTTCAACGCCACAGCACGCTTCACAAGCACTTACAACATATACTCCATGCTATCTTGACGCCACACCAACAATAGTTGCAACTACCTCCGTCATGGCTCCATATCGTAACGATGGCATGCCGGCAGGATGCCTATTATTGTTGAGAGCGCAGTCATTACTTTACGCATTTTCTCGGAAAGCATTTTCATACACCAGTGTAAACCCTCTGTCAAGTGGTCACGGAGTGGCATTATCCTTATAGGCAAGATGTATCCCTCCTGTTACTAGTATATCAAAGTGCTCGGTCACCCTGAGCGCTTGGCGGAGGGGGTGGGATTCGAACCCACGAGCCTTTTGGGCCAAGGCTTTTCAAGAGCCTCGCATTCGTCCGCTCTGCCACCCCTCCGGGTATCTAATCGCATGTCCGTGTACCATGCTACAGTGAATTGGTGATGTCTGGTGACAATGGCACGAGCGCCGTATGGTTTCACTGTTTTGCAGGGATATCCGGTGACATGATGCTGGGAAGTCTTGTGGATCTCGGAGCTGATCTCGACAGGATCGTATCCATGTTGGACACGTTGCCATTTTCTGGGTGGGAGATCCAATCCGGCAGGGTAATGCGTGGAGGGATTTCCTCTATAGGGCTGACCGTGGAAGTGCATGACGATGCAACGGCTCGTAGTTATGCTGACATCGTCGAGCTGGTGACCAATTCGGACCTTCCGACCGGCGTGATTGGCAGATCACTGGCCTGTTTTGAATTACTGGCCGGGGTGGAGGCCGCGTTGCATGGCGTGGAGCCAGGGCAGGTGCATCTTCATGAAGTGGGTGGGCACGATGCAATTATCGATATCGTGGGTACTATGGCGGCAGTGGAACTGCTGGGGGTGGATGTGGTTTACGCTTCACCCGTGGCGGTCGGTACGGGTGAATTGCAGACCGCCCACGGGATACTGCCCAATCCGGCGCCGGCCGCGGTGAGGCTACTGGAAGGGATACCGTCATATGGGAGGTCGCTTCCCTATGAATTGGCTACACCGACCGGAGTTGCGCTGCTGCGTACGCTTGCGACGGCTTACGGCCCTATGCCCGCAATGAAGGTGGCTGCATCCGGTTACGGGGCTGGGAGTAACGACATTGCCGAGATACCCAATTTGGTTCAGGCGGTACTGGGCGAACTTGCCGCTACAGGCGGGGCCGGTAGCGGCCAGGAAGCCATGCTTATCGAGACCAACGTGGACGATGTCACTGGAGAAGCGCTGGCATGGACAGTTGCATCGTTGCTGGACGCAGGGGCCTATGATGCCTGGATCGGTCCGGTGATCGCCAAGAAGGGCAGGCCCGGTTTTGTACTCAGCGTGCTGTGCGATCCCGCCAGGGCGGAAGGCATGCGCGAGATGGTAAGGAGGGAGACCGGCACCCTCGGCATCAGAGGGGTGATTGTCGAAAGGTGGCCATCGGCCAGGACGGAAGAGGTTGTCATGGTGGAAGGACTTCCAGTCAGGGTAAAGATGGCGGACTTCCGGGTGAAGGCCGAGCAGTCCGATGCGGCCAGAGTCGCGTCGCAATCGGGAATGGCCTTGCGAGAGGTCATTTCCAGGGCTGAGCGGCTAGCTTCAGAGGATTGAGTCGCGAATCGTGTACCTGTAGACGTTGGTGGTACGTTGCTCGAAACCAAGTTTACGATACAATCTGTTTGCCTCTTCGCGTGCCGGTCGTGAAGTGAGGTCCACTGTCCTGGCCCCTTCAGCCTGGGCGGTATCTATTGCGGCGGTGACAAGTGCCGAGCCGGTTCCCTGGCCCCTCGATTCAGGGGCGACTACGACATCTTCTATCCATGCCCTGATACCCGACGGTATCCTGAAGATTGCGAGAGTGAGAGCTCCCACTATTTCCTCCTCGGTAGTATTACTCACCGCCAGGAGCAGCCTGGTGGTGGGTGTGGTCGTTATCTCTTCCAGCGCTTCCAGGGTCAGCTCCGGTGCTTGCGGGGACAGCTGGGCCAAGAGAGACTGCATTGCCCGCAGCATACGTTCATCGGCGTGGCTTGCTTCTATGATGAGTGTATCTGGGGCCATCTTGACTAGTTTAGATGCAAGATGGTAATGCCGGGTAATGCCTGGAATTGCCTACCGGCATCCTTCCGGGGACTGTACCGCTCTTCATGGCGTTCCCGAGAGTTTGCGGGATAAGCCGGTCAACTCCAGCTTGCTGGTTCAGTTGCGTGGTTTGGGCTTCTTGATGGGAACATGCCAACCTGCTTGCGACACCTTGCTTCGTTCGTAGAATACGCAGCCATCCGGGCAGGCAAAGGGAAGATGCTGGTTTGCTTCCAACCGGCAACGCTCCAGGCGATCCCCGCCGGAAGTGGTTTGCATGAGGTAGTGCCTGCAATCATTGTTTACTGCCATATTGACATTCTTACTCAAGTAGGCCGTCATGTGGGCGCGACTGGCTTGGATCAGGACCCGCGGGCTCGGTGGAAGGGCGCGTTATGACAACTCTGGCAATCCGTCGCTTATCCATCTCCTGCACCTTGAATGCCCAGGCGCCGTATGTTACCTGCTCTCCTTCTTCGGGTATGTGTCCCAGCAGATCCAGAAGAAAGCCGGCGAGTGTGACGTATTCTCCTTCTGGCAACTCTATTCCTAGGCGGTCACGGGCATCGTCGATATTGAGACCACCGTTTACCAGCCAACGACTTTGATCTACACGGACGACTTCCGGTTCCCCTGCAGGGTCGAGTTCGTCTTTCAGATCTCCTACCAGTGCAGCAAGTAGGTCTTTCAGGGTTACAACGCCGGCAACACCCCCATATTCGTCGACCGCCACTCCGAATGCTCGCCTGTAGCGTCGCATGTCTGCAAGGACATCAAGAACATGGCGCGATTCAGGTACCACGTGAGGCTGGCGGATGCGCCTCGAAATGTCGATGGAAGAAAGCCTGTGCGTGCTGCTGGCGTCCTCGCTGCTATCATCAATCTCCCACCCAGCCCTGAAGAGATCATTTACGAAGAGCACCCCGATCATGTTGTCGAGGTCGCCGTCGTACACAGGGAAGCGACTATGTCCGGTCTCTTTTACCGCTCGGGCGACATCAGAGGAGCTGACGGGTATGGCCAGTGCTATGACGTTCATCCGGGGTGTCATCACTTCGCGAATTTCCATGTCACGAAGATCGTTCAGTGTAGACAGTATATACTGTTCTTGCTGGGCGGCCTGGCTTGATTCAGCGGCACTGGTTGGGGATATAGCCTGTCTCTTGCGGGCTGGGAACATCATTTACTTGTGAAAGTTACCCGAACTGGGATTCACGGATTGGCGGCGGCATGGAGTAGGAATCTCTACACGAGGTGTCGCAGCAGGTGGTGAGCCTCTAGACTGGTGTGACCAGAGGAACCGGTTCCAAGTGTCTGTCATGGAAATCTTTACCATCGAGCAGCTCATGCACCGCCCGGCGGGTGCGCAATGGGTCCAGAGGCTTCACCAGCCAACCTTCGGCGTGACTGCGTCTTGCAAGAAAGACGTCCGCCCTGCGGTCCACTACCAGTAATACCGGAATATGGGGGAGATTGCCGTAGGATTCCTCCAGTCTGATTTCCAGGCAAATTGCCATACCGCCCATATTCCCAACCTGCATGTCTGACACCACCAGATCGGGAGGCGTTCCGGCCACTACCGCCAGAAGTTCGGGGCCGGAGGTTACCTCTTGTACAGCTATGTCACGATCTTCGACGGACGCCCTTATGACTTTTCCAAAGGTGGGAATATCGCTTACTACAATTATTTTCTGCACATACTTACCTTAGTGCATTGGAGCGGCGCGTGCTCAATCATGAGGCAGGATACGGGGCATCGCAGCTTGGCATGGATACTCGGCATGAAGGCTTGGCACCACTCTACCCAGGTGAACCAACGCACGGGCGTCTCCGATTTGGTATGGATACCTGGTGTCACAGCTTGGGCAGGGCCACCCGGCCCGTTCTCTGTATGTCGACTATCTCGTAAGGCCTGATCAGCTCCTCGAAGTCGTCCAGTTTGTTTGGTTCGCCGGCAAGCATCACAGTCAGGCTCGCTGCCCCTACGTCAACGATCCTGCCCTCGAACACTCCGACCAGCTGGATGATCTGACCTCTTTTATCCGGATCGGACTTGACGGTTGCCAGCAGCAGTTCCGCCTCTATCGCATCTGCCGGTGCAAGCTCATTGATAGCGACCACGTTTACCAGCTTGTCAAGTTGCATCACTATCTGTTCCAATGGGGCCGACTCCAGGTCGACGACTATCGTCAGCCTGCTGAAACGCTTGTTGTCGGTGGGGGCAACCGCCAGCGAGTAGATGTTGAAGCCTCGTCTGGAGAAGAGCCCCGCTACCCTGGCCAGCACGCCTGATTTGTTTTCTACCAGTACTGACAGGATATGCAGGTGTTCTGTAGTGGTTTCGGCCTTCATCGGTCCTCCCCAGCCTGTCCAGGAAAGAGTAGGATATCGTCATTCGATGCACCAGCAGGCACCATAGGGTACACCTTTTCAAATGCATCTGTCCTGAAGTCAATGACCACCGGCCTGTCATTGATGGCGTTGGCCTTCTCGATTGCAGGCGCCACTTCTTCGGGGGAGTCGACTCGCAGGCCGACGCATCCCATTGCTTCGGCCCACTTGACGTAGTCAGGCAAGTCGGGAGAGAGGTATACCTCCGAATAGCGTTCCTCGTAGAACATCTCTTGCCATTGGCGGACCATGCCCAGATATGCGTTGTTTAGTATGGCGATCTTGACGGGAATGCCCTCTGCAGATGCAGTGACCAGTTCCTGCGCGGTCATCTGGAAACATCCATCACCATCAATGGCCCAGACCATCCGGTCAGGCCGTCCCACCTTCGCTCCTATGGCTGCTGGAACCGCAAAGCCCATGGTACCAAGCCCGCCGGAGGTGACAAACGTATTTGGAAGCCTGAACTGCCAGAACAGTGACGCCCACATCTGATGCTGGCCAACTCCGGTAACGAGGACGGTGTCATCTGGCGTCAACTCCCTCAAGGTCTCTATGACCATCTGCGGCTTGAGCATCTCGCCTTCCCGGGCCTCGTTGTAGGTCAAGGGGTACTTGGATTGCCATTCACGGATGGTATCCATCCACTCTGATAGCTGGTCGGGGAATCTCGGCGCGTACTTCGAGGTACCGCCGTCATCGGGTCGTGCGTCGACCGGACCCATCCCCAGATCCTCCAGCGCATCTATCAGCTGTCCGGTAACCAGCCGGCAGTCGCCGCATATGGCCACATCCGGCTTGCGTATCTTGCCAAACTCGGCAGGGTCTATGTCGATATGGATGACTTTAGCTTCTGTGGCAAAACCGTCCAACCTGCCGGTGACCCGGTCATCGAATCGAGCGCCGAGTGCTATGAGCAAGTCGGACTTCTGCATGGCGGTTACTGCCGTGTAGTTGCCGTGCATACCGGGCATCCCGAGACTGAGTGGATGGGCACTCGGGAAAGCGCTTCTCGCCATCAACGTTGTGACCACCGGTATGCCTGTCCTGTTCGCCAGATCGAGTAATGCCTCGGAACCATGTGACTTGATTACCCCGCCCCCCACGTACAGGACGGGACGTTTCGCAGAACCGATCATTTCTGCCGCTTTGGCAACCAGGGAAGGATCTCCACGTGTTACCGGATGGTATCCGGGAAGATCCAGTTCCTCCGGGGATGCGGGCCAGTGCCATTCCATCAGTGCGTTCGTGACATCCTTGGGAAGATCCACCAGTACTGGTCCTGGCCTGCCGGTGGTGGCAATATGGAACGCAGCCGCAATGGTTTCAGGTATCTCGTTCGGATCCGTTACAAGCCAGTTGTGCTTGGTCACCGCCATGGTGATTCCCGTCGTATCGGATTCCTGGAAAGCGTCTGTTCCGATAAGCGGGCGTGCGACCTGTCCGGTTATGACCACTATCGGGATGGAGTCCATGTAGGCGTCAGACAGGGCCGTAACGATATTTGTTGCTGCGGGACCGCTGGTGACAATGGCCACACCAGGGCGTCCTGTGGCATGAGCGTATCCTTCCGCCGCATGACCCGCCCCCTGCTCGTGGCGCACGAGGATGTGGCGTATCGGCGTGTCCAGCAATGGATCGTATACGGGCAGTATCGCTCCACCGGGCATGCCGAACACAACCTCGACGCCTTCCATCTCCAGGCTCTTGACAAGTGCCTGTGCTCCTGTGATCTCCATTCCTGCTCTCCTTTCATTTTGGCTGCTCATCCAGGTGGTACCCTTCCGAGTGAACCAGGTTCGGGTGGTGCCCCAAGTAATTTTCCCACTAAAAAACCTCCCTTTCGGGAGGTTGAGCGTACGTGTCTTGATACGGCGACGTACGCTATGTGGTCAGTACTACTACAAGTTTACATGCCGAGCTGTTTTCCATTTCGATTCCATTATACACTGCCGGTAGGAGAAATCAAGCGCGTTCCGGAAAAAATCATGGAGGAATGGCTATGATTGAGCATGGCTTCTGAGATACTTGCTGTGATAGGGGCGCTGCTTCTGGCCACACTGCTAGGGGTAAGCGACGCACCCAATGCAACTGCCTCGCTCGTTGCTGGTCGAGCGGGTCCTTACAGAGGTATCCTGGCCTGGTCGGTGCTGTGGCATTTTGCCGGTGCACTTGTAGCGGGGCTTGCGGTGGCAAGGACGATAGTGGGCCTTGTCAGTTTGCCTCCATCACTGCTTGTAGCTGCTCTTGGCATGGGCTGTATTGTGTCAGCTGTATTTACTCTGGTAGCAGCGCGCCGTGGGTTACCCGTCAGTGCCAGCGTTGGCCTGGTTGGGGGTCTTGCCGGTGCAGGTGTGGCAGCCAGGGGATTTGGCTCCATCAATTGGTTCCACGCGAGTGGATTTCATGTCACTGGTATCCTGGGAGTGTTGGGCGGGATCTTCCTTGCCCCGTTCGCGGGCGGCCTGCTTGCCGCTCTGATTTCCCTGGGTGTCTACCATCCGGATTGGCGCTTCCGGCGAGGTGCGATCAGGCCGGTACGCCTCGGTACCTGGGCGATGGCGGCCTGGGTGGGCATCGCTGACGGCACCAACGATGGCCAGAAGGCCATGGGCATCATGGTGGTTGCTGTTGCGGGTACAAGCGGGCTTCATGACGTAGCCATTGCCTGGTGGATCAAGGTGGTATGCGGTCTTGCACTTGCAGTGGCAACGGCTATAGGAGGCAGGAGGATCATAAGAACGGTATCTCGCGGCTTGTACCGTGGCGGGCCCATAGAAGGGGTTACTACCCAGGCAACGGCTGCAGCGGTCATACTCGGCACGGCACTGATGGGCATACCGGTCTCCACCTCTGCAGTCGTGACGTCTGGGATGGTAGGAGCAGGCATGGTCAGGCGCCGTCATCATGTACGCTGGCGGGAGGTGGAGATCGTACTGTGGGCTTGGGTTATCACGGTTCCAGCCTGCGCGTTGGGGGGATTCCTGCTGTTCTGGGGGTGGAGGCTGGCAGGTGGAGTACGATAGATGGTGATGAGCGACGGCCAGGATAGCCAGAAGGGCCAGGATAGCCAGAACGGCCAGGATAGCCAGAACGGCCAGGATAGCCAGAACGGCAGGGTCAGCCGGGGAGGTCGGCGGGCAGCGCTTCTGGGTCAGGACAGCAAATCCAGATGGTGGAGGAGATTGCTCGAACCTACAGACTCTGATGTCGTAGTGCAGCTTGTCGAGCAGGGCAAGGTAAGCATCGATGCATTGGCTGCCTTCTCGCGGTGGTCCGCCGGTGGTGGTCAGGAATTTGCAAAAGCGGTCAGAGACCTTGAGCACAAGGCCGATGATGCCAGGAAGTCGTTGCTCGTCACCCTTCGCGGCGTGCTCGTCACTCCTATCGACCAGGAAGACCTGTACGTACTGTCGGAGCGATGCGACAGGGTGGTGAATGCCGCAAAGAACATCGTGCGCGAGGCGGAGGCGCTTGGATGGACGCCGGACAAGTACGCGGCATTCATGGGAGGGCACCTCAGTACCGGAATGTCCCATCTTGGTCAAGGATTCGGCTTCCTGCAAAGGGACCATGACGAGGCAGGCAAGGCGGCCGACAAGGCTGTGCGTTCGGCCAGAGCCGTGGAGTACGGTTACAGGCAGGCCATGGCAGGGTTGCGTGACAATGCCGATCTGAAGGAAGTCTTTGTATGCCGTGAGATGTACCGTTCCTATGCCCGTGCGGCTGACCTGGTTTCGGGAGTCTCGGATAGGTTGTGGTATGTGGTACTGGGGTCAGCGTAGATGGAGAGCGAGGACACCCGTGACTCCGATCGGATGGCCCGGGCGCTTGACTTGGCCAGGTTGCGTGCCGGTACGACGTCGCCGAATCCCTGGGTCGGTGCTGTGGTGGTGACCGCCGATGGAAGGGTTTTCGAAGGTGCAACCGAACCTCCAGGCGGGAGGCATGCGGAAGTAGTTGCGCTGGACACCCTCGAGCTATCAGGCGCTAAAGCAATAGGATCGACGCTTTACGTGACACTGGAGCCCTGCTGCCATCACGGTCGTACCCCACCCTGCACAGAACGGATAATCAGATCGGGGGTGAAACGCGTGGTGATAGCCTTGGTGGATCCCGATCCCAAGGTCAATGGTGCGGGGATCGACAAGTTGAAGAGTGCCGGAGTGGAGGTGGAGACCGGTGTGCAGGAGCTTCCGGCGCAGGCATTGCTCGAGCCGTATCTGAAACATCGCCTGACAGGATTACCATGGGTGATCCTGAAACTCGGCAGCACGCTCGATGGCCGTATAGCTGCTCCTGACGGGACATCCAAGTGGATCACTGGTCCTGATGCACGTGATGATGTCCACAGACTGAGGGCGCGTTGTGATGCTATAATTACTGGAGCGGGTACTATACGTGTGGATGATCCTGAACTCACAGCCAGGACGGTGCCTGTACCGGCTCGCATGCCGCTCAGGGTGGTGCTCGGCAGGGCGCCAAGTGGCGCCAGAGTGTTTCCAGCGAAGGAGTTTCAAGGCGATGTCGAAGATCTACTGGCTGACCTGGGGCGAGAGGGATGCCTCCAGGTGCTGGTGGAGGGGGGCGCTTACACGGCGCGTGAGTTTCACATGGCGGGATTGGTTGACAGATATATTCTTTACATGGCTCCCGCCTTCTTTGGAGGCGACGATGGTGTGCCGCTTTTCCGGGGCGCTGGCGCCCCGTCCGTCGAGTCAGTGTGGCGGGGGAGACTTGTGTCTGTGACTAGGCTGGGAGATGATATCAGGGTAGACGTTGAACCACAGGAGGCAGCCAGGTGGCGTTCTCGAGCATAGAAGAGGCTATTGAGGTTATAGGCAATGGTGGCGTCCTCGTCGTCGTAGACGACGAGGACCGTGAGAACGAGGGTGACCTGATCATGGCAGCAGAGGCCATCACCTCTGAGAAGGTGGCATTCTTTCTTGAACATACTTCAGGCGTGATATGCGTTCCGCTCACCCCCGACCGCCTCGAAGAGTTGAACCTGCCGCTCATGGTCCAGCCATGGGCCAATACCGAATCGCAGAAGACCGCCTTCACTGTAAGCGTGGATCTGGCGCATGGGACCAGTTCCGGCATCTCAGCCAGTGACAGGGCGGCGACCATCAAGGCCCTTACCGATGCTTCCACCAAGCCTGATGACCTCAACAGGCCGGGGCATGTGTTCCCGCTACGGTATTCCGTTGGAGGCGTGCTCAAGAGAGGTGGCCATACGGAAGCCTCCGTAGATCTTGCCAAAGCCGCCGGCATGTATCCGGCGGGAGTGCTTTGCGAGATAGTGAGCGAGAACAAGAAAACTATGGCGAGACTACCTGAGCTGGAGTTATTTGCTGAGAAACATGACATACCGCTGATTTCGATTGCTGATCTGATCAAATACAGGCGGCGCACGGAGAAGCTGGTGAAACTGATTGCCAAGGCCAGGATACCTACAGATATAGGTGAATGTGATGGATACGTCTACGAGTCCGTGCTTGATGGCGAGCAGCATTTTGCGCTTGTAAAGGGTGAGGTGGCCGTCGATGAACCGGTGCTGGTGCGGGTGCATTCCGAGTGCCTGACTGGAGATGTGTTCGGATCGCTGCGTTGCGACTGTGGCGTGCAGCTGGACCAGGCACTCAGGCTCATCGGTGATGCAGGCAGGGGAGTCGTAGTCTATTTGAGGGGACACGAAGGCAGGGGGATAGGCCTGGGGCACAAGATGAGAGCGTACAGCCTGCAGGAGCAGGGTCGAGACACCGTCGACGCCAATCTTGAGTTGGGCCTCCCCGTAGATACCCGTGAGTATGGGATCGGCTCGCAGATACTTGCTGACTTGGGGGTTACCAGGATGAGGCTCATGACCAACAATCCTCTCAAGTACGGCGGGCTGGAGGGTTTCGGGTTGGAAATCGTCGAGCGGGTCGCTCTTCCACCGCTGGCCAATCCAGAGAATATCGAGTACCTGCGTACCAAACGTGAACGCATGGGGCACTTGATAGAAGGGCTTGACGATGTCCTCTGATCCGGTTGAAGGCATATCTCAAGATGATTGGGCATGGCTGGAAGGTACGGTCGGGTCATGCTTGCGTGGGGTGCCCGCCATAGGCGCCGCCAGGGGGGCCAGAGTAGGTGTGGTCTGCTCGACTTTCAACGGGTCGATTACCTTGCGATTGTTGCGTGGAGCTCTCGATGCATTGGAGGCCAGCGGCATAAGTGGCAAGCTGGTTACGGTTTCTTGGGTGCCAGGTGCATTCGAGATACCGATTACCGCTCGCAGGATGGCCAGAGGAGGTACCTTTGACGCTATCGTGTGTCTTGGGGCTGTCATCAGAGGAGGTACTCCTCATTTCGATTATGTGGCAGGCGAGTGTGCGGCTGGTATCCGCCAGGTTGGGCTGGAGACGGACACGCCGATCGTCTTTGGCGTTCTTACCACGGATAATCTGGAACAGGCAATGGAGAGATCGGGTAGTGGCCCTGGCAACAAGGGATACGAATCAGTGATGGCAGCACTTGAGATGGTCGATCTGATGGTGAGGCAGCTGGCGGCGACAGGGCGTCGATCATCATGACCGATGGCGCCTGGCAAGCCCCTGAGGTAGCCATGAAGGAGGAGGTTGGACCTGGTTCCATTGTTCCCCAGGGTGCAAGGAAGCAGTACGGAGGGATACAAGGTGCGGATGTCGCCGGTCCCGGAGGATTGAGGTTGGTGCTGCCCAAAGGATCGTTGGAGAAGGCGACGTTCGATCTGTTCGAGGCTGCTGATCTCGGCGTAGTGAGGAGCTCTGGCGTCGATTACAGAGCGATCGTGGATGACCCGCGTATAGGAGAAGTGAGGATACTGCGGCCACAGGAGATACCCATTTATGTAGAGAAGGGACTTTTTGATTTAGGAATAACAGGCAGGGATTGGATAGAGGAGACTGGCGCGGACGTAGTGTCTCTCGGAGAGCTGGCTTACTCCAAGGCGACCAGCAATCCTATCAGGGTGGTCCTTGCCGTACCAGCGGATTCGCCGGTCGCTGATGCGCGGGATTTACCGCAGAAGATGTCGATTTCCACAGAATACCCGCAGTTGACCCGTCGATTCGTTGACAAGTTGGGCATCGATGCGGACATACAGCTTTCTTATGGCGCTACCGAGGCGAAGGTACCTGACATTGTAGATGCTGTGGTGGAGATCACTGAGACGGGTAGGGCGCTCCGGGCTGCCGGCCTGAAGATAATATCCACTTTACTGGTGTCCCGCACGGAGCTGATTGCCAATCGCGAGAGCGTCAAGGATGCCGGCATGCTGCATGCCATGGAGCAGATCATGACGTTGCTTAGCGGTGCGCTCGAAGCCCGCGGCAAGGTGCTCATAAAGCTCAACGTCATAAAGGATAGCCTGCCTGCCGTGCTGGACCTGCTTCCATCAATGAAATCGCCTACCATCTCAGAGCTGGCCGGCAGAGGCGGGTATGCAGTTGAAACGGTGGTACCTAAGAGCAATGTGAACGTGCTGATCCCTGAGCTGAAGGATGCGGGGGCAAGCGACATTGTCGAGATACCGATAGCCAAGGTTGTGCATTGAGCAGGAGGGGATCCCTTTTGTTTGAAGAGCATGCATGTTAGCTCACCAGAGTGCTTGGAATCGGAGGTTGTCTTGGGTATGGTTTTCAAGGGCACTGTAGTTTCTTTTGACGAAGCTCGGGGGACCGGCGAGATTGCCTGGTCACCTAGTTCAGAGGTTGGACCGGGCGCCGGGCTAAAGGGCAATGGAGCCGCTAGCTCACATGTGGTTGCTTTTCATTGTGTCGCTGTTGCAGACGGGACCCGGCATGTCGAGCCTGGTGCCCCCGTTATCTTCTCGTTGGTGCCCGGGCACTACGGGATGCCGGAGGCCGCCGGTATAATCAAGCTCTAGCGGCACCGTTTGCTATGGCTGTGATGATTGACGCGTAGCCGGCTACCGCGCCCGTGATAATCGCAGGTTCACCGACGCCCATCTGGGTAGATGCCAATCTACACCGGTTGTTATGCCCGTGACGGTCGCAGGTCCACTCTGAGCGTCAAGATGCCGTCTTCCAACGTCGCCGTGGCATCTCCGAGCATGGCGAAGTCCATGTAATCAAGGCGAGCTTGCTCTATGAATTGCTGGCGTTCCGGGCCTTCCACTGGCGGTATCCCTCTACGTTTGACGGCACCTGCGCGTTCTTTGAATCGTGCTGTCATATCGTCTGGATTGAAGTCTGCCATGATGGTATTCTAGCAAATTTTGACATAGCCACTACCGCGACGGGCTACCAGAGCCTGCCGGCTTCTCCGAGGGCGAATACGTAGTTTACGGAACGGGCTACCGGATGCTATACTTTCATGCATGGCTCGGGGTCGGAGGCTTGGCTCGCTTGCTGTGGGGGATTTGGTCTAGTGTGGATGGGAGGATCTACCGGTGAAAAAGGGAAGACATCGTCGTTTCGAGGAGGCGCGCATCCTGAAGAGGTCGGCGTCGCTGGAGCATCACAGGTGCCCGGAGTGCGGGGCTGAGGGAGATGACGATCATGCCGCGTGGTGTATGGCGGAAGAAGGCGTATGGGAAGAGATTCTTGGCGACGTTTCTGAAAATGGTCTGGCCGCGGGCGATAGCCTTGCAACCCAGCACGGCCAGGATGGCTCGCAGGCCCGCGTCGAAAAGGACCCACTTTCAGAGGAACCCTGAAGGTAGGTCAACTCTTGCGGGCGCTGGCTGTTCAGGTAAGACGCTCCAGCGTTCTCGCCAGCCTCCGATACGCCCGTTTGCCCATAATTGCTGTGAGCTCGTGGGTGTACCTCCTGTACAGCGCTTGATCGGCGCTATAAGCCTCCGCTGCTTCAGTGCACCACCAGTAAAAATAGTTGCCACCCTCACCCCAGTCACTGCGGTCCCAGCATCCGAGAAAGCTGATGATATGCCCGCTTTCCATCGATACATCTTCCCATCTGATCGGCAGTTGCCAGCAAACGTCGGGCTTCATGGTGAGAGGATGCACTTTTCTCGCAAGTGCGGCACGATGGAGGGCACATCCGGGTCCACCGGGAAATGATGGGCCATTCAAGAATATGCAAGAGCCCGACACGCTGCGGGTGCATTGCCCGCCTCCCTTGGTCGCCTTGAACACCCGGATGGATCCGCGGGAATCGTGACCGTTACGGTAGCGCTCCCATTCTTGCGCAGTGAGTGATCTCGCTGCATTGGCTACTCGCTCGGCATCATTATGATCACGTAAGTGCGCACCATGTGAGCAGCACCCAAGGTGTGGATGCTCTGCCGGCACCGTGAGTACTCCTTTGCAGCCCTCGCCATAGATGCACTTCCAACTACTTTGCAGGAAGTCCCGGTCCACCATCCATGTCCGGTCATCGTCTGCGTCGGGTATGCTTATCCAGCGTATGCTCCGCGCACTGCCTTTCAGCATCGCGTGTCACAGTTCACTTGGTCTACCTGGAAGCTTGTTGGTTCAGCGCAGCAGAACCATGCCTCGGTCAGCGAGGGGCGCATCTCCGCGGGGATGGGGGAGCGTAGGTGTGCTGCAGGCGATGGTATATCCTTAGCTGGATCGTGCCACCTTCCAGCACTTGCCACTTTCTCTGTGCCTGGGGATGGATGCGGTAAATGCGTCATGTGGGACGTATACAGCATTTCCAAGGCCCGCTCTCTTATTAGCGTGTATGCATAGGCAGCGTCGATACCTTGCAGTGCGGCTTTGGAGGCCAGGTTGTCCAGTTCCACCTGGAGGTCATCGAGCACCGGGTAAGCCGATTGCCAGGTGTGACCGAGATGCTCGGCGTCCAGCGTGCCGAATACATCGGAGTTGGCAGGCGTATCGAGCAGCAGTGATCCAGGCGGCACGAGCAGGCGGATGGACCACTGCACTGTATCTATGTTGGGTATCAAGTCGAAAACCGCCGCCATGTCGAGTAGGTCGATAATGTCATCAGGCGTGGTCCAAGGCGTGAACGGAACCAATGATACCCGTGGTTCGATGCTGCAAGATCGTAGAATGCCAGTTGCTGTTTCCATGTCCCTGTAGGTGTGGCCTTTCATGAGTTTGCCAAGTATAACGTCTGAGGCGGACTCGAATGCTGATACCACGAATAGGCATCCCGCTTGTGCGAGATTGGGGAAGAGCATCGGATACTTAACGATATGTTCCACCTTTATGGTTGCATCGAACGTGAGATGAGTGAACGCAGCGTGCAATTCACGTACAACTTCCATGGCGTAACCGGGTGCATTCAGGAAATCTGGATCACCGAAGGTGATGTGTTTGGCGCCCGCGTCTACGAGGTGTTCTACGTCTGCGAGGACAGTGTCGACTCCAACCTTACGGATCCTGCCGTCGTATACGGTGGGAACGGGACAGTGGAGGCAGCGATGGGAACATCCCCGAGTCGCTTCCACGTATCCGGCCAATCGCTCCTCGTCTCCGACGCGAAGTCGTGCATATCGCTTCAACGGTGCCAGTCCGTTCCTATCGGGCACCAGGGAATCGTGGCGCTTTATGTTAAGCGACACCTGCCGTCTACGGGCCTGGCTGGTGATGCCGCCTTTCATGGGATTGCTTTCAGGAGTGTCCAGATAATGGTTGCTGACCGTATGATTGACTGGCTCACAGATAGATGCAACACCTTGACGGCACCGTGAACCGTGTATCCCTTTGGCAATCTCGTCGACCCAGCCGGTAAGTGCCGGATGGTACTCTCCGGAAAAGAAGGCATCGACGCCGGTGGGCGCGCTGGCCGTGGCTGGGTTATCGGCCGAGTACGATGCGACATTTGCGTAAAGCCCGTACAGGGCGATTGGTGCATTGATACCGGCAGCCCTCAGCTGCCCTACCAGGCGAAGGGCGAGACGGGATGCCGTATGCATGGGTACTGAGATGGCGATGGCGTCCGCCTGTGCCATCAAATATATGTCGAGTGCCTGCACGGCTAGATCAATGCACGTTACTTCGTATCCTGCATTTCTGAGCCATGCAGCCGCTGATGCCAATTGCAGCGGCTGGTGCCCGAGTTCGTAGGTGGAGACCAGTTGTACTCGCATCCATAGTAGATTAGCCGCTATGAAGCGAGATCGTACCTATCTGGTTGCTGGTCGAAAGTGTCCCTGGCGTGCATGCCAACTCGAGCAGCTGTACCCATAAGCTCGCAATTCGATGTCCGGTAGTAGCATTGGGCGGTGGTGGCAATCAGCAAAGCGACTTGCCTGATGGGATGGCTGGTTGTCGCGACCGCAAAGGCAGATAGGTCAGATGTGAGGGGAGTGTTAGGAACCGATTACTGGCTGCCGGTTTCCGAGGCAGCACGGTTATAATCATATTCCAGGAGATGTAATGATTGAAGTTCAAGGTGTGACAAAGTGCTATGGCGATACAGTTGCCGTAGATGATCTCACTTTCGATGTGCGTCCAGGGAGCGTTACCGGCTTTCTCGGTCCTAACGGTTCGGGGAAATCGACGACTATGCGCCTGATAATGGGGCTTGACTATCCAGATTCGGGCAGTATCCGGATCGATGGTAGACGGTTTCGTGATCTATCGCGTCCTTTGAACAAGGTGGGTGCGCTACTCGAGGCCCGTGCGATCCATCCCGGACGGAGCGCTTCCAACCATTTGCTGGCTCTGGCCGCAGCCAACGGGATCAAGCGCTCGAGGGTTGAGGAGGTATTGCAATTGGTTGGCTTGGAAAAGGTGGCGAGAAAGCGTGCCGGTAAGTTCTCGCTCGGCATGGGCCAGCGTCTTGGCATAGCTGCTGCGCTGTTGGGTGATCCTGAAGTGCTTCTCTTCGACGAGCCGATCAACGGCCTTGATCCGGAAGGGATTCTCTGGGTTAGGAACTTATTGCATCACCTTGCGGGCGAGGGTAGAACCATTTTCGTTTCCAGCCATCTCATGAGCGAGATGGCACTTACCGCGGATCATGTGATTGTCATAGGGAAGGGCAGGATGATTGCGAATTCCTCGATGGCGGATTTTCTTGCACGCAATAGTCGCCAGGTCGTCAGGGTGAGGACGCCCGAGTCCACAAGGTTGCGGCAGGCTATCGATGAGATGGGTGCAACGGTGCGTGCAGGCCATGATGGTGCGCTGTCAGTGGAGGGCATGACGGTCGAAGCTGTTGGTGATCTGGCATTCAGGATAGGCGTTCCGTTGCACGAGCTATCCAGGTCTGGGGCTTCCCTGGAGGAGACTTTCATGAATCTTACCCGGGATTCTCTCGAATATATGGATGGGTCTGGTCTGACGAGTAACGGATTACGTGACGGAGTGCCGGATAAGGTGGTGTCTCCATGATTTTGCTCCGTGAAAACATCAGGCGCCATTCCCAAAACGTACCAGATGGGATGGTATTCCCATGACCGTGTCCAATCAGGTATTGGCCAGTGGCCCGTCCAGTGCGGCAACGCATGGGGATGATCCTGTGGAAACTCACGGCAGTAGACCATCAGGGCACTATAGCGTAGTGGATGTAGCCCGTGCCGAATGGATCAAGCTGGTTACAGTGCGTTCCACGACATGGAGCATCGTAGCGCTCGTGGTTGTCAGCACCGGCATCGGGTCGCTCGTTACTATGGCGAAGGCATCGCAGTTCTCGCAGCATCCTTACGCGACTGGAATTGGATTCGATCCGACAAGGTTGAGCCTCTCAGGGTTGCTCCTCGGTCAATTCGCGATCGGTGTCCTCGGAGCACTTTTTGTAACTGCGGAGTACAGCACTGGTACGATATATGCCACGTTGGCGGCTGTTCCACGCAGGCATCTGGTTGTCATCGCAAAGACGGTTGTTTTCGGTCTGGTGGCCTTCGCCGCAAGCGAAGTGACCTGTTTCGCATCGTTCTATGCGGGTCAAGCCATCCTGTCAGGGTCGGCGCCGTATGCCACCCTGTCCAGCCCCGGTGCACTACGGGCTGTCATCTCAGGGGGGTTGTATCTGACGGCGCTCGGGCTGTTTGCGCTTGGCATCGGATACATAGTACGCCATACTGCAGCTGCCATCAGCATCTTTGTCACCATCCTCCTCGTCTTCCCCCTTATCCTCCAGGCATTACCCACGTCATATATCAATGCTGTAGGGAAGTTCCTACCGGCCAATATCGGCCTGGTGCTTCTGTCGGGGTCTACCCCTGCCAACAGTATCTTGATGAAGCACATGTTTTCACCGTGGGTCGGATTCGGTATATTGTGCGCGTATGCTGTGGTTGCGCTCGTTGCGGGGACATTGTCGATGATCGTCAGGGATGCCTGATTGCCTGTCCGACCTGTGATTCTTGAACCAGATGATCCAGCGATCCGTCTCGTGGACAATGTGATGGTGTCTGGTGCCTGATCGCTTGTCTTTTGATGACTTCATGTCGTTGTGCAGGTCCCAGCCGGTGGTTCCGGTATGGAGAGAGGTTGTGGCTGACACCGTTACTCCGGTCGGAGCCTTTCTCAGGCTGGTCGGTGATTCTCCGGGTTTTCTCCTGGAGTCGGTGGAGGAAAGCGAGCGGTGGGGCCGGTACTCGTTCATCGGCCGTAATGCGCTCTGTACGCTGAGATCAGCCGATGGCCATGTGGTGGCCAGCGGAGATCTCGTGTTGCCTGTTTCGGTAACGGATGAATTCCAGCATGGCATCTTGGCTACGCTGGATGCGCTGCTCGCGTATTTCCATACTACGTCCATGAAGGATCTGCCTCCCCTGTACAGTGGTCTGGTGGGATACCTGGGGTACGACATTGTACGGGAGATCGAGCACCTACCGGATACCCCCCCAGATGATTTGAGACTGCCGGACTCTCTTTTCTGGGTGATAGGAGAGATCTGCGCGTTCGATCACTGGCGTCAGAGAGCGCTGCTTGCAGTCACCGTACAGGTCGATGGGCTGCTGGCGGAAGCCGGATTGCAGAGCCGGGATGGTGCGGATGTGGACGGTTTGGAAGACCGGTACAGGAGCCTGTACGAGTCGGCGCTATCACGTTTGGATCTCATGGCGGGACAGCTTTCCGGTCCTTTGGCCAGCGATCCGCTGACCATCGAAGATGATACCACCGCGATCCCGGATGTTACCCGTACAATGAGCAGTAGTGCCTATGCTATGGGGGTGGAGGTTGCACGCGAACATATCTTTGCAGGAGATATCTTTCAAGTGGTTCCTTCCCAGCGTTTCGATATCGATCTACCGGTGGATCCATTTGATGTATACAGGGTGTTGCGCCTAGTCAATCCCAGCCCATACCTGTATTTCCTCCGGGCACCCGAGTGCGTGATCGCCGGGGCGTCCCCGGAACCGCTCGTAAGGTTGCGAGACGGTGTCGTCGTGTCGAGGCCGATAGCGGGCACCAGGAAGAGGGGTGCCACAGAGCAGGAGGATCGGCTTCTGGAGGCTGATCTGGTCGAGCACCCCAAGGAAGTGGCTGAGCATATCATGCTGGTGGATCTGGCCCGTAATGATGTCGGTAAGGTGGTGGATTATGGCACCGAGAAGGTTGATGAGTTGATGACCGTTGAACGTTACAGCCATGTCATGCACCTGACATCACAGGTGTCGGGTAGGCTGTCGGCCGGAAAAAGTCCAGTCGATGCCATCCGGGCCACTTTCCCAGCCGGGACCCTGACCGGCGCTCCTAAGGTAAGAGCCATGCAGATAATTGATTCACTTGAAGTCACCAAGAGGGGAGCTTACGGGGGGCTTGTAGGGTATATAGACTTTTGCGGTAACCTTGACACGGCTATAGCCATCAGGACAATGGTTGTTACCGGCGATGGTGTTGCTCATGTACAGGCCGGTGCTGGCGTGGTGGCTGGCAGCGACCCGGATATGGAGGACAAGGAGTGTTTCCAGAAGGCGTCGGCACTGCTGAGTGCCATTGAACTGGCCAGGCGCATGCGGTTCCCCTTGAGTGGCTGACAACGGGATGGCTGCAGGATATCTATACGAAGATCATGGTGCCGTATATCGTGAGGTGCGCTCAGGATGCATGGTGGTACCAGTGGCGCGAGACATTGTCAGCGTGCATGGTTCCGATGCCCTGAAGTTCCTGCAAGGCCAGCTGACCCAAGACATCTCCCGTCTAGAAGAGGGTAGGTGCGTAGATTCGTTTCTCTTGCAGCCGCAGGGTACGATAGTGGCCTTGGTGCGCGTGACCAGAATAGGCGAGGATGAGCTGCTGGTGGACGTGGATGCAGGATGGGGCAGGGCCGTGGCTGAGAGGCTCGAGAAATTCAAGATACGTACCGACGCCATAATCCAGGTGCTCTCGTGGTCTGTAACGTCAATACGGGGAATCGGGTCAGATGGTGTGTTGGGCACGACGCCAGGTAAGCCTACCGATTGCCATTATCTCGAGAATGGCGTATACGTTGTCCGGGTTGAGTGGCCCGGCATATCTGGATACGATCTGTTTTGTTCTGCCCCCGCCGCTCCAGTAATTGGCAATCTGCAGAGTTGCCCTTGGCAAGTATATGAGGCGGTGAGGATCGAGGCTGGGTTGCCCGTAATGGGACGGGAGATCGCTGAGCGCACCATGCCGGCTGCGACAGGGATTGTCGGTAGGGCGGTAAGTTTCAGTAAGGGATGCTACGTAGGCCAGGAGCTGGTGGAGCGAATCGACGCTAGGGGGAGCAGGTCGCCTCAGCGGCTGTGCGGCATGGTTTCCGCTTCAGAGGAGCCTGCGATGCGGCAACCTGACATTCAGGGTGTATCGGTGACACAGGATGGGCGACCCGTAGGCACGGTTACTTCGGCTGCATGGTCACCCGGGTACAATGCAGTGGTTTGCTTGGCTTACCTTGCTCGCAGGGTGGAAGTACCAGCCAATGTCTACGCTGGGGGAGTGGCTTTCCGGGCTCTGCCCCTGCCGTTGTGGCCTTATGCAGCCAGGGCCGGTATGCTGTGATCTTGGAAGATAGCACTTATTTATCACATATAATTGCAAGACACAGGGCTGTGGCAGCCGGCAGGCGGGTCGACCTGGAGGAACTCTTCACGGCAGCCTTACAAGGGCCGGCAGTGAGACCATTCGAAGGATGGTTGGAGCGCTTGTGGCAGTCTCATGGGCTCGGTGTGATTGCAGAGATAAAACGTCGGTCACCGTCGAAGGGCCAGATCGTTCCTGATGATCGCTTGGAAGTCTTTGATCCTGGCAAGATTGCAAATTCATACGAGAATGGAGGTGCAGCCGCCATTTCTGTTTTGACAGACAGCGAGTACTTTGGAGGATCGGTACAGGATCTTGTCGACGCGCGGACGGGCTGTACATTACCGGTGTTGCGCAAGGATTTTACCGTGAGCACAGCGGATATCCTGGAATCTCGTATCATGGGGGCGGATGCCATCTTGCTGATCGTCGCCGCCCTGTCCATCCAGGAGCTTGAGGAGTTCATGGCTCTTGCCGATACGTTGGGGATGTCTGCGCTGGTCGAAGTCCACGATGAATCCGAGCTTGACAGGGCGCTTGCGGTTGGAGCGAGCATGATCGGGGTGAATCAGAGAGATCTGCACACGTTTGAGGTGGATATGGATCTGGCGACACGCATAGCGAGGCTACTACCACCATCTATCATGTCTGTGGCTGAGTCTGGCATTGCGGGACCTGAGGACGCGAAACGTTTGGCTGGAGTGGGCTACAAGTCGATCTTGGTCGGTGAGTATCTGGTAAGATCGGAAGATAGGTCAGCAGCAGTGAAAAGGTTGAGTGGATTCAGATTTGGCTGTAGATTGTCTGGGGCATAGCTATGCTTGTAAAAATCTGCGGCATCACCAATGAGTCTGATGCAATGCTCGCTGTCGGGCTTGGTGCGAGCGCTCTCGGGTTCGTATTTGCCCCATCCCCTCGATCTTCCCGCCAGATGGCTGTCAAAGCAGTGGCCCGGATAGTCGATAGGCTGCCTCATGGCATACTGACGGTAGGCGTTTTCAGGAATGAGGCGCCGGCAAGGGTGGTGCAGGTGGTGAATGAAGCGGGGCTCAAAGCAGCCCAGCTGCACGGGGAAGAGAGCATAGATGATTGCAGGTATGTGTCAGAGCGGGTGCCGGTGGTATTGAAGGCGTTCCCTGCAGGTCACCCTGGCATTGCACGATGGAGAAGCTACGGAGCTGACCTTGTGCTGATAGATTCGGGATCACCTGGCTCGGGATCTGTCTTTGACTGGAATCTTGCAGAGGGTGTTGTGGAACCCGATAGGATGGTCATTGCCGGCGGTCTCAATCCTTCGAATGTAACTATGGCAATCGAAAGGTTGAGACCATTCGGGGTGGATGTATCCAGTGGGGTCGAGATGTCTCCCGGTCGCAAGGATCCCCGCAAATTGCGCGACTTCCTGGTTGCCGTGCGAAATGCCGAAGCAGCATCCGGCCTACCTGGTAGGGATGTCTCCGACGGCGGCCGGTACCTGTATGACTGGGCAGACGAAGAAGAGAATGATAATTAATTTGGTTGATTTCAATTTAATATCCGGTTATACGGAATGGATGTGAACTGACATGGTGATGGGAGATCCTGGCCCGGGCGGGAAGTATGGTGAGTATGGTGGCAGGTTTGTACCTGAGCCGTTGATGGCGGCCTGCATGGAGCTGGAGGAATCATTCCGTTCGGCTTGGGCGGATGAGACCTTTCGCTTCCAGCTCAACACGATACTGTCTGATTACGCTGGGCGTCCGACTCCTCTTACGGAGTGCAGGAGACTGTCCCAGAGAGTCGGAGTGAGGATACTGTTGAAGCGCGAAGATCTTGCTCATACCGGTTCCCACAAGATCAACAACGTTATCGGCCAGGCACTCTTGGCGGAGCGTATGGGTAAGAAGAGGCTGGTGGCAGAGACTGGTGCCGGTCAGCATGGAGTTGCCGCGGCGACTGCCGCAGCGCTGTTCGGGATGGAGTGCGTGGTATACATGGGTGAGCTGGACATAATGCGCCAAGAACTGAATGTATTTCGCATGGAACTTCTTGGTGCGGAAGTGAGGCCGGTAAAGAGCGGCAGCCGGACGCTCAAGGATGCTGTCAACGAAGCATTGAGGGACTGGGTGTCCACCTGCGAGACGACTCATTACTGTCTCGGCTCGGTCATGGGTCCACATCCCTATCCCTGGATGGTAAGGGAGTTGCAAAGCATCATAGGCGAGGAGTCTCGCGAGCAATGCCGGCAGTTGCTCCATGGCCTGGATCCCGATTGGGTGGTGGCCTGTGTTGGCGGTGGATCCAATGCGGCGGGCACCTTTGCCGGGTTCATTTCCACCACCGCCAATCTCGTTGGTGTCGAAGCGGCTGGTGGTGCAGCCATCAGTAACGGGGTACCTGGAGTGCTCCACGGCATGATGTCCAACCTGCTCCAGGACGATACCGGGCAGGTGCTGGAGGCACAATCCATTTCTGCCGGGCTGGACTATCCTGGCATCGGTCCCGAGCATGCATTCTTGGCTTCGCTTGGAAGGGCACGGTACGAGACCGCTGGCGACGGCGAGGTACTTGTTGCGTTCAAGCTACTGGCACAGATGGAAGGGATCATACCGGCACTGGAATCAGCCCACGCTATTGCCTGGGTGTCGCGAGAGGCCGGTAAGACCATCCCCTTCGGTTCTACCGTCATGGTCACACTGTCAGGCAGGGGGGACAAGGATGTGGCTCAAGTGAAGGATCTTTTGCGTGGTGGCTGATATCTCTGCAAGTTTTCCCGCCCGCCCATCACCCGCGGATCAGATTGTGGCCAGGTCAGCTCATGATCCAGGAACAATCGAGACACGCTTGCGCTTCTGGCGCGATGAGGGGAGGAAAAGCCTGTGCTGTTACCTGATGGGCGGTATGTCGCGTGACTGGTTGGACATATTGCAGGCAATTTCACATGGTGGCGCCAACATCATCGAGGTGGGCATACCTTTTTCAGACCCTATGATAGATGGGCCGGTTATCCAAGCCGCATCGAGGATGGCTCTGGATGCAGGGGCTACTCCGGCCACCGTCTTGGACGAGATCAGCCGTGTCGAAGCAGGTGTTCCACTGGTCGTAATGACGTATTACAACCTGTTGCTGAAGGGTGGTCTGTCGCGCATGGCCAAACATATGTCGCGAGCAAGCATATCTGGTTCTATCATCCCAGACCTCCCCCCTGAAGAGTCTGCACCCTGGATACGCGAGGCCGACGGATCTGGAATCGAGAATGTAATGCTGGTGGCTCCTACTACGCCTGTCGACCGGGCGAGGCGTATCTGCGAAAGCACGCGTGGATTCGTCTACTGCGTCGGCACCATGGGCGTCACGGGGGAGCGCGATTCGTTGTCGCGCACAGCCAGAGAGGTGGCGGCCAAAGTCATGTCCGTAACTGACAAGCCGGCTCTCGTAGGGATAGGAGTGTCTACACCTGCTCAGGCGGCTGGTGCGTGTTCTATTGCAGACGGCGTGATAGTTGGATCGGCCATAGTACGCAGGGTGATGGAGGGAGCAGGCGCCAGTGGAGTGGAGAAGTTCGTCAGGTCGCTGAGAGATGCGATAGACTCTTGAAATACAGGACGGATAGGAGCGATATTGGGAACCAGGGTATTTTTACTTGATGATCACGAGGTCGTCAGGCGTGGGTTACGTGACCTTATCGAGGCTGACGAAGATATGGAGGTGGTGGGCGAGGCGGCAACTGCTCGGGATGCTCTTGCTCGTATTCCGTCCGTTGCACCGGATGTCGCAGTTCTCGACGTGAGGCTACCAGACGGGAGTGGGGTGGAGGTGTGCCGTGAAGTCAGGAGTCAGATGCCGGATGTCTATTGCCTGATGCTGACATCATTCAGCGATGATGACGCCCTGTTTGCCTCTATTATGGCGGGAGCAAGCGGGTACTTGCTGAAACAGATCAAGGGAACGGAACTGGTCCAAGCTCTCAAGCGAGTGGCCAACGGTGAATCGTTGCTGGACCCATCGCTGATCAAGCAGCTTATGCAAAAAATCCGCAACGAGTCCGATATCGATGAGAGAGTGGCACGGCTAACCGTGCAGGAGCGGGCCATATTGGGGCTTATTGCCGAGGGGAAGACCAACCGCCAGATAGCGGCCGAGATGTTTCTCGCAGAGAAGACTGTGAAGAATTACGTGTCCAACATGCTGGCCAAGATGGGATTTTCCCGTCGTACCGAGGCCGCCGTGTACGCGGTCCAGAATATGAACAAGTCGATTGACAAGCCTTGATGCCAGTGTGGCATTTCATAGATCGCATGACGCCACCGGCTGGTTAGTGGCTCGAGGCTATGTTGTAATAGACCGGAAAGCAGGCTTTTGAATCTTGCCGGCCTTCAGGCACGATGTGCATACATGGATGCGCTTAGGTGTCCCATCCACCAGTGCCCTTACGCGCTGGATGTTGGGATTCCACCGACGCTTTGTACGCCGGTGGGAATGGCTCAGCGACATCCCCATAGACGGATGCTTGCCGCATATGTCGCATACTGACCTCATATTTCTGATGGCTCCTTTGAGTATGACTATCAATTATGGCTATTATGGCATGGGTGGACACAATGCGCACCACCAGCGCTCGATTACAGGTTATCATGCTTTTGGATGACTACAAAACGCTACTTGACGCCCAGCGACCTCATTGAAGTGATCAGCTCGTTCCACGAGTTGCTCCGTACTCATGAGGAGACTATCAATAGATTGAACGTTTACCCTGTTCCCGATGGTGATACCGGTACTAATATGTCACTCACCCTTGAATCGGTACTTGATGAATTGGCATCTGCCGGCTTGCAGCCTGGCGGATCCGAGCCAAGCATGGAGTCGGTGTGCCAGGCCGTGGCGCGCGGGTCATTAATGGGCGCTCGGGGCAATTCCGGAGTAATCCTTTCTCAACTATTGAGAGGTTTTACCAGCGTTGTCAAAGGTCTTTCGGAGTTGGATGGTGTGCAAATCACCGAGGCACTCGAAGTTGCAGATATTACCGCGAGGGAAGCAGTGCTGAAACCCGTGGAAGGCACCGTACTGACCGTTGCCCGTGCGGCGGCGGAAGGTGCCAGGCGAGTCGTGGATAGCTGGGATACCACGCAAGAGCACGGTGCGAGCAGCCTGCTTGGTGCTGTCGTCGATTCCGCTCACGCTGCTGCCCGAGAAACGCTGGAGCGCACTCCCGAGATGCTGCCGGTGCTGGCTGAAGCAGGGGTGGTGGATGCGGGAGGGCGCGGTTACCTTCTGTTCTTCGATGCCCTGGGCCATGTGGTCGGCGGCAAGTTTCTACCCAGCCCACCGGCATTTACCGTACCCGTACGGCATCTCGCATCTTATGCAGCAATTGGAGAGTCCGGCGAGGGCAATGGATTTGCGCTGGCATCTGGACATCCGCAACTTAGCGTCCGCTATGAGGTCATGCACCTCCTGGAGGCACCGGACTTGTCGATACCAGCACTGAAAGAGGCATGGGAGGGGATAGGTGACTCTATCGTCGTAGTAGGTGGGGATGGACTGTGGAACTGCCACATTCACACCAATGATGTAGGAGGCGCTATAGAAGCTGCGCTGGATGTTGGCAGGCCAAAGAATATACGAGTGACCGATCTGGCCGAGCAGGTGGTGGAAGAAAGATGGGTTCGTGACGTCGAAGCTGCATCGGCTACCGCAGCCCCGGTGGCGAATCTTGTCGCGTCTGCGGTCACATCAGTGGTGGCTGTTGTCAATGGTGAAGGCATAGGTAGGATATTCAGATCCCTTGGCGTGCATCATCACGTTGCCGGTGGGCAGTCCATGAATCCTTCTGTTGCAGAGATGCTTGCGGTAGTCAATGAAGTTCCTTCTCCGGAAGTGATCATCCTACCCAACAATGACAACATACTTCCGGTTGCATTCCAAGTGGCTGAACTTTCCACCAAGGCCGTGGAGGTCGTTCCGACCAGTGGAAGCATAGAGGGGTTTGCGGCTCTCCTGGAATACGATCCGCAGGCAGGCGCCAGGGAGAACGTGAGGGCCATGGCATCCTCTGCACGCAGGGTATTCACTGGCGAGGTGACGATGGCTGTGAGGGAGGCGGAAGGTCCGGACGGACCTATAAAGCGAGGTGATTGGCTGGCGCTCACGAGAGAGGGCATAGCCTTTTCAGGTGATTCGATTTATGGAGTTGCCATGAGGCTTGTGGCGGAACTCTTGGAAGAGCATGGAGGGGAGCTGATTACCCTGATAGAAGGGGAGGGGGCCCGTCCGGCTATTACCAGGCAGTTGAGTGAATGGCTGGTGGAGAATCATCCGGGAGTGGGACTTGAGATCCATGACGGCGGGCAACCCTTGTATCCGTACCTCATCGGGGTGGAGTAGATACTTCGGTGAGTGGGCGGCGGAAATGAAGTCACTCATGCTGCTCGCCAGGACGCCCATTGCAGTGCTGAATGGTGTAGGCGACAAGTATTCAGCTTCGCTGGCATCGGTTGGCATAGAAAGTATTTTCGATTTGTTGACATGCTACCCGTACCGGTACGAGGACCGGCGAAGAGTTTCTGAGGTGGCTGCACTCTCTCCAGGAGATTCATCCTGGATCCACGGGCGTATCACAGAGATCAAGGGATACCGGTCTCGCAGGGGCAGGGCAGTGGTGGAGGCCGGAGTAGACGATGCAACCGGGACCATGCAGGTCGTCTTCTTCAACCAGCCATGGCGGGCAAGGCAGCTGCATGCAGGCGAAAAGGTGTGGATGTTTGGAGAGGTTACCAGCAACAGGTACTCGAAGTTGGCGGAGATGGTGAATCCTACGGTCGATATTGGTAACTGGCCGGCTCAGGCGGGGCTGGTTCCCGTCTATCCAGCTTCCGAAAAAGCATCAATTACCAGTTCGGACATAATGAAGTTCCTCGATGAAGCCCTAGCGCGTGCGGGCGAGTTGGCAGATCCGCTGAGTGCATCACAACTGGAAAAGCTGAACATGATGGGCAGGACAAGCGCTTTTTGGCTGATACATAGACCGCGCAGCCCCAGTGATATCGCAGCCGCCCGGAAGCGGTTGGCTTTCGACGAACTCCTGTGGTTGCAGGTGCATCTTGCGGCAACGGAAATACGACGCAGGAAATCATCGGCTGGAATACGGCACGATATTTCTGGGATAGGCGGCCTGAGCTGGCTGAGAGGTGATGGCGACCATGGCGACAATAGAGGTGATGGCCAGAGAAGCCGGAACGGGAATAGGCCTAGGCCTAGGCCTAGGCATGCTGGTACCGGTGGTGGCGTCAGTTGCTTGCTGGACGAGTTCTTCCGGTCCCTGCCTTTCGCACTGACTGGATCGCAGGTGAAAGCTATCGAGGAGATAGCTGCGGACATGGCAAGTCCATTGCCGATGCACAGGCTCCTGCAGGGCGATGTCGGTTCGGGTAAGACCATTGTCGCAGTCGCTGCACTTCTTACCGGTGTGCAGGGTGGATACCAGTCGGCGCTTATGGTGCCTACTGAGGTGCTGGCGGAGCAGCACCTGTTTTCGTTGCAGAAACTTGTGACCGGCCTCCACGTAGCCGATGATTCTGCGATAGGTGGGATACGGCCGATCGAGGTACAACTTCTCACCGGTCGCGTACCGGGGTCTGCACGGAGCGATATCATCCGGCGCATAAGTGGCGGGCACGCCGACATAGTGGTCGGTACGCACGCCTTACTCAGTGAGACGGTGAGCTTTCACAATCTGGGCGTGGTCGTAGTGGATGAGCAGCACAGATTTGGAGTGGAGCAGAGGTTGTCCATAAGAGGGAAAAGCGGTAATCCCGCTGGGCACGATTCCACCGGGCACGATCCTGACGTGCTGGTGATGACGGCCACTCCTATACCTCGTACAGCGGCGCTTGCCGTGTTTGGCGATCTGGACCTGACCTCACTTTCCGAGATGCCTGAAGGTCGATTTCCGGTGAAAACCATCTGGGTGAAGAGCCGGGGACAGGAGGCCAAGGTGTGGGAAGCCGTGCGATCCGAGGTCAGTGCCGGCCATAAGGCATACATCGTATGTCCTCTCATAGAGGACAACGAACGGCAGGCCGGCGTGTCGGCGACCCATGAGATGGAGAGATTGGCAAATGGTCCGCTGGCTGGACTTGCAGTAGGGCTAATGCACGGAGCACTGCCCGCATCGCAGAAAGCCGAGACGATGGAAAAATTCCGTACCGGGAAGATCCAGGTACTGGTATCCACCACTGTGGTGGAGGTTGGCGTAGACGTACCTGATGCCACCGTCATGGTCATCGAAGGCGCGGACAGGTTTGGGCTTGCTCAACTCCATCAGTTGCGTGGGCGGGTCGGGCGTTCCAACCTTCCATCATGGTGCTACCTGCTGGGCGAGCCCGTCACCAAGGACGGCGCCCGGAGGTTGGAGGCGATTGCCACTACCAACGATGGATTCGAACTTTCCGAAATAGATATGGATATCCGTGGTGAAGGGGCGGTCCTGGGGACGCGGCAGGCAGGGCGAAGTGGTTTCAAGCTTGCCACATTGAGGCGGGTGGACTCTGGAGAGGTGGAGCGGGCACGGGAACTCGCTATGGACCTGGTTGGAAATGATCCGGAGCTTTCATCGAATCCGCTGTTGCATGACGAGGTGGCCATGTTTATTGCTGAAGCCGGTCATTACCTGGTGAGCGGGTGATCTACCAGGAGCAGTGCAGGTGAGGGTGATCGGAGGGAGCCTGAAGGGCCGGGCCATCCGGTTCCCGGGCGGATCCAGTGGCCTCAGGCCCACCTCGTCTCTTGTGCGTAAGGCGATATTCGACATGCTTTACTCGCTTGCTTCGGTAAGTGGCGCCGACGTTGTGGATCTGTACTCTGGTACCGGAGCACTTGGGATCGAGGCGCTGTCCAGGGGAGCGGGAAGGGTGACATTTGTAGAGAGGAATCGCAGGGCGGTTTCCGGCATCCAGCGGAACCTGACGGAACTTGATCTATCGGGGAAGCGCTACAACATCGTGAATGCAGACGTGATGAGATTCCTCCGGTCGTCCTCATATTTCGATATTGCGTTTATCGATCCCCCGTACGATAGCAACGAGGATGGGGACGGAGGGGGGGTCCCTGTACTTTGCGGCAGCGTACTCGGCATCCTGAAAGCCGGACTTGCCGTTGTGGAGACGCGTCCTGGCAGGTATGATTTCCCGCCTGGATGGGTGCAGGTAAAAAGCCGGACGTACGGAGGTACGCTGGTAAACGTGCTACGTGGTGTGATGACGGTGTAGTGAAGCTGTAGCATGGTATTTCATGGATTAAGGCATGACCATGGTTTGGCTATGCTAACGAGAAGGGCGGTAGGAGTGTCCGGCTACGTGGTGTGTCACAGCGTAGGCACTATGTGTTTCCGCCATATACAAGAGATCGAGAGGCGGGTTGCCCGGTGGCTGCACTAGGATCGTGAGGGAGCACATGGAGGTTTGCATAAATTGAGAACAGTTCTTTTTCCGGGATCGTTCGATCCTTTTCATAACGGGCATCTCGAGGTTGTCGAGCGGGCGGTCGATCTCTTCGATGAAGTCGTGGTTGCGGTGCTGAGAAATCCACAAAAGACTGATCCGATGTTTTCCCTGGCGGAGCGGCAGGCGATGATAGAGAAGTCAGTTACCCATCTGAACGGAGTACGTATTGTTGCTATCAGTACGCTGGTGGTCAATGTGGCCAGGGAGGTAGGTGCGAATGCTATTGTGAAGGGGTTGCGGGCGGTCACGGATTTCGAGAACGAGCTACAGATGGCCCAGATGAATCGCCAGCTTTCTGGCATAGATACGATCTTCATTCCGACTGACTCCACCTCATCGTTTGTTGCCTCACGTTTACTGCGAGAGGTTGCAGGATTTCATGGTGACGTGACGGGATTTGTACCCAAGCCGGTCGCTGAACAGCTGAGGCTGAAGCTGGGGAGGTAAAAATGAAGGAAGACTCCGCAAAGACCAGGGAAGCGTTACAGAGAGTGGCCAAGCACGCCAGGAGCTTCGATATCCGTAGCGAGGCACTGTTGCATGAGGCACTGTCATTGCTTGATGAGGCACGGCAGATTCCTCTGTCGCCATCGGTCAGAGTGAATCGGGAGCAGATGGCAGCGCTCCTAGGTGAAGCGCTCGATGCACTGCCAGGAGAGTTGGCGGAGGCTCGCCAGATGCTGGAGGACAGAGCGGAATTTATGGCTGAGCGAGATCGTGAAGCACGGGAGATCCTTGATGAAGTACGAGCACAGGCTGAGCGTATGGTGCAGAGGAGCGAGATGGTGCGTGAAGCGAAGCGTGCCGCTCAGCACATTGTCGACGAAGCGAAAGATACTGCCAAGCAGGTGAAACGTGAGGTTGACGAGTACTGCGACAAGAGGCTGGCTGCGTTCGAGGTCTCTCTTGAACGCGTGCTCAGGTCTGTGAAGGATGGGCGCGAGCGCATGAAGACTCCTGCTTCAGGTGCCTCACACCCTGATGCCGCTGCACCGGTCCACGCTTCGGAGCGAGGCGCTCCCAAGGGAGTGATGGCGAGAGATCCGGAGGCAGGCGGAGCCCTGATGGGTTCCGTGGCAGGCGGTAGTGACCGTAGCAGCGATGATGCTGGAGGTGCTGGAGGTCGGCCATCACAAAAGCCTGGTGGAGTCAGGCCGGTGAGTTCTAATATGTCCATAGCGCCAGGTGTGGGGAGTGCCGGAGCGAGGAGTGAACCAGGTGCCACGGATGCCGGTGCCAGGGTAGAGATGGTCAGGGACCAGCCTGATACTGCCGGCGACGGGCTGCAGCATAGTGGTCGCAGCGGATCTCAGGTCGAGATGGTCAGGGACCAGCCTCGTGCTGGCAGCGGACACCGCGACAGGATACCTCCAGCGCAGCAGCCTGCAACCGGTCCTGCCATGCAGCATGCAGCTACTGATAAAGGCGATGCCGGTAACGTGCCCGAGAAGAGGGGAGATGCCGCAGGCAGGAGGCGCCCCATGGTGACTGAGCCTCCGTTGCGCGCGTCGAGCGAGGGGAACGAAGATGAAGGGGGCGGTAACTTTTTTGATCAAGACAAGCAATGAGCAATCGAAGCCATCCATCCAGGTCGGAGACCCTGCGGGACGGTAGCTCGGATCGGAGTGCCACGAGTTGGGGCGCAAGGCGGTCACCTCATGCGAGTTCCTCGCTGTGCCTTCCTGCGGAGGCATTCTGGCGCGAGCGAGGCGTGCATCGACAAGTGGTGATACGTGTGGGAATCGATGGTTTGAGTTGCCTGGGGAGCGCTGTACCGCCGTCGAACCTGGTCGATATATCTCTCGGGCTGGTGGCGGAGGGAGTCACCATCCTTGTTGATGGAGTGCTGTCTGCAGAGTGGGAAGGCACATGCCGGAGGTGTCTGATCGAGATTGGAGGGTTGCTTACAGTTCCGGTACACGAGATGTACCGTCAAGATGCTGATGACGGTCTGGTCTATCCGATCACCGGTGGCATCATAGATCTAGAGCCCCTGGTAAGAGACATGCTACTGACCAGCCTGCCGCTTGCTCCCCTGTGTGCTGAAGGCTGTAAAGGTCTATGCCCTGGGTGTGGCGCTGATCTGAACCATGAGGATTGTGCTTGCGGTTTAGCATCTGCCCGCCGCTAGGCGGTTAGTCGCACGAGTGATTATTTCAACGACCGCCTGTGGTGCTAAGATCTGTAGGTCGGGGCGGGCTTGGGGATCGAATATTGGTTACAACTAGGAATTGAGGTGAAAATAAAGTGCCGGTACCGAAGAAGAAGACTTCTAGGGCTAAGCATAGGCAGAGGCGTGCCGCCAATTGGAAGTTGAGTCCTCCTGCCAGGAGCCTCTGCCCGCAGTGCCACAATGCCAAGCTGCCTCATGTGGTGTGTCCCAACTGTGGATGGTATAAAGGTCGCCAGGTGGTCGAGGTCGACTAGACGGTGGCCAGTGACCATGTTCCGCAACCCGGGCCGCAGCCTGTAGCGCTGGATGCCATGGGGGGCGACAAGGCACCTGAGGAGATAGTCAAAGGGGCCAGGATTGCGTACGAGCAATATGGTATTCCTGTAGTTCTAGTCGGCCAATCCGGTAAACTGGAAGACACTGGCGGCATACCGGTTGTCGATTGCAGCGAAGTGATTGCTATGGACGAAGACCCTGCTTTGGGAGTGCGCCGAAAGAAGGATTCGTCGTTGGTTCGTTCTGCTGATCTAGTTAGGGACGGCAAAGCGTGTGCCATGGTGAGCGCCGGCAATACGGGAGCAACTATGGCAAGCGCGCTGTTCAGGATAGGCAGGGTCAAGGGAATACAGCGACCTGCCATTGCGACTCCCATCCCTAATCTTGCTCCCACGCCTACGGTTTTGCTGGATTCTGGTGCCAACGTAGAGTGTTCGGCTGGTATGCTTGCGCAGTTTGCCATGATGGGTGCCGTCTTCAGTTCTGCCAGGTACGGAATAGATAGGCCGAGGGTGGGATTATTGTCTATCGGGGAAGAGGCGGGGAAGGGTAATAGCCAGGTAAAAGAGGCCCACGAGATTATTGGTGGCATGGATGATCCTGGATTTGATTTTACCGGCAATGTCGAAGGCAGGGATCTGATGAAAGGGGCGGTGGACGTTGTGGTCACCGACGGATTCACAGGTAACGTGGCTCTCAAGGCACTGGAAGGCGCACTGGGATTCTTCGTGGACGCGCTCATGGGTGCGATTGGACAAGATGAATCCACTAAAGCAGCAGGTAAGGTTCTTTTCGAGCACCTTGCACCAGTTGTCGAGAGATTGGATCCTGACAGCGTTGGAGGAGCGATGCTGCTCGGCATCGACGGCATATGCATAATCAGCCACGGATCATCTTCGGCCAAGGCCATTACATCGGCGTTACGGGTTGCTCATGATCTCAGCAGGACAAAGCTTGTTGCTCAGATACGTGCAAGAGCAGGTGCGTAGAGGCACGATCCGATACCGGTCGTCCGTCCAGGCAGGATCGCACCATTCAAAGGTTGGGTCATGATCACTGTGCCGCCGCAGACCGTTTCGAGGAAGTCATAGGGAGGATGTCAGATTTGACAATGCTCCGCTATATGCGCTCTGGCGTATCCCATGCTAGTACTTGATAGTGGTTGTGCGTGTTTACAGGCCAAGCTGCTGCGAGCACACCGGCCACTGTCCCCATCCTGCCCTACTCTCGAGAGCCTTTGCAGCAGCGTCCTGAAGTGCCGGTGGCGCTTGAGAGGGTAGTCCTGCCTCGCCGAGAGAGTACCATGTGGAGAGCGTGAACTGGTAGGCTCCGTAGTACCCGTTGCCCGTGTCAGCCGAATAGTTGCCACCTGACTCGCATTGCCGTAACGCCGCCCATATGCCGCCCGCGGATGGCGCCGGTTCAGTCGCCGGCGGCTGAACCGGGCGTGGATTTGCCACTGGTTGTGCCGGATCCGGAGCGGGTTGGGTTGGGCGCCGAGGTGGTGGTGGTGGTGGTGGGATCCTCAACGATGCAAGCTGTACGGTGAGCGTGCCTTGCAGCCGTACACTTGGTGTGCTCCTCAGCAGTGATGTGGAAGGTTGCTGCAAGAAGGCCGATCGTTGCGACCACCCGCCGAGATCTGTTTCATACATCGCGTGTATGGCATGTCCCTGTTTCCGCGACCAGCTTGGCGCGCTATATGTAGCGATACCGGGTTGCTCCTGTCTTACGTAACTTAGTTGTTTTCTATTGAAAGTTTGATAGTTGCTGTTGCTCTTTCCGGTCTCGTGCCGACCCATTGCTGCACCTGCAGCAATCATCGACGCAACCGCGACAGCATAGACGCTTTGCTTCCGCATAACATTTCTCCTTTGGGCTGTGAATTTCTAGTCAGCTCTATTGGGTTGGTGTCGATGCGGGCGCTCGGCGTACTGTGCATTCAACTCGCGGCACGATGCCGGAAAGGGCAATCGAACCTGGACTTGCTTAGATGTCCATACGAGGTGCTACCTGAGCTACCCTAAGTGCTTGAGTCTATCTACCTCCTCGGCAACTGTGGCAGAGCATAACTGCCCGGCTGCCGTAACTGGTTGCTTCTTCTTGATAGGGCTAGACACTATCAGTTGCAGCGGTAGCGCGCAAGTCCGCGCGCAAGTCCAGCATTTCTTCTATAGCCTGCCGGACGAAAGTGCTGGTGGCTGGGTCTGTAGACTCACGCGTGGCGGCAAGTGGCGTTACGGAGGCATACCCCCGCGCAATCAGATCTGCATCGGTGTCCATTTCGATCGATGGCATTTCTGTAGTGAGTCCAGTCGGTGTCGAACCTGTTGCATATGAGGCCAATTCCAGTGTGATAGACCCTGTAGTTTGGTCGGGTGCATCCAGCAGGCGAGCCCGAGTGCTGGACTCTGTGCGAGCCGATGCCTGTACGGATAATCTCGGAAGTGTTCCTGACCTATCTGTCCCCATGCCCGCTGCAGCAGCTTTGATAAGGCCACTTCGACCGAGGGACCCCCACGAGATACCCTTCAGCTGTTCCAGTGGCACGTTTGGCACATTCAGGTTCAGCACGGTACCAGCGGGTGCACCGGCTATCTTGCCAGCCAGTTGCTGGGCCAAGGCTGCCGGTGTTTCCCAAGGTACGGGATCCGGGCCATACTTTATCGAGACTGCAATTGCGCTGATATGGAAGTGAGCTGCAGTCAAGGCGGCACCCACCGTTCCGGAGTGCAGGACGGAGCGCCCGATGTTGGCGCCGTGATTAATGCCGGACAGCACCAGTTCTGGCGGAGGCCCGAAAGCGCCAAGGCAGCACAGGAGAACGCTCAAAGCAGGTGATGCGTCTAAGCCATAGCTGGGGATGCCGTCAAGTCCAACGAGGTCAAATGCCTTGTAACTTACAGATGCGCGTTCGTAGACGGGACCGACTGCAGCGGACGATCCGCTGTAATCGGTCAGCGGCGCAGCCACCAATACTTCGTGTCCGGCCCGTGATGCAGAAGCGGCCAGAGCGGCTATCCCCGGGGCCATGATCCCGTCGTCATTAGTGATGAGTACTCGCACCTATCCATCTCCTGCCGGAAGATTTATGCCAGATGCCGGGGCCAACGTTGAGGCTGGCCTCGTAGCCAGTGTCAGGACCAACGCATCTAGGGCCATACTGACTGGTTGGTACGCACGATCGGCGTGGACGCACGCATCAGGCAGCCATGAGCCACCGATCAGGCCCATGGCCATTATCCGGCATGTGTAATGATGCTGGCTTGTACCTAGCCCATGCATGTTGACTTACCGGCTTCCATATCGATACTTCAAGGTATAGCATAATATATTGGGACATATCCACCTCGTAGATATGCAGCCCTCCCGTGCCGGCTCGTCACCGGCTCGGGAGGGCTGCCCCGGTCCTCGTGTCGAGTGGAAAGGAAGTGCGTGGTCAACGATAGAGCTGGGGCTTTGCCGGCTTGGTGCGGCATGCGCGCCGGGCGGCTACCTGGGTCAGTGCATGGCCAGTAATTGCGTGACTAAGAATACGGCCAAGACTTTACCCCTGTCAGGGACGCAGCATGAGATTGCATACGGTGACCAACGGGCCGTGGTCGCAAGCGTTGGCGCGACGCTGCGCACGTACACTGCGGGCGGCATACCCGTTGTGGCGGGATTCGATGAGGATGAGATATGCCAGTCGGCAAGAGGTCAGGTACTGGCTCCGTGGCCCAACCGGATCCGTGATGGCAATTATTCGTTCAACGCCGAGCACGCGACGGTACCTATAAACGAACCGGAGAGGCACAATGCCATCCATGGCCTGGTACGTCACATTGATTGGCAGCTGTCCAGTATCACTCAGAACTATTGCTGCCTTAGCTGTACTCTGGCGCCACAGCCTGCTTACCCATGGTGGTTGCACATGGAGGTGGAGTACAGGCTTGGTAGGGACGGGCTCGTCGTGAAGACGGTCGTCTCCACGCCGGGGAACAAGGCCGTGCCCTTTGGACTCGGATTCCACCCTTACCTGGCGATGGATGGGCACTCGGTTGCAGAGTGCGTAGTGCAAGTTCCGGCTACCGACATACTGCTGGTGGACGCACGTATGATACCGTCGCAAACCCATAAAGTGGCGGGTAGCCAGTTTGACCTCAACCAACCTACTACTCTTGGCGGGTTGTCACTGGACACGTCATATACCGGCCTGCTACGGGACGCAGAGGGAATAGCCAGTGTATGCGTGAGCCGGCCGTTCCTTCACCGTGACGTTACCGTTTGGATGGACGGATCATTCAAATACGTGCAACTATACACGGCTGACGACGTGTCTCTGGGGAACGATCGGCGCAAGGCGCTTGCCGTAGAACCCATGACCTGCGCGCCGAATGCATTCCAGTCACATGAAGACATTGTTGAGATAACGCCAGGTACCAGCTGGCTTGCCCGTTGGGGCATCAGCCCGCAGGGCACAACGCCAGAAACGTAGTGTTCGCGCGGGCGCCTGGTACTGTGTAACCATCCGGTGGACGGTTCAGAAGAGGTACGGCACAACCGCTCCGGCGCATGGAGAGGAACGCCGCAACTACGTGATGAGAATCATCAACCGGCCAGTAGATGGGTGGTCAGGGCGTACCTATAGCCAAGGTTGCGGCCTCAATCATCGGAAGCGGCTTGCCGAACAGGTAGCCTTGAGCCAACTGGCAGCCCAAGGCCGTGAGTAGCCTTGACTGCTCCTCCTTCTCAATGCCTTCGGCTATCACCTGCAGGTCGAAGGTACTGGCAACGCTCAAAATGGCCGCTATGATGACGTCATCGTGAGAGCCGAGCCGATCTATGAACGACTTGTCAATCTTTACCACGTCTATCGGCAGTCGTGACAGCCAGGTAAGAGAAGAGTAGCCGGTGCCGAAGTCATCCAGGGATATCCTTACACCTAGGTTCTTGATTGTCTCCAATCGCCTGACAGCTTGTTTCAAGTCCTCAATAAGGCAAGATTCGGTAATCTCCAGCACAAGCCTGTCCGGTCGGAGTCCGGATACTTCCAGCGTATTTGCAATATCTGATATTATCGCATCGGAGTCGAGCTGCCGGCTGGATACGTTAACCGACATGGATAGATTCGATGCTTCTGCATTTGCCCTGTGCAGGGTGGCCAGTTGCAGGCAGGATTCCTCCAGCACCCATCTTCCTATATCCGCGATATAGCCGGCATCTTCCGCCACAGGGATAAAACTCAAAGGCGGCACGATACCTCGCTTAGGGTGGCTCCATCGCACCAGGGCTTCGAAACCAGCCACTTTGCTGGTGGACAGTGACACGATTGGCTGGTACGCCAAGAAGAATTGATGCTCGTGAAGAGCGTTATGCAAATCATATTCGATGGCAATCCTGTCATTGATCCTGGATGCAAGCTCAGCAGTGAAGGCCACGGCTCTACCGTTGTTGCGCTTCTTCGCCTTGTCCATTGCCATGGCTGCGTTGCCTATGGCATCTTCGCATCCCTCATCGGGATTCATGATGGCGAACCCGACATGAGCATTAAGGAGTATGCCAATGTTATCGTGCGTGAAGGGATTATCGAAGGAGCGTAGTATGTGGTTGGCGTAAGCGACGGCTGACTTTTCATCGTGTATATCGTGAGCTACGATAACGAATTCATCGCTATCGTAGCGCGACATGATGTCGCCGCGACGTATGTTGGACTTCAGGCGGTCTGCAACTGAATGAAGAATCTTGTCTCCGATGTCATGACCTTTGGTGTCGTTGACTTTTTTGAATCCATCTATATCAAGGTAGAGGATTGTCCCGCCGGAAGTGGGCAGGTGGGCGGATGGATTGCTGTCCGGTGTCGCTCTGGGCACGGTACCGGCGCTCACGAAACTTGCGCCATTCACTGTAAGCGCTGGATCGGTGATGCCGCCGGCTCCGGCTGGTGGTGCTTCGTCGAAGCGTATTCCGGCCGGTGACATCGGTAGTTTGCCCATGGTGACCACGCTCGCAGTACCAACAGCATGACTCGAATCCCGCATTCCCTCCACTAGTCCCGCAATATAGCGTGTGAGAAAGTTCCTGTTCGGAAGCTCTGTCAGCGGATCGTAATATGCGTCGTGAGCAAGCTTGTCTTCGAGCTCACGCTGCCTGGTGACATCTCGCAGGACCAGGATAAATGCAGGAGACCCGGTGCTATTGCCTGCGGTGGAGTCGCTGGATATGCCCGCGCGAGTGACTGTACCGGTTTTCAGACTCGAGATGGGGCCGATGGTTGCCTCCAAGGTGATTGCCTGCCCGTCTCTGCCGACCAGCTTGCCTGTAAGCGAATTCTTGCCTGTAATTGTGCGCTGAACAGGATGCTTGACATAAGCATCCCATTCGACGTATTCCTTGAGGTTGGGCAGCAGCGTTGAAATGTCCCTGCCGGTCAATTGAGATTCGCTATAGCCGAAAAGTTCCTCCGCCTTGGTATTGAGACCGTCAATTGTTCCGCTTGAGTCCATGGTCAATATTGCTTCGGGTGCACCCTGAAGCATAGACCGGAAACGCATGTGGTGAGAGTGCTCAGCCGCCGCCCTGCTGGTCAGATCCGCCTTGTGCATCTGGAGTTCCTTTGTGATGGCGTCTGACAGCAAGACGGCTGCTGTAGCAGCGGTAATCAGTATGCCTATGCGCTCGGTCAGCCCTGAAGCGCTGACATGCCATCCGGTGACGCCAAGCGCCACAATGTACGAGACCACCGCTAGGATGCTGAGTGCTATGCGGGATGCCAGCGGGTATGCACTGCCAGCGAGAAAGAGCAATAGCACGAAATACGCGAGGTACACTTCTGAGCGTGCGCCACCAGTAAGAGCTACGGCTAGGGCAATCGCCGATATGTCAATGATTGACCAGATGTACAAAATATAGAGTGGCCGATTAGCATGCAATATGGCCGGCAACCTTCTCCAGCTGTACAACCAGGCCGAAATCATAGTGACAACGACAAAGACGGCCAGAGACATAAAAAACGGCTTGCCGTACAGGGGATGAGTTTTTACGGAAATATAGATGGAGGTTGTCAGGATGACCAGCACGGATGCTGCAATGGCTACCCTTATGTGTTGCGTACGGTACCATGCCAGCGGATCCTGCTGAAGTGATGCCGGTAGATGTTCCTTTGGCCCGCTTGCCGCATTGCCGGTTGAGGTGGTGCGCCGGGCCATGGAAGTCATGGTTATGGTTGTAGCGCTGGGGTCGTGGCTGCTGCCACCGCCAATCGTATCGTGCCGCGTACTTACCATGATACTTTATGCCTGTTCAGCATCATGCATCGTATTGCTTTCTTCCGCGGTATGCCAGGCAATTTCCCGCGTGTGCTGCACTATGCATGCCATTATATATAGAGCGCTTGTTGCTGGCTTACAACGAAGCACCCGGACAGTGCCTATCCTAAGGTTCAACCTGATCTCCTTGGAACTTCCTTGGCCAACTTCTTTTCCTGTCGCTATCCGTGCGTAATATCTATTTGCATCGAGCCAGTAGAAAGTTAAGTATACATGATTACGATAAGTATGTCCATACACACGAGATCAACTCCGAATAACATACTGTGTCGATAGTATAACCACGCGATGCGGTCGTCATCCGGCATGATACTGCCCTGGCAACAATGGTATTGGAAAGTTTTGCCTGTGGAAAATCAGCGGACACCAGTAGGTCGGCAAGGTAGTAACATGGTACTTATCATGAATGGTATTGACGATGCTAAGACATACAGTGGCTCCGGCCAGGGAGGTACGGTGCATACGGATGCAGACGATGGGGACCAGGGGCTGGCGCAGGTCGGTCGCAAGGTAGGGACGTTTCCGGTCAAGCGCGGGCTGGCCGAGATGCTGAAGGGTGGCGTGATCATGGATGTCGTCACTCCGGAGCACGCGAAAATAGCGGAAGATGCTGGCGCCGTAGCCGTAATGGCGCTTGAAAGGGTACCGGCTGACATCAGGGCGGAGGGCGGGGTGGCCAGGATGAGTGATCCGTCGCTTATCCTGGAGATAGAGGAGGCGGTGACCATTCCCGTCATGGCCAAAGCTCGTATAGGTCACTTTGCGGAGGCTCAGGTTCTCCAGGCAATAGGTGTTGATTACGTCGACGAGAGTGAGGTACTGACTCCTGCCGACCGTGAGAATCATATCGACAAGTGGGCGTTCGATGTACCGTTTGTCTGCGGCGCCACCAGTTTGGGCGAAGCGTTGAGGCGGATATCAGAGGGCGCGGCACTGATCCGTTCCAAGGGCGAGGCTGGTACCGGTAACATCGTGGAAGCCGTCTACCATCTTAGATCGATAGTTGGTGATATCAAGAAGCTGGGCAGCTCCGATCGGGCTGAACGGTATGCATGGGCGAAGAATCTTGCCGCACCGTACGAGTTGGTGGAGATGGTCGCCGAGGTAGGATGGCTGCCTGTCCCCCTGTTTTGTGCTGGTGGCATAGCCACTCCGGCCGATGCGGCCCTGGTGCGACAGCTGGGTGCCGAGTCGATCTTTGTCGGTTCGGGCATTTTCAAGAGTAATGATCCGCCCGCCAGAGCAAGGGCCATAGTGGAGGCATGCGTTGGTTTTGATGATGCTGATCTGGTTGCGAGGGTGTCCAGAGGGCTTGGTGAGGCCATGCGTGGCCTGGACGACGCCTCTTACGGCGCCAGGCTCTCCGAGAGAGGATGGTGACAGGAGTGCCTCCACGTGATTGCAGGTATCCTCGCTCTTCAGGGTGATTTTGCTGCGCACGCAGACATCTTGGGTTCCATCTCGGTAGGCAGTAGGTACATAAGGCGGCCGGATGATCTCGATGGGATTGATGGTCTGGTAATGCCTGGGGGGGAATCGACTACTATGTCCATACTGATGGAGTCGGTGGGTCTTTTCGAGCCGCTTCGTCGTCTGATAATTGATGGCATGCCTGTACTTGCGACATGCGCTGGCATGATCATGCTTTCCGCAGAGATAGCAGATGGCAGGGACGATCAGATTTCGTTCAAGATGCTCGATGTTTCGATAAAAAGGAACGGCTATGGCCGGCAACTCCAATCTTTCGAGAAGGACATCTGGATAAGCGGTATCGGGCCTGCACCATTCCACGGCGTGTTTATCAGGGCTCCACGAGTAATCGCCGCCGGACCACGAGTGGAGGTACTTGCTCGAGTCGAAGGGGATATTGCGATGTGCAGGGAGGGAACCGTGCTTGCCTGCACATTCCATCCGGAATTGACTGCCGACCGGCGCGTGCACTCGTTATTTGTAGAGATGATGAGAGATGGTTCACGCCAGACCGTGGAGAGGAAGGTAAGATAGTCAAATGTCGGGACATTCGAAGTGGGCAACCACCAAACATCGTAAAGCTGCCCAGGACAAGGCACGCGGCAAGCTCTTTGCCAAGCTCATCCGCCAGATCGAAGTTGCGGCACGCGACGGAGGTGGAGACGTGGATGTCAATGCGACGCTCCGCACTATGTTCGAGAAGGCACGGGCGGCTTCCGTTCCGATGGACACGATCGATAGGGCCATCAAGAGAGGTACCGGAGAGCTGGAGGGTGTCCAGTACGAATCGGTGTCTTACGAGGGCTACGCTCAAGGAGGTGTTGCCGTGATAGCGGAGTGCCTGACCGACAACAAGAACCGTACCGGGGCAGATATTCGCAGCATTTTCAACAGGAACGGCGGATCCATGGCTGAACCGGGTGCCGTGTCCTGGCAATTCCAGAGATTGGGCCAGGTCTATGTGGATGGATCCGCCGACGAAGACACCTTGATGCTTACTGCCTTGGACGCAGGTGCAGAAGATGTTGTGAAGGATGATGAGGGCTGGCTGGTTACATGCTCGTCCGGCCAGTTGCGTATAGTTGTCGAGGCCATCCAAGAGGCCGGCATGGAAGTGAAGTCCGGCGAGCTGGTTCTTGCGCCTTCTAATACGATAGCCATCGAGGACGAAAGCGACGCGAGGAAGGTAATCAGGCTTGTGGAGGCGTTGGATGATCACGATGACGTGCAGAGCGTCTGGTCAAATTTTGATATCCCAGATAGCATTCTGGCTACGTTGGATGCGTGACCAACCCTGTTCTGCAGGCCCCTGGGAGATGCTACGGCGATGATGCGACGGCGCTCAGCCTCCGGTATCGAGTAGTTCGGGCGATGGGGTGGCAGTGCGGCGCGCAGAGCTTGACTGCTGGCAATTGACGGTGGGATGATGCTGGGAGATCTCTAAACGCCGGTAACTTGTACGGTATTCCGCAGGTGCACAGGCATGCATATTCGTAATCGACATCACGGATAGTTTGGTCTTTGATGGGTGGGACACTTACGGAGCATATTGTGAGGGTGGTGTATAGTTCGAATATGATTGATTGTTGCGTTAAAGGGAGGTGGTTGTGTCGTCGAAAAGACTTCCCAGAGATGGCCGTCGGGGGTCATTTCCCAGGGCTTATGTGACGGGAAGCTCAAAGGATATGCCACACGTGGGCCAGAAGGTGGAGGTTCGGACAAGTGGCCGTTCCGATCATTCCTTCAGTTCAGTCGTGGTGGATCAAGCGGCAAATGGCAATACTGTCGTTATAGTGATGCCCGACTTCGGTGAGCGGCTACAGGTGCCCGATGGGCTACAGATGACTCTTGGCTGGACCTCTGATTCGGGCTATCACAGGGTGAATGTGGAGGCCAGACCGGACAACTCCGTGGCGGATTGCCTCGTGGTGGGACCCGTAAGTTCTATCGAGGTAATCGATCGCAGGCAGTACCTCAGGTCCGTAGCACTGTTGAAGGCAGGGCTGACCGTTTCTGGTTCAGACACGGCGATTGCCACCGTAGTTGATCTCTGCGAAGGCGGTATACGTTGCTCGATGAAACGTGGTGACTGGCCCTCCGTCGATGAGCGCATCCATTCCAGATTTCAACTGGAAGATAAGTGGATCGATCAGGCTGGCATGGTGTTATGGCGTAGAGACCATGAGGATATCTGTAAACTGGGCGTCAAATTCTCCAATGTCCGTGAGCGGGATGCCGCCGTGATAAGACGGCATGTATTCTCGGTTCAGATAAAGGCGGCGCGAGTGGAGCAGTAAGGCGACAATATTCCCTGTTATGGCAGGCTGCCCAGCATGACGGACATGTGGCATCCCTGAGTGTTGCCCAGGCATCTGCCAGTCGCCAGTACGATACGTATAAGGCATTACCTCCATCCCTAACAAAGAAGATGGGTACAGCGAGTTTGCAAGGGTGGCCAGCTGGTACCGCTACCAAGCAGGAATTTTTATCATTCAGAGCTATCGAGACTCGCCAGATTATGATGTCGATAGAGGCTGAGGAGGCTGTGCTTGCGGGACCTCAACGACACAATGGCTCTTCTGGAATGCTAATATTACGAACGCCTGAGCTGGCAGCATGGATGAAACACGCACTCACCACGCATAGGATCTCAGTAAAAGGCACTACTGGCATGACGCCAACCGGTTTGGTGAAAGTATTACCAAGCGGTTTGTAAATGTAATATGCCATCATCGCAAGGGAGGCAAGACACGTATCTTGCCATCTGCGGCTTTGAACTCAGCTCTGCTCGTTCCAGCCTAATTGATCGATTGGGCCGTTGCCCTTTCCAAGCGTCCACTGCGATGCCCCGGCTATCGCAGCAGTAACGAAGTATTTGGCTTTTACAATCGCGTCTACGACCGTATCGCCCCGTGCCATATATGCAGCTATAGCGGAAGATAGCGTGCAGCCAGTGCCTCTGGTGTTTTTTGTGCGCACGCGGGGAGCAGTGAGCACGATCTCAGATCGGTTGCCCTGTGCAGTGGTGGTGATGTGAAAAGATGTACTGCTCTGTGATATAACACCCTCTGGCGATTGACCCGTTACATCAAGCGAGGGAGAAGTCCCATCGGGTGCAGCTGGGCGGCTATCTTGTGCGAGAGCATCTATTGCAATCCGAAGATCGTCACTCGCACCGCACGCTACCACGTCCATAGAGGTGGATCCGCCTACGTGGCCACCTTTTACCATGGCGACCGTGGCACCCATTTCCACCAGCAATGTTCCCGCGCGGGCCATGTCCGCCTCGTTTCCGATAGCCATGCCAGTGAGAAGCTCGGCTTCCGGTATATTGGGGGTAACCAGCAAGGCTGCAGGTAACAGCTGCTCGCGATATGCCCGTATGCCATCTTGATCGATAAGTGATTTCCCAGAGGACGAGGCAAGCACCGGGTCCACTACGACATTTGGTAGGTCACCTGCTTGTACGCGTTGGGCGACTCGTATGACATTATCCTCCGTTGCCAGCATGCCGATTTTGGTTGCCAGTATTGTGAAATCACCGATGGCGAGTTCTATCTGAGAATCCAACAATGTGGCCGGTACAGGTAGGATGCCGGCCACATGCCGGGTATCCTGCGCTGTCACTGCAGTAAGCGCGCAAGCGCAGTGTATGCCGAGGGCGCCCAGCGTGCGTATGTCGGCCTGCATGCCCGCCCCGCCGCTCGAATCAGACCCGGCCACGACAAGCACAGTTAACGGTGTCAGGGCAGTTCCACCATGTCCTCGAAGGGAGAGGATGCCAGCGCTCTATATCGTTTCGGGATACGGCCCGCAAGATACGCATTCCGGCCTGCCTGTATGGCGGAGCGAATTGCAACTGCCATCAATTCGGGATTTGCAGATCTCGTGATAGCCGAGGCGACGAGCACGCCAGAGCAGCCCAGTTCCATGGCTTGAGCGGCGTCGGAGGCGATGCCGATGCCTGCATCGAGTATGACTGGAACGGAGACGGAATCGACTATCAGAGCGATGTTGTGCGGATTGCGTATCCCTAAGCCACTGCCGATAGGCGCGCCAAGCGGCATGACCGCAACGCAGCCGACTTGCTCGAGCCGCTGGGCTACCACGGGATCGTCTGTGGTATACGGGAGCACCTTGAAGCCTTTGTCATATAGGTCCTCCGCAGCTTTGATCAGCTCGATGACATCCGGCAGCAAGGTATTTTCGTCACCGATGACTTCCAACTTCACAAAGTCCGTTCCCAGGGCCTCGCGGGCCATCTCGGCAGTCAGGACGGCTTCATGAGCATTGAAGCAACCAGCAGTATTGGGAAGGACCATGACGTTATGGACGGAGAACACATCCAGGATAGAACCACGGGCGGTGGGATCCATCCGTCTCATGGCAACCGTGGCTACAGACGCGCCAGAAGCCGTAATTATCTTGTCAAGGACTTCATGGCTCTGAACACCACCGGTACCAAGCAAAAGTCTTGATGCAATTTTCATGCCGGCTATCTCAAGCATCATGTTGCTAGTGGCCATATCGGATATTCCTACATCACTGACGGTACTTGTATCTGAGTCGCTGCTTTCCAGTCCTGTGGTACCATGGCTAGCGCTGCGATTGCCGGTAGCATCGACTCCGATTCCCGCTACGTCCATACCAGGCCTGCCGCTGCCCTGGATGTTGCCGTTTGGTACACCATCGCGTATTGCCCTACCGGCACCACCTGTCCCGGTACTGACTCCATGACGCAAATATTGTCTATCCATCGCATGACTTCCTCTGTCTCAGCTATCCCATTATCCAGCAACGGAGGTTGAATGTGCTCACGTGTAAAGCAATTCATCTACAGCTTGGCGAACTGCCTTCCGGTTATCCACCGGCAACCGCGGTTATCACTTCCACCTTACCGCCGGCGGGCAACTCGGTGGCATTCCACTTGCTACGCGGCACGATGGTGCCGTCTATGGCTACTGCAATACCCGTGGTGGAAGGGTAGCGCACGCTGATCAGATCTTCGATTGAGGTGGTCTCCTCGACCACGACCGCCTCGCCGTTTAGCGTGATTTCCCTCACTATACAGGTTCCCTATTGCGAGAGTATCCAGTCTGGATGGTCAAGCCGGTGTCGGCAAACCTGGCAGGGGAGAAGGGGAGTACCTCGGGTGGTATATTGCCCACATCACCCAGCAGGAGTGCCTTTACCGCTTCGGCGGTGATGGGCGCCAGCAGTACGCCATTGCGGTAGTGGCCTGCCGCCACTATAAGCGACTTACCGGTGCCCGGCCGGCCGTGGCCTGCTCCAGCACCACTTCCACTATCAGCACTACTGGTACCAACAGCTCCAATGCCGTCGATATAGCCGATTAGTGGGCCATTGTCAGGTGTGGCCGGCCGTAGACCAGCAATGGCCTCGTCGAAGGATAGTTCTCCCGCAACCGGCAATATCTCCCTTGCGTCCCGCAGTAGCTCGTATACCGCGCCTGACCGTACCGACGTATCGAAACCCTTCTCTTCCATCGTGGCGCCGATCACGAGCGTGCCATCCAGCCGCGGAACCATATACACTGAGTGTCCCTTTGCTATCGCTCTCACGGTATGTGAAGGCAGGCGTGATGGCTCCGGTGCAGATACCCGTACAATCTCACCCTTCACGGGTCTGATCGCCGTCGAAATGTATTCGGGAATTCCGGGCACCTGCGACGTCCACGCTCCGGTGCACAAGACAACCTTTTCGGCCTTGATGTATTCTCCAGAATCGAGCTTGATGGAGTGATCCCCTGTAGTGACCGGTTCTACGGATGTTGCACTTGCCCGGATGATATCATACGTTCGATCCCCGGCGACTTTTACCAGCGCATCCGCCACCAACCTGGGATCCACTTGGTAGTCGCCCCGTGCGAGCAGACCGCCGCGAGTAGACGGAGCCAGTTGCGGCACAAGCTCTCGTGCTTCTGATGGATTCAACCACTGTACGTCAAGGCCCATGTTTGCCTGGAAGTCGTAGAGTTCCTTGATGAAGGTCCGGTCGTCATTGTCGGCGGCGACTACCATGGTTCCGACCTGCCTGTAGCCAATGCGGCAACCGCTCTCGTGTTCAAGCGCCTCGGCGAAGGATGGCCATCGTGCGGCTGCCGCCAAGCTGAGATCCAGCTCAGGCTCCTCACCATAGTACGCCTCGGTTACGGGGGCCAGCATGCCCGCTGCCACCCAGGTGGTCCCCCTCCCCGGGGCAGGATCTATAATGGCAACCTTGCTGCCTGGCTCGACTGCCGTAAAGGCAATACTGAGGCCTATTATCCCTCCCCCGACTATGGCTATGCTATATTCATTCTTCACTGCTATACTAATAATAGTACGGTGACATGGATGGTGGGTCAATACCGCCGGTGCACCAGTACCGTTGCTCCGGGCCAGTGCCGTCCCGATGATCAGCTTTCCCGATACAAGAGATGGAGAAGGACGCATACGTGACGGCAAGTAAAATCAGGTTGAACAGTAATGACCACTGCCTTGGAGGCGCTGGCGCTCCAGCCGTTGCCATTGGTGGCGGCGATAATGGCACTGGATGCGACGGTGGTGACCCTCATAGAAGCAGTGGCGGTAGGTGCGGAGCTTTCACCTCCATTGGAGACGGCGGTGGTGTCTCCAATGGCCGTGCAGCTGGCGGCAACGCAGGACTTTACAATCCTGCATTCGAGCATGATTCATGCGGGATAGCGCTGGTGGTGGATTTGCATGGTCGCAAGAGCCGCCGAATAGTCGATAGTGGCCTGACGGCGCTGAAACATCTGTCTCACAGGGGAGCTACCGGGGCCGAGGAAGCAACCGGGGACGGGGCGGGCATACTGGTGCAGATGCCCCACCAGTTCCTCCAGGCGCAGGAGGAACTGTGTATAGGTGGCCGAGAGGAGGGAACTTACGCATGCGGGCTTGTCAACTTACCTCGCGATAAGAGTGCAGCGCAGAAAGCCATTGCTGCATTTACCGACCTGGCGACCGAGGAATCCCTTCAGGTGCTGGGCTGGCGCAACGTTCCCACAGATCCATCCCAGCTTGGCACGAGCGCTAGAGATGCAATGGGAACGTTCTATCAGGTGGCTGTGTCGTACTTGGATGATAATGGTCCGAGGATGGCTAACGATGCCGAGAGTAGGCTGGCTCTCGACAGGATGTCGTTCTGCCTCAGGAAAAGGGCCGAGCACGCTATAGACGGGCTGTATATACCATCACTATCGTGCAGGACTATTGTGTACAAAGGCATGCTGACGGCCCATCAGCTTGCCGGTTTCTATCCAGATTTATTGAATGAAAGGTTCGAGTCCGCTGTGGCTCTAGTACACTCGCGATTCTCTACCAATACGTTCCCGTCGTGGCCGCTTGCTCACCCTTACCGCTACATCGCCCATAACGGTGAGATCAATACCCTTACTGGCAACCGGAACTGGATGCGCGCTCGGGAGTCGTTGCTGTCATCCCCACGCTTCCCAGGAGATCTCGAGAGAGTGCTCCCAATATGTACCCCAGGCGCATCCGATTCGGCATCCTTCGACGAGGTGGTGGAGCTGCTCCATCTTGGAGGCAGGACACTCCCGCATGCTGTGCTCATGATGATACCTGAGGCGTGGGAAGCCAATGATTCAATGGATCCGGAGCGTCGGGCGTTTTACAGGTATCACGCGTCACTCATGGAACCCTGGGACGGTCCGGCCGCCATTATCTTCACTGATGGTACCGTGGCCGGTGGTGTTCTGGATCGGAACGGGTTCAGGCCGTCCAGATGGCTTCTCACCATCGATGGCATGGTTGTCCTTGCTTCCGAAACAGGAGTCCTGGACATAGAACCATCCAGAGTGGTGCGCAAGGGTAGGTTGCAACCAGGCAGGATGTTCCTCGTCGATACATCTCAAGGGCGGATCATAGAGGATGAAGAGATCAAAGCTGATCTGGCGAGCACCAAGCCATACCGTCAGTGGCTCGACTCCGAGCAGGTGTATCTTCGTGACCTTCCGTCAAGGAAAATGCTGACCCCGCAACACTCATCAGTCGTGCATCGTCAGCAGCTGTTTGGATATACCAACGAGGATCTGTTGGTGCTGATCTCTCCCATGGCCACCAATGCTCAAGAGCCCATAGGTTCGATGGGAAATGATGCGTCCATTGCAGTTCTTTCCAGTCGGCCCCGGTTGCTGTACGACTACTTTACGCAGCTATTTGCCCAAGTGACCAACCCGCCACTGGATGCCATAAGAGAGGAGATGGTCACTGCCACACGTACGAAGATAGGCACTGAAGGCAACCTGCTTGATCCTCAGCCATCCTCGTGCAGGCAGATTATTATGGACTATCCCGTGATAGACAACGAAGAACTGGCTAAGCTGATGTATGTCAACGAGCATGGTGATACCCCGTCTTTCAAGGCTTTTGCCATAGACGGTCTTTTCGATTCGTCAGGAGGGGCTGCATCCATGGCGGAAGCGATCGAAGATGTGAGAAGTCAGGTGAGTAGTGCCATTGCTCGCGGTGCAAACGTGATCATCCTCTCTGACCGCAACTCGAGTCCGTCACTTGCACCTATACCGATGCTTCTGTTGGTTTCCTCGGTCCACGAGCATCTGGTGAGGGAACGTACACGCACCAGGGTGGGCCTTATCGCCGAGACGGGCGAAGCGAGAGAGGTGCATCACATGGCGTTGCTGGTCAGCTATGGCGCCTCTGCGGTGAATCCCTATCTTGCATTCGAGACTATCGACGACATGGTGGCTACAGGCTTGCTCCAAGATATCCCAGCCCGTAGGGCACGGCGCAATTACGTGAAGGCTTGCGTCAAAGGGATTGTCAAAGTGATGTCCAAGATGGGCATATCCACGGTGGCGTCCTATATCGGCGCGCAAGTATTCGAGGCGGTAGGTCTTGACCGTGACTTCATCGACGAATACTTTACTGGTACGACAAGCCGTATCGGCGGTGTAGGCCTAGAGGTGATCGCGCAGGAAACCGTGGCACGCCACCACCTTGCATACCACGCAGCCCGTAGCGCTCGAGCACATAGAGAACTGGAAACAGGCGGAGAATACCGGTGGAGGAGGGAGGGAGAGAGACATCTTCTCGGTCCGAGGGTGGTATTCAAGCTGCAGCAGGCGGTCAGGAACCGTGACTACCGTACCTTCAAAGAGTACAGCAGCCTTGTGGATCACCAGGCTGAGGACCTATGTACGCTGAGAGGACTGATGACTCTGAAAACCGGCGTGCTACCGCCTGTTCCCATTGAAGAGGTCGAGCCGTTGTCAGACATTGTCAAGCGTTTCTCAACGGGAGCAATGTCATATGGCTCGATATCACAAGAGGCTCACGAGGTACTTGCAATTGCCATGAACAGACTTGGCGCCAAGTCGAACACTGGTGAGGGTGGTGAGGACTCCGAGCGATTCACGCCGCTCGAGAATGGAGACTGGAAGCGCAGTGCGATCAAACAGGTCGCTTCTGGGCGCTTTGGCGTTACGATTGAATACCTGACCAATGCCGATGATATACAGATCAAGATTTCCCAGGGTGCGAAACCGGGAGAGGGAGGCCAGTTGCCCGGGCATAAGGTGTATCCTTGGATTGCCCGAACACGCTACTCTACGCCCGGTGTAGGGCTGATATCGCCGCCGCCTCATCACGACATATATTCCATCGAGGACATAGCTCAGCTCATTCACGATCTAAAATGCGCTAATCCCCAGGCGCGTATCCATGTGAAGCTCGTCGCCGAAGTGGGAGTTGGCACGGTTGCAGCAGGAGTGGCCAAGGCAAAATCGGATGTAGTCCTTATTTCGGGACACGACGGGGGAACGGGAGCTGCGCCACTCACGTCGATCAAGCATGCTGGCATACCATGGGAGATGGGGCTTGCAGAGACCAACCAGGTGCTGGTGGCCAACGGACTCCGGGACCGTATAGTGGTACAGGTGGACGGCCAGCTAAAGACTGGTCGCGACGTCATTGTCGGTGCTCTTCTGGGAGCGGAGGAGTTTGGGTTTGCGACGATGGCGCTGGTGGCAATGGGTTGCGTGATGATGCGGGTGTGCCACCTCGACACATGTCCGGTAGGCATTGCAACCCAGAATCCCACCTTGCGGGAGCGCTTTACCGGGAAGCCTGATTTCGTTGTTGCATTTTTTGAGATGATAGCCACCGAGGTGAGGGAGTATCTGGCTGCCTTGGGATTAAGGTCCCTGGAGGAAGCGGTGGGTAGGATGGACCTGCTTGACGTAGATCTGAGCGTATCGCATTGGAAGGCGAAAGGGTTGGACCTGTCATCTATACTTATGGTTCCCGAGTCTTTCAATCCTGTGGCAAGGTTTGCTTGTTGTGCGCAGAACCATGGCATTGATATGCAATTGGACCATGGGTTCGTAGGAGCATGTCTGGACGGCATCGAGAGTGGAATACCGGTGCGTTTGAGCATTCCGATCAGGAATACCGACAGGACGGTGGGTACGCTTACCGCGCATGAGATAGTAAAACGTTACGGGCCGGATTCGTTGCAGGACGATTTTGTGGAGCTGACGTTCAATGGTTCTGCCGGCCAGAGTTTCGGCGCATTTGTCTGTGGTGGCATTACTATGAGGCTGGTTGGAGATGCGAATGACTATCTAGGTAAGGGGCTTTCTGGCGGGAGGATCGTGGTCGTTCCTCCCGAGGGATCTTCTTTCGTGGCGGAGGAGCAGGTGATTGTGGGCAACGTATTGTTGTACGGGGCTACATCGGGAGAGGTGTTTGTACGGGGCCAGGCAGGGGAGAGGTTCTGCGTAAGGAACTCGGGTGCAACAGCGGTAGCGGAAGGAGTGGGAGATCACGGATGTGAGTACATGACCGGCGGTACAGTCGTCATACTCGGACCGGTAGGGCGCAACTTTGCTGCCGGTATGTCAGGTGGTGCCGCGTACCTGTACCGGCATGACCGGCACAATCATGATGAAATGACCGCCAATATCAATATGGACATGGTTGACCTGGTTTCTCTCGATGGCGAAGATATTGCCATGCTGGATTCCTTACTGACCAGGTATTACGAGGCTACCGGATCCGCAACCGCCTCTGGCATACTGTCAGCACGACCGGGATCCTGGAGATCGTTCATGAAGGTCATGCCTCGTGACTACGCCAAGATAATTCGTATTTCCGAACTGGCTGAGAAGGAGGGTAGGCCAGTGGAAGATGCCATCATGGAGGCTATTCGTGGGTAAGATCACCGGTTTTCTGGAATACTCACGCCAGCTGCCCGATCGTAGGCCAGTTGCGGTAAGAATACGGGATTGGAAGGAAGTGTACAGTTCATTTCCCGAGGAGCGCGCACGTGAACAGGCCGCGAGATGCATGGATTGTGGAATACCGTTCTGCCATGACGGATGCCCTCTCGGCAATTTAATCCCTGAATGGAACGATCTTGTGTACCGGGGCAACTGGCGTGAAGCCGCGGAAAGGCTACAGGCTACCCACAACTTTCCCGAGTTCACCGGTAGGCTCTGCCCTGCTCCCTGTGAGGCTGCCTGCGTACTGGGTATTGCCGCCGAGCCTGTAACCATCGAGAGGATGGAGTACGAGATCATTGAGCATGCATGGGCCGAAGGATGGGTGGTGCCGCAACCACCCGAGAGCGAGACATCGAAGTCTGTCGCCATTGTAGGTTCCGGGCCTGCCGGCCTTGCGTGTGCACAGCAATTGAGGAGGGCCGGTCACAGAGTGGTGGTCTACGAAAGGGCCGCCAAGCCAGGAGGCTTATTGCGCTACGGCATACCGGAATTCAAGATGGAAAAGCATGTATTGGACAGGCGGTTGGAGCAGCTTCGGGTCGAAGGGGTGGAGTTTGTCTGCAATACCATAGTGGGCCTTCATCGTGATGGTACGGGAACCGTCCCTGGCGACGTTGCGGTAGACGTGTCAGGGCAACCAGCGAAAGTTGCCGACGATGGCGGCGGTAGCGGTGTGGATGATGGGAAAAGCACAGCAGGTCGGGAGGCATCCTCGACGTATGCTGCTACGACGTACGCTGCTACGATCCCGAGCGGCGCAGTATCACCAGCAGGTGCGGATCTCGTGACGTCCTCTATCTCAGGATTGGAGCTGATGGAACGGTACCACGCTGTAGTGCTGGCCGTAGGGACCGGCATTAGTAGGGATCTTGATATTCCCGGCAGAGATCTTGATGGTATACATCTTGCCCTGGACTTTCTGAAGCCTGCCAACCAAGTCGCGGAGGGATCACTGCCCGCGAGCCCTGTATCTGCGGATGGTCGTAAAGTGGTGATACTCGGAGGGGGTGACACTGGAGCCGACTGCCTCGGCACGGCGCATCGGCAAGGAGCCGAGTCCGTGAAGCAACTGGAGATCATGCCCAGACCTCCCGATACGAGGCCTGCAGGTACTCCCTGGCCTATGTATCCGATGATCTTTCGTACCACCTCGGCCCATGAGGAAGGCGGGGAACAGTACTACTCGATAACGACGAAGGAGTTCTTGGGGGATACGGAAGGACGAGTGAGAGCCATAAATACTGAAGAGGTTGCCATGGAACTGCAGGATGGTCGGCCAGTATTTCAACCGGTGCCCGGAACAGAACGCGAGATAGAGTGCGACATGGTGCTCCTGGCACTTGGGTTTACAGGTGTGGAACAGACCGGAATCATCGGTGAGCTGGGCCTGGACGTTACCAGCAGGGGGACCATTTCCGTGGATAGCAACTGGATGACTAGTACCGCAAGGGTGTTCGCATGCGGTGACGGAGCGCGTGGTCAGTCGCTAATTGTATGGGCAACAGCAGAGGGACGATCAGCCGCCAGTGCGGTAGACGCTTACCTGAGTGGGGGAGAGAGCCTTCTCCCTGCACCGGTGGCTCCGGGGACCCTTCCGATACATTGATAAGGTGGCACGGTGAGGCGGCCGCCGGGAATCTTGCTTTGCAGACGGTACGTCGGGAAACTCCAGCCGGCATACTGATACGTTGTCTATTGCTTTAAATCGTCAGTGGTCCCGGTGCATCCTTGCTGGCTTCAGAGCCACCTCGGTGGCAATCGGAACAACGCTGCTTGTTTAATATTGTAAAGCTAATATGCGCATATCTCAACCTAACCCTAAACTAGACCGTGAGACATTAGACGCATTGCAAGAGGTACAAATATTTGACACTTTCGGTGACATTGTGCACATAGTGGTGATTGACGAAGAACACCAGCACCATCGACGCAGGTGTAACTGCTTTCACGGTGACATGACCCACAAGACGGAACAAACAAAAGAGTAACCATAAAGTAGAGGATTACTGTTTTTGCAACTGGATTTTCTGCTAAATCTGACTATCTTGAGTGCTGATTTAGCCTGAGAATGTTGCACATGTGACAATATCTCACAATTTTGCCGAGCTGCCTTCCGGCCACATGGAGTTGATGTAAAATTGGGTATGATAATGCGTTGTGGTATAACGCATAATGGCATACGTATGCAGTACTAGCTGGTCGTATTGCCTGAATTCTCATGTACTTGCATAATTGCATTCCTGCATATTGATGTAATACCAGGTCATGCACACAAACTACTAGTACGTGACTTTCACTTTCAGGGTGATATAACGTATTTACGTAAATATCAGCATATTTGAATTGGACGGAGGGCGTGGTGGTAAGCAGCGCAGTCAACGGTAAGACACCGATCGGCCGCATGGGCATGGGCATGGGCGGCGTGGCGGCGAGTCGCAAATCAGATGTAGAGCAGCTGGAAGGCAAGGTGAATGCAATTCGTGCAACCAGCACCGGCAGTGCTGGCATCCGGGGCTCTGTTAGCAGAGCGGGTGTTGGAGATGACGGTAGATTATCTGGTGAGGGCGTGATCGAGGAAGTCGCAGGCGACGTTACCCGTGAAGGATTCAGGGGTCCGCAGGTATGCAGGCTCGTGGGCATAAGCTACCGGCAGCTTGACTACTGGGCGAGAACAGGCCTGTTGACTCCATCTGTGGCGTCTGCAAAGGGCAGTGGCACTCAACGGCTCTATTCTTATAGAGACGTGCTGGAGATCAAGGTCATAAAAAGACTTCTTGATGCAGGAGTATCACTGAAGATGGCGCGTAAAGCTGTTGAGTGCTTGCGAGATGCCATAGGTGGGGATCTAGCTTCTTCCACTCTGGTAATGGCTGGCGACAGCTCGATCCTGGTCCATTCCAGCGACGAAGTTGTCGATCTTCTGAGGGGCGGTCAAGGGGTCTTCAGCATGATCCCTCTGGAAGGCGTCGTGAGCGAGCTGGAGACAGGTATCTCCACCTTGCCGGTAAACACCAATGCCAGCGTTACGCGCAGTACTTCACCAGCTTCCGGGTCGGCTGATGGTGAACCCGACGCTGCACAGGAGCGTGCATATGGGGACGGTAATGACGAATACGGCAGTACCGCCACCGGAAGGCATGGTGGCAGGTTCAGCGCATCAATTGCCAGGGAGAATAATGCGTCTTATCATCGCTTTCGTGGTGCCTGAGTGACCTCTGTTGCTCCGGCACTCTCCACTTCATGACCTGCACGTAGAATTCGGTGCCAAGTTCACAGAGTTTTCCGGCTGGGAGATGCCCCTCAGCTACCCTGCCGGCACCATTGCTGAGCATATTGCCTGTAGGAATGAATGCGCTGTATTCGATACCAGCCACCTCGGTACGGTGATCCTGGATGGTCCGGGTGCGTTTGATCGCCTGCAGATCGAATTCACTAATGACCTTCGCAAGATTGCTCCAGGTAGGGCACAATATACTCACCTGGTGGATCCGTCGGATGGTTCCGTAGAGGACGACATTATCGTCTGGTGGATGGAGCGATCCAGGTTTGTGGTAATAGCCAATGCCGCCAATACCGCGCTCGTGTGCAATACCATCGGCGGCATAGATGTCACTGCATCACGTGCACTCATCGCTCTCCAGGGTCCTGAGTCGCGCGGTCTGGTTGCAAGACTCAGTCCAGAGGCATCGAAGTTGCCCAGGAATGAAGTGCGCTTGCTAACTCTTGACGGCATACCCTGTGTGGTTGCCGGTACCGGTTATACCGGAGAGGATGGCGTGGAGATCGATCTGCCGGCCAGCAAGGCTGCCGGTCTCTTCATGCGGATTGTCGAGATGGGAGCGAGGCCTGCGGGGCTGGGCGCTAGGGATACACTGCGCATGGAGGCAGGGTTGCCGCTTTTCGGCCATGAGCTCGGGCCCGGTATCTCTCCGCTTGTAGCTGGACTCGATTGGGTGGTGGGCTGGCACAAGGAATCGTTCAGGGGTAAAATTCCCCTCGAGCAGGAAAGGCTGTGCGGGTCTTCGAGAAAGCTGTGGGGAATTACCGGTTGTTCTCGCCGCCCGCTTAGGCGTGGTGCTCACGTATATGGGCCGATTGGTGACCTGGATACCAGGAACGAGGGAAGTAATCGAGAGACCGGTGACGACTTGGGTTTGGTTACTAGTGGCGGGTACGGACCGTCTATAGGCAGTGGGATTGGCATGGCCCTGCTGTCGAGTAACGCAGTAGTGCATCCGAGGATGGAAGTGAGCATCGAGTATACGGATAGGGCCGCAATGAAAGCGCGAGTGACCCCGCTACCGTTCATACATAACAGGAAGGCCAATGTTACGTGACTGTATATATTCCACATACTGACAGCGAGATTGCAGAGATGCTCTCTGCAATTGGTCTGGCCTCACTCGATGATCTATTTTCCGGTATTCCTCCAGCCATGAAGACTGTTGCCGGCATGGACCTGCCTCCTGGCATCAGTGATCCGGACGTGATCAGCCGGATACGCAAGGTAGCCTCTGCAAACATGTCATGCGGAGATGACTTCGTGTGTTTCTCCGGCGGAGGCTCCTACGATCACTATATTGCGCCTGTGGTGACCGCACTCGCATCAAGGTCTGAATATACGACTTCCTATACCCCCTACCAGGCCGAGGTGGCACAGGGAGTGTTGCAGGCACTCTTCGAATACCAGACAATGGTGTCCAGGCTCTCGGGATTGCCGGTGTCGAACGCCTCTCTCTATGATGGTGCATCTGCCGTTTACGAGGCGGTGAATATGGCCGTGGCGCGTACGGACAGGCAGGGCGTATGGGTCTCTCGCGGGCTCAACCCTCGATGGCGGCAGGTACTGGAAACTCAGCTTGCAGGCAGGGATGTGACGATTACAGATATTGTTCTACGCGCAGGCATGACCTGCTGGGAAAATCCTGGAGAATCTTATTCGGCCCATGACTCACCTGCTGCGATCGTAGTCGCGTATCCCAACTATCTTGGGGTCATAGAAGACCTGGATGCCGCCAGAGATGTCGCTGACGCACTGGGCGCGCTTCTAATCGTGGCGTTCAATCCAGTGGCTATGGGCTTGTTGCGCACGCCTGGATCGTATGGCGCAGATGTGGCGGTAGCCGAAGGACAGTCGCTCGGAATTCCGCTTTCATTTGGTGGGCCCTATCTGGGTATGCTGGCCTGCAGGGACGATCTATTGCGGCTACTGCCAGGTCGCATAGTTGGGGCCACCACTGACAACGATTCGCGGCGCGCCTATACCGCTACGCTTCGTGCTCGCGAACAGGATATACGCAGGGAACGCGCCACGTCGAACATATGTACCAACCAGGCGCTTATGGCAGTTACTGCTGCTATACATCTGTCCTGGCTGGGTCCTGCAGGTCTCAAGGAGGTTGCAAGTCGCTGTCTCTCCGGTGCTCATTACCTGCATGGTTTGCTGTGTGCCTTAGATGGAGTGCAACCGCTTTACGAAGCCCCATTCTTCAATGAGTTTGCCTTGAGAGTGCCCGTCGAGCCAGGTGCGCTACTGGAGGCATTGGCGGATGAGGGTTTCCTCGGAGGCATAGCGCTGGAAGGAGAAAGTGGAGCCACGGGCCTGCTTATTGCGGTGACCGAGCGCCGCACCATTGAGGAGATCGAGGCGTATGCTGCGGCGTTCGAGAAGGCGATATGATGACAACCGTACCCAGGAGATATTGGTGACGGCTTCCCGGGTTACGACAGCCACTGCACAGGATGGTCCCGGCGGCGAGATTCACGCTGTAGCAGGCGGAATGGCATCTGGCATACCATTGGTCGGTAAGGGTGAGGAGCCAGTGATATTTGCTCTGTCTGTCGAGGGCAGGAAAGGATTCCAGCTGCCGGACACAGGGGTGCCGGATCTCCCGGCGGAAAGCCTGCTGCCCGCCAGTTGTATCACGGAGCAACTTCCAGCTCTTCCAGAAGTGTCCGAGCGGGATCTTGTCGGGCATTATACCCGCCTTACGCACAGGCAATACTCCCTGGACTTGGGTTTCTATCCGCTCGGTTCGTGCACCATGAAGTACAATCCCAAGGCTTTCGATGAAGTGGCATCGTTAGCCACCTTGGCGGGCGTCCATCCTATGGCTCCCACTTATGCCACCCAGGGATGGATGGAACTACTGTGGGAGCTGGAGCAGGCGTTGTGCAGGATTACAGGCATGTCTGCATTTACCCTCCAGCCACCGGCTGGGGCGGCGGGGGAGCTGACCGGATTGCTGATGGTGGATGCTTACCATCGTGCATGTGGCCGGAGAAGGACCGTGATACTCATCCCCGAATCAGCTCACGGAACTAATCCAGCATCTGCAAAGATGGCCGGGTTCATGACGAGAACCATAGCCACGAATTCCGATGGATGCGTGGACTTGAATTCCCTGGAGGGAGCCATCTCTAACGAGGTTGCGGCGATCATGCTAACGAACCCCAATACGATAGGCATATTCGAACAGGACGTGGAGAGGATATGCAGCCTGGTGCATGATGCGGGAGCACTTGCGTATTATGACGGCGCCAATCTAAATGCCATAATGGGCATCACCACTCCGGCCAGAATGGGATTTGATATAGTCCACCTGAACACGCACAAGACCTTCGGTACTCCACACGGCGGTGGCGGTCCGGGCGCTGGTCCGGTAGGAGTGCGCCCAGGGCTCGAGCAGTTCCTGCCTGGCCCGAGACCGGTACTGGACTCTGGTGGACGCTACAGATGGGACATGCCGGAACACTCGATAGGTAGGGTACATGCCAGTCACGGGAATGCAATTGTGCTGGCGAGAGCGCTGGCTTACATATTGTCAAACGGAGCGGACGGTCTGATGAAGGTCTCCGAGGTGGCCGTGCTCAATGCCAACTGGCTGATACATGCACTTTCCGGCGCATTCGAGGCGCCTTACGGAAATACGTGCATGCATGAGTGCGTGCTGTCTTTGTCGGAGTTCAGGCGCAAGTACGGGGTCAGAGCGTCTGACATGGCAAAGATGCTACTTGACAAGGGATTCCATCCACCGACCATATCATTTCCGCTGGTGGTCGACGAAGCAATGATGATCGAGCCTACCGAGACCGAAAGTCTTCAGACGCTACGGGCATTCGTATCGGCGATGCTCGACATAGCCAGGGAGATCGACATCGATGGCTCGGTACCTGCTAAGGCTGCTCCTGTCAACACTCCGGTCGGAAGGGTGGATGAAACCCGTGCGGCCAGGAATCCGGTAGTGATCAATACCTGAGTGTGTAATCGTTGCCTGCTTGACGGACACTGGGCGGTGGCTCCCGGAGCCAGTGGTCCTATTCCGTCAGCGGGAGGCTTATTACCACCGAGGCGCCGCCCACCCCACTCTCGGATGAGTAGGCCGACACGGTACCACCCATTGCACCCACAAGTTCGGATACTATGGCCAGGCCGAGTCCCATACCGCTTCTGGTGCTGCGAGCGCCGCCATAATTGCCAAAAGCTACCTTGCCGTGTGCCCTGTCAGCTCTGTAGTGTCTTTCAAAAATATGGGGGAGATCCTCCGGGGCGATTCCAGGGCCATCATCAGTAACTGATATAAGGGCCATCCCGTCATGCATACCATACCGTATCTCGATACGACTGCCGGCGTATTTCAGCGCATTCTCGACTACGTTGCTGATAGATTGCACGAGCCTACTCTCATCGCCGTTGACGGTAACGGGCGGCTGATCCGTTGCGCCAACCACTTCGAGGGTGATTCCCTGCGAAGCGGCCACGGGCTTGAAATTGTTTCCAACCTGTTCAGCTACCGATGCCATCTCCACCGGCTGCACATCCAGCGAAAAACGCTTCGCCTGGAGGTGGGCTAGGTCGAGCAGGTCACGGATCAGCCTGTCGAGACGGTATGACTCGTTCCGAATTATATTTACAGCGTGATTCACGTCATCCGTTGCGCCGTCAAGAATGGCTTCAGCGTATCCTCGTATGGATGTAAGTGGAGTCCTGAGATCGTGCGAAACAGACAGCAGGAACTGCCGTTCCGATTGCCGTGAGGTTTCCAGTTGGGTGGCCATGTCGTTGATGGCGTCTGCCAGGCTGGTTATTTCCTGGTAATCTCCACGGGAGGATTCCACCCTGGCCTCGAGTTCTCCGGAAGCAAGCCTGCTGGTGGTCGAAACCACCCTCGATATGGAACCGGTCAATCGCCTGGACAGTACCCACGCCACGAGCCCGGCCACCATTAGGGATGCAAGCCCTATAATTATGAAATAGCCAAGGCCGGTCGATGGGGGCCGTACCCTTCGGGTTACCACCATTACGACCAGCTCGTTGCCAGCAACATGCAGCATCGTATCGATACGGGTAGGTAGGTAGAGAGGCACTGCTGCATAAGCGAGATGACCACTGGCTCCTGCTGTTGCGTATCCTCTCAGCAAGTCTTGCATGTCGAGCTGCGATGCGTGTATGCCTGGCGGCAATGAAGTGAGCGGAGCGGACAGATGGCCCGATGACGTAACCGTTACAACCGTACCGCCGGAAAATCCCGCAGCCAGGAGAAGCTCCCGGGTATCGCTCGGGCGGACATGTGGAGCTATGGTCGCCACCTCGCGCGCATCGGTGAGGATTGAGGTGGCCTGTGCCGATGTGGCTTCGTGTCCCACCAGGATGTAAGTACCCAGCCAGGTAATACCCAGTGTGCCCATTGCAATGAGAACCATGGACACAAGCATCCTGGATCGGAGGCTGCCGACGACATTGCGTGCCTGCAGCCTGCGCCATAAGGAAGGGGATAGCGGATCCCTCCTCGACTCAATCAAGGCGGTAGCCAACCCCCCAAACAGTGTGCACATCCAGATCGTCGCCGAGCTTCTTGCGGAGCTGCCGGATATGCACATCCACAGTGCGCTCGTCGCCTATCCAGCTGTTGGACCACGCTCCGTTCAGGATCTGCCTTCTACTGAGCGCGAGACCACGGCGCAGGGCGATAAAGACCAGGAGGTCGAATTCGCGGGCGGTCAGTTGCACTTCGTCACCCGCCACGGTCACTCTCCTGCTTGCAACGTCAATGACTATGGTTCCTATGGTAATGGTACGGCCTGGCGCATCCGCCACCATCACTGACCTCCGAAGTATTGCCTTTACCCGCGCCACCAGCTCTCGGGGAGAAAATGGCTTTACGATATAGTCATCGGCTCCCATTTCCAGCCCGACTATTCGATCGATCTCGTCACTACGTGCGGTAAGTATTATTATCGGCACATCGCTGGTTGCCCTTAGCGTCCTGCATATATCGAAACCATCAAGATCGCCAGGCAGGCCTACGTCCAGTACTACGAGGCAGGGTTTCTCCGACCTGAATATGTCCAGCGCTCTCTTGCCATCGCCTACCGGCAATACCCTGTAGCCGGCTCGTGACAGGTAGGTCGAAGCAAGGTCGGCTATATTGGGGTCATCTTCCACGATAATTATTGTGCCGCCATCTGCTGCCATCAAATACAAGTCTTGCATAGAGCGGGTACTGCGGTGTGCCAATAAGCATATTGTGGCAGTCTTTTCCTGCTATGACCCGCAGGCGGCCAGCCTGTCAATGACATGGAAGCACTCCCGGAATTTCTGGTTGTCCGCCGCCATATCCGCTGCGGCATAGTGGTCGCAGCGATTGGTTCAACGCCTCGTCGTGCGTACCTGCTGGCAATGCTCAAGACCTTGACTTATCTGGTACAATAATAGTTATGGCAATGGATTGTGCCAGCATGTTTGCAACTGGTTTGGCTGCAGCCGTTTTCTGGCATGGTTTAGCCGGCACCCTGGTTCTTGGGCTGGGCTCCGCATCGGAGAGGGACGTATGACCGATACGACTCCGGTCGGCTACAAGTATCCCGTCATTGCCGTTACAGGGCGGCCGAATGTAGGTAAGTCCACGCTTGTGAACCGGATCGTCGGTCGGCGTGTGGCAGTTGTGGAGGAGATGTCGGGCGTTACCCGCGATAGGCTTGCATTGGACGGCGAGTGGCAAGGTATTCCATTTACTCTTATGGACACCGGTGGTTGGCAGGCCAGCGGTGACGAGCTTCAGGAGAAGGTCGCGTACCAGGCAGAAAGAGCCATTGACGACGCGGATGCTGTTGTCGTAGTGGTGGATGTGTCGGTCGGGATCACGGCAGAAGACATGGATGTGGCTCGCCTCGTCAAACGATCGGGTAAACCCGCTGTACTTGCAGCGAACAAGGCTGACAACGGTTCCAGAGATATTGATGCCTGGGAGATGCTTTCTCTCGGTCTTGGCGACCCCATCCCCCTGAGCGCACTGCACGGTCGAAGGGTGGATGACCTACTTGATTCGATGATACGTGTAGTTACCGCGGCCCCGGTGAATGGCCACTCTCCAGGATCACAACACGACAATGAGATCGGCATTATGAAAGGAGAAACCATGACTTATGTGGATACAGATGGATTGATGGACGGCCAGGAGATGGCGCAGAGCGGGTATCCCAGGATTGCCCTGGCAGGTCGTCCCAATGTAGGAAAGTCGACCCTGTTCAACTTGCTTATCGGTTCAGAACGTTCGATTATCCACGACATGCCAGGCACTACCCGTGATGCGGTCGATACCGTGGTGGAGACTCCCAACGGCACGTTCTGCTTTGTGGATACAGCCGGCATGCGACACAGGGATGGCAAAGGTGGCCGGGTGGAGCATTTTTCGGTGTTACGGGCCCTCGATGCCATTGATCGTGCCGACCTGTTGCTATTGCTGATCGATGCCACTGAGGGTATCGCCCGTCAGGACCAGCGTATTGCAGAGCGTGCGGTCCAGTCCGGCAGCCCGGTGATGGTGATCCTGAACAAGTGGGATATAGTGGCCAACGATTCCCGTGAAGATGTGGCCGCAGAAGTGGAAGAGCAACTGGCTTTTCTCGGTGACCCGCCGATCATCAGGGCCAGCGCCAAGACGGGTGTCGGGGTGGCAAAGATCTTTCCTGCCATCCATGCAGCCCTGTCTGCCTACCACCATAGGATACCTACGGGCGAATTAAATAGGGCGGTAAGGGCTATCCAGGAATCGCACATGGCGCCTGGGGGAGCAAGGATAAAGTTTGTCGTACAGGGTGCTGTTGATCCTCCGACATTCATCCTGTTTGCCACCAAGCGTTTACCGGCAACTTACCTGCGCTATGTGGAGGGACGCCTCAAGGAGCACTTTGGGCTGGAGCGAACTCCTCTTAAGCTGAAAGTGCATACCGGTTCGACCAAGTAGCAGCGCGGCACGCATATTTTCCGGAACTGCCACTGTCCAGTCCGGCTACAATGTTACTTGTATGGCCTGGTGTGAGGCATGCAGCCAGAGGCTGGAGGATGGGGAGCTGGGGAAGGATGGTAGCTGCCCAGATTGCGGTAATGTCACCATCGCTCGCAGGCCGGTACCGTGGCATTTCAAACTCTTGATGGTGGCCACGGTGATCTACCTGGGTTACAGGACAGTTCAGGGTGTTACCTGGCTGGTTCACCACCTCTGACCGGGATAAGCGCTTGGGCGGTCTTGCTAAAGAGCCGGCTGGACCAATGGTTACGATGAAGTCCTGTGATGGATAGGCGCCGTTGATTACATGGATTAGCAGGGGCAGGCTACCCGGAAGCCATGGGCGAGTTCACCTGGATCGCCTTGTCAGCTGGAGACCCGCCCAGCGTAACCAGCGTAAGGCGCAATCTGGGTGGACACTGGTTTAGAGATTGACTACCGGACAGGTAACGGTCCGGGTGATTCCATCAATTAGCTGGATATTGCTTACCACCATCCTACCGAGGCTGTCCACCGATTCGGACTCGGCCTTGACTATGACATCGTAGGGTCCTGTAACGTCATCAGCATACCGAACACCATCGATGCCCCTGGCTGATTCTGCAACCGAGGCGGCCTTGCCCACTTCGGTCTGGATGAGCACATAAGCGCTGACTGGCATGTCCTTCTCCTTTGTATTCCAATAATTACATCCTACCACTTTACCGGAGGTTCATGGCCGGCATGCACCTCCGTGGGCGCTTTGATGCAATGAATCGGTTCGCATGACCTGGCAGGTGGCGGGTGATTTCCACGTGCCATTCATCGGAGCCGGTCCGGTTGGCTTACCATTGCACTATGGACAACTGGTATGCTCGCCATCCCGACCTGCATCCGGGAAATGCCCTGGCGAAACTCTATGGGCATGTACAGGCCTCTCTCGGAACGTTGCTGGACCAGAACCAGCCGTTCGGGAGGTTGGCTCTGGTCCAAGTGCTTTCCATTGCAGGCGATGCAATGGTTACCATCTCTCTGGCAGGGTCGCTATTTTTCTCGATTTCGCCTGATGCCGCCAAAGGCAAGGTCATCCTCTACCTTCTGGTGACTATGGCGCCCTTTGCAGTGGTGGCTCCGGTGCTCGGTCCACTGGTGGACCGCTCCACCAGCGCCCGCAGGGTCATGGTGACACTATCCACCGGCGGGAGAGCCCTGCTGTGCTTGCTGATGGCGAGCGATCTCCGCAGCCTGGCGCTCTTCCCGGAAGCGTTCAGCATCCTCGTGCTGTCCAGGCTGTACATGCTCACCAAATCTACTCTGGTGCCCATTCTCACTTCCGGGAAGGATGCATCTGGCAAAGCCACCAGCGTAGCCGGCCACCATGAGGGGCTGGCTACTCGCAACGCCCAGCTTGCATTATTGGCATCCATCGCTGGTGCCCTTGGTTCCGCTGTTGGTGTCGGTATATTGAAAGGGATCGGTGCATCCTGGGTGCTGAGAGTGGACATCCTGGTGTACTTCGCCGGGATGGTGGCCGGCCTGCGCCTGCCGCGCCGTATGGGGGTACGGCGCCCGTTCTCAGATCAAACCGGTATGGATGGTGGCAGGAGCTATCGTAGCGTACCAGGCACCGGCTCCGTATTGCCGGTAACCGATCTGGGAGGGGATTGGGAACCCAGGGACGAAACTCGCACCTACGAACCCCATATTGCCGGCACAGGCGGTCATGATGCAGGCATCTGTACGCATAATTTTGAATCTTCCAGTGCGGGCAAGGCCGGTGATCGATCGCGGCATCCCCGGGCCGGCTACAGTTCCAGTGCCGCACGCCAATCGTTGTGGATGAAGGCTTTTGTCGATCCTGAGGTGGTCCTTGGACTGAATCTCATGTCCATACTGCGGGGGCTCGTGGGATTCTTCGTATTTCTCATTGCCTTTGGGCTGCGGAGGGAGCATGCTCCTACCGTGTGGTATGGCTACGTACTCGTGATCTCGGGAGCCGGATCGCTTGCAGGGGTGCTTCTAGTGCCTCGCTTGAGACGGGTGGTGAGTGAGCAGTCGCTGCTCACGGCGGCCGTGTGGCTCGTGATGCTGGGGGCGGGAGCTTCCGCCTTTTTCGGGAGTGTGATTTCTCAGGGTATAGTGGCTTTTACCCTTGGGATGGGCGCGTCTGGTGCGCAACCAGCCTTCGACGCCATTGTTCAAAGGTTGGTACCTGGCGTGCTGCAAGGGCGTGCATTTGCCAGATTCCAGACAAGGTTGCAGCTGAGCTGGGTGGTAGGGAGCCTGATATCAGTGATGGTTGCCATACCTTTTGTTTCCGGAGACATTATTGTTGCTTCAGTGGCTGGAGTGGCAGGACTTTTTTATCTGACAGGAAGGCACAGCACCGGGCAGCGGCAGCCGCCGGCAGGCAGTTACGGTCATGACCGGCAAGGGTAGCGGTAAGGCGGCAGATGCCCGTCACCTGCCCGGTGATCCCGCGCTGCCAGCCTCTGAGCAGGCCGGCAGCGACGAGACCACAACCTCCGGATGCCCTTGTAACGGCACTATAGATGGCACTGGACGGCCTGGATCCGGCCTTCCGGAGCCTATTCCCAGCGCGCTGCATTCATGGAGGGATAGGGTGGTGGTCGGTCCCGCACTTGCTGCTATGACTTCTGGAGTCGGGCAATTCGGCATTACTGCCGGGCTCGCGTTGGTGGCCAAGGGATTTGGAAGGACCTTCAACGGGCACTCCATTGCCGCCGTCGCAGGCCTTTCGGCCACATCGCTTGGCATAGGGCTTGCCATCATAAGGCTGTCATCCCTCTTTGCACTACCGCTGGCATCACTGGCCGATCGCACGGGGCGGCGCAGGGTGATACTTGCCTGCACGGGGGCAGGTCTGTTTCTTACCGCCTTGGCAGGCGCTTCGCCTACATACTGGGTCTTTGTGGCCGTCTTCGCGCTCGGGCGCCCGTTACTGAGCGCCACCACATCCGTGGCGCAAGTCATTGCATCCGAAGAAACGTCGTCGCAGAACCGCGCGAAGGCCATAGCCATGGTGGCTGGCGGGTACGCTCTCGGCGCCGGTGCGATAGCTGTTGTGAATGGCATGCTCGGGAAGACGATCGGATTCAGGGGGATATTCTTCGTGGCCGTGCTTCCCCTTCTTGCGCTACCTCTTATCGCCAGAATGATAGAAGAGCCGGATAGGTTTGAACGAGTACGGCATACCGGTCACAGCCAGCGGAGTTCGGCGTTCCGGTCGCTTGCGCCCAGATACCGTCGCAGGCTGTTCGTCGTGCTGGCGCTGTCATTTGCCGTGTCGTGGCTCACCGGTCCAGCTGACACCTTCGTGTTCCTGTATGCCGAGTCATTCCAACACATGCCTGCCGCGGATACCGCCGTAATGGTGCTTGCAGCCGGTATAATCGGGTTGCTGGGCCTTCTGGCTGGAAGGTGGCTTGCGGATCATCTGGGACGCAGGATCACAGCCATGTTAGCGCTCGTTGCAATGACAGGATTTGCAGTGCTGCTATACTCAGGCAGCAACGTGGGTCTTGTAACAGGTTACGAGCTTGCCATCTTTGCAGGCGGTACGTTTTCCGCCCCTGCGGGGACATTCGTCTTGGAGCAGTTTCCTACGTCCATTCGAGCGGCGGTTTCTGGTTGGCAGGTGACATCCGGAGTGATAGGAGCGGCGGCGGGGCTATTTGTGTTTGGCGTCGTCGCTCATGTCAGCAATCACTTCTCGACAACAGCTGAGTTGCTCTTTCCGGGAGTGGCCGTAGTATCGTTACTGTTCTTCGCACTACGTGAAACGAGGGGAAAGGAGCCGGAAGAACTATGGGGAGAATAGAGACAGAGGACGTACGGACCTGGCTGGTGGACCTTGATGGGGTGGTCTGGCTTGCTGGCCAGCCGATCGCAGGCGCTCGGGAGGCTATCGCCGCAGTACGTGAGAGCGGTAGGAGAACGCTGTTTGTAACCAATAATTCAGGACCGACGAAGTCCGTGCTGGCGTCGAGGTTGCACCATGCCGGTATAGATGCCGGATTCCACGAGATTGCTACGGTATCCGATGCTGCGGCCAGCCTGCTCAAGGTGAGCGAAGACGTGTTCATTTGGGGAGAGGAGGGACTCGTGGAGGCGGTAGAGGCTGCAGGCGGACATATTGTCGATGAGCCGGCGAAGGCTGCAACCGTGATTGTCGGTTGGAGCACATCGTTCGATTTCGATCTTCTTTGCCGGGTGTCGAGTGCGGTGAGAGACGGGGCACGCTTCATAGGAGCCAACGAGGACCCTACCCATCCGACCCCACACGGCTTGCAGCCAGGTACAGGAGCGTTACTGGCAGCTGTGGCCACGGCTAGCCACACCAAGCCTATCGTTGCAGGTAAGCCTCATGAGGCAATGGTCAACCTTGTACATAAGATGTCCACCGGCAGTTTGGAAGTTGTCATAGGGGATAGGCCTTCTACGGATGGCATTTTCGCGGCCACCTTGGGGCTGCCGTTTGCGCTGGTGAGTTCTGATGCGACAGCTAAGGAGGGCATGACCGATGAGGTGAGCCCGCTATGCCATGCACCCAGTCTACTGGAGGTGGTAAATATTCTTTTTAGCCGCCTGTGAGCAATCTTTGCACTCAATTTTGCGGGTGATCGCCAGTGGTTGTACAATAGCGCTATGACAGGAATGGATAATTTACGGCGGTACATCGAGGCAGCCACATCGCTTAGCGAGATAACAAGATCTAAGGCTGAAACTCTTGTCAGGGAATTGGCATCGGCTGGCGAGATCGAACGGTCTCGCAGGAAGGAGTGGGTGGACACCCTGGTCAAGGATAGCAGGCAACGCTCTGAGCGGCTAATGGCCGAGATCCGTGAAGAGGTGCACAGGCAGGTATCAGAGATCAAAGTGGAGAACATAGAGGAAACGGTAACGCGTACCGTCAAGAAGCTCATGCGCGACGGCACTTTGGAGACGCTGCGGGATGCCGGTATGCGTGCGCTTGGTGGCGCAATCGGTGGCGCACTGGGTGGGACGATGGGAACCGCAAGGCGTGCTCCGGCTACTCATGCTGGCGGAGAGACACCGAGTGGTTCAGCTCTGTCCGGCAATGTTTCCGTGCCGACGGTAGCGGCGGCGAATCCGATGGCGAAGAGTACGGCCAAGAAGGCGCCTGCCAAGACAGCCGCGTCACCCTCGAAAAAGGCGCCTGCTCGCAAGGCTATTGCCAAGAAGGCGCCTGCCAAGACAGCAGCGTCACCTGCGTCCCCGTCGAAGAATGCGCCTGCTCGCAAGGCTATTGCCAAGAAGGCGCCTGCCAAGACAGCAGCGTCACCTGCGTCCCCGTCGAAGAATGCGCCTGCTCGCAAAGGTGCTGCTTCACGCGTGCTGGCAAGTGGCACAACCAGGTCGACCGGTAAAGCAGGCGAATAGATCCGTCTCGACATGTCGTTGATAGAGGTTCAGCGGATAGGTAGCTTGGATCAGGGAGGCGTTTATCCAGGCGAGCAGTGTAAGGCGGAGAATGAATGGCCAGCTTCTGTGCAGGGACAGCAACGGCACTGCAGCGATGCGAAGTCAGGGGGGCGGCGAGCCCGAGACGCCTATGCGCTGGGCCTCTTAAAGGATTGTCTCCGGTAGCTCGCTCCCCGTCTCGAAAGGCAAGGGCGCGCGTGCGGCTGGATCGTCGAATGGTCGATCTGGGTGTGGCTCGGTCAGGTGAGCAGGCACGTGAACTGATATCCGGTGGGCATGTGCTTGTCGCTGGGTCCGTTGCACTGAAACCTTCCAGGATGCTTGCGCTTGATGAGCCAGTAATTGTCACTACTGCCATCAACGATGGCTATGTCTCCAGAGGAGGTATCAAGCTACATGCCGCTCTCGGCAGATTCGGCCTGGATGCGTCCGGTCTGAGGTGCCTGGATGCTGGTGCGTCCACTGGAGGGTTTACCGATTGCCTGCTCAAACATGGTGCCGGGGAGGTGGTCGCAGTGGATGTCGGGTCAGGACAGCTCCACGAGCGCGTCAGAGATGATCCGCGGGTACAGGTGCTGGATCGTACGAATATCAGGTCACTTGACTTGGAGGCCGTCCATGGCAGGCCATTCGATATGGTCGTTGCCGATCTTTCATTTATATCCTTGAGGTTGCTGGTTCCCGTCTTCACCGGCGAACTGGTGCGTGGTGGTTCCTGCCTGCTACTTCTCGTAAAGCCGCAGTTTGAAGCCGGCAAGAAGATCGTGTCACAAGGTAAGGGTATCGTAAGAGACGTGAGAGTCCATGAAGAGGTGCTTGTACAAGTGGCTGGTGAATACGCGGCCGCAGGAGCTAGAGTATGCAACATGATGCCGTCGCCCATCCGGGGAGCCAAAGGTAATGTGGAATATTTCATTTACCATCGTATCGACCTCGATGGCGCCACCGAAGGAGTGCGTCGGTCGGATGCCGTCCAGTCATCGGCTCATCCACCCATGGTAGGGCCCGCTGTAGGCGCCCGGGTGACGTCTATCATGCCACCCATATCTCCTAGCGCATCCCATGGCGGGGATACCGCGGCCACGCCCGGCAATCTCCCGGACTGTAGTGGAGGTTTGCCATTGCGAGAGTGTGCTGCGCGTGCTGTTGCGGAGGCGACGGATAGATGGCCCGCGTAGGGTTCCTGCCGCATCACGATTTGCCTGAAGCTCTCACGGTCGCACGTGGGGGCGAAGACTGGCTTGCCGCACACGGACACTCTTCGGTGATCCTTGGCGAGCAGGTGGATGGTACGTTCGATCTTGACAACCTGGATCTGCTTGTCGGCCTGGGCGGTGACGGTACTATGCTCAGGGCCATGGAACTGGCCCATAGACTGCGGATGCCGGTGATCGGGGTGAATCTGGGAAGGCTGGGATATTTGACTGAGGTGGATCCATCCGGCCTAAACCATGCACTGGAAAGATTCTTCTCGGGAACGTATAAGATAGAGGAGCGCATGGCGCTGGAAGTCACCGTGGAGGGGTTACGTCATACTGCGCTTAATGAAGTTGTGCTCGAGAAAATCCAGCCTGGCCACACGGTCCTGATCTCGGTATCCATTGCTGGCCGGCACTTCCTTACTTATGCGGCGGATGGACTTGTAATATGCACCGCTACCGGCTCCACCGCCTACAACCTATCGATTCGCGGACCGATACTATCCCCCCGGCTAAAGGCCATGGTCGTCACTCCTATCTCACCTCACATGCTTTTCGACAGGCCACTCGTGCTGGAGCCCAGCGAAGAGGTTAGCCTTCGTATCGACGGAAGCCGCCCGGCTACAGTCCTTGTGGACGGTACCACCGTTGCAGATGTCGTACCGGGTACGGAGCTGCACTGCCGTGCGTCTGCCGAATCGGTCAGGGTCGTGAAGATGGATGGTACCGATCTCAGAAGCGTCCTGAAGGACAAGTTCGGGCTGATGGACCGCTGACATGCTTGCGGAGCTGAGAGTACGTAGTCTCGGTGTCCTTGATGACGTGTCTATCCGGATGGGGGAGGGCATGACGGCCATTACCGGCGAGACAGGCGCAGGGAAAACTCTAGTGATAGAGGCCATGGGGTTGCTCTGCGGAAGCCGGGCAGATGCATCCATGGTCAGGCATGGCGCAGATGAAGCGGTCATAGAGGGACGGTTTGTCGACAGGGATGGCGAAGAAGTGATCATATCCAGGCAAGTAGGATCGAATGGCAGGTCCCGTGCAACGATAAACGGTCGGATGGTGCCTGTTGCATCATTGGGGGAGGCAACTGCTTCACTGGTGGATATATATAGCCAGCACTCCCATCACTCCCTGCTCAGTCCATCCACGCAGAAGGATATTCTCGATATGTCGGGCAGCATAGATCTTTCTGGCCTGATTGAGGCGAGAAGGAGACTGAGAGGTATCGAGAAGGAGATCAGCACTATCGAGGGTAGCGCGATACCGGTCCATCGCGAAATAGAACTTATCCGGAGGCAGGTCGATGAGCTTGACCGGGTATCCATCGATACTCCTGAAGAGTATCAACTCTTGAGCGAGGAGGAAGAGCGCCTTGCTGGCGCCGAACGGTATCATGAGGCCTTTTCGGCGGTTGCTCATTGCTGGCCGGCACTTCCTTACTTATGCGGCGGATGGACTTGTAATATGCACCGCTACCGGCTCCACCGCCTACAACCTATCGATTCGCGGACCGATACTATCCCCCCGGCTAAAGGCCATGGTCGTCACTCCTATCTCACCTCACATGCTTTTCGACAGGCCACTCGTGCTGGAGCCCAGCGAAGAGGTTAGCCTTCGTATCGACGGAAGCCGCCCGGCTACAGTCCTTGTGGACGGTACCACCGTTGCAGATGTCGTACCGGGTACGGAGCTGCACTGCCGTGCGTCTGCCGAATCGGTCAGGGTCGTGAAGATGGATGGTACCGATCTCAGAAGCGTCCTGAAGGACAAGTTCGGGCTGATGGACCGCTGACATGCTTGCGGAGCTGAGAGTACGTAGTCTCGGTGTCCTTGATGACGTGTCTATCCGGATGGGGGAGGGCATGACGGCCATTACCGGCGAGACAGGCGCAGGGAAAACTCTAGTGATAGAGGCCATGGGGTTGCTCTGCGGAAGCCGGGCAGATGCATCCATGGTCAGGCATGGCGCAGATGAAGCGGTCATAGAGGGACGGTTTGTCGACAGGGATGGCGAAGAAGTGATCATATCCAGGCAAGTAGGATCGAATGGCAGGTCCCGTGCAACGATAAACGGTCGGATGGTGCCTGTTGCATCATTGGGGGAGGCAACTGCTTCACTGGTGGATATATATAGCCAGCACTCCCATCACTCCCTGCTCAGTCCATCCACGCAGAAGGATATTCTCGATATGTCGGGCAGCATAGATCTTTCTGGCCTGATTGAGGCGAGAAGGAGACTGAGAGGTATCGAGAAGGAGATCAGCACTATCGAGGGTAGCGCGATACCGGTCCATCGCGAAATAGAACTTATCCGGAGGCAGGTCGATGAGCTTGACCGGGTATCCATCGATACTCCTGAAGAGTATCAACTCTTGAGCGAGGAGGAAGAGCGCCTTGCTGGCGCCGAACGGTATCATGAGGCCTTTTCGGCGGTTGCTGGTTGCCTGGAAGGTGGCAGAGACTTGGCAGGTGGGATAATCGAACTGTTCGGTTCGGCACTGGTGGCCGTAAGGGGATTGAGCGGTTGCAGCAACATCATCTCCAGGCTGGAGGCCCAACAGGCGGAGGCCCAAGATCTGCTGCTCGAGGTGCATGACGAGCTGTCCAGTCTTGTATTCGATCCCACGAGGCTGGAGGAAATCAGAGTACGCAAGCTTACCCTCAAGGAACTCATCAGACGGTACTCGGACGACGGCTCGCTCGAGTCTGTCATTGAAAAGCGCGAGACATTGAGACAATCATTGGAAGACCTCCACGGCAGGTCGCTGCGGCTTGCAAACCTGGAGCGACAACGCGGCCAGGCAGCCGATGAGGTAAAACAATGGGAGGCGCGGGTACGGGAGGAGCGGAGTGCTTGCGCAGTGGAGTTTGCATCTCATGTAGCGGACGATCTGGAGCGGTTGGGCATGGGCAAGGCGATCTTTACCGTGGAGGTGGCTGGATCCGGTACAGGTGAGCCGGTCGAGTTCAAAATCGGGGTCAATCCCGGTGAGATGGTTCTACCGGTGGCCAAGGTGGCATCGGGCGGGGAATTGGCCAGAACCATGCTGGCTATACGACTTGCAATGACGCGTGTAGTTTCCGGCGAGGCCGGCAATGGCGACAGCGTACCTGCAACCATGGTATTCGACGAGGTGGATGCAGGTATTGGGGGAGAAGCGGGGCTGTCCGTCGGGAGGGCGCTATACGAACTGTCCGGGGGCAGGCAGGTAATTGTGGTGACCCATCTGCCCCAGGTGGCGGCTTTTGCTGACCATCAGGTAAGGGTGACGAAGAAGACAACGCGCACGAGGACGTATTCCGAGTGGGTCGAGGTATCCGGAGAGAATAGGGTGGAGGAGATTGCCAGGATGCTCTCCGGACAGCCTAATCTGCAGGCTGCCATGGATCATGCTGGAGAGTTGCTGGCTATGGTCAATAATTCCGGTGTCCACCAGATGCAGCGGATACTCCGCTAAGTTCGTATTATGGCAGTAGTGCGGAACAACAGCGGCATGAAGCAGCAGTGATGTGGATCACTTATCCCGCGGAACGGAACCCGGACGCCCAGCCAGTTGTAGAGAGAGTTGTAGAGAGAGTTGTAGAGAGAGTTGTAGAGAGAGGCTGTCATGGCAGATGATGAAGAAGGGATGATCCGTTTTATTGGAGGACCTACGGAGCCGTGGCACGAATCAGCCGGGTTACCAGGTGTCGATTTACCTTCTCCGTCAAGCGTGCCGGAAATCGCCGGCAGGCTAGGGCCCGGAGGTGGGAAATCGGCCCGCACTACCAAGTTTATTTTTTTCACCGGAGGGGTATCTTCATCACTCGGTAAAGGACTTACGGCATCCTCGCTCGGCAGGCTGTTGAAGTGCCGTGGGCTGAAGGTGACGATGATAAAGCTTGACCCCTACATCAATGTCGATCCTGGTACGATGAATCCCTTTGAGCATGGAGAGGTGTTTGTCACCGAAGATGGCGGTGAAACCGATCTGGACCTGGGCCATTACGAGCGTTTCATAGACGAGAACCTGCACAGGGACTCCAATGCGACTACCGGGTCCATCTACCTCTCCATACTCGCGGCTGAACGACGAGGCGATTATCTTGGCAAGACGGTTCAGGTGATTCCCCATGTGACCGATGAGATCAAATCCAGGATCATGCGGGTAGCATCGGAAGAGACTGATGTGGTGATAGTGGAAGTTGGAGGTACGGTAGGCGACATAGAGATCGTGCCTTTCCTGGAGGCCCTTAGGCAGTTCCGCAGTGATGTTGGTAGGGACAACGTCTGCTATATCCATCTTACACTGGTTCCGTACCTTGCTCCGTCGGGCGAGCAGAAGACCAAGCCTACCCAGCACTCGGTAACCGAGCTGCGCAGCCGTGGCATCCAGCCAGATATTATTGTATGCAGATCGGATCAGCCTATTTCGTCGAGCCTCAAGAGAAAAATCTCGCTGCTGTGTGATGTACCGATTGAAGCCGTCATATCGGCCGTGGATGCCCCGAGCATCTATCTCATACCGCTCGTCTTGAACGACGAAGGTCTGGACCGGGTGGTGATGGAGACTCTGCATATCGACGAGGACAGCCACCCGGTCAATCTTTCACGCTGGAAGCGCGTGGCGAATATGGCGACAGATACGGATCGGTCGGTGAGCATCGGCATAGTGGGCAAGTATGTCAACCTGCCGGATGCTTACCTATCTGTAGCCGAAGCGCTCAGGCACGCAGGCTTCGACTTTGGCGCGAGGGTCGATATATCCTGGATACAGGCGGAGCAGGTGCACGATATGATCCAAGACGATGGCCTGGCATTTCTCGATGGCATGGTCATTCCCGGGGGATTCGGTGAACGAGGCGTGGAGGGAAAGATTGCAGCCGTAAGGCATGCCCGGCTGCATGATATTCCGGCGCTCGGTATTTGCCTTGGACTCCAGGTAATGGTGATAGATGCAGCACGAGATCTTTTGGGATTGCAAGATGCAAACTCGCGAGAGATGGACCCTTTCACCGCACACCCGGTGATTGACCTTATGGACGAGCAGCGAAATATTGTGGAAAAGGGAGGAACCATGAGATTGGGATCTTACTTCGCGCAGCTCAAACCAGGCACCCTTGCCATGCAGTTGTATGGTGCCGAAGTCATATCGGAACGACATAGGCACCGTTACGAGGTGAACCCTAAATACCGCAACCGTCTTGAAGAAGCCGGGCTGGTTTGTAGTGCTGGTTCACCTGATGGTCGCCTTGTCGAAATGGTCGAACTGGCGGGCCATCCTTATTTTGTCGGCACCCAAGCACATCCGGAATTCAAGAGCCGGCCGGACAGGCCGCACCCGCTGTTCAAGGGACTTGTCGAAGCGGCGCTCAGCAGGGCGGAAAGCAGGCAGCCCAGGATCATAGAGATTGACAACCTTTCCGAAAGTCAGGCGTATTCATGATTGATGATGGTTCCATGACCAGAGACAGGGTTGCGACTCAAGGAGTCGACATCGTAGTAAGTGCCGGTGATGAGAGTGGCGCGCTCGAGATTGACAGATCCAGGAGCGCTGTATTCATCAAGGGTGACGAGCAGCTGCAATTCGCGGGAAAACGGATCAGCGTTGTGCATGTAGGCATTACCGCTCCCGGTGGCGAGCAGTATGTGAGAGAGGTCGTCAAACATCCTGGTGCCGTAGTCATCGTACCGGTTTCCGCTAACGGTGAAGTTCATCTTTTGCGCCAGTACCGTGCACCGGTAGGCGAAAGTCTGGTAGAGATACCCGCTGGTACAAGGGACGTGCCGGGGGAGCCTCCCGAGGAGACAGCCCGCCGGGAACTCAAGGAGGAGATGGGGCTCGTTGCCGACACATTTACCTTGCTGGGGCGTGTGTACAACTCACCCGGGTTCTGCACTGAAGAGACGTACATCTACCTGGCAACCGGGCTGCATCAGCGCGAAGCTGAGCGTGAAGGCCCGGAGGAGAAATACATGGATGTCCTGAAGTTGCCACTGGACGATGCTATTGACCTGTGTACCACGGGTGCGATTCATGATGCGCAGACGATCATAGGGCTCATGCTCGCACAGCGCCGTCTTGAGGACTGACCCGGGAGCTGTCTTGCTGGATGGACCGGGTGGCAGTGACTCTGCCGCCAAGGAGCCGTTGAGCACGGCATCGGAGGAGTACCTGAGCTGGCTGGTGGTCGAGCGGCGGAGATCGCGTAACACCATTTCGGCGTACAGGCGAGATCTCCATTCTTTCGAATCTTTTCTACGGCAGCGTGAATTGATGGTCGATCAGGCCAGCAGAAGCATTATAGAAGAGTTTTCCCGTAGCCTACGGGAGCGTGGCGTGGCCCCGAGTTCCCATTCACGGAGCATGTCATGTATAAGGGGCCTGTACAGGTTCATGCTCGATGAAGGTTTTACAGTGTCCGATCCTACTCAGTACGTGAAGTTGCCCAAAGCTGGTATGCGCCTGCCAAAGGCTTTGAGCATCAAGGAAGTTGAATCATTGCTGGCGCCTCCGGCCGATGACACCGCCATTGCACGTAGGGATCAGGCTATTCTAGAAATGCTGTACGCGACAGGCATGAGGGTTTCAGAGCTTACTGGCCTGTCGCTCAGCGATGTGAATAGGGTAACCTTAGGTAGTGGGACTGCATACACCCATATGCCGCAGTATAGACACGATAACATTGTGTATAGAGATGATGCCATTGGCAGCGGAGACCGGTATTCTCGAGAACCAGGCGTGTCGAGCCACTTGAGCCTGGAAATTGGGATTGCCAAGGTACTGGGCAAGGGATCCAAGGAGCGCTTGGTGCCTGTCGGACAGGCAGCATTGGATGCTCTCGACAGGTGGTTGGACAAGGGAGGCAGGCCTAGACTGGAGCCGGTTAAATGGAAGCGGAAGGGTGATTCGGATGCAATCTTCCTCAACGCACGTGGTTCCCGTATCACCAGGCAGGGTATATGGCTGGTGATCAAGAAACGTGCCGTAGCAGCCGGCCTGTCCGGTAAAGTCCACCCGCACGTTCTTCGTCATTCCTGCGCCACCCATATGCTGGAAGGCGGAGCCGATATCCGTGTAGTCCAAGAGATGCTTGGTCACTCATCGATATCCACTACGCAAATATATACCAAAGTATCTGTGGAGCACTTACGGTCAGTGTATCTTTCTGCACACCCAAGATCCCGCATGGCGAGTGGCCACATTCAACCCATTGGCTGACAGGAGTCCTGTAAGGGTCTATAATATCTACATGGCTGAAAATACCGGTACGAATATTCAGGCAGCGGTCGATTACAGATCCCTCCTCGATCAGGAAAGGGCGGATCTGCTGGCCAAGCTTTCCGAACTCGGTTACGGCGCTGAGAAAGGTCTTGAGTACGATAGCAATTTTGCTGACTCTAGCCAGGTGACTGCAGAGCGCGGTGAAGTTGAGGCGCTGATAGGCAAGCTGGTTGAGACCCTTGAACAGGTCGATGGTGCCATCGCGAAGTTGGAAAATGGTACGTACGGGATATGCGAGTCATGTGGCAACCGGATAGAGGAGGCTCGTCTCGAAGCAAAGCCTGCCGCCAGGATGTGCATCGTCTGCGCATCGAAGAGATGAGCGAGGCTGCTCGTAGGGCCGACCGCTAGTGGGGTTCAACGGAGCCTACCTGCCACAACAGCCGCCCGGGAGCAACCATGATAGGAACGTAGCCCTCATCCTTGCGGCTGCGATCATAGTGCTCGTAGTGCTCCTGCGGTTGCATAAGATACCCGAGACGGCTGTGCTGTTCTTCGTGGTGCTCATACCGTCGATAATTATCCATGAAGTCACCCATGGAGCTGTAGCCTTGGCCCTTGGTGACGATACGGCAAAACGGGCGGGCAGGCTGACCTTGAATCCGATACCGCACGTGGATATTCTCGGTACTGTCATATTGCCCGCAATCCTTATAATGACTGCGGGGGTCGCTTTTGGATGGGCCAAGCCCGTACCGGTTTCAGTGGACAAGCTTCGGAATCCTCGCAATGACGCCGTCATCGTATCGGTGGCCGGGCCCCTGGTGAACGTGCTACTGGCTGTGGTGTGCGGCCTGCTGTTCTCGCTGCTCACACCACACCTCGATAAGCTGTACTTTTTGGCGTCCGGCAACTTGTCCGTGCTGCCGGTAGTATACCAGCTGCTTTTCCTGGCGGGATTTGCCAACGTCTTGCTTGCCGTCTTCAATATACTGCCCTTGCCGCCCTTGGACGGTTCGGCCATTTTGGAGCGGTTCCTGCCTGACGACTGGCTGCCCTCATACTACCGGATGAGGCCATTTATGCTGGTGTTGCCTTTGATTGTAGTGCTACTGTTGCCGGGTGTGCTGTTCAGTATATTCAACCCAGCACTATCACTGTGGCAGAGATTGCTGGGCATATGAGCGCCGTGGCGGGCAACACGGCAGCCGGCTCGGCTTCAGGACCACGATGGAGGATGACCGGCAAAGGTGACGCCGATATTGCTGCTGCTGCTAGTGCTGGTCGCATGCAAGTTGGCGATTCAGGCAGCTACTGCGGGATAGCGTCTATGCCGGATGGCGGCGGTTGCTGGGTGGTGGATCGCTACGGTGAAGTCTATACCGTAGGCAATGCGTCTTTTCATGGGTCGATTCCTGCTGATGGTATTACCTTGGGCGCTGCCATTGCCGGCATTGCTACCGTAAGCACCAGCACCGGGTATTGGCTGTACAGTACCGCTGGCGACGTATATTCTTTTGGGGACGTTCCGTCCTATGGCACGCTGGCGGAGATAGGCTACGAACCCACTGTACCTGTGGTATCCATGGCGGCGTATCCAGATGCACGTGCGTATTGCCTTTTGAATGCAGAAGGTGATGTATTCACATTTGGCGACATGAAAAATTACGGTAGCCCACGTGAGGAAGGCATCATCCTTGCTGGCACGGCGGCCGGTATTATGCTTGCAGGATCCATTCATAAAGACTCCACGCCTGCAGGTCACAGTGGTGCAGGTTTCGATGCAGCTGGAGGATACATCATCGTAGACTCCGATGGTGAGGTGTATACATTTGGGAGCGCGTGGTTTCATGGCTCGATCCCAAGCGACAGGATGCACCATGCAGCCCCTATTATTGCAGTCATGCCTTACGAATCTTCTTCGCAGGACGGATACAGGATGGTTGGGGCGGATGGGGGAGTGTACTGCTTCGATGCCCCTTTCTATGGCGCTCCTGTGGGAGTGATGGATGGATCGACCATAGTTGCAGCGACAGAAGATCCGGTCAATCGTGACGGTTATTACCTGCTCAGCAACAGTGGAGAGATATTCTATTACGACATCAATACGTGAAATCTTGAACAGGCACCATCCAAATTGCAATTCTATGTGGAGAGATATTCTATTACGACATCAATACGTGAAGTTGCTCGGCCGGTCGAGCAACTCCGTACTCGGTGTCACTGCCGTGGACATGTGCCGATGCCTATTCAGATGCAACAGCGGGCGGTTCGAGTAGCCCTATGGCTTCAGTTGCTCTGGCAAGGGTGACCGAGGCGACTTCCCTGGCACGCATGGCTCCGTTGCGGATAACTTCCCGGACGTATGCATCCTCATTGGAGAGCTCCTTATAGCGTTCTGCGATCGGGCGCAGTATATCAGTGACGGCGCCTGCCACATCTGTCTTTAGTGCACCGTAGGAGCTGTACTTCAGAGCCAGCTGGTCCGGCCTCTCTGAGGTGATGGCTGACAGTATTTCCAGTAGGTTGGATATACCTGGCTTGTTTTCAGGGTCGTAGTGCACCGTGCCGTCCGAGTCGGTTACTGCCTTCTTGACCTTACTTACAACGACATCTGCAGGATCGAGCAGGAATACCGTGCCGAGGCTGGACTCGGACGACTTGGACATCTTGCTGCCGGGATTCTGAAGATCCATAACCCGTGCCGCCACTGGAGGCACGAGCGCTTCCGGCATGACAAACGTCTCGCCAAATCGTGAGTTGAACCTACCGGCGATCCGCCGTGCTAGTTCGAGGTGCTGGCGCTGGTCGTCGCCGATAGGCACCTTGTTGGCGTCGTAGAGCAGTATGTCTGCCGCCATGAGCACCGGGTAGGTGAACAGGCCAGCGCTGACGGACTCCTGGCTGGATCCCTTGTCCTTGAACTGGGTCATCCTGCCAAGTTCGCCCATCGTGGCGACGCACTCCAGTATCCAGGTAAGGCTGGTATGTTCCGGTACGTGGCTCTGCACAAAGATGGTGCAGTGCTGCGGGTCGAGTCCTATTGCGAGCAGCATCGCCACAGCGTCTAGGGTGCGCTTGCTCAAGTGTTTGCTGTCTATCTGCACGGTCAGTGAGTGGAGGTCCACCACGCAGTAGTGCGGAAGGGCATCATACTGAGCATCCACCCATAGACGTAGTGCCCCCAGGTAATTACCTAGGTGCATTTCACCGGTGGGCTGTATCCCTGACAATATCCTGGGTCTGTCCATAACGAATTATCTTAGCGTTCCACCACTTCGACGAGCGAAACCACTAATGTAGCTTGCATGGATGAGTTGGACACGACGATACAGGCTGGACCGGTATCACCTACTTTTGGTCGAGGTGGTGACCGGATCGAGCATAATATTCATAATACCGTGGCTACAGGCGGTGTATCCACAGTGGACGAGGTGTGCGGATCTTCAGAAAGGTCGGCCGAGGCAGCATCTGGCGGAACTCACGAAGGTACTGCCTGGAATCTCAGGAACCCACGTAGGAAGCGTTCCGGCATGGAAACCGGCGGCAGCCTGGAGGACGGCCAGTCCGAGAAGGTGACAGAAGGTCCACTCGAAGTGTTGGCGCGTATTGTCGCTGAGCATCCCGCCGACCTCTATGACATACCGTTGAGCGATCTGGTGGACAGCTTCATGGCGGAGATGAGCGGCGTCTTTCACAACTCGGGCAGCGATGAAGCTGCGGGTGACGGCACACGCACGGGTCAGCGAATAGGGCCATTGGACATCGACCGCCTGTCCGAATTCCTACTACTTGCCTCCACGCTGCTTGAGTGGAAGTCGAGGCTCCTCCTTGCAAGCGATGACGTACCCGATCTGGACGAGGAGTTGTATGCCCTGGAAGAAAGAGACAAGCTGATTGGCCGCTTCATGGAATTGCAGGTGTATGCGCAGGTGGCGCAGTCACTTTCCATAATGATGGAGAGGGCTGCCCTTTCCATCCCGAGATCTGCCGGGCTTGAGGAGAGGTTTGCCACTCTGGCGCCTGATCTGCTGGCAGGAGTGGATGCAGGGACGCTGTGCAGTGTATTTGCGGAAATTCAGGAAAGAGCATCATCAGCAGGTGTTGAAATCAATCACGTGACTGTCGACAAGGTGAGCGTGGCTGAGACACTCCGCGCCCTGCGGCATCGCCTCAAGGTGTTGCGCCGGACAACATTTCGAGACTTGACCGGTCATCTCAATGAGCGCATGGACATCATTGTCCATTTTCTGGCTATTCTCGAGTTGTACAAGCGTGGCATGGTGGCACTTAGCCAAGCTGAGACTTTCGGAGATCTGGATATAGAATGGATTGCAACGGATGGCAGCCCAACGGATGGCAGCGGCGCAGAGATGGATGACGGATATGGGGGATAGCGAACACATGTACGATCTATACGGGGATGGCGGTTATGATCGGGATGGCGGACAGGTTGTGAATGGTCACGGAGAGCAGCACTATCAGGACAGGGATCCAGCTGATCGCAATGCAGTCACCCAGCCAGTGCTTGCCGAGACGGAGAGGGCGATAGAAGCTATCCTGCTTGCAGCCATTGAACCGGTGAGGCCAGGCTTGCTGGCCGAACTGCTGGAGATCCCGGTAACTGCAGTGGAGGAACTGTGTCTTTCCCTTGGTGCTCGTTACGAAAAGGAGAAAAGGGGATTCATGCTTGCAAAGGTGGCTGGCGGCTACCGGCTGCAGACCCATCCTGATATGGCTCCATTCCTGGAAAGGTTTGCCATGGAACGGTTGTCGCCCCGTCTTTCCAGCGCTTCGTTGGAAACCTTGGCAGTCATAGCGTACAAACAGCCGGTATCCAAAGCGCAGGTGGCTGCTCTCCGCGGTGTCAATGTGGACGGTGTTGTCAAACTTCTTTCCCAAAGGGGATATATTACCGTGAAGGGCAATGCTCCGGGACCTGGGCGTCCTGCTCTTTACGGCACCACTTCGCTCTTCCTCGAGAGTTTGGGCCTGAACAGCGTAGAAGACCTGCCTCCAGTGCATGATCTGATTCCTTCTTCCGACTCGGATTTATCGAGTATAGAAGATCGTTTCAGAGACCAGAGTGAATGAGAAGTTGCAAAAGATCATGGCTGGAGCCGGCATCGCCAGCCGCCGGCGCTGCGAGGAGCTTATCGTAGGTGGCAGGGTGACGGTGAACGGTCAGGTTGCCGCTATAGGCATGAGGGCCGATCCATTGTCTGACGCCATATGTCTGGATGGAGTAAGGCTGCCGGTAAATCCAAACCATGTCTATTACCTGCTCAATAAGGAGCTAGGCGTGGTATCCACCGTGGACGATCCGTATGGCAGGCGCACGGTGGTCGATTGCGTGCCGGGTACAGTGCGAGTTTATCCGGTCGGCAGGCTGGATGCAGGCAGCGAAGGCCTTATCTTGCTGACAAATGATGGAGATTTGGCCTACAGGGTGACGCATCCTTCCTTCGGTATCGACAAGGAATACCTGGTGCAGGTGGAGGGCAGGCTATCCAAGGCTGATACCGCCAAGCTGAGGACGGGAGTGAAATTGGATGATGGTCTTGCATCCGCAACCAGCGTCAGCGTGATCGCGCCCGACACTCTTACCATTACCGTTAGAGAAGGTCGCAACAGGATGGTACGGAGGATGTGCGATGCAATTGGACACCCCGTAGTACGTCTGGTGCGTATCAGGATTGGGCCCGTGACCAGTAGGTCGTTGCAACCGGGCTCATACAGGCAACTCGATAGAGACGAGCTGAATGCACTTTTTGAGTCGGTCGGCTCCTCTAGCGTACGTGCCGTCTGATATTATCTGGGCAATGCAAGAGCACACTCGAGCCATTGGAAGCCGGTATCTCCATCGACAAGTACAGACTCAGAGATAGGGATAGAGCGCACATGCAACTTTATGTGAGAGCGATAAGGGGCGCGACGACAGTCGACGAGGATACCCGCGAGCAGGTCACAAAACATACCCAGGAACTTCTTGCCGCCATTCTCGAGGCCAACGATCTGGAGATTGGAGATCTGATCAGCGTATTGTTTACCGCAACAAGTGACATAACCTCTATGTTCCCCGCCACTGCAGGACGGTCCATGGGTCTGTCGGGTGTGCCGTTGCTGTGTGCCAGGGAACTGGACATAGAGGGGTCCCTGCCTCTATGCATACGCGTAATGATCCATGTATACACTTCCAGGGCGATGATGGATATCAAGCATATCTATCTGGAGGGCGCCACCGTGCTCAGGGAAGACATCTAGCTCATCATGGCAGTGGCTACCGGTCCCTGCGTGCAGATCGTTGGGGACAACCTGGTGATTACCGCTGGCAGATCGATTGCCGGTGAGGTTGCGGTTCCCGGTGACAAGTCGATATCTCATCGTGCAATCATGCTGTCAATGCTGGCTTCAGGTAAGTCGTCGATTACTGGGTTGCCTTCCGGCGATGACGTTGCACGTACCATTGCGGCCGCCCGCCATCTTGGGATTGATATCAGGCCGCTCGGTAGTACGGTGGATAAAATGACGGGGAGTACAGTGGCAGTGGGCGGGTTGACCGGGAATGTAGCTGCGGAGGGTGCAGCGGGTGGAGTAGGCATATATGGCGGCAGGGACAGGATCAGGGCTCCCGGGATGGCGCTCGATATGGGGAATTCCGGTACTGGTATGCGGCTACTGGCGGGACTATTGGCAGGATTTCCCTGGTCTGTGCAGTTTGTGGGAGATGAATCGCTCTCCGCTCGCCCAATGGATCGTATTGCTGTACCTCTCAGAATGATGGGAGCCACGGTATCCGGCATTGGAGAGAAGTGCCATGCACCGCTCGCTGTCACCGGTGGAGCACTCCACGGCATTGACTATACGCCACCTCAGCCGAGCGCTCAGGTGAAGTCGGCAATACTGTTAGCTGGTCTATCGGCCACCGGTACGACCACCATCAGGGAAAAGACGCGTACAAGGATACATACTGAAGAGCTGCTCAGCCTTGCCGGCGCCGCTTTGGCTGTCCATGGCCCGGGACAGGAGCGTGTTCAACGGCTCGGTAGTGAAGTTGTCCAAGATATCGGGTGGGAACCGGGTTGCGTGACAGCTGGCGACGAAGGCATCTATTGTGCAAGCGTGAAGGCATCGGAACCATCTCCTATCGATTTTGATATACCTGGCGATCCATCGCAAGCTGCATATTTTCTGGCTGCCGCTTTGATGGTACCCGGAAGTGCCATCCGAGTTGGACCGATCTACATTGGCGATACACGTGCGGGCTTTCTGGAGGTGTTGAAGCGCATGGGGGCTATCATGACGACCAGCCCTTTGCCTGCATGCTCGTTGCCAGTGGGTTATGTCGAGGCCCGCTATTCTCGACTGAGCTCCACAAGCATAGAACCGGGGGAGGTGGCGTTGCTCGTGGACGAGGTGCCAGTGCTTGCCGTGGCTGCATCAGTTGCAGAAGGTGAGACGGTATTCAAGGGTCTGGGCGAGCTCAGGGTGAAGGAATCGAATAGGCTCGAAGGAACCGCTCGGATTATCAATGCATTTGGTGGGAGTGCTCGCGTGGACGGGGACAGCCTTGTCGTCGTAGGAGTCGAGCATCTGCGGGCAGGCGCCATAGATTCGCTGGGTGATCATCGGGTGGTCATGGCCGGTGCTGTTGCCGCTCTGGCCACTATGCCCGGAGGCGTAAGCGTTATCAGTGGTTACCCTGCTGTCAGGACGAGCTACCCAGGCTTTGCCGACGATCTGCGTATGGTGACCGATGGGTGGGTGGACAGGCAGGCCCGAGAAAGCTGATGGAGCTATGACATGGTCGGAAACATCGAGACTGCGCCCCAAAGCGTCTGGGACCACGGTTAAGGTGCCGGGTGATGGCTTGCTGATCTCCATTGATGGTCCTGCCGGATCCGGCAAGTCCACCTTGGCAACGTCCCTGGGTAAGCGGCTTGGCCTGGATGTGCTTGATACCGGCGCCATGTATCGTGCTGCTGCACTGCTGGTTATACAGCATGGAATCGATGCCACCTATACCTCTACATCCGATGAAAAGGTATCCTCATTGATACGAGGCTGTTCGATAGAGGTAGGAGGTGAAGTGCTACTGGACGGGATCGATGTGACCAGCGCGATAAGGACGCAGGAGGTCGACATGGCCGTATCAGGCATTGCCGCAATCCCCGACGTGCGCTTAGAACTCGTAGCGCGCCAGCGCTCTTGGATCGATGCTCACAATGGCGGCGTGGTTGAAGGCAGGGACATTGGCACCGTAGTTGCCCCTGACGCCGACCTCAAAGTATTTCTTGTCGCCTCGGACGAGGTGAGGATCGCCCGGCGGGCCGCTGAGCGGGGTATGCCGGCTGATTCGTCTTTGTCCGGCGTGGTGCAAGGGTTGATCGGTCGGGACAGGATGGATTCTGCCAGGCAGGTTGGTGCCCTTCCGGATGCCGTCAGGATGCGGACACTTGAGCGGGAGGACAACGTACTTATCGTAGACTCCACGAGCGCTCCCGCGGCTACGGTTCTAGATACGGTGGTGGCCAAGATGAAAGAGATGAGGTTGATAGATGCGGTATAGTGCCAGCTCGCAGGACCTGGATGCAGCCGGAGTGAAGGTACCCTGGTGGCTTTATGCAGGTACCCGGTCATTGGCGCACTGGATCAATCAGCGCATGTGGCATGTGGATGTGGAACGGCGATGGCTGGTACCTGAGTTCGGGCCTATCATCATTGCTCCGGTGCATCGGAGCTTCATAGATTTCTTCATTACCTCAGAAGTGACCAACAGACCGGTTGCATTCATGGCGAAGAACGAGCTCTGGAAGTATCACCTGCCGGCGAGGTTTCTGGAGGCATTTGGCGCGTTCCCGGTCAACAGGACTGGCGTGGATAGGAAGGCTCTTGAGCGGGCGGAAGGCATCCTGAAGGCAGGCGGCACGCTTATCCTGTTCCCAGAAGGAACCCGACGTAGCGGCGACGCCGTTACTTCGCTGCACGAGGGAGCCGCATTCCTGGCAGCAAGAACCGGTGCTGTCGTAGTGCCCGTGGCGCTGACTGGAACCGAGCAGATAATGCCCAAGGGAACCAGGATTCCCAAGAGAATGCCGGTCAAGATAGTCGTGGGTCGACCCGTTCAGGCGCCAGTATCCGAAGGAGGCTCCCGGATACGGCGGAGCGAGCTTGCCAAGGCAACTGAAGCCATCAAGGAAGCAATGCAGGCGACCTTTGATGAGGTCAACCTACCTCATTCGCGGTTCTGATCTTCGCTGTTCCTGCACGGAAACCCACGCCGGAATGCTGGCCGGATCAGGTCAACCTACCTTATCCATCCTGATCTTTGCTGTTCTCCTCTGGCAGTAGCCCCGTCTCACTGCTGACATCCTCCCCATGGCTTCCCCAGGGGTTACATGGCTTATCTGGTCATACGGGTGCAATCGCAACTGGGCGTAAAGCTTATCGATTGCGACGCTCCCGTAGCCAGGTCCTGGCGGTCACCATTGCATAGTTGAATCCGAACCAGATATTGTGGCCCTTTTTGGTGGTGCCTGAGGCTCTCGGATGCCATGTCACGGGTCTTTCCTGTATGCGCCATCCGTGCATTGCAGCGGCTATAATCACTTCTGCGGTTTGGTACTGAGCTTGCTCCAGGGTGATATCGTCCAGTAGCGCGGCCCTGAACGCCCTATAGCCATTGGAGGTATCAGTTATATTCACTTTGGTCAATAGGCTGATCACCTTGCCGAAGAACAGCACTCCAGCCTTGCGCATACGATCGGATGTGTGGTCAGTGCCAAGTCGCCTGCTTCCTACTACAAGATCCGCTTCGCCAGATACAACTGGTTCCAGCAGCTGTTCCATCTCTCTAGGATCATTCTGCCCATCGGCATCCAAGGTTACCACGTACCTTGCTCCATGATGTAAGGCCAGCTTGTAGCCGACTTTAAGGGCTATGCCGTGTCCCATGTTGATCGGGAGTACGCAGCAGTACATGTTCTGTGCATGGCTAGGATGTTTCATGACGACTTCTTCCGTGCCGTCATCGCCACCGTCAATCACTACTAGAGTGGTAACTGCAAAGCCGCAGGCAGTAGCTGGGATCGCGTCCAGAACCTGGCCTATGTTGGATGCTTCTTCGTAGGCGGCCACCAGCGCGACCACCGGCTCCATTTGCACCTCGGGGTAGCGCTGGTAGAAGTCCTTCAGGGCAAGACCGCTAACGAGATCACTTACATTTGATGGCTTGACGTCGGGTATGCTGTGCTGCTCCATATTGTCCAGGCTAATCGCCGGCGAGGGTACGTTCAAGGCGGTAGTAATTACAACGATGCGGTGCGACTTGCCAGCCGGGTTTCACTTGTCGGCACCCGGTAGGATTAGTGCTACCAGCGAGGTAGCATACTCAGGAAATTATTTCGTCCAATACTCGTGAAGCATCAGTATGCCGGTCATCGATGGTGCCATGCGTGGACATGCCGGTAGTCTGGTCACTCCCTTCGAAGGTGGCGGTGCGTGAGGTAATTGCAGGCTTAGGTGGTATGCCCAGTCCGATGTGGACGGTGGCGCCGATGTGCCTTAGCAGTTCGCGTAACTCTGGCGGGGGAGGGAAGTATTCAGTTTCGTCGGTTATGCTTTCCTCCACCACCCCATTCGCTGGGGACAGTTTGGCGATTACCTGCTCTACGAGGTATTCCGGAGCCGAGGCACCCGCTGTCAACCCTATGGTGCCTTCCAGGTCGCAAGGGAGCGCATCGGGATCATCTATTCTTATGACCCTCTTGCACCCTGCCGATTCAGCCACTCTTACCAGAGCTGTGGTGTTGGAGGAATTGGGTGAGCCTATGACGATTACGGCGTTACACTTGCCGACCAGCGTGCGCAAGGCAGCTTGCCTGTTGGTGGTTGCAAAGCAGAGATCCGACCGATCCGGCATCCAAGCGTCGGGAAAAACGTCCATTGCATGAGTGACGATTCCACTCCATTCGTTATGGCTGAGCGTAGTCTGTGCCAAGAGGGCAACCGGTGTAGAGGCGCCTATGCTTGCTGCAACCTTGTCCACATCCTCAGCTGAGTTTACTAGGTGTACAGCATCGGGCGCCACCGCCATGGTTCCCACGGCCTCTTCGTGGCCTGAGTGTCCGATGTAGATTATCTGGTATCCCTTGGATGCACGAACCTTTACCTCATGGTGCACCTTGGTCACCAGCGGGCATACTGCATCTACGACTACATTTACGTACCGTCTTGCTTGTTCGACCACATGTGGCGCCGTACCATGTGCAGAGAGTACGAGCGGAGCACCTGGGGGTACTTGATTCACGTCATCGACAAATACTACGCCCAAGGACTGGAATCGTCTCACCACCTGCTTGTTGTGAACTATCTCATGGTAGCAGTACACGGGCGGTTCGAATACCCTGACCATCCAGGCCAAAGCTTTGATGGCTTTCTCCACGCCGGCGCAGAAACCGCGTGGAGACGCGAGTATGACACGATCTACATTCACTATTCACCATACTACAGCGGCAGCTTGATCAGAGCTGTTCGGCCAACTGCCGGCACGCTGGTATCCAGGCAGCCATCAGCTTGAAAATAGAGTCTGCATTGGGCGTGATGGCGCCGAGACTGTAGAGTGTGAGAATGAGAATGAGATCCGGAGCAGACGAGAATCAAGGTGGCAGGCATTAGGACTCTCGTACTCACTGGTTCCATCGGCAATGGGCACCTGTCCGTGGCAGATACTTACTACGACGCCCTCAGCAGCACGGGTGCAGAGGTGCGCGTGCTCGACAGCCTTAAGATGCTCGGTCGCAAAGAATACATTGCCGGCTTGGCAATGTACAGGATGACCTTGCGTTACCAGGGGCTGTTCGATGCATTCCACTTCTCGCAGATGCGAGCAGGTGGCGCGCTCGGAAGAGCAGCTGATCGCACATCTTTGCGTAAAGCCGGCCGTGCGCTTAGTGGCGAGATGGAGTGGCTCGGTGAGGGAGTGATCTTCTCCGTATTCGCCACTGCATCCGCCGCCGCAGCTGCCATGCGGTCCACGCACAGCCACATCAGGTCGGTGGCGGTTGTCACAGATGCCACTGCCCACGCCCTCTGGGTCCATCCAGGTACTGATCTGTACATAGTTGGTTCTGCATTGACTGCCGCTACGGTACGGGCTCACGACCCCAATGCAGAGGTGGCGATACTGCCGCCGGCGGTCAGACCGCAGTTCTATGAAGCGCTGGACCGGACCGATGCTCGCCACATGCTGTCTATTGCCGAAGACGCCAGGTGCGTGCTGATCATGACGGGGGGGTGGGGGATAGGGCCACTTGCCGGATGTGCGTCCCGTTTGGCCGAAGACGGCTTTGTTGTGCTTGCCGTGGCCGGCAACAACAAGAGGGCAGGGCAGGCGCTCAGGTGCATTGCAGCAAGCGGACCTACCTCTTCCGGTGGCTATGTGGTCCCTTTCGGGTACACAAACGAGGTTCCTGTACTTATGGCAGCGTGCGATATGGTAATAACGGCATCTGGCCAGACATGCAATGAGGCGCGAGTCATGGGAAGGCCGTTGCTGATACTCGACATAGTGCCTGGGCACGGGCGGGAAAATATGCTACATGAGGTCGAATCAGGTGGCGCGCAGACCAGCATTGCTGACCCGCTTGTGGTGCCCGATGCTATCCGGAAAATGTTAGAGAGAAACGAAGAAGTTCCCCGTTGGCCGGTTTCGTCGGCGAAAGAGTGGGCATCGTTACTGGTGCATACCCTTGATGAGGCAGGCATTTCAATCACGGCAAGGAAGAACGATCATGGAAGGAGGAACGACCATGGATGAACCGGCGCTCAGGCAGATCATTTCCGACCTGATTTCGGGGTCGCTCGGCCCGGATGAGGCTGTAGCAAGACTGAAGAGAATCCCGTTTGCTGATCTTGGTTTTGCCAGGGTAGACCATCACCGCGTGCTGCGTCAGAATATAGGGGAGGCCGTCTATGCTCCCGGGAAGACGCCGGGGCAGTGCGAGAAGATCGTGGCAGAGCTCCTTTCCGAGCGGGATGGAGGTCCTGTACTGCTTACCCGAGCGGACTCGCACCAGCTTGATCAGGCTCTCAGCGGCAATCCTGGAGGTACAGTGTCGGAAACGGTACGGGAACGAGCCGGTGGAAAGCAGCTGTTTACTGCGGTGTGGCGCCCCGCTCCTTTACGTCCTGCGCGAATTGTGGTCGTCACGGCTGGAACCGGAGACATACCGGTGGCCGTCGAGTGCAGGGTTACGCTGGAGGCGTACGGGTACCGTCCGGCATTCTTGGCCGACTGCGGCGTTGCGGGCGTGCATCGGCTGATGGGATCAGTGGACGACATCGTCGAAGCTGATGCAGTGGTCGTGGTTGCAGGTATGGAAGGTGCGCTTGCCAGCCTGGTCGGTGGCATCACGCCCGCTCCGGTAGTGGCAGTGCCGGTTTCGACGGGATACGGGGCGGCATTCGAGGGAGTTACAGCGTTGCTGGCCATGCTCTCGTCCTGTGCGGCGGGTATCACCGTCGTAGGTATTGACAATGGTTTTGGCGCGGCATGTGCCGTGGCTCGAATCCTGCTGTAACAGGGCCCTACTGCCACTGGTCCGGATGACACCGGGCCGGGATGCGTGTTTTGGCAATGCCTTACCGCATCTGGCGAGAATGCCCTGTCGTCAATACCGATACCGAAGGAAGGTTATTTAACTCTATCTGGACAAGGCGAAAGAGTGGCGGAGAAATCGTCGGGCCAGGTGCGATGCACCCTAATGTCCCTTACCTTGCCAAACCAGTCGCCTTTTGGAATATCCAGTTGATCGAGCCGTTCCCATAGCGGTCGTAGAGCCTCGGACCGATTCCGGTGGAAGGACGAACCTCGAATACGCACAAACGTCCATCCAGCACGTGCCAGCACCTCCTGACGGGATCTGTCATGGTCCCATGCGTCAGGTCCATGCCAACGGTCTCCATCACATTCAATACCGAGGCGACTTTCCGGACCTTCAACTACCAGGTCAATTCTGTAACCCCCGACGGGATATTGCGTGATTACTCTGGTGTAGCCTGCATCATTAGTGCCGTCTTGCATATCGTCCTGTGCCTTGGTTGGCAGCACCATCTCGACACCTTACCTAGGCATATGCCATCACTATGGCAGGTACCAATGGAATATAGACGGTATGCAAAGCATAACCGATGTGAAGCGATAGCGATACACCTCCTCTGTATGATTCTCCGCATGAGAACTATTACTTTTCAACAGGGTAACCGGGTATGGAATATATTTAAGCGGTTTGCGCACACCTGTAGATGGGGATTGGTACCGGTGCTACTTTTGTCTGGTACAGTGGTCGTTCCAGCTACTGCCATGGCTGTATCAGATGGGGGGCCGGTAGCAATTGGGCCCATGGTGCGCTTGCAGGCATTGGCAGGTCGACCACTGCCTGCTGGTGCGTATCTGGCTGGAAACACATCGCCAAGTCAGAATGTGGCGGTCGACATCGTTCTGAAACCGTCCAATGCCGCTGGACTCACTTCTCTAATAGCCTCGCTATACAATCCAAGGTCACCCATCTATCATCATTTCCTGACTCCTGGCGAGTTTCAGCTTGAATTCGGGCCTGGCAGTGCAGAAAAGGCCGGCGTACTGGCATGGCTGGATAGAGTTGGTCTTACCGGCGGCAAATGGATCGGTCCTGCTGTCCAGGTACATGCAACCGTACAGAAGGTATCGTCAGCTCTTGGGGTACATGTGGTCAATGTCCATATGCAAAGCGGGAGGATGGCCTACAGCGCTCTGGGTGCGCCTCTCGTACCGGTGGCCATCTCGTCTGATATATCCGCGATACTCGGACTCAGTACCGTGGTTCGACTGAAGCCTGCCCTAGCCTCGTCAGAGCATCGCACCATATCCTCTGGTTTTCACGGTCTTGCGTCTCACGGTGCTTCCATGTCTCTTCGTCACGCTTCCCCTGCTCAGAGCCAAGCTGAAGCGCCCAGTGGATCGCCGAGCGGAACTTTCACCCCTGTTCACGAGATAGCCCGGAAGCTCCTACCGGCGCGAGACCAGACGAGCAGTCCTGTGCCATATTCGTCTGCTTCCAATTATGCTTCCAATTACGGTTCCTGGACGCCTAATCAAGTAGGGGATTACTACGGTATCAACAGCCTGCTGGCAAGCGGATATGACGGGAATGGGGTGACGGTGGCCGTCTACGAGCTGGCGGCGCATTCGGCATCGGATGTAGCTGCCTATGAATCCTATTTCGGCCTTACCAATCCGGTATCGACTGTGGCAGTGGACGGTGGTGGGACATACGGCGGTAGCGGGACAGCTGAGGCTGATGTCGATATCGAACAGGTTGCCACCCAAGCGCCCGGTGCAAACATCATCTCTTACGAAGGTTCCGGTGATACCGGCGGATACGATACCTGGGATGCCATAGTGCAAGCTGATCAGGCCCAGGTGATATCGACAAGTTGGGGTGCATGCGAATACGATCTGCTTGGCAGCGGTCTTATGTCTGCTACGGATTCTCTCTTCCAGCAAGCTGCAGCACAGGGACAATCCGTCTTCGCTAGTGCCGGCGACCAGGGCTCAGAAGGTTGTTATTCCGCAAGCAGCTCCAATCCTGCTACATACCTCAATGTAGACTTTCCTGCATCTGATCCATATGTGACCGGAGTTGGAGGTACGTACCTCCAATCTGACGGTTCACAGCCAGTATGGAATTACTGTCAATCTGATGAGAGCCTGTCCTGTGCAAGTGGTAACAATGGAGTCAATGCAGGCGGTGGCGGCCTATCAATTCGCTGGTCCGAGCCATCCTGGCAGGATGGCTTCAACACCTGGTACTGGCCTCCCAATACCAACGGTAATTACCCGCAGTGCGGGAAGTACTGCCGGGGAGTGCCCGATATTGCTGCGAATGCTGGCGCGCCGGAGACATTTTATGTAAACGGCGAATGGGGTGTCTATATTGGCACGAGCATGGCAGCTCCTCTACTGGCTGGCATGTTTGCTGACATTGCAAACACATGTTATGGCTCTATCGGCGATGTTAATCCCGCCCTATATGCTTATGCAGGCATATCGGGGTCTTACGGGGTAGCATTCAATGGAGTGACCCAGGGAAACAACGACATGACGGGCACCAACGGTGGGGACTACCCGGCCAACCCGTCTGGAGGCTGGAGCCCTGCTTCAGGTCTCGGAACACCAATTGCCTCTGGCCTTGCATGTCCGGAGGTGACATCTGTCCAGCCTTCAGAAGCAACGTCCGGCAGTCAGGTCACGGTCACCGGGTCGAATCTGTCACTGGCATCGTTCTATTTCGTTACACCAAATGATGTGGTGGCTAAGGCCACCGTTGTATCATCGTCTCCAAGCACTGCCACCCTGGTGGTGCCCGCAGGATCGGGTCGGGTCGTGATTGATGCCGGCATACCCATCGGGTCCAGCAAGTACAATCAGAGTTTCACCTACATCACCTCGGTATCTGACGTTACTGGCCCATCTCCGAGTACATCCCTAGCAGGAGCAACCGGAGTTGCCTATCATATTGGTTTCACGACGTCTCTCACCGGTGCGCTGGCGGCCAACGTGGGCACCATTACTCTTTCTGCACATACAGGAACGATATTTCCTTCGAGTGCATCGGACTATATGGTCAACGCTACAGTAGCTGCATCGATTTACGGCGGTGGAACCAATATGGTGACCATTGTCACTCCAGTTGCGATAGCAAGTTCCGCTCCGGTTGACGTGATTGTCGGCAACGTTACCAACCCACCAGAGGGAACCTATACCCTGGCCGTATCCACAGCGTCCGATACGGAGTCGGTATCCACTCCGAACTACACTATCATACCGCCACCTCCGCCTCCTGCCATCACATCCATCATCCCTGATTCATCTGCGCTGCAGGGTGGGGAAGTGGTCACCGTCACCGGTGCCGACTTGAATGGTGCCACGGCACTGTATTTTGGTACCGTAAAAGCCACGAATCTGATGATCATATCGCAGTCAGAGGTGACAGCCACAATACCCGCGGGCCAAGTACCCGGTACGGTCGATATAACGGTTACTACGCCAGGAGGCACTTCATCAGGAGTTGGATTTGTCTATGTTACCTCGGGCATCCGATATGTGCCGGTCACTCCTTACCGCATTGCGGACACTCGATGTGCTGAGTACCCACTTCCATCCAGTATAACATCGGCTTACTGCTCAGAGCTTCCGGCAGTCAACCGGTCTATCCCGTCTCCTGGTGCAGGCAATAGTATAATCGTCCAGCTGGCAGGAGTAGCATCGGTGTCCGGAGGCGACGCTGTACCCGCAACTGCTCAGTCGGTGGTATTGAACATCACGGCGATAGCATCACTGAATGCCAAGAATGGATATGTCACTGTATATCCTGCCGGCACCAATGTGGCCGAAGCATCATCATTGAATTTTGTTCCTGGAACAGCCACGCCGAATCTTGTCACAGCTACGCTTGGAGAGACAGGAGCTGTATCCGTCCTGTCGTCCAGCGCGGGTGTGAATATCGTGGTGGATGTAGAGGGATACTATGAGCCTGTAACATCACAACCTTCCAATCTGTTCGATCCACTAGCACTTCCTGCTAGGCTGCTCGACACGAGATGCGCAACCTACCCAAGACCAGGATACTGTACGGGAGAGAACCTTCCTGTGGCTAATGCTTCTATTGAGGCGCCCCCTCCGCAAAGTACTATTTCTCTAAGTGTGGCGGGCTTGAGCGGTAGTGGAGTTCCCTCAGATGCAACTGCGGTCAGTCTGGTTGTTACGGCTGCCAGGCCACAGTCAGGAGGTTATCTGACAGTCTGGCCCGGTAGTGGATCAGGATGCGGTATCCCGCCAACGACATCTAATGTTAACTTTCACGAGGGAACGGCATCAGCCAACAGCGTTATCGTCGAGACGGGTAGCACTGGAAAGATATGTGTCTTCAACTCAGCGAATACCTCTACCAACGTGGTAGTGGACATCAACGGCTACTTTTCATCTTCCGGCGATGCCTTTACGCCGAGTGCTCCCACCCGCATATGTGACACGCGTGCGCTGTCCAGTTCGGATGTGGCAAGCGGCGTAAGTGGCCAGTGCGCTAACTCGGGTACTGCGCTCGGTCCGGCTTCGGGTCCCATCGCCATACAGGTGGCAGGTATAGCCGGCATACCACTTACCGCAACGGCGGTAGTTGCGAATGTGACAGTGGTAAGTACGACTGGAGGTGGGTATCTCACAGCCTGGGCTGCAGGTTCTACCCAGCCGACCACCTCCAACATCAATTGGGCCGGCGGCGAGACGGTACCCAACATGGTCACAGTTACCTTGAGTTCCTCGGGAGCAATTGATGTCTATACATCTGCTGAAGCAAACATTATTATAGACGTGGTGGGTTGGTACTCATAGGCGAGTATTTGCTACGATGAAACGGTAGAACTACTTTCATGGATGACCGTTGAGCTATGCTTGGATATAAGCAGGTTGACAAGAATACACCGCACCATCCCAACTTTAGGCTGATCTATCTCGAAATAGCCCAAAATAGCCATATATTCCAGGGTGCCGTGAGCACGAAACAGATGGTAGGAGAACTGAGGATTGCCCTGGACACTACTTCTTACTTGCACTGCCGTAACTTTGGAGATTACCCTGCTCCGTATAATGGAAGATCGGCGAGCTTAGCAATGCCCTCAGGCTGTCCAACGAATGGGTCCACCTCAGCCCGTGGGGAATTCTCGTGGCCGCCTGTGGGGAATTTCTCATGGCCATTGTCATTCTTGTGTAAGATACTATATCTCATCAGGTGTAATGTTGTTGAGTGAACTGTAAGTACGTGTCGTGTTGTACCACTCGAAGTAGCTCTTTAGTACAGCTCTTAGTTCCAGCCCGTCGTTGGCAGGATTTATGTAGCCATGCTCGCCCCTCCACTATCCCTTGCATAATCATCCAAACGACATAGCGCGGATCGTGTGTGTGTTTATCGAAACGATAGAAGCAAATTTACAAAGCTGGCCGAATGCTGAGCTCTAGGAA
>JAMCPL010000006.1 GCA_023379675.1 Actinomycetota bacterium | reverse complement strand
ACATCAGGGGTCACCTGTGGGGATCCAACTACAGCCACCTCCTATGGATATACCTACAACGCAGGAGGACTGAGGATGTCAGAGACCTCACCTGGTGGTACGACACAGCAGTTCACCTGGAACACCCTCTCTTTTGTTCCACAGCTTCTGATGGATGGATCCAATGCATACATCTATGGACCACAGACCAGTTCACTTGGAAATGCACCGGTTGAACAGATATCCCTTTCAGCTCCGAACTCCCAATCATCTGCCAGTTACCTGCTTTCAGATCCAGAAGGGGTAAGGCTCACCTTCAACTCATCAGGCACCATCACAGCATATGCATCCTATGACGCCTATGGCAATGTGATCGGAGGAGGACTCTCCTCTGTCACCCCATTTGGATACGCAGGTGGATACACAGACCCAACAGGTCTCATCTACCTGGTGAATCGCTACTACGATCCCTCTACGGGCCAGTTCCTCAGTGTAGATCCCCTCGTAGGTGTCACAGACCAGCCCTATCAGTATGTGGGAGGGGACCCGGTGAACTTCACGGATCCTACCGGACTTGCCTGCTGGGCGGCACTCGAGCTTGGTTTTACCCAAGCCAGCCGCCAGTGCTGGAAGAGCGGGTACAAGAAGGCCGGGCATTTAGCCGCTACTCATACTTTGGGTTGGTGCGTGGGAGGGCAAGCAGGGTATGGCTACTATGTGCAATTCAATCTCTGTGCAGGCACAATCCACGGACGTTTTTCCCTGTGGGGTTCTGTAGGTGGAGGAGGTGGTTCTCCTGGCGCGGCTCTAAATACAGGACCGTTTTTCAGTAGCGCAAGCTGTCCTTCTCAGCTGGAGGGACCTTTTGCATTTACAGGTGCATCTGCAGGAGTGGGGAAAATTGGTGCAGGGGCAGAGGGGAGCGTTGGAGGTAGTGGTATCTGGACATTCGAACCTCAGTACTCGTTTGGTGAAAGACTACCTATACCTATACCATTCGAAACCCACTCTGGAGTTAGTTACACCGATGTGTGGCAGCCATAACATACCTGTCATACCAGCGGACTCTTCTGAGTTGTCCGAGACTCACCACCTCATACTTCGTGGAGGTGGTGACATAGTAAATGGCGAGAATATGGGCTTGTCATTTAGTGGTCTTCTGAAAATGAGTGTAGGGGATGCGGGGATTTCTATAGGATTTCGCTCACGCCTAGTTGCCTGGCTTACGCGTTTCTGGCTGCGCTTGTGTGAGGCAAATGGAATAAACCTCGGAATCACTGTATCGCAGACAGATGGAGTTATGTGGTCAGCCAAGTGGGACGAGATCGTCAAAGTAATTCGTTCACCAAACTCCGTTGTCCTCTGGAAAGATGATAGGAGTGGCATTCGATTTATACAACTACGGCCTCCACGGCTAGACGTCTTAGAAGATTTGATTATCCGCCATGGCCTAAAGCCCGATTATGTACGTAGGACATTCTGGTGGCACCGGACACGGCCTGTCTTATAGCAGGTATTTGCAGGCGTGGCATTACGAATCAGGTGCAACCTCCACATATGGGTACAACCAAGATGGGGAGAGAACCTGTGCAACCCCAGCCAACTCCATCGGGGCCAGTTGTGCATCACCTGATCCAGCATATGGATCCACCTACGGGTATAATCCATACATGGAGATGACCTGTGTGACTCCAGCCAATACATCAGGGGTCACCTGTGGGGATCCAACTACAGCCACCTCCTATGGATATACCTACAACGCAGGAGGACTGAGGATGTCAGAGACCTCACCTGGTGGTACGACACAGCAGTTCACCTGGAACACCCTCTCTTCTGTTCCACAGCTTCTGATGGATGGATCCAATGCATACATCTATGGACCACAGACCAGTTCACTTGGAAATGCACCGGTTGAACAGATATCCCTTTCAGCTCCGAACTCCCAATCATCTGCCAGTTACCTGCTTTCAGATCCAGAAGGGGTAAGGCTCACCTTCAACTCATCAGGCACCATCACAGCATATGCATCCTATGACGCCTATGGCAATGTGATCTCAGGAGGACTCTCCTCTGTTACCCCATTTGGATATGCAGGTGGATACACAGACCCAACAGGTCTCATCTACCTGGTCAATCGCTACTACGATCCCTCTACGGGCCAGTTCCTCAGTGTAGATCCCCTCGTAGGTGTCACAGACCAGCCCTATCAGTATGTGGGAGGGGACCCGGTGAACTTCACGGATCCTACCGGACTTGCCTGCTGGGCGGCACTCGAGCTTGGTTTTACCCAAGCCAGCCGCCAGTGCTGGAAGAGCGGGTACAAGAAGGCCGGGCATTTAGCCGCTACTCATACTTTGGGTTGGTGCGTGGGAGGGCAAGCAGGGTATGGCTACTATGTGCAATTCAATCTCTGTGCAGGCACAATCCACGGACGTTTTTCCCTGTGGGGTTCTGTAGGTGGAGGAGGTGGTTCTCCTGGCGCGGCTCTAAATACAGGACCGTTTTTCAGTAGCGCAAGCTGTCCTTCTCAGCTGGAGGGACCTTTTGCATTTACAGGTGCATCTGCAGGAGAGGAGGAAATTGGTGCAGGGGCAGAAGGGAGCGTTGGAGGTAGTGGTATCTGGACATTCGAACCTCAGTACTCGTTCGGCGTAAGACTTCCTATGCCTACACCTATTCCTATACCATTCGAAACTCACGCTGGAGTAAGTTACACTGATGTGTGGCAGCCATAACATACCTGTCGAACCCGTGGAGTCTTCTGGGTTGTCCGAGACTCACCACCTCATACTTCGTGGAGGTGGTGACATAGTAAATGGCGAGAATATGGGCTTGTCATTCAGTGGGCCCATTCTGAAATTGGTTGTGGAGGATGCAGGGATTTCTATAGGATTTCGCTCACGCCTAGTTGCCTGGCTTACGCGTTTCTGGCTGCGCTTGTGCGAGGCAAATGGAATAACCATAGGAGCTACAGTATCGCAAAACGATGGAGTTATGTGGTCAGCCAAGTGGGACGAGATCGTCAAAGTAATTCGTTCACCAAACTCCGTTGTCCTCTGGAAAGATGATAGGAGTGGTATTCGATTTGGGCAACTACGGCCTCCACGGCTAGACGTCTTAGAAGATTTGATTATCCGCCATGGCCTAAAGCCCGATTATGTACGTAGGACATTCTGGTGGCACCGGACACGGCCTGTCTTATAGCAGGTATTTGCAGGCGTGGCATTACGAATCAGGTGCAACCTCCACATATGGGTACAACCAAGATGGGGAGAGAACCTGTGCAACCCCAGCCAACTCCATCGGGGCCAGTTGTGCATCACCTGATCCAACATATGGATCCACCTACGGGTATAATCCATACATGGAGATGACCTGTGTGACTCCAGCCAATACATCAGGGGTCACCTGTGGGGATCCAGCTACAGCCACCTCCTATGGATATACCTACAACGCAGGAGGACTGAGGATGTCAGAGACCTCACCTGGTGGTACGACACAGCAGTTCACCTGGAACACCCACTCTTTTGTTCCACAGCTTCTGATGGATGGATCCAATGCATACATCTATGGACCACAGACCAGTTCACTTGGAAATGCACCGGTTGAACGTAACCATTCAGGTACCCTGATGCTGCGACGGTCCGCGCCAGCGGGCCAGAGCGGATGATAGTGAAGCGGGGATCTCGGTAGCGATGGTGCGATCAGATGCGCATCGGTGTCGCCGTCTTCCAGGGTGCGCAGGCGAACAGATGTAGTCAAGACATCCATCGCGTCGACACCGTGCTTGGCAGCCTCGAGATGTGGAAGCGTTCCCTGGCTAGGCATTCGGCACCAACGGCAGCCCGGAACGATCCAGAGATCTTCTGCCGAGTTGGCCATTCGCAGATCAGACTCGGCTTGGTTGTTGGAGAACGGAACACGGAGGTCCTTCGCGAAGAGCGTGACCTCTGGTTTCAGGTCGCGTAGCGCACAGGCGAGGTTGTAGGACTCCTTCTCCACGTAGTCCCGCTTGCGCCAGGTCGGGCAGGGATTGGCCGTCTTGTCCCAGCTCAACGATTCTGTCGTAGCGAGCCAAGAAGGAGGCAAACACCTTGGCACCAAGACGCTTCCTGCCGGCTGCCCGGGCATCTTCGGCGGCACACTTCATCTCGATAAGCGAAGCGATCATGGCTTCCGCCCACTCGGTCTGGTTCCACACGACCGCCACCGAGGCCAGGTTGCGGATGAGATGGGCTCCGCACACTCCGTGACGTGCACCGGTGTAGTTGAAGTACATGGCGAGCCGGTCGTGGACGGCGGTGCCCTTGTAGCCGGGGAGCACTGTCAATGGCCATGAGAATTCCCCACGGACGGCCACTATGTGTTATATCACATCAACCTGCCAGTGGCGTCACCCCCTTTCCTGAGGTGGCATCGACGAGGCGTATTGACTCGCCAGAGGTAACTATCACATGGGCATGGTGCAATAGCCGATCCACGAGTGCAGATGCTATGGTCTTGTCCATAAGCTGGTCGAATCCCGACGGGTGAATATTGGACGATACCGCTATTGATCTTTTCTCATATGCGGCATCCACCAAGCGGTAGAGTCCTTCTGCAGCATCAGCCGAGATAGGAAGCAACCCGATGTCATCGACTGCAATGCAGCGCATCGAAGTCAATGTGGAGATGGTGGCGAGCCGGCCTGTAGGCGGGGTTCTGTCCGCCCGAAACGGGCGGGGTGACCATCCATCTAAGCGGCCTACCCGAGGACTGCCCTGCCGGGCTGGACGGGCCGCCCATGTCCTCTGTCTGGCCTTGCTCCAAGTGGGGTTTACCCAGCCGGCCAGGTCACCCTGACCGCTGGTGCGCTCTTACCGCACCGTTTCACCCTTACCTGTATCCAGCTGAAAACCGAACCATCGGCGGTCTACTTTCTGTTGCACTTTCCTTCGGGTCGCCCCGACTGGCCGTTAGCCAGCACTTTGCCCTATGGAGCCCCGACCTTCCTCAACGAGATATCGCGACAAGCGCTCAACCCGCTGCGGTCACCCGGCCTGCTCGCCACGGTGTGATTATAGCACTGATCGTACCTTGTAGGCGGCTCCACTGTTGCCGGGGTCACCTACACATCACATTCCGATCCTGCCAGCGCATTCACCACCCTTGACGGTGAGGGGCGGTGCAGTCGCTCCGCCATCCATACACTGGTGCCGATCAGCAAATCCAAATCCACACCCGTTTCGATGTCGAGGCCGTTGAGCATCCAGACAAGATCCTCTGTGGCAAGGTTGCCGGTCGCACTCTTCGCGTACGGGCACCCTCCGAGCCCGCCCGCAGAGCTGTCGAACTCTCTCACCCCTGCACCCAAGGCCGCACAGACGTTGGCCAGCGCCTGACCGTAAGTGTCATGGAAGTGGAGTGCGAGCATATCCGCTCCGACCCCGCCACTCTTCAGGGCATCCAGCAAGGCAAGGACATGCCCAGGTGTACCCGTTCCAATTGTATCACCAAGCGATAGTGACGTACAGCCTGACTCCACCAGCTTAGCGGCAACATAGACCACCTGACCAGGCTGGACGGCTCCTTCCCACGGATCACCGAAACACATGGATATGTAGCCCCGGACAGGCATCCCATGCTCACGCGCCGTGGCGATCACCGGCTCGAACATCTCCAACGCACCGTCCACCGTGGTGTTGAGATTGTTCCTGGCAAAGGATTCCGTTGCGCTCGCAAAGACGGCTATCTCCCTTGCTCCAGCGTCCATGGCTCTCTGCAGGCCCTTCAGATTTGGCACGAGCACCGGGTAACGCACCGGGCCACTCATGTCCAGTGCAGATGTCACCTCCTCCGCATCGCCTAGTTGCGGAACCCAGCGGGGCGAGACGAAGCTCGTTGCTTCAATGGCACGCAACCCCGCAGCGGCCAAGCGCTGGATAAGCTCCACCTTCACGCCAGTTGGAACCTTCTCGCGCTCCGCCTGGAGTCCATCGCGCGGCGACACCTCGTATATTTGTACCTCTCCGGCAATATTGGATCCGCGAAAACGTTGCGGGAGGCCCGGTATGCCCATGCGTGCGGTGGCTTCAGCCATCGGTATCACCGGCACCAGCACCAGCACCGCCGGTATCTCCGCCGGCACCAGCACCAGCACCGCCGGCACGCCGCGCTCTGGCCAATGCGACCACTTCATCAAGTGCGCTCGGGTTGGCAAGCGACTCGCGGCTCACCACCTGCTCGACCGCAGCCCCCTCCAGTATTCTCTTCACCGGGACCTCCAGCTTCTTGCCTGACAGGGTGCGGGGAACTTCGCCAATCTCGTATATCGAGTCAGGGACGTAGCGCGGGGACAGTGATGTGCGCACCACGCTCTTTATGTGCGCCACCAGCTCCTCGTCCAGCTCCCTGCCTGCATCTACCACCACGAAAACAGCCAGTTCTCCTGCGTCTCCTATATCCCCTGTATGTTCGATGTGGACCACCAGGCTATCCGCCACCTCGGGCAGCGCGTCCAGCACCGCATATATCTCGCTGGTACCCATCCGGACACCACCACGGTTGAGGGTGGCATCCGATCTTCCCGATATTACACAGGAGCCGTCCGGGTATATGGTAATCCAGTCCCCGTGGCGCCATACTCCTGGAAACTTGTCAAAATATGCCTCCTTGTAACGATCGCCATCGGGATCACCGAAGAACCCTACCGGCATCGAGGGCATCGGGGCGGTAACCACCAACTCCCCCTGCTCGCCGATCACAGGATTGCCCTCATCGTCATAAGCATCCACCTTGGCTCCCAGCATCCTGCAGGCAATCACGCCTGCTCGTACCGGATGGAACGGGCTACTACCCACAAACGCGCTGCAGATATCGGTACCGCCGCTGATCGACGACAGATGTACATCCGACTTGACCGAACTGTACACCCACTCGAACCCCTCGACCGGAAGCGGGGAGCCGGTGGAGCCTATGCCGACCAGATTGGAAAGATCGACACCACCCACCAGCGCTATACCGGCCTTACGGCAACTCATGATGTAAGCTGCCGATGTACCGAAATAGGTGATCCGCTCGTCACCCGCCATCCGCCACAGCATCTCCAGATCCGGCCAACCGGGATTGCCGTCAAAGCAGACGATGGCACTCCCCATCAGCAGCCCTGACACGAGATAATTCCACATCATCCAGCCGGTTGTCGTAAACCAGAAGAACTTGTCATCACGGCCAAGCCCCTGATGCAGACCAAGTACTTTCAAATGCTCGACAAGAATACCGCCATGGCAGTGCACAATCGCCTTTGGTAACCCGGTAGTGCCAGAAGAGAAGAGAATGTAGAGGGGATGATCGAACGGGACCTGTTCAAAAGTGACCTCGCCCGCCTTGCCGGAAAGCAGCTCCTCATAGGTAATTGCGTCCGGAACGCCAGCATGATCATCGGACAGATACGGTAAGTATACAGTAGTCTCCACGCTCCCCAGCGCGTCGCGTACGGTGGCGACTTCAGCTCTCCTGTCGACCACCTTGTCCCCGTAACGGTACCCGTCCACCACCATCAGCACCTTCGGACCAATTTGCCCCAGCCTGTCTATTACGGCCTTGGCGCCAAACTCGATGGCGCAGGAACACCAGATCGCCCCCAGGGCCGCAGTGGCCAAGAACATCACAATCGTTTCCGAGACATTGGGCACGTAGGCGGCCACCCTGTCCCCTTTGCCCACCCCAAGTGCCTTTAGGCCCATTGCCGCCCTGGCAACCTCACCTCGCAGATCGCTCATACTAAGCTCGACGCGTTCTCTCGTCTGGCTAAGCGACACGATCGCTGGTGCATCAAGCGCTTTACCATCAAGTGGCTGGAGTGCGTGCTCGGCGTAGTTCAGCCGGGCGCCAGGGAACCAGGACGCCCCAGGCATCTGCGGAACCAGCAGAGCGACGCTGTAAGGCGTCTCGGAACGCACGCCGAAATACGACCATACCGACGACCAGAACCCTTCCAGATCGGTGACAGACCACTCCCAGAGCTGATCGTAACTGCCAAAGTGCAATCCTTTCTCCTCCACCAACCATTGCATGAATCCTGCAAGGCGAGATTTTTCCATGTATTCACGTGATGGCGTCCAGAGTACGTTACCAGGCGCTCCGCCGCGTTCCATGCCGGTTCCTATTTCCATACCACCAGCCTAACGGCTTTTCCTGAATGCATCCAAAGCGACTCGTCCGCATGCTTCCTTCCGTTCAACCTGCCATAAACGACACTGGCCAATTACCTACGTATGCACCTACCAGTACATACGTGTTTACCTGTACCGCTGCTCCAATCAGTTACGGGTAATCACCATCCATACGTAGGGCATTTCACCGTTTCATTCCCGCCGGTAATCCGCCATACTTACACCTATGAGCACCTGTCTCGTGTAAGTGCCAGTTAGAGTTCACACTCACACAAAGGCTCGTTGCCCAGTATTGAAGGAAAACTCATACTCGAATTATTGAAAGGAAGGCAAAATGAAGATGTTCGTTTCCGGTGGATCCGATGTGGCACATGAGGGACGCAAAGCAAGGCTGCTGATCCCGTCACTGCTGGCACTGCTGGCACTGGTTGCTTCGGCATGCAGCAGCAACACCCCGAGCACCACCAGCCAGGCATCCCATCCGACCACCATCCACGAGTCAATGACCATCCTTACCGGAGGGATGATCAGCCACAAGGGATGGCCAAAGTTCTCTCCCGCCGATCTCGCCATCCCCAGCAACACCACCGTAGTATTGACCATCTACAATTACGACAACGGGACCGCCCCACTCTCAGCAGGCTCCCTATTCGATAAGGTGGAAGGTGGCACCGAGACCGTCAACGGAAGTCCTGTCACTTCCATACCTAACGCGAACATATCTCACACCTTTACTGTGGCATCACTTCAATTGAATGTTCCAATACCTGCGGCGCCATCCACCACGGGCCCTGGAGGCGAGAGCGAACCGGCAGTGGTCACCTTCACCTTCCATGTCACAAAAGCAGGCACTTACACCTGGCAGTGCGAGGCGCCTTGCGGAACGGGACCAACCGGTATGGGCGGACCAATGGTCACCCCGGGATACATGACGGGATCACTCACGGTCCAATGATCCATGATCACATCACCAGAGGAGACAGGCATTATGAGGTATGACAGATGACCAGCAGTAGCCGGCAGCCGGTGGAAATAGCCACAAGACCGCCCACGACGGATGCCCAAGAAACACCAAGCTGCGAAGACGCAGGCCTGAGCAGACGGCATTTCCTGGAGCGGCTCGGTGCAATAGGAGTTGCCGGAGCACTCGCAGGGACCGGGGTACTGGAGGCGGCAAGCGGCCACAAGGCGGGTGCCGTAACCACGGCGGCGGCGCAAGCAACGGGCGCCTCGAGCAAACCTGCACACCAGTGGTGCATGGTCATCGATCTCCGTTACTGCAATGGCTGCAAAGTATGTACCGCAGCGTGCCAGGAGGCCCACTACCTGCACAAGGACCAGACCTGGATGCATGTGTTCACCATGACCAATGCTTCGGGCAATACCTATCATATGCCGCGACCTTGCATGATGTGCGAAGATCCGCCTTGCGTACAGGTCTGTCCAGTAAAGGCAAACTTCCGAACCGACGAAGGCTTGGTGCTTGTCAACCAGAGCCGCTGCATAGGCACCCGCATCTGCATGAACGCCTGCCCTTACCAGGCCAGGTATTTCAACTGGGGACCGGCAAAGTCGGCCCCCAGGCAGCCATTCCCCCAGGAACCCGAGTGGCCTGTTCCACAGGTCGAGGGAACTGTCGGCAAGTGCATATTCTGTGCCGCAATGCTTCCAATGGGAAAGATCCCTGAATGCGTATCCAACTGCCCGATGGACGCTCTGTACATGGGAGATCTGACCACCGATGTCGCAGTGAACGCCAGCGGCCAGGTCGTGAAACTGTCGGAGTTCCTAGCCGCCAACGACGCAGTGAAATTCAAGGAGTCCTACGGCACGCACCCAAGGGTCTACTACATTCTCGGTCACGATCAGGACCTGGAAAATGATGAGGGAGCAGGTTGACGCAATGGAAACTGGAACAAGTACCACAATGACCAGCAGGACGCTCGAAAAGTCCATAGGAACCGCCTACGATGGTGTAGATCCTGTGCCGCCAAGAGAAGACATACGCGAAGCCGCCATGCGCCCGGTACTGGAAACGGGCAAATGGTGGTGGACGGCGGTGATCACACTCGGTGTCGTGGTGATAGCGGGCATCGTTGCATGGGTCATGCAACTTCGCGATGGATTGGGTGCCGCAGGATACAACAACCAAGCGTTCTGGGCGATCTACGAGGCAGACCTTGTGGCGTTCATCGGAGTCACCTACGGAGGGGCAGTGGTCTCCGCTGTATTACGGCTCAGCAAGGCGCGCTGGCGCGCACCGCTCACCCGGATTGCCGAAGCCACTGCGCTGGTGACGTTGCCGATAGGGATGATGTTCATCGTGCCTCACCTCGGAGAGGCCCCGAGGATATGGGAGTTGGTCTGGCCCCCATACTGGAACCTGTCGTCTCCGATTCTGTGGGACTTCTTTGCAGTGAGCACTTACCTGCTGGCCACGGTCGTATTCTTCTACCTACCTCTTATTCCCGACCTGAAGATCACCTTGGAGCGACTCTCGGCCGGTCCAGACAATCTGAAGACGCGTACCTGCAAGAAGCTGTACACCGTAGTTGGTGGCAACTGGATAGGCAGCATCCCGCAGCGCAGGGTACTTCAGGGCGCATTGGGACTCATATCCATCATGATCATTCCCATGGCAGTTTCGGTTCACTCGGTGCTGAGCTTCGCATTCTCGTCTTCAAGCCGCGCAGGATACCTGGAGACCATCTTCCCGGTACTGTTTGTGGTAGGCGCCCTCTATAGTGGCGTAGCGCTAGTCATAGTCATGGCCGCGGCATTCAGAAAGGGGTACCGCCTGGAACGTTACATCACTGAGAAGCACTTCGTGCGTTTGGGATTCATACTGATCGCGCTGGGCGCCACCTATCTCTACCTTACCTTTACCGAATACCTCGTAGACGGCTACTCGGGAACCATAGGCAATGCGGCCTGGGTACGCCAGACAATCATGGGACGTTACTGGATACCATTCTGGTTCTTCGTAGTGGGTGCAGGGTTGCTCCCTCTTGTGATACTCGCGTTCCGCCGTACTCGTAATGTAAAGGGCATAGCGACGGCATCGGCGATAATCCTCCTGGCGATGTGGGTGAAGAGACTGGTGATCGTCATACCGCCGGCTACCGAGCCACTGGTAAAGTCACCCCTGAATGTTGCGAGTGCCAACTGGGGTACCTTCCACTTCACCTGGATTCCGATAACGATCACCCTGGCGGCAACTGCTGCAATACCGTTGCTGTTGCTCGTCGTATTCAAGTTCTTCCCGATCCTGCCGGTGGCGGATATGGAGGAAATGGCTGCTGAAGCGGAAGGGCTGGAGGAAGACCTGAGCACGCTCAGTGTAATGGCATCGACCGGCAACAGCCCATCTGGCGACAGAAAGGAGATAATGCATGCAAATGCCTAACCGTACACTCCGGACCCTGGTGACAAGAGTGTCCCTGACCGCAGGATCCTGTGCTGTCGCTGCCCTGATCCTTACCGGCATGGCTTCCGGCACGGCATACGCATCGCAGGCCGCCTCGAAGCCTCCACCCTATACATTGACGTTGCGTGCCACCCAGGCTCCTACCAGCGCACGTGATGTAATCCTGACCGCAACGGTATCGCAGCAAGGCAAACCGGCGTCTGGAGCTGCAGGCCAACTCGCCGGCATAGCCGTGGATTTCTACGTAGGTGCCGCGCAATTTACCGGACAATTCGGTAATGCTCCGTTATTGCTCCTCGGCAAAGCCGCCACTGGCTCAAACGGTGTAGCCACCCTGGCTTACAGTCCCACATGGACAGGGAAGCAGCCCCTTGTTGCCCAGATCGACAGTGCGTCGGGGAGTACCCTGGCATCCTCTTCCACGACCTATTCCGCCACTGCCGCATCATCACCGTTCAAGGGAACCGTACAATCGCAGAGGCCTGACGGCACACTCGGTAAATGGGCAGCCGGTATATTGCTGACCGTTCTCGGCCTTTTGTGGCTGGTGCTCTTCGGAACAGCAGTAAGGGTGAATATCCTGTTCAAGGCCACACATCACGGATATGCGCGTTGAAATGCCAAGCATGCAGAAACATCTGGAACCCATGGAATACAGACCAAAGGAGGTATACACATGGTAATACGAGATACAGAAATTGCGAGCCAAGCGGTCCGCAATGACGAAACACGGGCAATTCGCGAGGCACCTGCAGGCAGCGTCGCGACACTTACCAGGGAGGATGTCAGCGACAGCGCTGCAATGGAAGGAGGCCCGATCGAGATCCCCCCTACTCCGGCCGCGAAAACGGCACTGCTTACTGCTGTCACCGTGCTGGTCACTCTTATCGAACTGGGCATATCGGTAGCAATAGTCGCTGCTATAGCGTACGCACTGCAGACCCTCGTGCGCTGAGCTCAAATCCTTCCTCGGGACGTGCAGGCCATCATGAATCGGCCCGCGTTGCCTGCAATCCGGTACGGCATCGAGGTGGTTGAATATGGAAGGTGAAAGATTACCCAACTGGCGGTACCACGCTGAAGGATGGGCCGCCGCCGGATTCGATCCGCATATGGCAAGGCGGTGGCGGATGGCCGGCTTCCGAGCCTGGGAGGCCGGGTACTGGAGCCGGGAAGGGTTCTACCCTGATGAAGCATGGAGTGCCCGTGAAGCGGGGCTGGACTGGGAAATGGCATCCCAGCTGTCCGGACTGGGCAACGGCATGCAAGAGCTGGGATCCGCTACGCCATCGTTTGCCGGCGACCCGGGAGTTGCCGGCGGAAGCACCGGTGCCGGTGCCGGTAGTACAAGTTATGCATCATTGCAGGCATCTTATGCTGGTAGGCGTTCAGGTACAACGCCACCGCATGCAACCGACCATAGACCATCGCGCAGCAGTATATTATCCATCCTGGCTGCATCTGCCGCCATAGTCGGAATATCCGTCCTCGTAGGCACCGGCCTGCTGCACAGTCCTCTTGCCAATCACGCGACCCAGGCCGGCGGCGCCAGGCCGGCAGCAGACATGATCTCATCACACAGTGGTATCGCGCAGGTGATGCTGGACATCAATCCCCCGCCCCTCTACGGCAAGCCGGCTCCCCATGGTGGCATACTACAGGATGCCTACGTGCCCGCACGATTTACTGTAAAGACCGGAGAGCATGTGGACGTAACCGTGACCAACTTCAGCACGGATACACACAGTTTCACCTCTGCCCAATTGCATCTCAACGTGATGATACATCCAGGGTCACATTCGAGTCCTCATGTGACTACGTTCCAGTTTGTCGCTCCCAACCCGGGCGTGTATTACTGGCACTGTATAATGCCGTGCGGATGGGGAATGCACCATCTCGGTTACATGATGGGTGAAGTCATCGTAGTAAGCTAGCATCCAAGAGGCTTTAAGGTCCTGTATCCCCTGCGCGCGTAAGGCTTTCACGATTCCGCTCCTTGGCACGGATGAGCCGGTTGACCGCAGCCAGGTAAGCCCTGGCGGACGCCTCCACCACATCGGTGGATACTCCCTTGCCGGATACCTTGATCCCGTCGGAAATGAGCTGGATCACCACATCTCCCAGCGCATCTATACCACCGGTAACCGAAGAGACATTGAAGCCGGCCAGTTCGGCATCCGTGGATGTCGCCAGGCCGATGGCTTTACAAGCGGCGTCGATCATGCCATTGCCTTCTGCTGTGGCATTCACCCTACTTCCCACCCTGCTAAGCGCCACCTTTGCACGGGCCGCCTCCTCGGTACCGCCTGATACCTCCAGACTCTCGAGCACATACCCTTCCACAACCCCCATCCCGATCTCCTCGGCTACTATCGCCTCGAGATCAGCCTCCGTGATCTCCACCTTGCGGTCAGCCAGATCCTTGAATCTCCTGAATGCCTGGTCCAGTACATCGCCGTGAGCATGGATACCCATCTTCTCGAGGGACGCCGTAAATGCATGTCGCCCCGAATGCTTGCCAAGCACTATCTGGCTCCCCTGGAGACCAACCGTAGCGGCATCGATGATCTCGTATGTTCTCCGGTCGGAAAGTACGCCGTGCTGGTGAATGCCGGCCTCATGAGCGAAAGCATTCCTCCCCACCACGGCCTTGTTGTACTGCACCGGATAGCCGGTAAGCCGGGAGACAAGCCGGGAGGTCCTCGCCAGTTCCTCAGTATGTATGCCTGTGTATACGCCTGGGAACTGATCCTGGCGGATGGCCACCGCCATGACAACCTCTTCGAGAGAGGCGTTACCCGCACGCTCCCCTATGCCGTTCACGCACACCTCCACCTGACGAGCGCCCGCTTGCACGCCCGCTAGGGTGTTGGATGTAGCAAGCCCCAGGTCATTGTGACAGTGAGTCGATATGATATAGTCGCCAGGAACTTCTTTGCGGATGTGGCTGATCAGCTTTGCGAAGTCCCATGGTATGCCGTAGCCGACCGTATCGGGAATATTGAGTGTGGTGGCGCCCTGTGCAACTGCATCCGCCAGGATCTCCAGCAGGAAATCCACGGAAGTCCGGGTTGCATCCTGCGGACTGAACTCCACGTCATCCACATGCTCGCATGCCCTTGCAACCGCAGCATGCGCCTCGTCGAATACCTGCTTGGGCGTCATCTTAAGCATGTACTCCATGTGCTCGGGACTGGTGGAAATGAATACATGTATACGTGCCCTACCAGCGTCCCTGAGCGCATCGAAACAACGATCCACATCAGAGACATGAGTGCGGGACAAGCCGCAGATCACCGGCCCCTGGACGGATCTTGCGATGGCCTGTACCGAGTCGAAGTCACCCTGGCTGGATACCGGAAATCCGGCCTCGATGTAATCGACGCCCAGACGTGCAAGCTGCTCCGCTATCTCCATCTTCTCGGCCGGATCGAGCGATATACCAGGTGCCTGCTCCCCGTCACGTAGGGTGGTATCGAAGATCACCAACTTCTCGGTTGCATTGCCGTTGCTGGTGCCCGCACCGGTATCCGTATCACCTGCAGTGTGCGAAGGCACTCCGGGACCGGGCCTCACAGTGGGCGCCTGTTCCCGGCCCTGTTCCGATGTACTATCTATATCACTACTCATAGTATTCCTCCTTCGGTCCGTCTCCATGCACAGCAGGTACGGACGCTGACAATTCCCATCATCACGGTTCTCGTCTTCAGCGATGCCATCTCCCTGCTTACCTTCAATTTACGCTTCATGCGACATCGCTCCTCTCGCTCGATACGTCATCGACATGTCGTCAGTCCTTGCACGTTACCGCCAGCCCACTAAAAAACCCCTGGCCACAGGGCTCAGGGGTATGGGCAAGCGCGATGAAACACTTGCCCTACGTCAGCAGTAATCCTTCAAGGAAAGAATCTTGGTGGTACTCGCATTTCATCACGTATAAGATTATAGCACGTATTCCTGCATAATGCAATCCGCCAGCAACAGACATACGCCCAAGCAAGACAAGGAGAAATCATGAGAGTACTGCTGAAGTTCGCGGCTATAGGTCTCGCCGCAATAGGGACGGTAATCGCTCTACGCACATTCATAGCAAAGATCTCGGGGCAACCAGGAGAGTTCGGGTCGGGCAGCTATGATACCTGGCCGCCGGTTCAGCCTGCCACCGGCAAGCGCGTATAGAGAAACACCAGTCTCCTATCACCGCAGGCCAGCGTTGGCTGCGCCGTTCTCCAGCGTCCACAGCTTACCGGCCGTGAATCCGACTCGCGGGTCCGCTACTGCGGCTTCTTCGAGCCACTGGCATATATTCGAGGCATCGCGAACCCGCCCCAAGCGATCCTGGATTTTCTTTGCGTCGCCGGCCATACGTGAATAGTACCTACCCAGGCTGGGCGAAAGGGCATCGCATACATAGCGCAACCCCTTGGCCTTAATCCTTGCCTGATGTATGTGGTCAGGAACCGGATCCTCCTGGACAAGGCGCATCGCGTCCTGCATCTCTCGCCTGGCCTTTCGCACCATGGGCAGGAACGTCCGGGTAGGCTGCGAACCCTTCGCACTGAGTGGTACCGACGCAGCGGCAAGCTCCAATCGCCGTCTGAATGCCTCCGCTCTGGGTGTCGCACGTGTGTCGATGTAAAGCCCGTATGCAGCCAAGCGCTGCTCCGCCACTCTCTCCAGCATCGATCGAAGCGCGATGACATCCTCAGTGCGATTTTCAGTGGCTTGTTGCGCAAGCCATGCGTGGATTACATCAAGATCACGCACAGATGACAGTACCTCCTGGTACCAGCGAAGCTCTATCGACAACTCGGTGGACCAGGGAAGATCCAGCAACGGCCGGAATGTCCTGAGATATGCACGAAGCCTCCTGACTGAAGTGCGGGTATCGTGCACCGCCCCCACGCCCTCATCCGTCAATGGAAGTGCAGCTGCCGCTAGGGCGTCATTGGTGAGAATGGCCGCCGCGACTTGCTGGACGATGGACACGAGCAACTCTCCGGCTGACACAGCATGAGCCACCGGCTCCGGCTGCCCTGAACGCATCCCATCCTTGCTGGTATTGGCGATAGCGCCGCCATCACTCCTGTCCATTGACACCACCAATCCACATTAGTATGTATCTAGATGGATGAAAGAATTGCAAGCATAAATCCTGCCACCGGCATCGTGGGAAAGGAGTACGCACCCTACGACAGCGACGAAGTGGATAGGCGCCTGGACGCGGCCACTCAGGCCAAGCATGCGGCAGCCCTGGAGCCTGCTGGAGAGCGCCGCCACAAGCTGATTGCGGTCGCAGATCTGATAGAGGCGGAGTTGCCGACCATCGCTGCAACGGTTACCACGGAGATGGGCAAGACATTTTCCCAGGCAAAGGGCGAGGCGTCGAAATGCGCCGCCGCCCTGCGTTTCTTCGCAGAGCACGGAGAGTCCATGCTCTCTCCAGAATCAAATCCATACGACAGCAAATCTAAAACAGTGTATTCACCACTGGGTACGATACTCGCGATAATGCCGTGGAACTTCCCGCTATGGCAAGTCACTCGTTTCGCCGCACCCGGCCTGATGGCAGGAAACGTGATCCTTCTCAAGCACGCACCAAACGTCCCCCAGACCGCGCTCTTCTTGGAGAACCTGTTCATTAGGGCAGGTTTCAGCGAGGGTGCCTTTCAGGCGCTGCTGATGAAAGCTGACCAGGTCGGCCGGCTTATAGAAGATGCCCGCGTGGATGCGGTCACCCTGACCGGATCCGAGCGCGCCGGTTCCGCTGTTGCATCCCAGGCAGGGAGAGCCCTCAAAAAGAGTGTGATGGAGCTCGGGGGAAGCGATCCCTTTATCGTCATGCCATCGTGCGACATAGCCGGTACCGCGCGTATTGCGGCCGCTGCCAGGCTGCAGAACAACGGGCAGAGTTGCATAGCAGCAAAACGCTTCATCATCCACGATGATGTGTATGACGAGTTCAAAGAAGCGTTTGTAGAGGAAATGTCTACTGCAACCATGGGTGACCCATTTGCCCCGGAAACCACCCTCGGACCTCTCGTGTCCGACCAGGGTAGGCGCAACCTTCACGATCAGGTCACTGATGCCCTGAATCATGGAGCCAGAGCGTTGGTTGGCGCCCATGTCCCGCACGGTACAGGGTACTACTACCCAGCCACCATACTGGAAGGGGTCACGCCGGGAATGAGGGCATATACCGAGGAGCTCTTCGGCCCGGTAGCCGTCATCTACAGGGTCGGCAGCGTAGAGGAGATGATCCGGCTGGCCAATGACAACCCTTACGGTCTGGGTGCATCCGTCTACACCAATGATGAGACCGAGATGGCAAGATTCGAGACAGGGCTCCAGGCAGGAATGGTATATGTCAACTCAATGGTGGCCTCAGCTCCAGAGCGATCCTTCGGAGGCATAAAGCACTCGGGGTACGGTCGCGAGCTTGGAGTACTCGGGCTGAGGGAGCTATGCAACGCCAAGACGATCTACCGCGCCTAAGAGGCTCAGCGGATGATGGGCTCCGCCACCCGCTGCTAACAGCAGAGAGACCAGTAAAGAAACAACAGAAACCTTGCAACAACCATGCATTCCCGTTCCTGCTAAAATAGTTATCTATGCCGACGTACGAATATACATGCAACAAGTGTGGTGAACACCTGGAAATCGTCCAGTCCTTCAAGGACGATTCATTGGCTACGTGCCCATCATGTGGAGGACATCTACGCAAGGTCTTCGGGTCAATAGGCATCGTCTTCAAGGGAAGCGGCTTCTATAAGACCGACAACCGCACATCAAAGGCGAAGTCGTCCAAAGTGGCCGCCAAGAGCGGCGCTGGCGGCGAGAGCGGCGCTTCTGGAGAAGGGAGTTCAGGAGGGAGTTCAACCAAGGAAGCCGACAGGGGCGGAACCGGCGCTTCCACGGTTTCAATATCCAAGACAGCCGAAGCCTCCGGCTCGGCATCTTCGGGCTCGGCCCCTGCGTCCTCCACCAAGGCCGCCTCGTCCACTTGACCCAGCAGCTCTGCCTTCCAGGTACCAGGTACCAGCAACCCGAGACTCTCAGTTTCCTGACAGCATCATTCCACTGATTGCAATAGTTTGGCCGGCTGCGTTGGCGGGCAACCATTCCACATCAGACCCTATCCCCACGATGGACAGGAGCATCCTCTGAAGCGTGGATGCCACGGTGGCTTCGCGTATTGGCTCGGCCAACTCGCCGCCCCGGATCATCAGGCCCTCCACCCCTACTGAGAAGTCGCCGCTTACCGGGTTCACCCCTGAATGCATGCCCGTGACCGACTGCACATACACCCCGTCACCAACTGCGCTGATTATCTCGCCTGCGCCGTAACCAGAAGTACCATTTTGGCCGGGCTTCCTGTCCCCCAGGTCCCCACCCACTGTTCCGCTATTGCGAGCACTGGTGACGGCGCCGAAGTGATCGCCCCGGGCAACGCCGCCAGACGCAACGCCTCCAGGCCCAGAATTGCTGACCTGGACATTGCCGTCGGTACCAGAGCTTCCACCTGCCGAAAGGACGACCGCCCTGCATGCCGCAACCGGTGTCGACGCAAACCCTGAACGGACTGCCGAACCAGTTGAGGCATGTCCCGCCCTGGCTCCCGATGTGGAATCGTAAACATAGCCTAGCAATCTCCCATCCTCCACCAGGACAATGCGCCTCGACGCCAGGCCCTCTGCATCATAGGAGTCAGCTGACAGTGCCCTGGCATCGGTAGGATCGTCCACAACTAATGCACCGGCTACCATCACCTGCTCGCCCACCCTGCCCGCAAGGAATGACCTACCCTTGGTGACGGCTTCACCAGAGAGTGCCGTAGAAACGACACTGAGCAAAGTTGCCGTAACGCGCGGATCGAACACGACCGTATATCCAGCCGTGGCAGGTTTCCCCGCCCCCAGTAAGCGCACAGCACGATGCACGGCATCGCCTGCAGCCTTCTCCAGATCAAGTCCATCAAAACCCCTGGCTACAGAAAAGCCGGAACCGCTCTGCGACTGTGACCCCTCACCGGCAATCACGGACACCGAAACTTCACAATAGCTGTGTTCGCTGTAAGCGGCTATACCTTCTGAATTGGCCACCGCCTCCTGCGATATCACGTCAGCATAATCCGCCGAGTCGACCTGCCTGATCTGGCGGTGACCGTGCCGTGCCGATCTCTCCAGTTCCAGGGCAAGATCCACCTTTGCCTCTGTGCTCACCGAGTCTAGGCCACTGTCAAGGAGATCCATCTCCACCGCCGCTATGCCATCCGGCTCAGCCATCGAAACGCTTGCGTCGGCAGTTGCGAAGACCGCATTCTCACGGGCCTGGGCCAGCGTAACAGCAATGGAGTCATCACTCAGGTACCCCGTATAGGCAAAACCCTGCCTTTCGCCGGCAATCACACGTATCCCGACACCATCTGACGACGCCGATACGAGATGCTCCAACTCACCGTTGTAGGCCCGGACCTCGGTCGATACATTCCGGGACACGTAAGCCTCCACCTGCTCTCCCCGCTGGGCCATTCCCGCCACGCGTTTCGCTATATCAAGTAAATCGCCTTCCATCGCTCATCCTTTCGCTCGAATATTAAAACGGGAAAACCTTTACCCGGCGGTCCCGCCGACGGTAACACCTTGGATCCGCAGCGTAGGCTGGCCGCACCCCACAGGTACGCTCTGCCCATCTTTCCCGCATGTGCCCGGCATCACGCCAAAATCATTGGCAACAGCATCAATCCTCATCAGTACTTCCGGACCATTGCCGATCAGGTTGGCGTCCCTCAGTGGCGCGGTGATCTTCCCGTCCTCGATGAGATAAGCCTCAGTCATGCCGAACACGAAATCTCCCGTAGTGATATTCACCTGCCCCCCACCAAGCTGCGCGACGAATATCCCGTATGGGGTCTGAGCCACTATCTCATCAGGATCATCCTGCCCTGGCAATATGAAGGTGTTGGTCATCCTGACCATGGGGAGATGTCTATATGATTGGCGACGCCCGTTTCCCGAGGAGTTCCTGCCGGCTTTCCTCCCCCTCTCTACATCCCACATGTAGTCACCAAGCACACCATTCTCTATGAGCACATTACGACCTGGAAGATTGCCCTCGTCATCAATGCCATAACTGCCCCATTCGCCGCCGAGAGTCCCGTCATCCACCAGCGTCACCAGAGATCCCGCCACCTGCTCGCCAACCTTGCCAACATAGACCGAGGAATCTTTTGCTATATGATCCGCCTCGAGCCCATGCCCACATGCCTCATGAAAGAGCACTCCGCCGCCGCCCGAGGCAAGCACCACGGTCAGCTCTCCTGAAGGCGCCGGCCTGGCGGACAGTTTGGTGACAGCTCTGGTGGCGGCCTTTGCAGCCAGGTCTTCCACTTCAACGTCATCGAACAATTCGAACCCGGTAGTTCTCGCTGCGGTCTCGTACCCGGTCTGCATGCCTCCGTCGCCCAGCGCTATGCAAGACACCGAAAAGCGAGTACGTACCTGATCATCTTCCACCAACCTGCCACCGCTTGACGCCACCAGGATCGCCCTCTTGGATTCACCATAGGATGCACTCACCTGCGTAATGGGATCCCGCCCAGCCCTGGCTGCGTCATCAGCCCTTGCCAGCAGGTCTATCTTCCGGGACTTGGCCACCTCTGATGGATCGACATGAACGATGGAGGGGTTTGAGGCGACGGCTTCCTCAAGGGCAACCTGCCTGATGTGGCCCTGCTCTGATCCGTTCCGAGATGCAGCGGAAGCCACCTCTGCCGCCTTCATCAGTCCTGACTCAGACAAATCTGCCGTATGAGCATACCCCGTGGTTTCGCCAGAGATGACCCTTACCCCCGCGCCACGGCTGGTTCCGGTCACCAGTTCTTCGACCTTCCGGTCATCCAGCACGGCTGACATCGAGGTCCTGTCCTCTGCGAAGACCTCTGCGAACTCCCCGCCATTTCGTAGAGCATGGTCGATAACTCTATCCAGTACTTCTGGGTCAATCAGCATAAGTATTACTCGTCTCCAATCCAGGCCAATCCCTTGGTTAGACTTCCACGCGGGCGAACTTTTCACCTGCCCGCTCTTTTGGGTTAGTCTAGTGCCTATGGCACTCGAGCCCGGCCTCCATAAAACAGTCAAGCTACATGTTGGAGAAGATGACACCGCCACGCACTTCAGATCCGGTAGCGTCGCGGTCCTCGCCACGCCGCGTCTCGTAGCGCTCTGCGAGGAAGCAGCATGCAAGGCCGTCGACCCGCTGTTGCCACCAGGCAGGACATCTGTGGGACTCAGGATACAGATGGACCACGTAGCGCCCGTCAAAATCGGATCGGATATCATAGCAGAAGCCACTCTTGAAAAGGTCGAAGGCCGGAGACTCACTTTTTCAGTAAAGGCCTACGGCGAACCAGGAACAATTTGCGCCGGTATCATCACGAGGGTTGTGGTGGATGCCGATTCCTTTCTTGCAAAGATCCATTAGAGGCCGGCGCTTTTTACTGTTCCGGATAGGATTGGGCCTGATCCACATTCCGGCTTGCCTTGTGTCCACAGCCTCGGGCTACATCACGAACCTCTCTGTTGACCAGTTCACCTACAAGGTCCCGATCACTGGAGATACGTACACACCAGTCAATACCAATGAGACTGGCTGACACCCGTTGTGTGGAACAGGTTTTTGGATGTTCGCCACGAGCAGTTCCAACGCAAGCCGACTCTTCACGCGTCCGCAGCGCTTTCGCGCCTGCGGGACTCACTACCTGTAATCCCCCGACGCCGCGTGCACCACGATGTCCTGCTGCCTACCAAGCTCATCACGAGCCTTTGGCGCGTCAACGGTCAGGCGATGGGGCTTGCAGAGAACTAGGCGGTCAGTGCCACATCGGAGTCCATCGCCGGACCATTAATTTTGATCATAAAACACTTGTGGCATGCTAGACTAATGCCAATACTCCCTACACGCGGTCGACACGACGCACCGTATCGACTTGGAAAGGACTGCAAATGGCATTAAGTACAAGTGTAAATAAGACATCGAGCAAGCATAACTCGCCTGCTGATGATGGACGTGGGACAGTGGTCGGCCCGCGTTACAAGTGGCTGGTACTGTCCAACACCACCCTTGGCGTGCTCATGGCCACCATCAACGCCTCCAGCCTCATCATAGCGCTCCCTGCAATATTCAGAGGCATCAAGCTCAACCCGCTCAATCCCGCAAACTTTACGTACCTGTTGTGGATCCTCATGGGGTACCTGCTCATCACTGCCGTGCTGGTAGTGACCGTCGGCAAGATTGGTGACATCTACGGTCGAGTACGAATATACAACATCGGCTTTGCCGTCTTCACCGCCGGATCCATCGGGCTCTCCGCAGTGTGGAGCCACGGTTCAGCGGGTGCTCTGGAGATAATCATCATCCGTCTTGTACAGGGCATAGGCGCGGCATTCCTCATGTCCAACTCGGTTGCCATCATCACTGATGCCTTTCCCGCCAGCCAGCGAGGCATGGCATTGGGAGTGAACATGATCGCAGCGATGGCCGGATCGTTCATCGGGTTGCTCGCCGGAGGATTCCTGGCAACAATCGATTGGCGTTGGGTATTTCTGATGAATGTCCCCATCGGGATAATCGGCACCGTATGGGCATACGTAAGCCTGAAGGAAATCGGCATACGTACAAAAGTAAAACTCGACTGGATGGGCAATGCGACTTTTGCATTTGGTCTGACGGGGATATTGGTGGGAATTACCTACGGGATAAGGCCATACGGAGGTCATGTCATGGGATGGACCAATCCATTCGTGCTTGGATGCATCGGAAGCGGCATCCTCCTGCTGATCATCTTCGGCATAGTCGAATCCCATGTGGCATCCCCGATGTTCAAGCTCTCCCTCTTCCGCATAAGAGCATTCACGGCCGGTAACCTGGCCAGCCTGCTTGCCGCTATAGGTAGAGGAGGGCTGATGTTCATGATGATCATATGGCTTCAGGGAGTGTGGCTCCCCCTACACGGATACAGCTTCAGCAATACACCACTATGGGCTGGAATATTCCTGCTGCCAATGACAGGCGGATTCCTGCTGTCCGGCCCACTGTCCGGATACCTGTCGGACAGGTTCGGAGCCAGGCCGTTCGCCACTGGCGGCATGCTCGTCGCTGCAATCAATTTCGTCCTACTCACCATCCTGCCGGTCAACTTCCCTTATCCCCTGTTTGCTGCGATCATCTTCGTGGACGGCCTCGCCATGGGAATGTTTGTCTCGCCCAATACCGCCGGCATAATGAACTCCGTCCCGCCTGAGGAACGGGGCGCTGCATCTGGTATGAGAGTGACATTCTTCAATGCGGGCATGCCTTTGTCCATAGGCATATTCTTTTCCCTGATGGCACTGGGACTTGCCGGGAGCGTACCGCACTCCCTCTTCAACGGCCTGGCGGCAAATGGACTGCCGGCGCAGCTGGCGCACCAGATATCCTCAGGCCCACCGATAGGTTACCTGTTCTCTGCGATGCTCGGTTACAATCCTCTCAAGACCCTGCTGGGACCAGCACTGCACAGACTGCCGGCCTCGACGGTCGCAAAGCTGACAGGCCATGCTTTCTTCCCGTCGCTGATGGCAGGACCGTTCAAGCACGGGCTGATCATAATATTCCTGTTTGCTGCTGGAATGAGCCTGATAGCCGCCGCCGCGTCCTGGATGCGCGGAGAACGCTACGTCCATCATGGAGCAGCGGAAAGTTTGGCGGCTGTCCATGACGCTGCCATACTGCGGCGTGATACAGCACGAGATGGTCTCGCGACCGTTTACGATCCAGCTGGTCGCAGCGATGTGGATGCAGCCATATCCGAGGAAATTATCGAGAGCCTGGACTGACCAGCCAACATGTGAACCTGCCGGCATGGGAACCAAGCAGTGCACCCAGCCGATATGTAGATCAAGTAGTGCACGTGCCTCGCATGCCGACCTGCATTTCTCACGACATACGTAGAGCCAGGGTGACGGTGGTAAACGTGAATATCAAGGCCACGGTAATGGTAATGCGGTCCAGATTTTTCTCGGCCACCGTGGATCCCGATGATGCCTGGCCACCGGCCCCGAACATATCCGAAAGACCACCACCCTTACCGGAATGCAATAATATCAGCACTACAAGCAACAGCGACGCTATTACCTGGATCACTACATAAATATCAGTAAGCAATGTCTCCTCCTGAAAGGCAGCCAGACTACAAAATTTCATTTCCGGTGCCACGACTCACGCCGCCGAAACGCCACTAGCGCCAGCACCGGTTTTAAAACTATCACACGCGCTCTCCCCTTATCCATCACGGATAAAACCTGGAGAGGTTGCCCAACACCACCACGCGCGGACTCCCGCACACGTATCCGTTCCACACCGATACACACCTGGTAAGCACCGAGTACGCACATCGTTAGCCATCGAACAGGCGTGGGATGAACCGGCGCTGACCAGAACCGCTCCGTCCGGCTTATGCGTAACGATGTGTACTGGAATGGATCGTTACGATACGGCGGCTACAGCTTCCACTATAGCCGCAAAGCTCTCCGGCGATAGGCTGGCGCCACCGACGAGCAACCCGTCCATGCCACCTTTCTTTACAAAGTCAGCGGCATTGTCAGGTACCACGGATCCTCCGTAAAGCACTCTCGTGCCGGAACCTTCCTCCACGGCGGCTCCACGAGATGCACATGCCACGGCCCCCGCTATAGCCTCTCGAGCACTTGAAGCATCCTCGATGGTGGCGGGATTCCCGCTACCTATGGCCCACAACGGCTCGTATGCAAATACCACCGAAGGGATGCCGGCCTTCTTCACCTTCGACAGGGAGATGCTCGCCTGGGACTCCAGCCGCTCCATGGTCCTGCCCTCGTCTCTTTCCTGCTCGTCCTCCCCTACGCACACAATCGGAGTCATACCGTGACGAAGAACAGCCGGTACCTTGGCTGCAATATCGGCATCGCTCTCGTGAAACAGCCTCCTACGCTCCGAGTGGCCTACGATGACGTAAGACACAGCCAGCTTGGCCAGCATCGCAGGGCTCACCTCCCCGGTATAAGCACCACTATCCTCACTATGGCAGTTCTGTGCACCAAGCAATACCGGAATGTGTCGATCCTCGATTACAGTCTGGCATGACCTCAAATCGACAAAAGGCGGGTGAACGACGACTTCCACTTTCGACAGGTTGGCAGCCTGCAATCTGAGGGACAGTGCCTGAAGAGTACTCACGGCTTGGAGGTGGTCATGATGCATCTTCCAGTTGCCACAGATCAGCTTATTCATGCCAGCCCCCACTCTTCCTCCCACGGTGCACTCCTGCCTGCCACACGGGAGTCCATCGACTCTCTGAGCGCAGCCAATCCTGGGAGGTCACCCTTCTCCAGCAACTCGAGGGCAGCTCCCCCTCCGGTGGATAGGAATCCCACATTGCCGGACAACCCTGCAGCATCGAGAGCAGCTACTGAGTCCCCGCCACCCACCACGGTAAAACCCTCGCACTGCGCCAAGGACTGCGCCACCGAACGCGTACCGGTCGAAAAACGCTCATCCTCGAACATCCCCATAGGACCGTTCCAGAACACAGTCTCCGCCTCCATTATGCGCTGTCCAAACAGTTCACTGGTTTCAGGTCCTATGTCGAGTATCCGGCCAGCGGACGGCACGGAGCCTTTTACCACATCCACTGAATTGCCAGGCATGAGAACCTTGCTGTCAAGAGGCAGCAACACCTTAGCTGCATGATCCGACAGTATCGCTCGGCAGTCATCACCTGCAGAGACATCCACCAGCGAATCCCCCACTTCGAGGCCGTTGGCAGCCATGAAAGTACAAGCCATGCCCCCACCCAGCAGCACGTAGTCGGCATGAGCGGCGAGCGACCTCACGAGGCCGAGCTTATCCGATACTTTGGCGCCGCCAAGTATTACCACAAACGGGCGCTTCGGCTCAGTAATCAGATGACCCAATACCTCGACTTCCTTTTCGACCAGCCTGCCCGCCGCTGACGGCAACCGGGAGGGCGGTCCGACCACGCTTGCATGGCTACGGTGGCAAACTCCGAAAGCATCGTTCACATACAAGTCGAAGCCAGATACCAGCCTGTCTACGAATACGGGATCATTGGCCTCTTCTCCAGGGTCGAAGCGTAGATTCTCCATGAGCACCACCGGCAAGCCCAAATCATCCAGCACGACCCTAAGCGGCGATACGTCGTACCTCGGATCCACCTTGCCCTTTGGCCTACCAAGATGCGTACACGCAGTGACCGAAGCGCCCCGATCCAAGAGCCAGTTGAGCGTAGGAAGGGCGGCACGTATACGGAAGTCGTCCGCCACCACTCTCGAGTCATCTGCAGTTGCCGCCAGTGGAACGTTGAAGTCCACCCTGACAAGCACGGTCTTGCCAGTGGGAGCCGGCAAATCTTCGAGTAATGGTATCCTCAGCACTGTCGATCCATCTCTATGCTCGTCCCACCGTGATACTTATCTTATGCCCTCTATGCAGCTGATCCCAGCAATTCCACAACATCGACAAGTCTGTTGGTATAGCCCCATTCGTTGTCATACCATCCCTGTACCTTTACCAGCGTACCCGCGGGAACCGGCACAGCAAGGGTGAGCAGCGAATCGAATATGCATGATGACGGGTTGCCGACAATGTCCGACGATACAATAGGGTCTGCCGAATACTGGAGCACGCCCTGGAGCGGTCCGTTCTTTGATGCAGCATTGAACGCCTCATTCACATCACCCGCCTCCACTTCCTTGCTAAGGAGCGCCGTAAGGTCCGTAATGGACCCACACTGCACCGGCACCCTCAGGGACATGCCGTCCAGTTTGCCTGCCATGTTGGCGAGGACAAGACTCGTCGCTCTGGCGGCGCCGGTGGAAGTGGGCACGATATTGACCGCCGCAGCCCTGGCCCTACGCAGATCCTTGTGAGCCAGATCGAGCAGATTCTGATCATTGGTATAAGCATGCACCGTAGTCATCAGACCACCTGAAATGCCGAATGCATCATCGATTACCTTTACCATTGGGACAAAACAGTTGGTGGTACAGGAAGCGTTGGATACCACTGAATGCACCGCAGGGTCATAGCTGGAATCGTTGACTCCCATCACGATGGTAATGTCCGCCCCGCTGGATGGTGCAGATACCACCACCTTTCTCGCGCCGGCATCGAGATGGGATGCGGCAGCATCGCGCTTTGTGAAGAGTCCGGTCGACTCCACCACTACGTCCACGCCTAGGTCTTTCCACGGCAACCGTTGCGGATCTCTCTCCTTGAGTACCCTTACCCTGTTGCCGCCTATAACCAGGTACTCTCCATCCACGTCAACCGGAGTGGAAAAGATACCCTGCGTAGAATCGTATTTCAGCAAGTGGGCATTGGTCTGCTCATCTCCCAGATCGTTGACCGCTACCACCTCTAGGCCAGCGTTACGGACATGCACGGCCCTTACGAAACTACGACCGATCCTGCCAAAACCATTGATGCCTACACGTACAGCCATGTATACCTCCTGTTCGCTCAACATCTTATCCGTTGGCAGGACGGTACGCTAACGCGACACCCAGGCGCGCCCTCACCAGGCCGCCGGGAAAGCCATCGGGAGAACACTGGCCGACATCCATAAAGTGGTGCAGGCAGTTATCATTTGGGTGATGGACAACGACAGCCCGGATCTAGGATGGGACGAGAATGCCAGCTCTGGCAACAGCGACAAAGAAGCCGCCGCCAGAGACTTGTCCGCCGCGGGCAACACGGCAGGCAGGGAGCATACCAGAACGAACCACGCCGGCGACACTACGCCCAGCAAAGACGGTGGAGAGATGGACAAGGACACGCTCGATAACGGCGCCATGCTGGACGAGGGCGCTGCTACGGGACATGCCTGGAAGGACGGCGACACCGGCAACGATGCCGGCGGAGATGGCCCGTACAGCACTGTCGGCATCGAGGAAGGATATGCAACGGATACTTCTACCGAAGACTACGACAATCCGGCATTCGAGGACGATGATGAGCAGCTCGGTTGGGTGCCTCCAGACGATCGGCTATGGATGCACCCGTCAGAGTTGCACTCGGTAAACGGTGGCATCGACCAGCTTGAACAAGTACGGCACTTACAACAAGCCAGAGGCCACACTGGACTTTACCGGCGCCGTACGGCCATCGCTCTAGGGGTGCTGTGCGCCTCCATCACGATATCCGCAGGGGGATTTTTCCTGGCCACTCCTTCATCCGGTCATGCGCCAGCAATACACAGCATCCAGGCAGTCTACCGGCCGGGAGCTCCGCTTACGGCCAAGCATATGAGCCAGCTGGGAATGGGTGGTGCATACCAGGGAAGCGGGCTGGTGGCAGCACCCCCTGATCTAATCAAGATAGCCGGCAAGATCAAACCGTCACTGGTAACCGTCATCGTTTCGCAGGGTCACTCCGCAACCACGCGTACAGCCACCGGAGTGGTTGCGACAGCTACCTGTATGATAATCACGTCCGCTTCCATCGCTCAAGGAGGCGGCACTTTCCGGATCCTTACAAGCAATGGCAAACTTTACCGGGCGAAGCTCGCCGGTTACGACCCGTACAGCGGTATAGCGGTAATGTCTGTGCAGTCAAAGTGCGAACCGGCAACTTTCGACATGCATACACAGCAAGCAGGCAGGCTTGGCCTCTCTATCAGCTCCTCTGCCGGCCAGAGCTGGCATGGCTGGAACGGTGGTGGCACCCATGGGCACGGCGTGAGGCAGCCATCGTACACCCTCACCACCACCGTTTCTATCGGCATGATCAGAGATGCCGGGCAATCCCTCCGCCTCGGCAACAAACACTGGCTACTTGACTGCGTCATCATGGACACACCATTCCCGTCCAGTAGCCCGGGGACCGTACTAATGGAGACGGACGGACAGGTGGCCGGCATACTGGCTGGAAATACCGACATCAATGGTGACACCGTAGGCGTCTACGTTCCGGCATCGCTTGCCGTAGGCGTTGCGAAGGAACTGTATGCCAATCACGCGGTGGATCATGGATGGCTCGGCATAGCTGCTGAGAATTCCTCCAATGCAAAAGGTGTGATCGTAGCGAAGGTTCTGCCTGGCAGTGCCGCACAGAAGGCAGGTATATCGGCAAACAATATCATTGTAGCGATTGATGGCCACCAAGTCACCACGGTTGCTTCGCTCCAAGCGAATCTTTACGTACTGCCTCCCAATACCACTGTAATCCTTTCGATACTGCACGGAAACAACCAGGGAAACAGTACTACCCAGGTACCTGTAAGCCTATCCCAGTGCCCGGTGGAGGCGCAGGGAGCTGTGCCCGACACCACTTCGTCGGCATCTTCCGGCAACTCACCCCTACCCGCTACAAGCGCTTCCAGTCCCGGACCCGGCTATTCTTCCGGCCCTGCGGGGAACTTATCTGGTACGAGCATGTCATGCCAGTGACAAAGCGTTAGAATAGGTACATGGCATTCGGGCAGCCGGAGGATCCGGCAGGCGATTTCTTTGGACAGGTTCTAGGTGGCATGATGAACTTCCTGGGCACATCCTTCACTCCCCAGTCACCTGTCGATATAGCAAAGTCAATAGCACTGGGAATAGCCACAGGAGGGAAAGCTGAGTCAAATGTGGATCCCTCCACGCGCATGGAGATCGAGCGCGTTTGCCGGGTTGCAGAACTTTATCTCGCGGACTCCCCGCTCGCCGACCATGCTGGCTGGGCGGATCTTATTGAACCTGCTGGCCGCGGTGCCTGGGCTGTACAGACAGTCGTGGACTGGAGCTACCTGCTGCAGGAGCCGGAGCCTGGAGAGCCAGGCAGATCCACGGGCTCACCCCAGGTGCCAGGTACAACATCCATCCGCGGCGAAGAAGCAGGACGCACGCCCAGAGATGGTACGGCCACCAGCCATGATCCCGCCACCGCTGCCGACAAGCCGGATACAGACACCGCTGCCGACGCTCCAGGCAAGCCAAACGGGGACAACCTTACAACTTCGCTCACTCCTGAGGAAGAGAGCATACTGTCACGCCTGGAGTCATCGCTGGCCGCTTCGGGTTACAGCCACCCTATCCCTGGGCCTGCTGCAGAAACAAGCCCTATGGCTGGCTACGGCGCAGATGAGCACGGCAACTTGGCCAATCCCGCGTCCATGGCGTCCGCTTGGATGAAAGTTATCGGACCAGCCATATCCGCCATGCAACTAGGAACCTCCATAGGATACCTCGCGCAACAGGAACTCGGGCAGTACGGACTCCTTGTACCTCGCCGGGATACTTCAAAGATCATGGTCGTTCCCGAAAATATCACCATTTTTTCAAAAGATTGGTCGCTGAAGAAAGAGGAAGTATGGCTTTGGATCGCCCTGAGGGAAATGCTTGCTCACAAAATACTCTCCCTGCCCCATATCGGCGGGCGGATGCGCTCTTTGCTCGCACAGATCAATGCACAGATCACCCAGGCCTCCTTCAACGCTATGCAGCACTTTGGAGACATGTTTGCATCCGGCAATATGGAAAACATCGAAGATTTTGAGGGATTCGGAGCGATGGAGGGATTCGGTGGTTTGCAAAATATCGAACATCTGATATCTGATCCAGCATCCCTGCTTGATGACGCCGGCAGGGAGGCCCACGCATCCATCGAGGCGGAAATAAGGGCGATCAATGCGCTACTGGTGGGTTACCTCGACTACGTGATGAAGATAGCCACTGATCGGTTGCTCGGGGGCAAGTCAACAATCACCGAGGCATGGCACCGCTACCAGGTCGGTCAATCCAGCCAGCAGATGATCACCATGGTCATGGGTATCGGGCCTGATCCCGAAAACGAGGAACGAGGCAAGCAATTCATATCTGGCATCCTGCAGAGGGACAGTGGCAAAGTATTGGACATTCTCTGGCAATCGGAGTCCACCCTGCCCACAGTTGCAGAACTGGACGCCCCAGGACTATGGCTGGAGCGCCTGAAGATAGAGGGCCTTATCTAACCGGTGGGAGCACGCCATCATCTGCGGGACGAGCCGCTAGGCATCGCCATCAGGTCTGGCCTTACCGCTGAAAACCCAATCCCTTTCGGTGCCCAAGTTCCAGTGAAGTACTATTCCCTGCCGCTCCGCTTCTTTTGACACCCTTTCGCCATTCCTTCGAAATTGCGGATCATAGGGCGGTAGCATCGTCAAGCGTGCCATCGCCCTGTCTCTGAAAGACTCCAGTACGCCCTGCTCCTTGCCCTCCAGCTGGATGTCCCAGTAGGGAGCCAAATGGCCCGTATAGGTAATCGTGGCAGTACCCGCCGGCTCGGGAGAAGCCTCCTCCATACCTTCGCTGTCCATCGTATTCGCCATCGTAAATACCTCCGTATATCTGTATACATATCCTTGAACGATCCCGAGCGCAACTCACCGCTGAACGCTGCCACGCACGCTCACGAAGCTGTACTCACGGGAAACTACCGAGCTTAACATAAATGTGAACCGCGCCTGGACGTCTTTCCTGGATCCTCTTTCCACTAGGAGCGTGGGACAGAACCGTACTACGATATAAATTGAACACAAGATATTGTGGTTGTTTTAGGGCGGAACCACAAGATATAGGGTTACCGGGTTAGCAGCCGGGGGTTCTGACTCACGCTCCTAGGGCTGCCGCCACCTTACCCGGCACATCACCACTGAGTGCGCTCATCGGGGCCGATGATACTCGAAAAAGTCGCTGCATACAGGCATATCTCGAAACGGCCGCGCTTATCCGGGGATAAACGTGACAAGGTCACAGTATTGATGGTATAATGTAAGTTAACAGCAACGGAGGTATGATGGACGCTGAATGGATGGTAGATGCACGGTGCAAGGACATGGATCCTGCAATATTTTTTCCTACCGATGGAGTAGGAGTACAGGTAGCCCAGCGGATCTGTGCCGAGTGCAAGGTACGTACGCACTGCCTTGAATACGCACTCGCAGGCCACATAGATCACGGCGTGTGGGGCGGAGCGTCTGAACGGGAAAGAAGAAGGATATTGCGTAGGCGACGCTTGGCCGCCGTTTCGTCAGGCCAAGACTGAAGGACTGTTATCGGTACTCGAGGTAGAGATCCTTGCTGGCCAGTGGCCATACTACGTTGTATATAGTGTTTCCTCTTTGGCGGCGGTCACTGTTTTAATGTTGCCAGTAGCATGACCATTCTTTCCTGATCCGGCGGGTGGTTGCCAGCAATACACAAATCTGACCATGAGATACGTGAAACACTATGCTTGAGTGCGTCATCAACATTAGTGAAGGCTGCAATGAGAAACTATTGGGAGAACTTTGCCAGAAGGTAGGCGAACATATCCTGGATATGCACTCTGACAGGTATCATAATCGCACCGTTGTAACCTTGGCAGGAACTGATAAGAAACTCCTAGACTCCGTGCATGAGGTTGCACTGTGGGTGATCAGGAACATTGATATTACCAGCCATCACGGCGTACACCCGCGTTTGGGAGCTCTCGATGTGGTCCCCTTTGTGCCACTTGGAGATAGGGGGCAGCCCGCCTATAGCGACGATGACATGGCGAGAGCAATCGCAGCCCGGAACAGCTTTTCACGATGGCTTGGTAGGCTAGGGGTACCTTGCTTCAAGTATGGGCCTGATCGCAGCCTCCCGGAAATACGCAAGGGAGCATTCACCATCATCTCGCCGGACGATGGGCCATCAGTGCCTCATCCAACCGCAGGCGCATGCTGTATCGGAGCACGCCCTGTACTTATCGCCTACAATGTCTGGCTAACTACCAGCAGAATACGTATTGCGCACGATATAGCGTCAAGGCTAAGATCTCCAAGCCTGCGGACCCTCGGTTTGCCGGTTGGCGATTACGTGCAGGTATCGTGCAACATAGTCGACACTCGATCGGTACGGATTGATTCACTCTTCGATCAGATTGATGCACTCGCATCAATTGCCGGGGTTGGCATCTACCGAGCGGAACTGGTGGGTCTCATGCCGCAGGACAGCCTCAGGCAGGTTGCACCCGGAAAGTACCATGCTCTCGACATCGACGAAGACCGTACGATAGAAAACAGGCTGGCACGTACAAGCTGACTGCATGCCGCCGCGCTATGCCCACATCACGGCAGTACGCGTTCAGCCTACTGCTACAACACGATATTAAAGTATTAAGATGCTACGGGTGTAATGACGTTACGCCTTGGGGCCACCGCCCTAGAGCGGCGTATCCTCCGCCGCTCCCGCTCGGACAGGCCACCCCAGATGCCAAACTTCTCGCTATGGCATATGGCATATTCAAGACAATCCTCCCTTACAATGCATCCTCTGCACACGGCTTTGGCCTCCCTGGTGGAAGCTCCACGCTCGGGAAAGAACAGATCTGGATCTACGCCAGCGCAATTGGCCCGTAGCTTCCAGGATAATCCTGCCTCGTCGTATGCTTGCCGCAACATTATTTCCATTCTAATCGCCTCCCCTCGCCATCATATGGCATGGTTGTAACTACATTTGTGTAGTATGCTCCTATCCAGCAATAAATGCAACCCCTGGACCGGATTTTTTTCTCACCTCCAGGACAGCACCTACGTTCAACGCATCCGAACCTGTAACGGGCCACCCTGCATCCGGGTACCGGCGAGACATTGGAGGCTGTACGATATACGTGAAAGAGGACTGGCAAGATACCATCTACAGCATCCGGTGTGAACATGCACCTTTCAGCATCCCCACGACACATATACAGATGTTGCACTCCCCTCGAATGTGCACGCGCAATACGACTTGTGCTAAGACTGTCAGAGTAGATTCAGCTTGCAAACAGGCTGGTAACTGTTGCGCACCGGTCGGCACGCATGTGTATTGATATGCACAAGGTACCGTGCCTACTGGGTGCAAGCAGCTATGGGTCGTTCGAGGTTGTGACGAGGGCACTGCCTAAGAGTTTGCCCATGCTGATAGGCAGCGAGTCGGCAACCCGCCGAAAGAAGATGTCGTGACAGGAGGTTGTTGTGGTAAGCACAGTTGAGGACACCGGAGTCAAGTCCGGGACGGCAATTCCCGTTGAGATAGGCAAACCTCGCGGAGGACCGGAGGGTCGGCGCACCTTGCGCCAGGACAGGTGGTGGCTGAGCCCTGCCGTAACGGTGACCGTACTGACATCGTTTATCGCCTACGCGACATTCGCAGCTTTCCAGGGTCGCTACTATTACGTCGGAGCGCAGCAACATCGCAACCTCATCTCACCCTTTTACTCTCCATGCATTGCAAACAGCTGCCAACGTGTAGCCGGTAGCCACCCTCTAGGCATATGGGCGTCCTTCTGGAACTTCTCACCTGCGCTGCTGATACTAATAGTTCCTCTTGGCTTCCGGTTGACCTGCTACTACTATAGAAAAGCCTACTACCGTTCCTTCTGGCAATCCCCTCCGGCATGCGGGGTGGCAGACGGGCACAAGAGTTACACTGGGGAGACCCGTTTCCCGCTCATACTCCAGAATATCCACCGCTACTTCCTTTACCTTGCTCTTCTCTTCAACGTAGTGCTCACGATGGATGCAGTACTTGCATTCAATTTTCCAGGACAAGGCATAGGGTTCAGCGTAGGCACTCTCGTGCTATGCGTCAACGCTGCCCTGCTGTGGATATATACAGTATCATGCCACGCTTGCCGGCATCTCTGCGGCGGGCAGCTTAATAAGTTTTCCAAACACCCAATCCGCTACAGGTTCTGGAAAGCCATTACGCCGCTCAATGCAAGGCACATGCAGCTTGCATGGGTAAGCCTCATCTTTGTCGCACTGACTGATCTGTATGTACGCCTTGTCGCCAGTGGCATTATTCATGATTACAAGATATTTTAGAAGGGCATAGGCACAGCAATGGATGTAAATACAGAAGATATATTGACCCAGTCATTCGATGTACTAGTCATAGGCGCAGGTGGCGCTGGGCTTAGAGCGGCCATAGAATCCAGGTCGAGAGGACTTAGCACGGCAGTAATCTGCAAGTCCCTCTACGGTAAGGCGCACACTGTGATGGCTGAAGGCGGCGTGGCCGCTGCGCTCGGCAACGTGTACTCAGAGGACAACTGGAAGGTGCACTTCAGAGACACGGTACGCGGTGGCAAGATGTTGAACAACTGGCGCATGGCCCAGTTGCATGCTCAGGAAGCCCCAGATCGCGTGCTGGAGCTTGAAGCGTGGGGCGCTCTGTTCGACCGTACAGATGATGGGCGCATACTCCAGCGTGATTTCGGTGGTCACAGGTATGCCCGGCTTGCACATGTCGGAGACCGCACCGGCCTCGAAATGATACGGACGCTTCAGAACAAGGCCACCAGCGTGGGCATCGAGGTCTTCATGGAGCACAAGATACTACGCATACTTGTAGATGCAAGCGGAAACGCCTGTGGCGCACTCGGATATACAAGACCTAGCGGACAATTCGTGCTGTTCAAGGCAAAGGCCATCGTTCTGGCAACGGGAGGCATAGGCAGATCCTGGAAATATACCTCGAACTCTTGGGAATCGACTGGTGACGGCCATGCGCTGGCTTTCTCCGCAGGCGCCGATATGATAGACATGGAGTGCGTGCAGTTCCATCCTACCGGCATGGTGTGGCCACTGTCCGTAAGAGGGCTGCTGGTCACCGAGGGAGTAAGAGGTGATGGCGGTGCACTGCTCAACTCCGAAAACCAGCGCTTCATGTTCAACTACATACCTGAGATGTTCCGTGCGGAAACCGCCGAAACAGAGGAGGAGGCAGACCGGTGGTATGAGGACCATGCCTCGGCACGGCGCACACCCGACCTATTGCCGCGGGACGAAGTTGCAAGGGCCATCAATGCCGAGGTCAAAGCTGGACGGGGAAGTCCTCATGGAGGGGTGTTCCTCGACATAGCCTCTAGACGTACACCAGAGTACATCAAGAGAAGGCTTCCCTCCATGTACAGCCAGTTCTTGGAGTTGGCTGGAGTCGACATCACTCAAGAACCGATGGAAGTCGGCCCCACCTGCCACTATATGATGGGCGGGGTAAGGGTGGATGCCGACACGGCAGCCACCACCGTACCTGGGCTCTTCGCCGCCGGAGAGGTTGCCGGGGGGATGCATGGCGCCAACAGGCTTGGAGGCAACTCCCTCTCAGACCTGATCGTATTCGGACGGCGGGCCGGAATCGGTGCAGCAGATTATGCCGAAGGGCTGGCCGGGACGGTCGATCCCGAGGTGTCTCAGGCCACGGAAACCGCTAAGGAAGCCCTAGCGCCATTCAGTAGGGAAACCGGCGAAAGTCCGTACCGCATACATGCCGATCTCCAGGAATGCATGCAAACTCTGGTGGGTATCATACGTACGGAAAGCGAACTACTCCAGGCTCTTGATGAGATCTCGAAGCTAAAAGAACGTGCAAGCAAAGCATCTGTCCAGGGAGGTAGGGAATACAATCCTGCATGGAACCTCGCCACCGACCTCCCTTCAATGCTGGCAGTATCCGAGATGGTGACCAGGGGCGCCTTGGACCGAAAGGAATCCCGAGGCGGCCATACCAGGGACGACTACCCTTCTCCCGATCCGGAATTCGCCAAAGTCAATCTCGTCCAGCGAATGCAGGACGGCACGCACACCGTACAGCCTGAACCGCTGCCGGAAATGCCCGAGGAATTGAAGGCACTATTCGAAGATGACCATACCGGTCAAGCACCCAAGGAGGACCACTGATGACTGAAGTAACCATGAGTATCTGGAGAGGAGATTCCTCCGGCGGCTCCTTCTTCGACTACAATCTGGAACGAGTCGAAGGTGAGGTGGTACTGGATGTAGTACACCGGATCCAGGCAACGCTCGCACCTGATCTCGCCTGCAGGTGGAACTGCAAGGCGGGCAAATGTGGATCCTGCTCTGCAGAAATTGACGGAAAGCCCAGCCTTATGTGCATGACCAGGATGGATACCCTCCCCAACGACAAGATCACGATCACTCCCATGAAGACCTTCCCGATCATCCGAGATCTGGTCACCGATGTTTCGTTCAACTACGTCATGGCACGCCAGATACCACCTTTCACCCCCGGCGACCCCGAGCCTGACGGTACTTACAGGATGCAACAAGTCGACATTGATCGTGCCCAAGAGTTCCATAAGTGCATAGAATGTTTTCTCTGCCAGGATGTCTGCCATGTGATCCGTGACCATGAAGTTAACAAGCTTTACTATGCTGGACCGCGATTCTTCGTGAGACTTGCATCTCTTGATATGCATCCACTCGACACCGTGGATCGCAGAGAGCTCGCCCGCCAACATCTGGGGCTGGGATTCTGCAATATCACGAAGTGTTGCACAGAAGTATGCCCCGAGCACATCAAGATCACGGACAACGCCATCATACCTCTCAAGGAAAGAGTGGTGGATTCGTCGTACGACCCCATTGCATGGCTGGGCAGGAAGATCAGGCGAAAGGTCAAATATACGGTTGATCAGGTATACGCGCTTGCACCAGCCCAGGTGGCTCCTACCGCTCTGGACCGGCTACCGGCAACTGCAATAGATGATGAAGGGAAGTCTTGAGCCGAACGCGGCCGCAACTCCCATCGTCAAGTGCGGGAGGTTCACCCAATGCATTCATTACGGGCACAGGTAGATGATGCGTTTCCTGTCTCCTGAATGGATCGATGCATTCAATGACCACCTGTCAGGATTTGATTTGGATCTGTCAGGCGCTGATCAGTCGCTGTCGACGCAGGCGGGTCCCATTCACCTGCTCCAGGTCATAGCTGGCTCGCCAGAAGGCGATCTGCACGTCATGCTGACAATAGGTGGTACCGGCATCCACATGGAAATCGTCAGCCATGATGCCGCCGCAAGCACAGCCGGTTCAATCAAAGAGGACGTAGCCGTTAAGATGAACTGGGCAGATGCGGTGGCTATGTCTACCAGCAAGTTGACGGTTGCCCAGGCTCTTGCTGCTGGTACGATCAAGGTGAAGGGCAATCTGTCTGTACTCATCGATTCCCAGCGCATCCTTGATGCGGTGGGAGACAGGCTCGCATCGCTCCATGAGCATACCACCTATAGCTGAATCGCCTGTAGCTGAGCGGCTTGCAGGAAGAGCAGCGAGTCGAAGGAAGCCGCGTCGCAGACGTTCCAGCAACCTGTGTCCCCATTGACTTGAAGAGAGACAAAGAGTATGGTCATTGGATAGGCATAGGGTGAACATGGGGTAAGACAACTGTCGCTTGAGTCACACGGTTGATGCTTCTGGGTGTCCTTGTCGAACGAATGCAATATATGTACTGGATAACTACCCAGTCTCTCCAACTATCCAGGAGATGGGTTATGACCCTGGAAACGACCATCGACGCTGCCGGGAACATCGTGACAGCCGGAAGCGTCACAGTGGATACCACACCGGCTTCACCTGAAAGTGTCTATGTCTATGACAATGGTGAGGTCACCATCAATAGCTCCGACCCATTGGGAACAGACACCGGATCGTTTGCTTCATTCACCTCAGACGGTTTGACCCTCCTGGTCACCAACTGTACGGGAACCGTTTCCACCCTCAAGAACACCCTTGATGACGGTGCGGGCAATGCTACCTTCCAAGGAGCCGTATACGGGGAATCCATCGCCGGCCTTGCCGTTACCGGCAGGACGTTTGACATGGGTGGCACCGTATTCAATGTCATTGCCTACGGAGCTGATCCCACTGGGGTCAATGACTCCTCCACTGCGATCAACAATGCGATCGAAGCGGCATTGCAGAACGACCCGGCCCTGATCGGCCAATCCCAGGGCGGTGGCATCATCTACATACCACCTGGTAGGTACCTTGTAGAGTAATCATTCAGGTACCCTGATGCTGCAACTGTCCGCGCCAGCGGGTCAGAGCGGATGATAGCGAAGCGGGGAGCTCGGTAGCGATGGTGCGATCAGATGCGCATCGGTGTCGCCGTCTTCCAGGGTGCGCAGGCGAACAGAGCAGTCAAGACATCCATCGCGTCGATGCCGTGCTTGGCAGCCTCGAGATGTAGAAGCGTTCCCTGGCTAGGCGTTTCGCACCAACGGCAGCCCGGAACGATCCAGAGATCTTCTGCCGAGTTGGCCATCCGCAGATCAGACTCGGCTTGGTTGTTGGAGAACGGGACACGGAGGTCCTTCGCAAATAACGTAACCTCTGTCTTCAAGTCGCGTAGCGCCAAGGCGAGGTTGTAGGACTCCTTCTCTACGTAGTCCCGCTTGCGCCAGGTCGGCTCGGGATTGGCCGTCTTGTCCCAGCTCAACGATTCTGATCGGAAGCTTCGAGAAGGAGGCAAACACCTTGGCACTAAGGCGCTTCTTGCCGGCTGCCCGGGCGTCCTCAGCGGCACGTTTCATCTCGATAAGCGAAGCGATCATGGCCTCTGCCCACTCGGTCTGGTTCCACACAACCGCCACCGAGGTGAGATTGCGGATGAGATGAGCCCCGCATACTCCATGACGTGCACCGGTGTAGTTGAAGTACATGGCGAGCCGGTCGTGGATCGCAGTGCCCTTGTAGCCGGGGAGCACGCCTAGCCGTTCGACGGCATTGGGCCCACGGGTCAGTTACGCGTGCAACAAGGTGAGCATCCCTGTGCAGGCGACATGGATGTAGTGCTTGGCCAACCCGGACACGGATCGGCGTCTTGTCGAAGTGCACGACAGGGCTGGCACGTATCTGGCGGCGCAGGAGTCAATAAAGTGGTCCAGCCCTATCTGCCATGTCCTACTGTCTATCACACATCGCGCGGACAGTGGTAGATATTCGCGCGATACGCGCGAAGACCAGGTCAGAGCAACAAAATGCACCCTTGCACGTATGCCGTGATCAATGACAACCAGCACAGCATCGGGGTACCTGAATGGTTACTTCTGGCCCTAACTACGCCACCTACGATGCTGGATACTATGCGTAGTAAATATTGCGGATGTAACCTTTACTGCCAATGGTGGCAAGACATGGTCCGCACCCGTGACGGTGTTCCCGGGAACATTTGATCACGACGTATCTTGTGCCAGTACACCTTGCGATCGGGCGCCCTCGGTACTAGTATCTGTTCTGGTACAACCAGCCGACCGGATAGCTATTGGGTCCGTGCCCATAAGTAACGGCTGTCCGTGCGGCGCGATGTTGTCTCAAAATATTTGCGTAACGTTAACAGATAGTCAAGGGAGTCAGCTCATGGGTAAATTTCATCTAGGCAATATTGAGATCACTTCTCCCGCGTTCAAGCATGGCGGGCCCATTCCCAAGGATCACTCAGCAGAAGGTGCAGATATATCGCCGGAATTGCGACTGGCAAACGTCCCGCCTGGTACGGTGGAACTCGCCATCATCTGCCACGATCCAGATGCGCCCCTCACCGATGGTTTCACCCACTGGGTGCTTTATGGGATCCCCGCCCAAACGACGGTCATCCCGGAGAACGGAGGCGGAACCTTCAAGCAGGGCATCGCCGATTTCGGCCGGGAGGGATACGGGGGGCCCGCACCGCCTCCAGGTCATGGCAGGCATCACTATTTCTTCCACGTCTACGCCTTGGATGCACCGGTCGATGCTGCGGCGGGGCTATCCAGGACCGAACTTCTGGCGCTGATCGACGATCACATCATTGAGCAGAACCGGATAGTTGGTACGTTCGAACGCTGACTCTGGTTGTTGATGCGATCTCCCGCAGGCTGCTGAATCCCCTCTCGACTGACTGCACTCTGTCCGCGGCCAACTTCTCCGTTTGAGCATCGCGAGCGGTGCCAACTATTGCAGCCAGCTGGCATCTGTAACCTGTCCATCACCTATACATCAGCCAATCACATCAGTAAGTAGTGTATAGCCTATCCTGAGTGCGATGAGTCAAGCGATTACGACCAACGGTCGTCCTGGCTCCGTACAGTTCACCGGATCATTACAAGCACAAGCAGGACTGTTGCATATCCTAGCCAAATAACGCCCTTGCTCTACTGGATACCATCACGCTGGTTACGGAACGGACCACCAATATCCCGCAATCCAGTCGTGGTGACTTGACATTGGTTTACTGACCTGTCAGTATAGGTGAGTGAGTTCTTCTGATATCACCCACGCACGGCTACTTGACACCGCCGACGAGCTGTTCTACGCGGAGGGCATCACTGCGACAGGAGTGGACAAGGTCGTGGCACGTGCAGGAGTGTCCAAGCCGACGCTATACGCGCACTTCCGCTCCAAGGACGATCTCGTTGCCGCGGTGCTCGAACGGCGCCACGCCGAGCGAGTGGCGACACTGGACGCGTGGGTGCGGGCACACGCTGACGGTCCACGTGAACGCCTCCTTGCAGTCTTCGACTGGTTGGCCCTGTTACATGCAAGTGGGGAGGGAAAACGGGGATGCGCGTTTGTGAATGCCGCCGCTGAGGTTGCCGGCCCGGGGCACCCGGCTCGGGATGTGGCCCGCCACCACAAGCGCTGGATGCGCGAGTACCTCGCTGGGCTCGCTGCCGAAGCCGGATTCACCGATCCATTGCGTCTGGGTTCAGACCTGATGCTCCTCGTCGACGGCGCGAACGCCCGGGTGACTGTCGACGGCGACCTCGCTGCAGCGACAGACGCCCGGCGCTTGGCTGCGATGATTATCGACGCGTACCAGCCGCAGTGACTAGGAGCGTATCCAGCCCGATGGTTTGGCGGTTGCCATGGCTTGGAAAATCGAGGCTTCCCCACGGCCTGGGGATTGCTCTCGGCTTGGCGCTCGGACCCGCGGTCGCGATCGGCCTGGCTCGCTTCGACTATGCCTTGCTACTTCCCTCGATGCGTGCCGATCTGCACTGGTCGTTTGCCACCGCCGGTGCGATGAACACCGCGAACGCCCTCGGGTACCTTGCCGGGGCACTCCTGGCAGCGGTCGCCGCTCGCCGTTACGGGACGCGCCGGGTCTTCGTCGCCAGCTTCGGGGTCACCGTGCTCGCACTTCTCACCACGGGTGCTACCGGCAACACATTGGTGCTGGTCGCCTTGCGCGCCGTCGCCGGAGCATCTGGGGCGGTTACCTTCATCGCAGGGGCCGGGCTCGTCGCCACAGCCGCGCCGGCCACTCAGGCCACCTCCCCTCACCGGGCAGCCATGCTGCTCGGCATCTACTTTGCCGGAGGCGGGGCGGCGATCGTCGCGTCAGGCCTTGCGGTCCCGTACCTTCTTGCCACCACAGGCCTCGCAGACGGCTGGCGGTTAGGATGGGTCCTACTCGCGGGGCTCGGTGCCGTGGCCTTCGCGATCGCAACCCCTATAGCTCTGGCCAGCGCCGAGCCGCCGGCTCCCCCTCGTGCTGACAGGCACTGGCCTGCCCGGCATCTCGGACCGGTGTTGATCTCTTACGGTCTTTTCGGGGCGGGCTATATAGCCTACATGACCTTCATTGTTGCTTTCCTGAAGGGTCAAGGTACGGGCTCAGGGGGGATCACGGCCTTCTGGGTCGTGCTCGGCACGGCCTCGATTGCCGGTGCCTTCGTGTGGGCGCCGCCAATCACCAGGTTGCGTGGAGGAAGAGGGACCGCCACGGTGCTGGCCGTGCTCGCCGGCGGGACGCTGTTACCGCTCGTATCCCGATCACCGGCAGCGAGCATAGGATCGGCGCTGCTTTTTGGAGGATCATTCCTATCAGTTGTCACCGCGGTCACTACAGTTGCCCGCCGCTCACTCCGGCCACACCATTGGACTCCAGCAATTGCTGGACTGACGGTCGCTTTTGCTGTGGGCCAGAGCCTTGGCCCCATACTCGCCGGCGTACTATCTGATGGACCAGCTGGTTTAAAGGTTGGACTCAGCCTGTCAGTAGGGTTGCTACTTGCCGCAGCAGTTGTTTCCCTTGCCCAACGACACCACGAGTACCCACTCGCCTCCGAGACCCTGTATCCAGAGGAGGGCGGTACTGCCAGCGACATGGGCCACCGCTGAGGCCGGCTCCGAACACCACCACACCACCAGACCTATGGTATTGTGAGTATGAGTATGGACAGCGTCGTGACGAGCCTAGCCACTATTGCCGGTTGCACTCTCCCCACTCCATGCGGTCCGTTCAGTATCCTGGCAGATGATGATTGCGTCCTTGCGGCAGGGTTTGTCGAAAACGCCCAGCTCCTTACTCCATTGCTGGATACATCCAGGCGTCACTCACCCATAAGGGACGCTCCTGCACACCAGGCACTGCTTGCCATACAAGCTTACATGGATGGAGAACTGGCGGCAACTGCCAGCATGTCCGTCATGCAGCCAGGACCGCCCTTTGCTGCCCGCGTGCTACATGCCCTCTCCCTTATCCCACCGGGTCAGACTGAATCGTATAAAGGATTGGCTGCGCTCGCCGGCAATCCGAGAGCGCAGCGGGCAGCCGGTTCCGCTTGCGCCAGGAACAAGATAGCCATTTTCATACCATGCCACCGTGCTGTACCTGCTAACAGCACGGTAGGTGCCTACGCTTATGGATCAGAACGCAAGTCCTGGCTACTGCAGCACGAGTGCGTAACGACCGGAAAAGAATGCATCATCGTTCGAGGGCGGCATGACTCCTGATCCTCATCCTGATCTTGATCGACGAAGGTCGCAAATGCGTCAACAAACTTCCGCTCAATTGTTTCGTAGTCTTGGCTCGCCACGGCCTCTACGTATGCGCGAACGGCCAGGTTGCGTGCTCGCAGTAGCTCGAACCAAAGCTCCGGATTATCTATGATCCCATGACGGGCAGCCTCACGAGGACGGCTTTTGGACTGGCCACGATACTGCCATCATCCTCGACAAGTGCCTTTAGGTACTTCCATGCCAACTCGAAGTTGGAGAAGGATCAGAAATGCCCAAGATGCGTTATACTGGGGCAATGCAGCTTTCCTTGCAATCGGGTCCATCCAGTGGCAACTGCAGGATAATGTTTTACTTGGCTATTTCGGGATCGGCGATAGGATATGAGTTGGTACTTAAATGAACCGCTACACATGCAGGCAGGCATGTATCCAAGCATATATCAGCGCCATGCAGCTTTCCGTTTGCGCCACCAGCGTCGTAGCCGGCTTCTTGGATGTCGATTTGGATGTCGCTGGCCTGCCAGGCAGCCGTCAAGGACCACTCCCCTGAACAGCAATGGCATGGAGCAGTAGTAGATGAGGATAGGGGTGTTCGGCGGAACTTTCGATCCGGTACACAACGGTCACTTGGTAGCAGCCAGGGAAGTAGGCAGGCAGTTGTCGCTGGACAAACTGCTCATGGTGGTCGCTGGTATACCCTGGCAGAAGGTTGACCACCACAAATTGACTGATGCCGAAGACAGGTTTGCCATGGTGGAAGCAGCACTGGCGGATGGAGAATGGGCCGCCTCCCTTGCTTGCGTGGAGGCGAGCCGTATGGAGATTGACAGGGGAGGCTCCAGCTATACCGCCGATACTTTGGCGGCTCTGCGTCGAGCATTCCCGCAAGCGGAACTGGTTCTGGTGGTTGGGACGGATGTAGCGGCTGATATCCATACATGGGAGTATGTGGACAAGGTGATATCGCTGTCCAGATTGGCTGTGGTAACGAGGAGGATGCAGGCGGTACCCAAGCAACGCACACTCGAGCCGGGATGCGGACCTACCACTGCAACTTGGAATAAGCGGCGGCTCGATGAGCTGGAATCAATGGGTTTCGAGATCATCGAGGTATCCATTCCTTTTGCAGATATATCAAGTAGCGATATCAGGGAACGGGTGGCTGGCGGTTTGCCCATTACCGGAATGGTTCCGAGAAGCGTGGAGCGTTTCATCAAGGAGAAAGGATTATACGATGGCTGACCTTTTGAAGGTGGCGGGTACCGCCATGGTTGCTGCGAAGGCGGCAGCCGGGAAAACTGAAGATTCCGTAGTGATAATGGAAATGGGAGAAGTTTCGTATCTGGCAGATACGTTCATAGTTACAAGCGCAAGGAATGCCCGGCAGGTACGGGCTGTTACAGACGAAGTGGAACGTTGCGTCAGGCAGGCTACTGGGTCCCATCCCGTTCAAGTGGAGGGGTTGGATGATTGCAAGTGGGTGCTGATGGACTACGGTGACGTAATCGTACATATATTTGACCGGGAAACACGAGCTTTTTACGATATAGAAGACCTGTGGGGCGATGTTCCGAGGAGGATCATAGAGGAAAAAAGTACAATCGTATAAGCACCAGACAAGATCGTCGGAATACGTGCTCGCTCGCGCAATAATCAATCGTTGTATTCGCCGTTATAGTTACTGCTATGTTTAATTATGTTTAATGGCATATTCAGGTATTCGAAACTCCCCCTGATACTGACCGTCACCATACTTGCCGCCTGCTCTACGTTCCTGTCTGGTTGTGCGGGTGCAGATATGACAGGTTCGCTGCCACACAGGGTAGCTGCCTGGGACAGAGGATCGCTCTTTTCCCAAGCACGCACCACCCTTGAAAACGACAATCAGCGGATCAGCACGCTCCAGGCCAGACATGACAACAACGCCATCAGGACCGCCTGTGAAGTGCTCGGAATCGACGCCAGACATGCAAACAGCTACCTACCCACTCCGGATCAGGCTCTCACCAATCTCCTCCACGCAGCTTACAAGGACGAGTATACAGCCTCGCTCGACTGTTACAAAGGGGCATCCTCACCGCCAAGCCATAAGCTGATGACCGAATCCACCAAGTCGACATCGTCAGGCATTCAGTTACTTTCCAGAGCGTCTGCACTGGACAGTGCGATCACCCATTCCACGAATTGAGCGGCCTGTCGCGCAAGTAGGCATCGATACCATGACAAGCGGCATCTCCCAGCTCTTTCTGTATTGAGGCATAAATCTCGGCAGAGGTGGTCACCCCAGGTGCCTTGGCATGAATGATCCTGACACCGCTGACCCTGGAATCTCTTACTTCAGAGGTTCCTGCATCTGAATCCCCTACTCCTCTGGTACTTGCCGGGCGCCCTTTCTCCTCCTTCCCCGCACCCGATGTATACTCACCCCCGGCATCCACCTCTGCAAGTGCAGCAGCAAGCGCATCCATAGTTCCTACCGTAACGGCAGGGACTCCCATGCCGCGAGCCACCTCTTCGATGCCGGGTTCCTGGCGTGTAGTAAAAAGCCTCGCCATCGTATTACGATCCAGCAGCGTAGCCTGTGGAAGCAATGAGAATATACCGCCGCCGCCATTGTCAAGCACGACAACGGTGAGACGCCCTGATCGACCCGCATCAGCAGGTCTGACGAGAGCAGTCAGATCATGGAGGAACGCCAAGTCTCCGACCAGCGCCACTACATGGCAAGGCGGCACGGCCATAGCTGACCCTGCCGCTGATCCCATGGCGGTAGAAACCACGCCGTCAATGCCATTGGCGCCCCTGTTGGCAATCGCCACTGGTGGATCGGATACTTTGGCACCGTAACGTTCAACATCCCTGACAGGCAGCGACGAGGACACCACAAGAATCCCGCCATTTCCAGCATACGATACCAGCATCCTTGCTACACCTGGCCCGGTGATTTCATCGTGCTCGGCACACCACCTATCGATACGAGCCTGAACTGCATCCTCCGCAGCCTGCCACACTCCAAGCCAGTCCCCGCCGGCTGCATGCCGGCCGGTCTCTCCGGCAAGGTAGTTACAAACCACATCGACACTCCGGTTTACCATCACCGAAGCGGTCCTATCCGGATCGACCCATCCCCAGTAAGGATCGACCACGACCTGCTCCACACCGTCACGCGCCAGAGCAGCCAACCAGGCGTTCATCCCCTTCGATGCCCATGGTCGCCCAAATCTCAGTACTATATCTGGCAATAACGCCTCGCGAGCGTATCCATCGCCCACAATACTGTCAGCACCTGCAATTACACCTGGCTGATTCACCCGGCACATAGAGAGGGGATCCGCCAGCAGTGGCCATTCGAGCGCCCTGGCAAGCGACACAATCCTTTTCGACTGCTCCCTATCTTGCGGCAAAAGCTGGCCGGCAACGATAATGCCCCTTGCCTGGACGAGGCCACCACGCACCAGCGATGCAAGTGGTCCTGCAATCTGATCACCACCCCCGGGCAAGACGCCGCATGGCCAGCCGGCATCCAGCGTCGATCTGGTACCGGCGGTAGAATGCCATGTCCTGCCCGCTGGCCTGCCGCCGGGCAGTTCGAGAACGCGGCCGATCAATGGCTCTCGAAACTGTAGATTCAGGTGCACGGGCCCAGCCCCGTAAGGGCTGCACAGCGATTCGTTCAGAGACCTGGCAGCCAGTGAACGCCATGTATGGCGCAACGGCCAATCTGGAACTGGTAGATCGACAGCGAATCTCGTGGATGATGTATAAATACCAACTTGATCTACTGTCTGGGGAGCCCCCACCAGTCTGAGCTCTGCAGGCCTGTCGGCCGTACATACCACAAGTGATACCCCCTGATGATGAGCTTCGATCACGGCAGCATGGATCTCGGCCGCAGCAGTCCCGCTCGTTACACAGACGACCACAGGAAGGGTGCTTGCCGCCGCCAAGCCCAGCGCGAAAAAGCCTGCCGATCTCTCGTCCAGGCGCACGTGTACGGTCACGTTTGAGTTGCGCACCAGTGCAAGGGCAAGCGGCGTGGAGCGTGACCCGGGGCAAACGACGGCATGCACCACTCCTCCACGTACCCACTCATCCACCAGCGTTGCGCAGAACGTCGCCTGTACGTCCTCCGGAAAAGGCAGGCCGCCTGCACCTCCATCGTCCTCCGTACTCATGACCACCTAGACTCCATCGCCTGCTCAGCATACTCCCGTAGCGTCCAGACTGCCAGAATACCTGCCATCCTGCATCATCAGCTCTGGTGCTCTCATCATCTCGGAAGTTGCCGTCGGCATTGCATCGATAGGTATTGCATCGATAGGTATACAGGTACAATAGGTACAATTATGAGGATACTACTCGTGCATGGATTCACCCAGAACGCTAGGTGCTTCGGCACTTTCGCCGGATGCCTGCAGGATCTGGCTGGCGACTCAAACGAGATATACACGGTAGACCTCCCCGGGCACGGCCACTCCTCTGATATCTCTGCCGGTCCTTGGGCCACAGCTGAAATGCTCGGACTCAGCTTCGGGAAAGGGACATACATAGGATATTCCCTGGGAGCCAGGATCTGCCTTCATCTGGCACTATCCAACCCTGATGCCATAGAAAGACTGGTACTCGTCTCCGCAAACGGCGGGATAGAGGACAGGACTGCAAGAGATCGGCGCCGTGTTTCCGACGAAGCCATGGCCAGGGAACTGGAGGAAGGCAAGGATCTGGAAGCATTCCTGCATTATTGGACGGAACAGCCCCTCTTTGCCACCGTGCCACAGCACGCTAGGATGATTGATCGACGCATGCGAAACACGCCCGCTGGGCTTGCATCCAGCCTACGGATGTGCGGCGCTGCTGCCTGCGACCCCTTGTGGGATCGCCTTCATGAGCTGGCGATGCCGGTTCTTGTCGTAGCAGGGATGCTGGACAGCCGCTATGCATATGCCGCAAGCAGGATGGCCCGGCTCATAGGTGACAATGCTCAAGTGGCACTCATACCAGGCGCCGGGCATGCCTGCCATCTGGAGCGCCCCGGTGCAGTGGCGCTGATCATAATGTCGTTTCTACGGTCCTTCGAAGTGGGCAGCAACTAACGCGTCACGGTATCGCATAGGTCGCCAAAAATACGTATCCAAGTCCATTCATTTCCCCGGTACGCGAACTCGTATGCCAGTCCAGTGCATTTCCAAGTAGATACAGGGACCCGAACGCGGCTATCATGATTATTTCATGACTCTTTCGCGCGTTGCGCCATCCCATACACCTAATCGCCAGGAAACCACCGCTTGGCGCGGCGACCTTCGCAATGTAGCCATAGTGGCTCACGTAGATCATGGAAAGACCACGCTGGTCGATGCCATGCTACGCCAGACTGGAGCCTTCAGGGCAGGCGCCGAAGTTGCAGATCGCATACTCGACTCCAATGATCTTGAACGTGAAAAAGGTATCACCATTCTCGCCAAGCATACCTCTGTCCGATACAAAGGAGTGAAGATCACGGTAGTTGATACTCCAGGACATGCGGACTTTGGAGGCGAGGTGGAGCGAGGACTTTCGATGGTCGATGGCGTGGTGCTGCTGGTGGACGCCTCAGAAGGTCCGCTTCCCCAGACCAGGTTTGTCCTGCGGAAGGTACTTCAGGCACGTTTGCCGGTAGTCGTGGTAATCAACAAGGTGGACCGCCCTGACGCGCGCATCACGGACGTAGTACATGATATAGAAGAGCTGTTCCTGGACCTCGATGCCGATGTGGACCAGATCGATTTTCCTATACTCTACGCCTGTGCCCGCGCCGGATGGGCAAGCGGCAACCCTGCTGAGCCATCAGGAGACCTTGTTCCCCTGTTCGAGGCAATCCTGAAATACATCCCTGCCCCAGCATTCACGCCGGACCACGCTCTGCAAGCGCTCGTAACCAATCTTGACGCCTCGCCGTACGTGGGCAGGCTGGCTATCTGCCGCATCCACAACGGCCACCTGCGCAAAGGCGAAGAGGTGGCTTGGTGCAGGCTCGACGGCAGTATCGAGCGGACAAAGATCACCGAGTTATACGGCACCGAGGCGCTGACCCGGATCGATATTGACGAGGCCGGCCCTGGCGAGATTGTCGCCGTAGCAGGCATGAGCGACATCTCCATAGGCGAAACCCTGGCTGACCTCAACGACCCACACCCCTTGGATGTCATCGCAGTAGACGAGCCAACCTTATCGATGACCGTTGGAATAAATACCTCGCCTCTGGCGGGGACCAGTGGTAACAAGCTGACTGCACGCCTTGTAAAGGGACGTCTCGATAACGAACTGGTGGGAAACGTGTCTCTAAGAGTACTACCTGCATCGTCCCCAGATACATGGGTGGTACAGGGTCGCGGCGAATTACAACTTGCCGTCCTAGTGGAGACTATGCGTCGCGAAGGTTTCGAACTGACCATAGGCAAGCCACAGGTCGTTACCAGAGAAATAGATGGCCAACTCCATGAACCCATGGAACACCTGACCGTAGACATTCCCGAAGACTACTTGGGAGTGGCAACGCAGTTGCTGGCATTGCGCAAAGGAAAATTGCTGGAGATGGTAAACCACGGCACCGGCTGGGTGCGCATGGAATACCGGATACCTGCACGCGGGCTGGTTGGTTTCCGCACCGAGTTCCTGACCGGCACGAGGGGAACCGGCATCATCCATCATATCTTTGACGGATGGGAACCATGGCATGGAGAACTGCGCAGCCGGCGAAACGGTTCGATGGTGGCTGATCGGCGCGGAGCAACAACCACCTATGCTTTGATGTCGCTGCAAGAACGAGGAACGCTCTTCGCTGGCCCTGCCGAAGAAGTATACGAAGGGATGATCGTGGGAGAGAACTCCCGTCCCGACGAGATGGACGTCAATCCCACCAAGGAGAAGAAGCTCACCAACATGCGTTCGTCGACCGCTGAAGAGTTCGAACGGTTGACACCACACCTCCAGCTCTCGCTGGAACAAGCATTGGAATTCATCGAAGAGGACGAGTATGTGGAAGTCACGCCTGATGCAATCCGGCTTCGCAAAGCCACGCTCAGCCATGCCGAACGGGGACGCTTGCGCGGCCGCCAACGGCGTACCCTGGCATGACCAGTCAGAGGCGGATTATGCGAGCTTGGATGCCATGTCCGATGCTTTTTCGAGAACGGACCCGTCCGCACCGAAAGCACTGTAGATAACTGCTGGGCCCGCCAGCGCTTCGGAGATCATGCCATCAAGAAGCTCGATAAACCTTCTCTCAGGATCGATCCAGAGGTACCTGGCTAGTGACCCCGGAATCGAGTTGACCTCATTCAGGTAAAGCTCATCTTCATTCCAGAGAAAATCCACCCGCGTAACCCCGCGCAATGCAACCAGATCCACCAGCGACCTCGATATGTCGATAATATTTGCCATTACGGTTGCGTCCACTTTCGCCGGTAGCTCTCGTGGAGCGCTGGCCATGCCCTCCCGTCCAGAATACTTATCTTCGTAGCTGAGTATCTCCTCTGAATCGCTCTGCCTCAGAGGACGCTCAACGGCAGATAACTCGATTGCCGGGAAACATCGCACCGCCACGTTCAGGTCCGCGAGGTCGGGCCTGTACGGCTCGAGTACGGCGCCACGCTGCAGGTACGGGCTTACCTTGGCGCGTCCATGTGCGGTCGCAAGGTCGGCAACCACCTCCACCCCTATCGACGATCCGCCGAACCTGGGTTTCACTATATAAGGAGGACCGAATGGAATGTCATCTGACCTGGATTTCTCTGATTCGCTACGCAGCAATACGCGTGGAAGCACGGGAATCCCTGCTGATGAAACCACGCCATGGAACGCCAGCTTGTCCATAGACAGTGCCGATCCGGCAACACCCTGGCCGGTAAAACTGAGTCCAGCCATTTCGAACATTGCCTGCAGCGTCCCATCTTCGCCAGGACCACCATGACAACAATTGACTATGACATCCATTGGAATATGTTTCCTGGTCATCCTCGAACGATGGGCAAAACCTCCTCGCGGTCCAACCTCCAGTACCAGCGGCTCTGCCACGCGGGGCACTCCGACCCGAAACTCCATTGCCTCCAGCACAGGTGGTACACGATAGAACTCTCCTGACTTCGACCAGTAAATGCCCAGCACCTTCCGGGCGGCCCTATGCAACTCATGAAGAGCCTGCAGACCGGTCAGTACAGACACATCGTGCTCATCGGAAGGACCTCCGAACACAACACCAATACCCATCTTGTCTACAGCAAAATCCACACTCACCTCACTTGATATCGTACAGAAATACATACTGGACACTGTATGCATCCAGTTCATACGCAACCTGCATTCTACAGCTGGCCGTGTTCACCCGAGCGGATTCACAAGCGATCCTATGTCTCTCCCGCGGTTTCTCGGTTGCCGACCCACATGGCTGTCCAAGATGGATCTTGCCGCCGATCCGATCCTACCCCACCCCACCAGGCACTCTGCAACGTTTAGTTCATCCCAGTGAATATCCCAGAGCCTGCACTGCACCAGCCACTGCTATATGATACACTAGTTACATTGATGGCAATCGTTGCCATCGCTCAGTGGGCGAGTGGCCCACGCGGTCGCTTGTGCAAGTAGTTCTTTCGTTACCTGGCGATCCCATACCTGTGGGATCTGGCCACCCGTAAACATCTCCAGCACGATGTGGCCAACGAACTACTATGGAGTAATACCATGCCAGACACTGCAGGGCGCGGGCGCGCGTCCTTTCGTAATAAATCCCAGCGGTCCGCCAATCGCCGCTCCTCGACACCTACTTTCGGAGACGGTGGACTAGGCGCTAGCCCTAGCAGGCAGCGGCCCGGCAGGCGCAATAGCTCCAAGCCGGCATTTGCAGGTGCAGGTGCAGGGTCAGGAGCAGGGTCAGGAGCAGCAGGCAGTACCAGTGGCAGGCGGCCCGGCAGGCGCAATAGCTCCAAGCCGGCATTTGCAGGTGCAGGTGCAGGTGCAGGGTCAGGGTCAGGTGCAGGTGCAGGGTCAGGAGCAGCAGGCAGTACCAGTGGCAGGCGGCCCGGCAGGCGCAATAGCTCCAAGCCGGCATTTGCAGGTGCAGTGTCAGGTGCGAGCAGGACGGCGGGCAATACCGGAAGGCAGTTCGCCGATCGCCACAGCACCGTAAAACACCAAGATAAAGGAACGGTGGCTCGGGAAAACCATTTGGGCAGTTCCCTGGAACACTCCCTGGACAACGCACTGGACGCAACAGCACCGATCGTAACCACCTTCGCCGAGTGCGGACTTACCGCATCTCTCGTTTCAGCGCTTGCCAGGAGCGGTATCCATGCGCCTTTCGCAATCCAGGCAAGTGCCTTGCCGGACGCCCTCTCTGGTCGGGATGTGTTGGGCCGCGCACAGACCGGATCGGGCAAGACCCTCGCCTTCGGCCTTCCGATGATTGCCCGCCTAGCCGCTGCTGGAGAAGTGAAAGCAAGAACACCGCGTGGCCTGGTCCTTGTTCCCACCCGCGAACTGGCGCAGCAGGTGGCTGATGTGCTCGCTCCACTCGGTAGCGAGGTTGGCATCCGGGTGACCACGGTATACGGCGGTGCGCCAATAGGTAGGCAGATAGACCGTCTACGGAGAGGAACGGACATAGTCGTCGCCACGCCAGGCCGGCTCATTGACCTACTCGAACGCCGTGCCTGCAGGATTGATTCCGTGGAAATCACAGTGCTCGACGAGGCTGACCACATGGCCGACCTTGGCTTCCTTCCGGCAGTTACGCGGATACTGGATGCTACGCCGGCGATAGGACAGCGGATGTTCTTCTCCGCCACTCTGGACCGAGATGTGGAGCGGCTCATGCGCACCTACCTTTCTGACCCTGCCATACACGCTGTCGCGACCGCCAACTCAGCCGTAGAGGCAGCAGAACACTGCGCGCTCGTCCTGCCCGCACAGGACAAAGTCACTCTGGCAGCTGAAATCGCTGCACGCCCGGAGCGGACCCTGTTCTTCGTACGGACAAAACACGGAGCAGATAGACTGGCCAAGCAGCTTACCCGTGCGGGGGTGGACTCCACCTCCATCCACGGCAATCTCAGCCAGAACCAGCGCCAGCGCGCACTGTCGAGTTTCGCTGCAGGCCGGCCACGCGTCCTCGTGGCAACTGATGTCGCAGCACGAGGTATACATGTGGACGATGTCAGCCTAGTAGTACACTTTGACCCGCCCAACACCCACAAGGACTACCTGCACCGTTCCGGACGTACAGCCAGGGCAGGAGCATCCGGTACAGTAGTAGCCTTTGTCGAGCCGTCACAGGTGCGCGACATCGAACGGATGCACGATACAGCAGGCATCACGGCACGATGGGATCGGATCGTGATCTCCAAGGAGGCATGTCCCGTGCCTACTGCAGTAAGGCAATCCCTGAGCCTGGTGTGCGACCACGGGAACGGTGCCGCCGGCAGTCTCGAAAAGGAGAACTGCAACGGTAGCGGTCATGGGAACAGAAGTAGTAATGGCAACCAGGTTCGCCAGTGATAGCAACGGCGGCGGTACTGGGAACATGCGGCAATAGCTCGGTGTCCAGTCGCCGCCACGGCCAACTCTCAAATAGCAACGGTTTCGGTACTGTGAGCAGGCGGCAATGGCACGGCAGCAATATCCGCGACATCGTGTAAAGATACAGGTCAGGTACCGGTAAAGTGAGGATCGCGCTTTTCGATAAAGGCCGCTATGGCTTCCACTAAATCGTCTGAGGCCAGGAACCCAGCATTCCAGGTGGCTGTATAGTCAAGACCTTCCGCCACCTCGCCGGTTTCGCGCCTGGAGATCACCGCCTTTGCACCCTGCACGGCCAATGGCGGGTTGGCGGCTATCCTGGCGGCCAGCCTCCGGCCATGCGCCATTGCCTCACCGGCATCGGGAAATACATCATTCACCAGCCCGATCTCCCTTGCTCGCGCTGCCGGCATGTCCTCTCCGGTAAATGCCATCTCCGCCAGATGTCCCTTGCCTATTATGTACGGGAGACGCTGGAGGCTGCCCAGATCCGCCACCATTGCCATGCGAGTCTCTCGTAACGAAATAATAATGTCTTCGCTGGCGATACGGATATCGCATGCACAGGCAAGATCGAGACCCCCACCAATACAATAGCCATGGATGACAGCTATGACCGGCTTGGGGCAGTGCGCCACACTGGTAATCGCTGCCTGCAGACGTAAAACCGTCTCCCTGGTCGAAGCTGCACGGGCAGCCATTGATGTGCCCTTGACGCCTACCGGCCCGCCAGACATCTCCCCAGACATCGCCACCTTGAGATCCAACCCCACACTGAAATGCTCGCCCCTGGCGGCCACTATCACCACCCTGACATCCCTGTCAGAGGAAAGCTCCTCCATCGCAAGCGGCAACTCTTCGAAGAATTCCGGAGCCATAGCATTCCTCGCCTCCGGCCTGTTCAGCCACAGGATTGCCGTGTGCCCATCCCGCTCTATCTCCAGTACGGACAGTGATCCCATGTTCAACACGCTATATCACCAGCCCACCAGCCCACCAGCCACAGATGGTAGCCACAGGCACCAGCGTCACGCAGGAGGACCGAAGCCAGGATGCCATGTGCCAAGAAAGCACTAAGCCTGAACGACCTGACTCATCATGGTACGTAAAGATGCAGGAAACCAAGCGTCGAATACGCCACGAGGCTGGCGGTAAGCATAGCCAGTACGTACCTCTCCATCTTCGGGCCAGAGGTAACCATCGCACCGGCGATGACCAGCGGAAAGGCCGACATAGCATAACGTTCAAAGGAATCTATGTTCTGCCCGGAGAGTGCCACCAGCACGACAGCTGCGCCAAACGCTCCGTAGCATGCAGGCAATTTCCAGAAAGCGACAGCCACCAGCGCAATGGCAATCAGCGCCCATGGCAGGTGCAACGCCTCTTCCAGATGATGCCCGCCTGCCAGCAGTGTCGCTTCATGGTATAGCGTGACCAGCGGATCAGTGAACCCTCCCCGATGCCGCCGCTCTATGGTAATTGGCGCCAGCGGGCGGTGATAGTAAAACCCCAGAAATGCGAGATAGGACAGTACGCCAAGTGGTCCTCCACCCACCGCCGCCAACCTGCCAAGCCGTTCACGAAAAGCCGCCTGCCGAAACTCATGCAGTCCCTCTATGATGGCCGGTATCGCAAGCAGGATGCCGATCGGCCTGGTGAGCCCCGCCAGGATCCCGAAGACCATCGCCCACCACCATCTCTGGTTCCTCAGCATGATAAAAGTAGCCACAGTGAGAACAAGCAGTGTAGCCTCCGCATACCCCATCACATAAGTGAAGGCGGCCGGGGCAAGCGACATCAGCCATGCACTCCGGACGGCCGTTGCACTGTCCCTAGTCTCCTGCTTTACCAAGATGACCATAAGTGCCAATCCGAGCAGGGCGGACAGGTTGGAAACAGCCAGCAGGGAAACGCGCACACTCATGAGCGGCAAATAGCTGACCCCTCTTGCCAGGAGTGGGACAAGGGGAAAGAATCGCAATGCCGAATGTCCCGCCGCTCCGTAGCCATGAGCGGCTATGAGCTCATACCATCCGGCATCCCAACTGAAAAGCCCTTCCTTGGCAACATCGGCCATGGCAAGCGGCAAATGCCCCTTTGTTGCGATCTCGCGGACCATGAATATGACTGGAATAACGATCATCCTCGTCGCCAGCCATGGCACGATTGCACTCTTCAAACCGAAAGCCAACTCATCACGATCGAACCGTATACGCGGCCACCCGGACCTGAACCGATCTGACGGAAAGGCAGCCTGTCGGTGACGGCGAGCAAGTTTGAAGCGGGCGGGCATCTCAGCAATACTACTGCTTTATCCTAGCCAGGTACGTGATCTCCGCTCATGTCGATAATGCTTTGCCAGCTCGATACACCGGCATCCACGCTCCTGCTTGCACTATCATCTAATCATGGGTCTTATGCGTGCAATTTTCAGACACGAGGAGCGAGTGCAACAGCGTAGGGCTCTGGCCGGCGGCTGCATGGCGCTGATCATCCTAGTGGCAATCATCATCATGGTCATAGTGGTGCTGGTAACGCATGGAGCGGCGATCTCCCATTTCATCTCGCACCTGCACAAAGTCAAACCGAGCTCTCCGACGAGTACATAGCACGAGATGCCTCGCCACGCACGCACTGCGTGCTCATGGCCACTGGGTGGCCCTCAGGTAACTGTCAACTCAAAGCAGGCTGAACCTCTCTGGAACGGATAACGACCTTGTAGCTATCGTCACAAGACTTTTCAAGCGTACGGCACAGCCGGCAGATTGCTCCATCATGCACAACCGGACAGCAAGAGGTCCAGCGGATATGCATCTAGGAATTGCCGTCAGGTTACCTTCACATGAAGAGAATGTTTCGAGGATGTTTCGTGGATTGCCGGTGCAAACTGGTCAACTGCATACAGCAACTTCAGGTATCCAGGAATCGCCTTATTGCAAATGCAGACCCCAATGTCCCGACCAGCAGCCCGACGATACCGACGGCGACGATTATCAAGACCACCTCTCCCCCCGTCAGCCTCATCTTGTAAAGGGTGCTTGTGAAGTGCCCGGCACTGGCGGCGTTCAGCCTCCAGTCGAGTCCCAACACGACCAAGCCCGCCACTACCGCTCCCGCTACCCCTTGCACTAGGCCCTCCAGCATAAAAGGTATCCGGATGAACCAGTTGGTGGCTCCTACGAGCTTCATCACCGACACCTCCTTGCGGCGCGAGAAGATGGCCAGCCTTATCGTATTGACGATAAGCGCCGACGCAGAGGCCAGCAGGACAAGCGCAACTATAAGGAAGGCAAGCTGGACAGTACGGGTAACATTCTCCATGTTGTGTATGGCCTGGCTGGGATAGCTGACATTGCGAACGCCCGGCTGGTTGCGGAAAGCGGCTGCGATGGCTCCAGCTTCATCCGGATTTTTCAGGACACAATTATCTGATGCCGGCGTGACAGCCGGCGTGACTGCACTGCTGGCTGACCCCAGCAAGCCGTTCAGGTACTTCTTACCCTGGTTGTAGTTATCGGTCTGGGTCCTGTAGGCGCACGACTTCACATAAGAGAGCTGGGCAAGCTCGTCACCGACCGCACGCTGCTCCGTAATTGAGGAACTCGGATGGAACCATACAATCACGCTGACTCCATGCTGCCACTCGGTAGTGGCGTTCGATACACCCTGGCGCAGGAAGAGCGCCGCCCCTACCAGCGAAAGTGAAACGGCCACGGTCAATATCGCAGCCACAGTCATCAAGCGATTCCGCCAGAGGTTGCTGCCCGCTTCCCGTGCCACAAAGTTCATAGGTACAGCCACATACTCCTCCTGACAGCTACGCTCCCTTCCCTTCCAATCATGCTGCGCACCGGCCTGGCGCTAATCCTCGGCAACATCCCGTACGCCATCGATGCCTCCACCGGCGCGGGCATCCTTCGCAACCTCATCTGATGCGGCATGGCGCCTCAACGGAGTACCGTCCCTCGCCTACCATTCGACATCGGGTAGCGCTGGCATTCCCAGTTCTGTGCGGCCTCAACGGAGTACCGTCCCTCGCCTACCCTTCGACCGGGCGCCCACCGGTTGCGCTGAGGAATCATCGAGCTCTACATCGTAGACTCCTCTCGACTGATCACGCACCACCTCGCCATTATCGAGCTCCAGAACCCTCTTCCTCATGGTATTCACTATGCTCGCGTCATGAGTTGCCACCACTACGGTGGTGCCGGTCTTGTTGACCCGGTCCAGCAACTGCACGATGCCTTTACTGGTAGTGGGATCCAGGTTGCCCGTCGGCTCGTCGGCAATCAAAATGAGTGGCCTGTTCACGAACGCCCGGGCGATCGCCACCCGCTGCTGTTCCCCGCCTGACAGCTCTTCGGGTAGATCCCGCATCTTGTTCCCGAGGCCTACCAGCTCTAGTACCTGGGGTACCTGCCTCTCGATCTGATGGCGCGGCCTGCCTATAACCTGAAGCGCAAAGGCCACATTCTCGAAGACGGTCTTATTGGACAGCAACCTGAAGTCCTGGAACACGCAGCCTATGTTGCGGCGCAAGTATGGCACCCGCCAATGTGGCAACCGGGCGAGATCCCTGCCTGCGACCCAGATCCTCCCCTTATCTGGCAACTCTTCCCGCAGTATCAACGACATCAAGGTGCTCTTGCCCGCACCGGAAGCACCCACAATAAATACAAACTCGCCTTTTGTGATTTCAAAGGTGAGATCCTTTACTGCTACCGTGCCGGTCTTGTAAACCTTTGTAACGTTTTCGAGGGTAATCATAATTGATTTATTTACACCGCCATGCCATTGGCAGCCCCATCGGCTCCAATGATTGCATAGCTCTCACGTCAGCCCTGACGCTAGCCATCCACCAGCTGGTTAAGGCTACATCCGGGCAACGGTTGAAAGTATACCAGCCCCGCAACGGCAGTGCATGGATAGGCGGCATATAATTATTTCCATCCTCGGACTCATCTCCGGGATGCCTCACCCGGAATCCCTCAGCGGGTCGCAGCACCATGGCGCCGACCAGCGAGGACTGGGCACCGCTCGTGAGGCGATTGAACCCAGCATCACCATCTAAGCACCTGCACCCAGCTGCCAAGCAGGAATCGAGCGCCGCTAGCGAAACGACTGAGCCGGTCAAGCGGATGCGGTAGATCGCCGGCGCCTCAACTCGGCCTCTATGAACCTGGATATGTCCCCATCCAGAACAGCTTCGACATTGCCGGTCTCCTCCTGTGTCCGGTGATCCTTGACAAGCTGGAATGGAGCCAGCGTATACGACCGTATCTGGCTGCCCCAGGCAACCTCCTCTTTCGGACCGGCCAGAGAATCCATCTCCCGGCGGCGTTGTTCACGGATGCGTTCTGCCAACCGGGCTGCGAGGATCTGCAGGGCACGCGCCTTGTTCTGATGCTGGCTGCGCTGGTTCTGGCAGGTCACAACCAGGCCAGTGGGCAGGTGAGTCAGCCTGACAGCGGAATCCGTCTTGTTGACATGCTGCCCGCCTGCGCCGGCCGATCGGTATGTATCCACCCGCAACTCTTTCTCGTCAATTTCCACCTCCGGGATGTCCTCCAGGAAAGGCACTACGTCGAGGGAAGCAAAGCTGGTGTGCCTCCGGTGCTGCGAATCGAATGGAGAGATCCTAACCAGCCTGTGCACGCCCCTCTCTGCAGAGAGCATCCCGTATGCATAGCGTCCCTTTATGATGAAAGTGGCCGAGAGAAGCCCGGCCTCCTGCCCCTCGGTCACCTCGTCCACCTCCACCCCGAAACCGTTACGTTCAGCCCACCGGATATATATTCTCATGAGTATCTCGCACCAGTCCTGAGCATCTGTTCCGCCCGCCCCAGCATGAAGCTCTACGACAGCATCCAGTGCATCGTGCTCACCCGAGAGCAGGGAGCGTATCTCCAACTCGGCCAACCGACGATCGAGGTCCTCACACGCGGCAGGCAATTCCGGATCCATCCAATCGTCACCAGCTTCCCGGACCAGTGCAAGTAATGTCTCCGAGTCATCCAGCCTCCTGCGTAGATCATCCAGGATCGCTATATCGTCCTCCACTCCGGCGAGGTCGCTGGTGACCATTTTTGCATGATCGGGGTCATCCCACAGGTGGGCATCGCATACCGCCCTGTCCAGCTCTTCCTTCCGGGCACGCAACTTGTCCAGACCCATGTATACTTCAGCCTCACCCAGCCTGGCCGCCAAGCTAGAAAGAGCTGCGCTCGCTTCAGCTGGATTCATTGTTGCAACCTGCCGCCGCACAACCTGCCATCATCCGGCCCCGTGGCAGAACTTGTACTTCTTGTTGCTCCCGCACCAGCAGGGGTCGTTCCGGCCCAGCTTGGTCTTAGCATCCTTCCCGCCACCGCCTCCCCTGCCATCTCTGCCGGAAGGACTGCCTTCACCGGATCCGTCCGTCCTGCCATGAGCACCTCCCGGCATTCCCCCACCGCCGGCAACTACACCGCGGGTCAACCCCGTCCCTGCCCCACCATCCACCCATAGGCCTCCCTCCACGTCTCCTCCCACCCGAGCCGGCTGCTGGTCCAATGCACCTGCAAAAGGCGCAGTGATATTCGCGGCAAGCATCCCCTGGTTCACGTATGCGAGCGATTGTGACAGCGAATCGAGTTCCTGGGCCGGCCCGCCTGCCGCCTGGTAGCTCACCTGGGCCAGGTCCGGCTCCTCCTCCATGCCTTCCACGGCATCCACGTGCAGCACGTAGCGCAGGTAGTCGTCGTTGATCCGGTCCATCATCTGCCCGAACATCTCGTAGCCGTCAGCCTGCCAGGCTACCAGCGGGTCCAACTGCCCCATCGCTCGGAGATTGATCCCCTCTCTCAGGTAATCCATCTCCATGAGATGATCTTTCCAGTGCTGGTCGATCATCTGCAGCATGACTTCCCGCTCCACAGACCTTGAATCATCAGCGCCACCTGGAAATATATTGTCACGCGATTCGTAATACTGGAGAGCTTCAGCTACAAGACTTTCGGCCAAGTGCGTACTATGCCTGGCGGCGGCCAGATCGTCGGGATGGAACTCCGTAGGATAGTACTGGCCGAGTTCGGCTACCAGACCCTCTGTGTCCCATTCCTCCTGGAAATCCCCCGGGCAGTACCTCTCCACAAGGGCCAGGACGGTATCCTCCAGCAGGCCCCTGGTGAACTCCTTCAGATCTTCGTTGTCGATCACCTGTATACGCCTGGCATATATCACTTTGCGTTGCTCGTTCAGCACCTCGTCGTATTTGAGTACATCCTTGCGGATCTCGGCATTGCGCTGCTCTACGTTACGCTGTGCCTTCTCTATGGCTTTCGTCACCATCCTCGCCTCTATAGGCACATCCTCCGGCAACGCACGTTCCATCACCCACTGCATGGCTCCAGTGGCAAAAAGTCGCATCAGATCGTCCTCGAGCGACAAGTAGAAACGGCTCTCTCCCGGATCACCTTGCCGGCCGGATCGTCCACGCAACTGATCGTCGATCCTGCGGCTCTCATGGCGCTCACTGCCAAGCACGTACAACCCGCCGGCCTGGCGTACGATGTCGCCCTCGGCAGTGCATGCCTGCTTGTATTTCTTCAGATATTCATCATAAAGTGCACCGTACTCGTCACTGTCGACGCTTATCCCCCGTGCCGCGACCTCACGGGCAGCCAGTCCTTCGGGATTACCGCCCAATAGGATGTCGACCCCACGACCGGCCATGTTGGTCGCTACGGTCACGCTTGCGAGACGCCCGGCCTGCACCACTATGTCCGCCTCTCTGGCATGATGCTTTGCGTTGAGTACCTGGTGGGGGATCCCGCGGCTTTCCAACACTCTCGCAAGCTTCTCGGACTTGGCAACCGAAGCGGTGCCCACCAGCACGGGCTGTCCCTTCTCGTGCCGGATGGCTATGTCGTCGGCAACGGCGGCAAACTTGGCATCCTCGGTCTTGTAGATGATGTCGGGCTGGTCAACCCGTACCATGGGCTCATTGGTGGGGATGGATACAACCTGCATCCCGTAGGTATTCGCAAACTCCGCGGCCTCACTCGATGCCGTACCGGTCATCCCTGCAAGTTTCTCGTACATACGGAAGTAGTTCTGCAGGGTGACTGTGGCCCAGGTATGATTCTCCTCCTTGATCCTCACCCGTTCCTTTGCCTCCACGGCCTGATGGAGCCCATCCGACCAGCGTCTCCCTTCGAGTACCCTGCCGGTGAACTCGTCGACGATCTTCACCTCCCCATCCGCTACAAGGTAATCCTTATCCCTATGATAGAGTTCCTTGGCGCGCAGTGCCTGGGTAAGATGATGCACGTAGTTGACTGCGATGGAATCGTAAAGGTTGTCGAGTCCGACCTGTTTCTCGACCTTCTCGATGCCCGACTCCGTCGGCACGACAATGCGCTTCTCCTCGTCAACTTCATAATCGATGTCCGCTTTCAATGTCCGGGCAAGGTTCGCAAACTGGTAATAGAGCTGAGCGGAGTCCATGGCGGGTCCCGATATGATGAGCGGCGTTCGAGCCTCGTCAATGAGAATGGAATCCACTTCGTCGACGATTGCATAAGCAAAGCCCCGCTGCACCATGGTCTCTCGCGACCTGGCCATATTGTCACGCAAGTAATCGAACCCGAGTTCGGTATTGGTACCATAAGTGATGTCACACCCATACGCGGACTTCTTGTCATCAAAATCCTGTGCATCGGGAGAGACCCTCCCTACACTCAAGCCGAGAAAATTATAGAGCTGACCCATCCACTCGGAGTCACGCCTGGCAAGGTAGTCATTAACAGTAACCACATGCACACCCTTGCCGGCCAGCGCGTTCAGGTACGCCGGAGGAGTGGAGGCGAGTGTCTTTCCCTCTCCAGTCTTCATCTCGGCTATCCAGCCAAAATGAAGGGCCATCCCGCCCATGATCTGGACGTCGAAGTGACGCTGGCCCAGCACCCTCCATGCAGCCTCACGAACAACCGCGTAAGCCTCGATAAGAAGGTCGTCGAGCGACTCACCATTGGATAGGCGCTCCCGAAACTCCACCGTTTTCCCGGACAATTCCTCATCGGACAACGCCTCCATCTCTGGCTCGAGTTCGTTGACATAGCCGACCAGCTCAGCAAGACGCTTGACCTTCTTGCCCTCACCAGCCCGAAGGACCCGATCCAGTACGTTGATCACATGATCTCCAGGGAGTACCGAACCATCATCGATTCACGGGCATGACCAGAATACCAGGAAAACATACCTACCAACATGTACCACCTTCATGTACCAATGTTCCAGGAGCGCAAATACTCGATCTGTGCGTTGGTAAGAGTGTCGATCTCTACGCCGAGCGAGTCAAGCTTCAACCGTGCCACCTGCTCGTCGATATGAGTAGGCACAGGATGAACCTTGCGCTCGAGGTGAACTTCCGGGGACAGCGCCCACTCGCTGCAAAGAGCCTGATTTGCAAAGCTCATATCCATAACAGCTGCAGGATGGCCCTCAGCAGCGCCCAGATTCACTAGACGACCCTCCGCTATCACGTATATCCGCTTCGTACCCGTGGTATCCATCTCACCACCTGCATCAGAATGGCCAGCCAATCCGGTGCCGGTGCCAGTACCCGAAAAGCCTTCCAGCTGGAACTCCTCCACACCGGGTCGTACCTCTCTCCTATTGCCACCCGCCATCTTGGCCAGTGCCTTGAGATCAATCTCGATGTCAAAGTGACCGGAATTGGCCAGTATCGCACCGTCTGCCATAACGGCAAAGTGCTCTTCACGTAATACGTCCCGATCACCGGTAACCGTAATGAAGATATCTCCTTCTCGTGCCGCCTGCTCCATGGTTTCGACCCTGAATCCATCCATCACGGCCTCCAATGACCGTAGCGGATCGACCTCGCACACGATCACCTGCGCCCCCATACCTTTGGAGCGACTGGCCACTCCCCTGCCGCAGTTTCCATAGCCGGCCACCACAATTTTCTTGCCTGCCAGTAGGACGTTGGTAGCCCGGATGATGCCGTCCAGAGTGGACTGCCCGGTCCCGTAGCGGTTATCAAACAGATGCTTCGTGTAAGCGTCATTCACCGCAATAATCGGGTAACGAAGCGCCCCCGCTGACTCCATGGCTCGCAGCCTGATCACGCCGGTAGTGGTTTCCTCGGTTCCGGCTGTCACTCCTGCCGCCAATTCCGGCCTCTCCCGATGCAACCTCGAAACTAGGTCACAACCGTCATCCATGGTCAGCGTTGGGCGGGTATCGATGCAAGCATCGATATGCTTGTAATAGAGCGCCTCGTCCTCCCCTCTTACGGCGTATACAGCTATGCCATAGTCCTGCACGAGTGATGCCGCAACATCATCCTGGGTGGAGAGCGGGTTAGATGCACAAGCCACCACTTCGGCGCCACCGGCCGAGAGCGTTCTAAGGAGGTTGGCGGTCTCGGTGGTGATGTGCAAGCAGGCCGCCACTCTGGCTCCCTCCAGCGGGCGAACAACGGCGAATCGTTGCCTGATGGAAGCCAGTACCGGCATATTGGCATCGGCCCACTCTATGCGCTGCTTGCCCAGCCTGGCCAAGGACAGGTCTTTTACGTCATATTCTTCAGTCATTGCTACTCCTTACCTTATCTTCTCAATTCAATACACACAGAGCCCAAGCCGGTAGGGGCACCACATGCACAACCGACACTTCCGACACTTCCGACACTTCCGTCAGGACAGCCTATCCGGCGACGCCTGGGTAAACGCCTTCATCTGGTCAAGGATAGGGACAGGCCCTGGATCGATCTGCTCCAAACGAGCCACTGCCAGTGAAACCATATCACCGGCAAAGATCAGATCGAACAGCCTGGACACGTCTGTGTCTCCTCCTGCCCACAACTCCACAATATCACTCACCGACTCCGAAACGACATCCCTCAGAAACTCGAATCGCCTCTTCACCTGCTCATGTTCACCTGCATGCCTGAGCGCGACCACGGTGACAAGCTGGCGAGTTATGTCACCAAGCTGACCCCATCCAGCAAGTTCGTTGTGACATAGCTCCGGGACAACCGAGGAAATAGCCATTACCTTGGCATTCTCGTTCAGCTGCGACCGCAACCGGACGGCTGCGGCAGAAGCTAACCCGTCGGAACCCCAGATAAGCGGTATGTGCCCCAGAAGTTTTCCTGCAATGGCCTCTACAGGCGCAGGATCGGAAAGAAACTGCTCCCGCCTGCGCTCCAGATGAGCAATGGCACCCCGCAACTTGTCTACAGCGCCTTGAACGATCCCGACGCGCTCCAGCGCCACAACCAGTGGGACGGACAGGGCCCCTATCGCCGCTCTGGGCTGAGGTATATCGGAGTCCACCTCCACCCACGGGACACCCCACTGCAAGGCCAGCTTGGAGACCATGCCTCCTGTGGAAACAGCCAGCATCTTAGCTCCTGCCTCATGGCCTGCATGCATCACCTCCAAGGTCTCTTCCGTATTACCCGAGAACGACACCACCATCAGAAAAGTATACTCATCCACATATCGAGGCAGCCTATACGACTTGATCACCGAGACAGGAACTGGGCACTCATCTGCAACGAGGGAGCCAAGAAGATCCCCGGCTATCCCGCTACCGCCCATTCCGGCCACGCAAACATTTGATATGCCCGGAACACGAGGAAGTATGTCAAAGTCCGCGGACAACGTACCATTGAGAGCTGCCGCCATCTGCTCGGGCAGCCGCAAGGCCACACCGCTCATACCCAGAGAGTCAATCATACTCAATCATGCTCATGCCAAGGCATACAACCGGTTCAGCCGGCACCAGCAAGGGTCTCCACCGCTTCACCACCGGCAGCCTTGGCCATGAGGCGATCATGCTCTCCGTCATCCACCTGACGTGATTCGTCTACCAGCATAACTGGTATGCCATCGCGGATCTCGTACACTCGCTTGCGGCGCGGGTTGTACAATATATCCTCGCTCTCGAAATACAGGAGCGAACCCTTGTCCTGCGGGCAAGCGAGCACTTCCACTAAAAGCTTGTCCAAAGCCATGATCCTTAGCTGACCTCCTCGATCAGATGCTTTACCGTATCGACGCAGGTGTCGATTTCCAGCTCACCTGACGTTTCCACATTGAGCCTGAGCAACGGCTCAGTATTGGACGGTCTCAGATTGAACCACCACCCACCGTAATCCACTGTAAGCCCATCTGTCAGATCGCACTGTACACCTGAATCTGAGAGCCTAGCGGCAACGGCAGCCACCACTCCGGCAGGATTGTCCACCTTTGTATTGATCTCGCCTGACGACTTGTATCGTCTGAAAGGCTCCAGCAACTCTGAAAGTGATGAGGACGACGCCGACATGAGTTCCAAGATGACCAGAGCGGCAATCAATCCTGAATCGGCCCTGTAGTTGTCACGAAAGTAGTAATGACCGGAATGCTCGCCGCCAAAGACCGCCCCTGTCTCAGCCATCACTTTCTTGATGAACGAATGGCCTACCCTGGTGCGTACAGGCATGCCACCCATAGCAGTAATCGTTTCGGGAACCGCTTTTGAACAGATGATGTTGTAGAGGATCGTGGATCCGGGAAACTTCGAAAGCATACGGGTTGCCACAAGCGCCGTAGTGACGGAGCCTGATACAGGCTGCGCCTTCTCGTCCACCAGGAATACCCTATCGGCATCACCGTCAAAAGCCAGACCGATGTCGGCATTCATATCGAGCACCGCCCTTTTGAGATCAGCCAGATTCTCCTCCTGGATGGGATCCGCCGGATGATTGGGAAAGCTGCCATCCAACTCCGGATAGAGCATGTGCAGCTTCAAGGGAAGCTTGGAGAACACCTCCGGGACCACCATGCCCCCCATTCCATTTGCAACATCCACTACCACCACAAGCTCTCGCAGCGTACCTACATCTACAAACGACAGTACATGATCGACATATTCCGCCATCATGTCGATTCTTTCCAGATGCGTGTCCGCCGTCCCCTCGCCACCGTCCGACCCGTGTGCCAGCGCCTCTTGCGCCATCTCTTTGACCAGCGCCAGCCCTGTTTCCTGCCCGACCGGCCTCGCACCCCGGTAGCACAACTTTATCCCATTGTAGGCAGCGGGATTATGAGATGCGGTAAACATGGCTGCAGGCATGTCGAGATGCCCAGAAACAAAATAAAGCATGTCAGTGGAAGCCATGCCTATGTCCACAACATTCATACCGGCGGCCATCGCTCCCGCCGTAAATTGCGATGCGAGGCCATCTCCTGATTGTCGCATGTCGCGCGCAACCACCAGGGATCGAGAAAATTGTGAATCTTCCATCACTGCATCTGCCGGTGACAGCGGTTGCGCCGGAGTGGTGAAGGCCGCATCTGGCCCCACGCCACCAGTGCTCATACAGAGCCTGGCAAAAGACCACCCGATGGCTCTCGCTTTACGCTCATCCAACTCGTCCGGGACCAAGCCCCTCACATCATATGCCTTGAATATGTCCAACTGGTCATCCATCTGGTACGATCATAGCGCATGTCGCATGTCAACCAACCGCTCTACTGAAGTAAAGCTAAAGATGCCACGCATCGTTAGCTCGATGCGCCACCGGAAATGCGCCAACCGACCAACCATCAAAAGGCAGTCTCAGATGGCTGCAGCAACCGATGACGCTGCAGTCGGTAGGCTGAACTCCTCCACAAGGCGCTCTGTGGGCATCGGCTTCGAGAAAAGGAATCCCTGGATCAAATCGCAGCCAAGGCCCTGCAACATCTCGAGCTGCATATCCGTCTCGACACCTTCTGCGACCACTTCGAGCTTCAAGGCACACGCCATATCGATAATGGCCTTGACAAGATAGGTGGATTCATCCTTGACGCCCAGATCGTCTATGAACGACTTGTCAATCTTGAGCACATCAAGCGGGAATCTCTGCAGGTAAGCGAGGGACGAGTAACCGGTGCCGAAGTCGTCTATCGACAGCGTAACTCCCAGAGACTTAAGCGCTTGCATCACGCTGAGCGCCGCGTCTGCATCTTGCATAAGGGCGCTCTCCGTTATCTCAAGAGTAACTCTTCCAGGGGCGACTCCGGAGCTGTCCAGTATCTCCTCGATGACGTCTATCAACCCATTGGAATTGATCTGCCGTGCCGACAGATTGACGCTCACGGCCTGGCATCCCCCACTCCACCGCCAAGGCGGGCTGTCCCAAAGTGCAAAGCTCTCACACGCCTTTTCCAAGACCCACTTGCCAATAGGAATGATGAGGCCGCTCTCCTCCGCCACCGGGATGAACCTGTCCGGTGAGACCATGCCCTTTACTGGATGTTCCCAGCGGATGAGTGCCTCCACTCCTACCACTTTCCGTCCCCTTGCATCTACCACTGGCTGGTAGAAGAGCCTCAACTCCTCCATCCCGATAGCCCGGTGAAGCGCCATCTGGGTATCCATGCGTTCCACGACCTCTTTGCGCATCTCCTCGCCGAAGACAACGTACGATTTCAAACTCGACTTCTTCGCATTCTGCACTGCCGCATCTGCGGATGAAAAAAGCAGACTCGCATCCACCACATGATCTCTACCGGTACCACCGGCATCCTCGCCTTCCCCCAAAGACCCATACGCCCCCGGCTTGCCGGTGGTGACGGTTGTACTGTTCCGCGAAGAGCCAAAAAGGGTGTCCAAGGTGGCTGTGCCGATACCCACGCTCACTCCCACATAAAGATCCCCCATCGATGTAGCGATAGGCTCACCAAACACATCTATGGCCTTAAGTGCAAAATCCTCCGCCGCTTGGATTGCTCCCGCCCGCTCGATGCAAGCAACGAACTCGTCCGCACCAAACCTGCCCAACAGAATATTCTTCCCTGCAATGGTGGCAAGCCTCTTCGAGGCGGCAATGAGCACCTCGTCACCGACCTCCTGACCGTAAGCATCATTGATCGCAGTGAAGCCGTCCATATCCATTACCACGACAGCTACCGACATGCCGGCCTCCGGGTCACCGTGCGCCCTGGTACTGTTCCTTGCGAGCGCATAATTGAGCTGGTAGGTCAGGTAGGCCCGATTCGGAAGACCGGTAAGCTGGTCACGAAGATGGGCAACAGCCAGCCTCTCCTCCATCGCACGCAAGGAAGACATATCCCTTATGAACCCGCCTATACGGATTACATCCCCATCCTTGGCGGCGTAGGATCTCGTCAATACTTCGATCTCGGTACCGTCCTTTTTCCGGAGGACGAGGCGGCGCTCCGCGATTTCACCACGCCCGCGGTCCGCCATCTTCGCCGCATCAGCCAAGATCTCGTCATTATAGGCACTCCTATACCTGGCAGGCACGATCAGGCCCTGAACATGATGCCCCAATACCTCACCACGTTGCCATCCAAACATCTCCTCCGCATGACTGCTCCACTCCAGCACCACGCCCTCATCATTCACTTCCACGAAAGCATCAATGGCAGTATCCAGCAGCCTGGTAACGGGATCGCCATTGTCCGCACCCGCTGGATCGCCGTGGTTGGCAAGGAAAGCGGCAGCACCAGTTGGGTCGACCGGGTCAGTGGATATGGCGGAGTCCGTGTGAGAAATGGTATTCGGGCCAGTATTCTCTGGTGGGCATACGCGTTCATCGTCGCGATCTCCATTGCGCACCCTGCCACTCGTTTCAACCATCCTCTGTATCATCCCTCTGTCATCGGAACTGGATACGTGATGACGCACAACTCTCGTGTACCGCCACACCACCTCCACTGCTCCCGACAGTGCGATCTATTCCATTAGTTTACATTGCGATGTACATGTTTTAGCACCACTTCGGCCGGAAAGCAACCATATTTCATACAAATCATTGACGTTATAAACAGTTATTACCCTATGGTAAGTAGTGGTATAAGTTGTATTATTACAACCTACCTGGTGGGCAGCCAAGAACGTAGGCGGGCAGGCGGCTTAGAGTAGGAAACCACTTATCCGGGCAGGTATTGCAAGATGGTATGGTAATGCTATCGGTTTACCGGCTCTGGGCAGATCGACCGGCTACAATGAACCTGCAGGCCAGGGCCGGTAAACTGATATTAACTGAGGTTCACAGGACTGAGTCCTCCGCCGAGGGCCGGTTAATTGACCTCTTGGCCACTGGATCTCCAGTAAGAACCGGCTGGCACATCCAGCGTAGCTCCTCCTATGATTGAAGGAACATGATACAAATCACCGGAACCTTACAGAAAGCGGCTTGGGACAGCGGAGTAATGCCTCCAGTCGAGGACCTCGGATCCGGACTATGGTCTATCCCGGTGCCCCTGCCTGACAATCCCCTGCGCTATGTACTGGTATATGCCCTTGAAGTCGACGGAGGGTTGGCCATTGTGGATGCCGGCTGGAACACCGAGGATGCATGGCAAACGCTCACCACCGGGCTGGAATCTTTTCACGCATCGGTTCGGGACGTACGGGCCATACTGGTAACCCATATACATCCAGATCATTACGGGCTGGCTGGCCGGGTCAAGGAGGCGTCAGGGGCATGGATAGCCCTACACCCAGCTGACGCGGCTCTCATACCCAACCGGTATGCTGACCCCAAAGAGCTTCTCGATACGATGCAGGCCATGTTGAAGGCAGCGGGAGTGCCCGCGGAATCCCTCGAGAAGCTCACCATGGCTTCCATGGCCATCCGGCAATTTGTATCCACCGTGGAGCCCGATGTCCTGCTGGAAGACGGCGACATGGTGAAACTGCCCGGTGTGGACCTGAAAGCGCTGTGGACACCAGGACATTCCCCAGGCCATCTCTGCTTTTACAGCGAAAAGCGGCGCATACTGTTTGCCGGGGACCACGTGCTCCCGCGGATCACCCCTATCGTAACCGTACATACCCAGCAAGCATTGGATCCGCTCGGAGACTACATGGCATCGCTGGCAAGGATCCGCAATCTGGCGGTCGATGAAGTAATTCCTGCCCATGAATACCGGTTCACCCCTCTTGCAACACGTGTCGACGAGTTGCTGGAACACCATGAGAGCCGCCTGAAGGAGGTGAGGGAAGTCATCAGCATCATGCCGGGATCGACTGCATGGGAGGTAACCAATCACCTGCACTGGGCACATCCCCTGGACGAGTTGCCCCTCTACATGCGCAGGGCCGCCGTGGGGGAAGCGATGGCTCACATAGTCGTCCTGGAAGCACGCAGGGAAATCACCCGCCGGGGTAGCCAACCACTGCGCTTCTATGCCACCCACCTGGCGCAGTAACACGTAAGGAACTCCGGTTGCAATTTACAATGAACATTGACCGCGCATCACGCATCCCGGATTCCTACTGTAAGGTATAACGCTGTGCCAGAAGAAAAAGAATCACACAAGAACGATCACCTAAAACGTCCATCTCCACCTGCCCCGAATCGTCCTTCCACCAGGACTGGCGCAGGCGACACCCACAGCACCCACGCACGATCGCTTGCCTTTCGCCGGATCAGGGCTACAAGCATAGCCTTGGTGCTGGTGGTGATCGCGTGGGGTATATCGCTGGCTGCATCCGGAACCCCTAAGGGCACACATACGCACACGGGACGTAACTCCGCTGATACAAGCCTGCAGGCAAATGGCGTCCCGGGATCATCCTCCGCCAGGATACCGGCGATAGAAGCAGGCCAACTCCCGTGGAATACGCCCCAACCTATCCAGCGTGCGCTTGGATTACCGGCGCCGGCTGGACTCGGTGCAGGGCAAATTCTAATAGCTGGAGGCATCGGACCTAGCGGCACATCTCTGACCACGCTGTCACTGGTGGCGGTGCCATCGGGCAAATCCCAGCTGGCGGGCAACCTGCCAATGGCGTTGCACGATGCGGCAGGGGTAACTACTGGCAACCACTCGTTCATCTTTGGGGGCGGGACAGCCAGTGGGTTCTCTTCGGACGTAATCACTATAAGTCCAGCGGGTAATCCCACCAGCGGAACATCCAGGGGGTCCCCGGGCACGTTGCTCACCGCCACGGTAACGGGCCACCTACCCAAGCCAAGGGCGGACGCGTCAGCAACTGTCGCGGGAAATCATATATACATCGTCGGTGGATATAATAACGGTTCCCCCTCCCGCTCCATCCTGGCTACGACCAATGGCGCCACATTCACAACTATTGCAACACTCCCTGTGCCGGTACGCTACCCGGCAATAGCAGCGCTCGGACACACCATTTATGTCTTCGGCGGCCTGTATGTCACGGGTTCCAGAGCCGGCAAACCATCTTCGATCATCCAGGCAATAGACCTGGCAACACGCAAGGCAACCGTAACCGGCCACATGCCTATACCAATCGAAGGAGCATCCGCAGCCGTGCTAAGTGGGCACATCTATGTCGCAGGCGGGATAACCGATAACCCATCTGCCGCCACTGGCATCGCAGGACCGTACAGCCCAGTGGTCGATCCCGAGGTATCATCCTCGACGGTAAGGTCGGTGCTCAGCACAATCTGGGCTTTCCTGCCATCGACAGGTAAGCTTCTCCCGGCAGGCCAGCTTCGCAACTCTACAGCTCATAGCGGGACAGCAGTCATGGGTACTACAGCATGGCTCGCCGGTGGGGAATCCCCAACCGTTACAGCCTCCAGTACCGAGCAGATGATGACGCCTAACGCTTCGTTTGGCTACGCAGGACTTCCCGGTGCGGGTTCTCCATACTACGGCGAAAAGCTTCTAGTGGCCGACGAGGGGAACAACCGCCTTCTCGTGCTCGACGCGCAGTCAAGGATAACGTGGCAGTACCCCTCACCTACTGCCCCGGCGCCGCCTGGAGGATTCTCGGCAGACGATGCATTCTTTGCCAAGCATGGAAGCGTCATAGTGACCAATGAAGAGAACAAGAACGTCGTGGCCGAGATCGGCTACCCATCGGGTAAGGTTCTCTGGACTTACGGGCACTTCGGAGTCACGGGGTCATCTCCCGGGTACTTAAACACACCCGATGACGCATACATGCTCAAAGGCGGCAATGTGGTCACTGCGGACATCGCAAATTGCAGGGTAATAGTAATCGATCCAAGCACCGACCAGATAGTTCACCAGATCGGCACAACAGGACGGTGCATACACGACCAGGACCACCCCGTAGCGCTCGGCTCCCCCAACGGAGACACCCCGCTGCCAAATGGCAACCTGCTGATTTCCGAGATCAATGGCCATTGGGTGGACGAGTATACGATGCAGGGCAAGCTGGTGTGGTCAGCGCAGATCCCCATCTCATACCCATCTGATCCCCAGCGACTCGGCCCCAACAGATACCTCATAGCTGACTACACAAAGCCCGGCGCCATCCTGGAGTTCAACCGTGCCGGCAAGACGCTCTACAGGTACCAGCCTGCCAGTGGCCCAGACATGCTGGATCACCCATCGCTCGTCGAAATGCTACCCAGTGGAGTGTTTATGATGAACGACGACCACAATGACAGGATGATCGCTATAGATCCATCCACAGGTGCCCTGGTGTGGCAGTACGGCATCACTCACACGCCCAGCAGTGCCGTAGGCTATCTCAACGTGCCTGACGGATTCGACATCCTAGGCCCTCACGGTACGACACCCACCCATCCGGCCACTGGATAGACGTATCGTGCAGCAGCTTCATCAGGTGGAGACCACGTATGCGCCACCCGTTGGCCTGACTACCCATGCTCCGGCCGGGTAGGCGCTCGTGTCCACACTGCCAGGTTCGCAAAGAGCGACCACACAGCCACCGAATCCCGCTCCGGTAAGCCTGGCACCGTAGACCCCATCCAGCGCAGTGAGCTGGTCCACCAGCCTGTCCAGTACCGGGGTGGATACTTCGAAGTCCTCGGCGAGGCTGCGGTGACTCTCGATCATCAAACTCCCTGCCGTCTCCAGATCTTCCTGCTCTAGGGCCAGCGCGAAACGCCGCACACGCTCACACTCGCTTGCAACATGGCGGGCTCTCCTTCGCAGCGTGGCATCAGGCAGGGCACTTGCAGCATCGACTGTAACCTGGCCCAAGCTGCCAAGATGCAGTGAAGCCGCATCACACTCCGCTCGCCTCGCCGCGTATGCACTGCTGACAAGCGCTCTCGGCCGACCGGAGTGGATGACCACCACTTCTGCTGATACGGGCAGTTTGACGTACTGGTAAGAAAGATCGGAAAAATCAATCATCATCGCAAATCCCTCTCGCCCCGCCAGCACGGTCAACTGATCCATGATCCCGGCAGGCACGCCAGTGGCCACAACACCTGCATGCCTGCACGACTTGGCCACGACCCTGTGCTCACCTTCGATTCCAAGGGCTAGAGCGGTACCGACCTCGAAGGCGGCCGATGATGAAAGTCCTGCCCCCACAGGAAGATTGCCGGTGTATGAAAGGGTTCCGCCAGACTGCGGCCTCATCATTGCAATCACGGCCGCGGCAGCCCGACTCCAGGAAGGTTCAATCTCCGCCAACGCCGCGTGATCCAGCGGGATATCGATACTCACGCAGGCGACGCCCGGAGCCGCGTCCGACGATAATTCTATGAACTTGGATCCTTCATCAGGATTGTAAACCACTTCCGTATAAAGGTCTATAGCCATGGGCAGTGCCAGGCCCTGGTTGTAGTCGGTATGGTCCCCTATCAAATTGACCCTGCCCGGACATCTTGCGGCTCGCATGTGTCCAGGATAGCTCGTGAATGCATGGCCTTCCACAAGTATGGCCACGAAGTTGCGCGTCAGGCATGCGCGTCAGGCGACTAATTTTTTGCATGTATCCAAAGCAGGATGGCAGCCACTTGCGACCACTTCATTGTGTCGCTGCCACCTACTTGTCGCCTGCACCTTGCTCGCCGTTATTAGCCACTGGCCCTGGCACGGCCGGTGTCGAACGTCTGCGGTGGTAGTGCCAAGCTATTGCACCCACCACTATGACGCCAACAAGCCCGGCTGTTGCCCAAGCACTCACAGAAGCCACTTTCTCGAACGATGTACCGAGCACATAACCTATCAGCACATATGTGACACTCCACGGTATACCTCCTGCTACGTTGTATATGAGGAAGGTCCTGTAACGCATACCCGCCATCCCCGCAAGGCCGGGTATGATTGCACGACCCACGGCCACCCAGCGCCCGAGAAACACCGCCGCACCTCCGTAGCGAACAAGAAGCTGCTTTGACTTACCTACTGCAGGCTTGTCCTTCAGCGGACGGTGTTCCAGTAAGTACGGTCCCGCCACCTTACCGAGTCCGTACCCAGTGGAATCCCCCACGATAGCTGCCCCCGCAACCACGATAAGCACTAAAACAAGCTGCAAATGGTGCGGGTAGCGCTGTGCAGCAAGGGCGCCTCCGACGGTCGCTGCGGTCTCTCCTGGCAGCACGAAACCTACCATGATGGCATCCTCCGAAAACACCAGCACCCCTATCAGAAGGTAAGCAATGGGGCCATGGATGGAAAGTATGTCGTGAGCTATCTGGGTGAGCACACTAAAGACTTTCGCACGCAAAAAAGGCCTGCACGCCAGTGCAGCTCTGCAGGCTACCTGATGTCACCGTTTCCCGCAGTTTTCCCGAATATCTCACTGACTTTGTGTCTGGGTAGCTGGTGATCCAGCCGTACCACCGGCATGACACTACTTTGCAGGCGACCCAGTACCGCTAGATGGCCACGATACAGATACCCAGGTGCGCTTGTGGCATGACGGGCACACCAGTAGATGGGTGTTGCCCTTCCCAGGAAGCCACAGCCACACAGGACAATGCATCCGGAAGAACTCCGCCATTCGCACTGTGGTATCCGCATGGCAGGACCCGCAGGTTATGTCCACGCAGAAGACTCCGAACGAGCAGCGCTCTTTTACTTCCCTGGTACCACTGGCCTTGGTGCCTGGGCCGGTGCCTGCCAATCTGGAGGCTGTCCTGGCTGTCCTTGGCAGGCTGGTGGATCGTTTACCCCTACCGATGCCGGTTGCCCCATCCGCCCCGGTTGCCCCATCCGCCCCATGCAGGAGGCCGTTACCACGAGGCATGCCACCCCCCACCCGAGATGTCGCATGAGCCGATCTACGCTTGGCGTGCATCGAACCCGATCCACTGGAACCGCTCTTGGATCCACTGCCTGCAGATGCATCATCTTTGGGTTTCTCGTCTACAATCCTACTTGCCACGGGTCGTCCAGTCCCTTCCTGCGTCATCGACCTGCCAGTAGCATTGGTATAAAATGCCCTGCGTCCCTCGTCGAAAGCCGGATGTTTGGAATCCTCGCCGTCCTCCTGCGGGGTGACCCAGAACAGGGCTCTCTTCCCCAATGGATCAGGACCTACCATGCGTCACCTCCCACATTATCGATCCAACAGGTACGGCCCACTACAGCACCCGTCGGCACGAGTAAGTCTACCATCCACCAGCTCAGTGAGAATGTGATCCACCGATACGCACTCCCTTTCCAACCGTAGATAATCCAATATCATCTTCATCGTTTCATGATCTGCTCTGCAATGGCGCTATAAGCTTTTGCTCCTGGTGACGACGGGGCGTGTTGGAAGATGGACATCCCCCGTGAAGGTGATTCAGCAAAGCGCACCGACTTGTTAACCGGTGGGTCTATCACCTCAAGGCCGTAACGGTCAGTAAGATCGGAGAGCACTTGCCGGGCGTGCCTTGTCCTGCCGTCATACATCGTCGCAATAGCTCCCCTCACCCGCAGAGTTGGATTGGCAAAGGTCTTCACATCCTCGAGTATGTCAAGCAACTGCCCAACGCCTCTGTGGCTGAGAGTCTCGCACTGTAAAGGCACCAGAACCTCATCAGCTGCGCTGAGGCCGTTGATAGTAAGCACTCCAAGCGATGGAGGGCAGTCGATCAGAACGAAGTCATACTCCCCTGACAGCGGCTTCAGTGCTCGGGAAAGCACATGCTCCCTGCCAGTCCTCGTCAAGAGATATACCTCCGAACCGGCAAGATCAATGTTGGCTGGAAGGATGTCCAGCACCATATTTGTTGCGAGGGCAACCTTTACATCCGCCGCCTTTGCGCGCCTCACAAATACATCATGAATGGTCTGTTCCAGCTTGTCCGGATCTATGCCCACAGAGAATGTCAGGCAGCCCTGGGGATCCAGATCGACGAGCAATACCTTCGCATCACTTTTTGCGAGCGCGTACCCCAGATTATGAACGGTGGTGGTCTTGGCCACGCCACCTTTCTGGTTCGCAACCGCTATCATTCTCGCCACTCCAACAGCATAGCGCTCTGATCGCCCGCGAACTTGCCACAACATAGGAATAGGAACGCGCCGGTTTGTCGCACCTGCCCATGAGAAACAGGATCGGCGGTGTACTTCGACGGATCCGCCATCCCTTCTCCAGAAACGTCCACCACTATCCCACGAGCCATCGTCATAACCCTCTATCAATGGGACATGGGCAGGCGGCGGTGGCACCGAGACAGCCAGATGGCTGGATAGAGGTATGCTGTGCGGGTTGTGAATTATTCTTCAAGCAACAGGACAGTACCGGTATATGCCATACAAAGCTGTAGAGGCATTGCATACAGCGTTATGCATACAGCGTTATAATGATTGTCCTGCCTGGGTAGCTCAGTGGTAGAGCAGCGCACTCGTAATGCGCAGGCCGTGGGTTCAATCCCCACCCCAGGCTCGGTGTATGTGCAAGTAACACTACGTGTTTTAAGTATGGCCATCGGGGCCACCGGCAGCGCGTCTCCGGCATCTACCACGATATCCGATGGCCCTCGTCGTACGTAGCCACCGGGATATGCCTGTTCAGTATGCCTTGCCTATGACGGCCATTGTATCGTTGTCTTCTATCCTTACCGGCAGTGATCCATCCTCGGCCACCAGGCACCGGACGCTCAACCCTTCCCGAGCAATGCTCGTTTCACCGTCAGGACCAACAGATCTCCAAGGCAAGGTTGCAAAACCGCCCTGCGCGACGTACGCAATGGCATCGTCAAGCGAAGTGAACTCATGGGTATTTTCTTTGCGAAACGACCTCGCTCCATCAAGCATCCTCTTCTGGATTGCAACAAGAGCTTCTTGCACTTCTCCTGCCACAGACGGTACTGGTATAACCTTCTTCTCCCCCAAGTCGCGAGTGGTGATTGTCACATTGCCCATGGTAAGCTCCCGATGACCCACCTCTATCCTTAACGGAACTCCTTTCAGCTCCCAGCCTGTCACCCTGCGCCCGTAGGAGCTGCTGGTCCGGGCGTCCATCTCCGCCCTGTGCCCCGCAGATGCCAGGTCTCTCAGGATTGCGCCGGCTGTAGACCGAACTTCGTCATCAGATGTAACGGGGATTACAACCACTTGCACTGGAGCGAGCAGGGGCGGCAAGCATAGTCCCGAGTCATCACCATGGGCCATGATAAGCGCCCCCAATAGCCGTGTGGACACACCCCATGATGTTTGCCATACATAGACCTCGCCTTCGCCGGACTGAAATTTAGTGCCAAACATCTTCGAGAATCGCTGACCGAGTTCATGGCTGGTACCCATCTGAAGGGCCTTCTGATCGCGCATCATTCCCTCGCATGTCCAGCTCTGGTCCGCTCCCGGGAATCTCTCTCGAGCTGTTTTCCGCCCGGCGATGACCGGCACCGCCATCACGTTCACCATGAAATCCTCATATACTTCCCGTAAGATTTTGAGAGCGTACTGGTGAGCCTCCTCGGCTGTTGCATGTGCCGTATGCCCTTCTTGCCAGAGGAACTCAGTGGTTCGAAGGAACAACCGCGGCCTGAGTTCCCATCGCACCACGTTTGCCCATTGGTTGATGAGCAGCGGCAGGTCGCGGTAGCTTTGTATCCACTTTGCGAAGTATGCGTTGATAATTGTTTCGCTGGTGGGCCGGACAACGGCAGGCTCCTCGAGAACTTTCCCGCCACCATAAGTGACCACCGCCAGCTCCGGGCTGAATCCCTCCACATGCTCGGCTTCACGATGCAAGTAGGACTCCGGTATGAAGAGCGGGAAGTAGGCGTTCAGGGCACCAGCCGCCTTGATACGCCTGTCTATCTCGCTCTGGATACGTTCCCATATTGCATAACCGTACGGGCGTATGACCATTGTGCCCCGTACCGGACCGTTGTCAGCCAACTCGGCCTTGGCTATGACATCCTGATACCAGCGCGGATAGTCTTCTGCCTGGGATGCGATTATACCTGGTCGTTTTTTCTCGGGCATTTTCCTATGTTATACGCATAAGATTGGACACATGGACATATCTCTCCAGCCCGGAGGAAAATCATTCTGCAGGTGTATGGGTGGCACCTGCTCAGCGACACCGTTGCACTCCATGGAGGAGACTGCGCCAATATGACAACGATGCGAGAGGACTGGAGAAGGAGATCATGGTGGGGATGGGGATACGAATCGGAACAGATTAATGGCAAAGAATTCGCCGACTTGCTTCAAAAAGCAGGCCCGCTCCTTCATCTGGATGCCCCCACGCTGGATCCTCCGTCACCAGGCTCCATCCATCTGACAAGTCCGAGGATCAAGGTGCCTGAATCGTTGTCCAGCATTACCGTTTCAGACAATTTTGCCCGCCTGCTGCATACCTATGGATGTTCTTACAAGGATGTGGTCCGTTGTAACCATTCAGGTACCCTGATGCTGCGCCGGTTGTCATTGATCACGGCATACGTGTAAGGATGCATTTTGTTGCTCTGACCTGGTCTTCGCGCGGATCGCGCGAATATACACTACTGTCTGCGCGATATGTGATAGACAGTAGGACATGACCGATGAACGGGACCTGCGCATCGTAGAGCTTGAAGCGGATAACGCTGCGCTGCGCCAAGAGGTCGAGCGGCTCTCCCGAAGGATCGTGGAGTTGGAAAAGAAATCCGGCCGGAACTCGCAGAACTCGTCCATGCCACCGTCCTCGGACACCTTCGGTAGCCCTGCAAAAGAGGAGAGTCCGAACAGGAAGGCCCGTCGTGCAATGGGGAGGAAGCCCGGTAAGCAGCCCGGTGCCCCCGGAGCGCATCTTGCCCAGGTCGAGAACCCCGACTCTGTCGTCCCTCATCGCCCAGAGATCTGCACATGCTGCGGCGGCGACCTTGGCTTGGCGGAATTGGTCGGCGAAGAGATACGCCAGGTCTTTGATATCCCTGAACCAAGAGTCGTCGTCACCGAGCACCGTGTATACAAGCTGCGTTGTTCGTGTGGCGAGGTCAACGAGGGTGAGTTCCCGCCCGA
>JAMCPL010000005.1 GCA_023379675.1 Actinomycetota bacterium | reverse complement strand
CGGTAACCGCCCGTATCGTGAGGGTTAGAGATGATCTATCGCCAGCAGCCCAGGCAAAAACGATGGTACATGAACTAGCTCATATCACCATGGAGCACGACAGGTCAGACACCCGCAGTGAGACAGAAGCCGAGAGTACAGCATATCTAGTGATGTCCCATCTCGGAATCGACAGTGGCAGCTACAGCTTTGGTTACGTGTCGGGCTGGGCAGAGGATACGAGCACCGTACAACGCAGTGCCGAGATCATCCGTAGGACAGCAGGGGAGATATGCTCCCGCCTGGACGACCGCCTGGCACCCATGGAAATCGCACCACTGACGCTCTCCCGCCAGGTGCCCATGCCATCCCCAACTCCCATGACACAGGTACCCGTGCTGGGAATTGAGCCAGCTTAGCCAACGGCTATATCCACGATCAGCTTGCGGAGGCGCGCTAGCAGATCGTCGGGCAGCGTGACCGTTGCGTCTCCGTCCATCCACCTACTGATCAGTGCCCGCTCGCTCTCTGGCAGCAGCGCTAGGGCATCGGCCAAGGCAGCCCTGATCGGGTTGTCACATCCAAGCACCACGTCCTCGGCGGACGGGGCGGGGGGCAGCCTGTCAGGTGAGGCGTCCAGTGAAACCGTCTCCCGGCCAGCGTTGAACCGCATCCACTCGGTCTGTAGTCTGTGGCGATACTCCACCAGGTCGGCGGGTGTGGGGACGTGGGACGAGTTGCGGGCGTAATTTGCCACGGCGACATCCCAATCTATCCCGCCATCGTCGGCCATTGCCGGGACACACGCTCTGATGGTCGAGGGGGTACACCCCCTCTCTTTGGCGGCCTGACATATCACGGCCTGACGTATGGATAGCCTAGCCGACGCTCTCCACCACCTGATCGGGTCGGGCTGGCGATCTGGCTGCCAGCTCATCGCAGCCCGCGCCTCGATCTTGGAGGCTAGCTCATCGACGATGGTGATGTCCAGCCCCCAAATATCGGCCAAGGCGATCTTGTTTGTCCACACACGGGGGGACTTGGCGACGGCATCCAAAAACGCAACGGCGGTAGCGGGCATGGGTGGTGGTGGGGGTTCTGTGCCAGGCAGGATGAGCTGCGTGAGGCTGGCATCTTCTTCGGCCACCCTTCGTAGCCTGCGTTGTTCTCTCCTACCTGCCCGGGTGCTTAGATCGGGGGGCGAGATCAGTTCTGCTATTGGTATCGGCTTCGGCTTTGGCTTCGGCTCAACTGGCTCCACCTCGAATAATTTTGGCTGTTCTGTATATCTTGATCGTCTCACGGCATCTACTCCTTACTGTCTCCATCGGAAAACTCCCGATTTTTTTCTTTCCTATAGGTGAGAATGGCCGGTGCGCTGAGCCGGAAGTTTTTCGGGGAAATCAGAAAAAATCTGAAAAAAATCTCAACCGGCCACTCCATAGTTAGGAGCCGATAAACGTCGGCCATGAGAGATAAAGGAGAAATAGAACAATGCAAGAGACACAAAAGACAGATGGTAGCTTTCGGAGAAACCTAATCATAATAGGATGTTGTTGGGCGGCTATATTTACGTTCGTGGTCGGCGGGATAGTGGGTGCGACACTTAGCCCACCCGCAACACCAAAGCCTGCAACAACCACCAGCTCTCCGATCTGTCCGCGGCAATGGATATCGGGTGTGGGATGGGTGGCGATAGTTCATTCAGAGTGCAACGTATATTCGGCATCAACATCGGTAGATAGCCAAATGCCCCTACCGAGCACGTGTAAGGGCATTAATGTGGTAACCCAATCGCCCGTGCCCACTGGATGTGACGGAGTATTTAGCAGCCAAACAGGGACCACCACGAATACGAGCAGTACGGCGATTACACCACCGCCAGCTCCCGTATCCACACCCGCTCAATGCCAAGCACAGCACGATGTCTGGACACCCCAGGGATGCATTGGCAGCAATGGCAACGGCACCACCACAAACACGGGCAGCACAGGTGACACCACGGCGATTACACCGCCGATGACGCCAAGGATGTATCCACCACCCCCCAAGGGCAAGTGCGTTCGGACATCCACGACCTGGGTATGTACTCCTACCAGACCGGTCACCGGCTAGTCCGATGATGGGGCGATCTCATGCCGCGCTCGGGCTGACAGTCGGCCTGGGTGCGGCTGAGGCACTTGGGATGAGGCCAGGGGTAACCCTGGCCTTTGGCGCGCTAGTGGCAGGAGCATCTCTCTTGCCTGATCTGGATGAGCCACACTCGGCGGTCAGCCGGAGCGTCGAGCCGGTTACGACAGGTATGTCGTGGATGATCGCTCGCGTGTCGGGCGGACATCGTAGGGCGTTTCACAGCGTGATAGCGGGTGCAATGGTGGTAGGTACTGTCGAGATATGCTCACTGGTCGAGATTGCTCATCATGTCACGCTGTTGGGGGTACTGATGGGCTTCATCCTGGCGGCCGCTCTGCGGATTATGATGGGGCATAGATTGGGCGTGATGGAGATTGTGGCTGTTTTTGGTGCAGGGGTGCTGGTAGATTATTTTTTCGTCTCACATGACGCTATATGGCCTATAGTGGCGATTGGGATGGGGTTTGTGCTGCATCTGGGCGAGGATTGGGTGACGACAGGTGGAGTACCGTGGCTCTGGCCGTGGCGACACCGGTTTGAGTTTGCTTTGATCGGACACACAGACAGCCGACGGGAGCACGCGGTGGCGATAGTGGCAATGGTGGCAGGCCTGGGGCTAGTAGCCATACCGGTGCTCCAATTTTGGCAGTTGCATGGGTGAAACTCCCCCTGTAGTCCATTCTAAGCCACGTTTTTTAATGGGGTGGACTATTATACTAGGGAATCCGGCAATTTGACCCCTGGCGCAAGCCAGTACCAGCAGAATCGAGATCAATTCCACACCGTCAGCAATTATGGGTACAACAACGCCCACCCCGACTACTTCCACTCCCACCCTTATTAGCAAAGTACGCAGTAAGGAAATCGTTATTACCGACCGTATCCACCCCGCACGTGCATCCAGGGCTAGATATTTTCTTCTTTGAGTGCAAAAAAAGGCCAACCGGCCACTCTTATATTAGGAGGCACAAAAAGATGGTGCTACGAGAGATAAAGGAGTAACAGAGATGAACAACACATACCGCCAGACGAAAAATGGTGAATGGGTTGTAATGGGTGACCCAGCCGATATAAGGCCAGGGGGTCGAGTCACCGTAACCAAAAAAGATGGGACGACCAAGACAGAAACTATCGTGTCGGTAGGCGAGACGTTCAACACCGATAAGGGAATGATGGTCTATGGATATTTGACAGAGCGCAAGGAAATACCAAATGGCAAGGATGCCACCCCCAAGCAACGAGCAACAATTGAGCGGCTGTTGGGACGACTAAGCAGAATCCAGCAGTTTGACAGTTTCGGCGGTTCGGGTGAGGACATGGCGCTCAGTTTCCGAAAGAACGTGACCAAGGGCTTGTCCAAGCACGAGGCCAGCAACCTCATAGAGGACATGATGTGCTTGATCAATGACGAAATGTAACCGGCCACTATATATACAGGAGCCGATAAAAGTCGGCCACGAGGAACAAAGGAGAAAGAACAATGCCAGAAACAATTAATCCAACCGAGGAGCCAACCGAGGATGAAACCCCATCGAAGAAATCCCTGTGGCGCAGACACGGGACAGCGCTCGCGATTGCAGCGGCCGTCGTGCTCCTGGCAGCAGGTGTGGCGGGCGGAGGCATGCTCTTCGGAGGCTCCCACAGCACCACCAAGAAGCCAACACCCGCGAAAAAGGGCGTGATCGCTGTAGCCAAGCCGATATCGGGCACAAGCACGGTCATGTCACGATGGGATGCTATCGTGGCCGGTCCGAGTACCGAGACTAGGGGGTGCCAGTGCGCCCACCAGATCGTGTCGGCCACTGTGCATGTCCTGCCAGGATATATCACCTGGGTAGCTCAAGCAACCCCTCAGGACAATCTCGCCAACACCACGAGCTGGACGGGGCGCTCAACCGCCAGATCGACTCATCTCGTGGGTGCGGAGACTGGCGGACCGCTCCCAGCGGCACTGCCGCCCGCATCGGCAGCATACTACGCGGCCACCCCCCAATCTGGACTACCAGTGCCAGAGCAGATGCCGTCCGCTCTCACACATCCGCAAATTGTGGCCGAGCACGAGGTTAATGATCACAGGATATGGTCAGTGATCGTCACCCAAAGTCGGGCGCTCTGCGCAGATCCAGCCACCGACAGCGGTTGCGAGATCGGCGGCCAGAGCATGCTCGGCCTGCTAACTCCGCTGTCCACGCCGTCGCCCGGTACCCCGCCCGTGCCACCAGCGCCAGCTTGTACCTCGCCGCACCCCGTGCCAGCGGGACAGGAGCTGTGGTGCGTGATGCTGGGCGGGTCGAATGGCCTAGTAATGTGGCCCGCGCAGGCGGGCATCGGGAGCAGCTATCGTTGGCCTGGCTATCCAGGATCATACGAGGGGGTAGTTACGAGCACTCCACCGTTAGTTGCCACGCCAACCCAATGATGGCAGAGCAGGTTGGCACATATCACTCATCTTCACGGTAGACCAACGTGGATGACTACTCTGCCAGATTTTAGCTATTTCACCGGCTTTCTGGATGATCTTCACGAAGAGGTACTCCGGAATGCATGTTGGTACCGGAATCTGTAGTTAATCAGCTGAGATGTCATGAGATACACCCTCTTACGATTGAAATGTGATATAATTAATTCATGGGAAAATCCATGAACAATAACGATGATTACAAAGATATCGAAGCCTGGCTCTACCGGTCAGGGCTTATTGGGCAGTCTGTTGCAGATATGCGGCCTTCCTTTCCGCGCTGGCGGAGGCGACTCCTTAAAAACGGTATTGATCGCATATCTCTCCATGACGCTCGTGCCCACAACCTAATGACTTCATTTGTGAATGAGGCTATGTCGCCAGAGCACCAAGACAAAGAGAAAATGCATCACCTTCGGAATATCATGTATGCCCAGGGCATTCCCATGATGAAAGACAGAGGGTGGAAACGCTAGGATTATTATCTCTTGATCTCTGGTGGCTCTTCCACGATTGCCGTTGTCTCAATAGCCACCAGCGTAATGCCTCAAGCGTTCGTCATCCACGCTGACATCAGCTTCTGGGATGGCCGCTCGGCACAAGGGTCAAGTGGCTGCTCGGGTCGTTGCTCGTCGGTTGGCTGACCGTGTAATCCACGACAGGAAAGTCCCGCCCCGATGTGTCATACACAACCAGCCGGAGTACCTGCTGCTGGTCTTTATTATCACTATCATCCTCCTGTAGTTGTTACTGTGGCGCTCGGTGATACTGTGACACGACACAGATCAGCAGTTTGACGTACCAAATGGATACGTTTTGTTGGAACTCGAAAGAGTCAGGATTGATCAGCATTTTTCGGAATGTATCCGCTATAGGAGAGATTGTCGGGTCGGCAGAATCAACTGAAGCCAGGGCACACAGCGCATCAACAAACTTTTCGGCATCAGCTTCTGAGAAGGACTTCCCCTCTTTTCGTTTGGATATTAAGAATAGAACAAGCTTGACCATATCGGGCAAATAACGATAATTGACACGGGTGACCATCAAACCAGGGATGATAACTCCCCATGGCATCCGAATGACCTGATAGTGAACTTGCATATACCTTCGGAATAGGGCAATGTCAGGATGACCACCACCGGCAATGGTAGCAGCAAGCAATCCGACCATAGCATCTGACATGTGCACGGCTGATCGTTTGCTCCATGCCGAGTAAGGCCGTTCGCGAGTTCGTTGCGTCTTTGGGTGGACGTGCCGAAGCAAAGTGAGAGGACCACTATGGATGTACAGGGTCGAAATCTGGTCATAGAAGTCGGTGTGCAGTGAACCCATTCCAGCGCCACCACCATTGGCCTTGATTTTTTTGACCATCTCGGTCACGGGTGGCAGTGAGCTGGAGCGAAGCTGGTCAAAGGCACTGTCAAACGCCCCCGTTAGGCCAAAGCTTTCAGCGAAGCCAGCTAGTAGCCGTGGCATACGCTTGAACGCCTCGCCGTTAAAGGACTTCTCTGCTTCGGGAACGTAAATGCAGAACAGGCCACTGATAGCTGTTTCAATTGATGCCCGCGCCAACATCACGGTTGCTTCTTCGTCAGCGTGCCGAGCAGCTCGATGTGTCTCTCCTTGGAGAAACAGGACACGTAGTAGGGCAATCCGAGCAATCTCATTAGCAGTTACATCGTTGTTGACCCATGCCTTAACAGGTACGAGACGCTTCGCGGCGATCCGTACTTGTCTACGACGTAGTGGATCAAATGCAACGATGTTTTGGCAGAATGACTGCCAAATGTACCGTCCAAGGCACGTTGTTACCCCCTTGACGTGTCTCAAAAACCCCGCTCCCAAGAGAACGACATCATGTGCGTTTTGTTCTTGACCGAACCATTTTTTATCTGCATTCCCGTTCATTCAATGACCGCCTATCATAACCCCGCCAGCCCATCCACAACTTCCATTGTCTCTACAGACACCCGTACAATTCGAGCTACCAGATCCACGATATAACGTGGATCTTCGTGCTCTATGCCCCAGGCGTTCGGATCGTTCGTAATGCCCGAATCCTTATCGGTCTTTACCTGGTAGCGGTCGATTAACCAGTCCAGGGCGCTACGGCCGTTTATGTCGTAGCGCTGCGCTTCGACGGGGATGCCTGAGAGGGTTATGTGGTCGTTTACCACGATAACTGTACGATCCGTTCCCTCTGTCGTTTTGCCGTATCGCATTTTCTTCACCCGAAGATCGGTTTCGCCTGCATCTGCGCCCGGCATACCATCCAATGGATACGGCTCGATGGACTCATAGCTGAGATGCAGCTCGGCGAGTTGGTGTCCTGCCGTTACGAACTCTTGGAACGCATCGACCATTGGGATGCGTGGAATCATCTTGCCCAGGTCAGAGGCAAAGCGGTTACGATACTCTGGAGAGTGCAGAATGCCGTAGATGTAGTCGAATATATCGTCTGCCGTTACATTTATTCCGTAATGTTTCTGGTAGCTTTCCAGGGTTTGGAGAGAGATTGCGTCGTGGCGGATGTAGCCGTATTCGTCCACGTTGTCCTCCATGCTGTCGTCTTCGAGTAATTGACCGTTGGATTCCGGCTCGGCGTAGTGGTAGCGGGGGAAACATTGACCGTTGAACGCTAGCTGAATATCAGGAACACATTCGACAATTAGAACTGACGGACTTCGGCTACCGATTCCTGGAATCGCTATGACCTTGTTTTCGTGTGCAGGTGTCGGGAAGAATGACGGGATTAGGAGTACCCTCTCGTTCCACTGACGGTCAAGGTAGAGCCACTGCTTACAGAATGGTCGGTACAAGGATACAACTGCTCTGGTAGAATCGTATCTTGAGGGCTTATTTTTGTATAGGTCGTTCTTCAGGCCACTCGACCAACTGACCTTTGTCGGATCAGTGTCCACAAAACGATCAACATCTTGGCTTGTTCTCTTTAAGATGCCGGTATCTACTTGTTTGCTAAACTCTTTCCGCTGTTCCTCATAGACCTTGATGGTGGCATCCATATTCTTGAGCAACTCTGGTTTTGAGAAGTTATATGCCCAGGCGTCACGGTTGGTTTTCACCCCACCGGAGTATGTTGTAAACATAGCATCCTCTGTCCCGCCATTCTTATTGCCCATCGGCATGAATTGTGCAAACTCATCAGTGCGCTTATTTATCCAGTCACCAGCTTCATCGGGGTTAATCTCCTGCCAAGGTACTCCTGAAATATCTCCAAAGGCTTGCAATCTTGCTAATTTGTCCTCTCTGGTGAGGTAATCTCCTATGTCGTGGTAATAGATATTGGCGGGCCCCTCATGATCAGGATTCTTAATAAGCAAAGTAATGGCAATAGGAGCACGACTGCCCGAACCAAATACCTTCCCGCCTTCCCTGCGCGACACCTCTCCAGCAGTACGCTGATTGCCCCGCAGGTTCAAACAGTATATATCCGAGTATTCCTTTGCCAGGGCTTTGCGAAAACCATCTGCTGAGGCAGAGCCTATGAACGCTCCGTTGGTCACAAAGCATACAACGCCCTTATCGCCGATTCGATCCGATGCCCAACGAAACGCACGTATGTAAGAGTCGTAGAGGCTGTTCTTTAAGGTTGCATTTGAATGGGCAGCATATGTTGTGCGAATCTTCTTGTCCAGGTTCTCATATTTCAGGTTCTTGTTGTTGTCGTTCTCGGAGCCTTGACCGACCGAATAGGGCGGATTACCAACAATTACAGTGATCGGGAGTTTCTTTTGTCGTTGTGCTCGTTCCGAGTTCGGTCGCAAGAACTCCGGTATAAGTCCACTGTCGTCCTCTCCAAGCTGGAATGTATCTGTAAGGACTATTCCAGGAAATGGTTCGTATCTATCTTCGCCCATCAAAGTGTGGTAGGTCTGTTCTATATTGATAGCTGCTATATAGTAAGCCAGCAAAACGATCTCGTTTGCGTGCAGAAACTCATTGTAGGTTCGCTGAAGATCACGTTTGTCCAACAAAGAAAGTAGTTTCACCAGGAATGTCCCTGTTCCTGTGAACGGGTCGAGAATATGGACGTTCTTAGCACCCAGTTTCGTGTTGAACTCATCACTTAATGCCTGATTTACGCTTTTTAGCATGAAGTCTATGATCTCTGTTGGCGTGTAAACGATTCCCAACCGGTCGGCAGCCTTTGGAAACGCCCTCTGGAAGAATACCTCGTAGAGTTCCTTTATCACCTTCTGGCGACTCTCCAAGTTGTCGATCCTCTCCGCTCTGGTGCGAACAGAGCTGTAAAACTCGGCTAGTTCTGCTCGTTCTTGTGCAATAGCCTCTTCTTCGTGAAGCTGTTCCAATACATCAGCCATTGAGCGAGATACTGGATTTTCGACTACGAACTTAGAATCACCAAATAATGCCTCGAATACAGGATAGGTAATGAGGTGTTGTGCAATCATCTCTATAGCCTCATCTTCGGTAACACTGGGATTGATGGTCTTGTGCAATCCGGCCAGGTAGCTCTCGAATGCCTTTGCAACGATATTGTTGGTTTCTATTGCGGTCTTGATGCGCGTAATGTGCGAAGATGCAATTTGAGCAACATCTTCAGCCCAGTCTTCCCAATACGTGCGTGTACCGCAGTGCTTGACAACACGTGCATAGACCTTATCTTCGAGACCCTGCCAGGAGAGCGCAATGGTATCTTGATAATTCAGGTTGTCCCATCCCCGAGTATTCTTGCCTCCAACTCCCACCACCTGGATACGACCGGAGTGATTCTTTTGGAGATCGAGTTTGTTTATCTCTGCATCAAAGCGGTCATCATGAGCACGCAGCGCCTGGAGAACCTGCCAGACAACCTGATAACGCTTGTTGTCATCCAAGACACGCTCTGGGTCCTCGCCTGAGGGTATAGGAACGGGGATAATGACATATCCATAGCGTTTCCCCTCTGCCCTTCGCATCACCCTGCCTACTGCTTGGACTACATCAATCTGCGACTTGCGAGGCTGGATGAATATAACTGCGTCCAAAGCAGGGACATCTACTCCCTCAGAGAGACAGCGTGCATTGGTAAGGACACGACAGACACCATCGGGTGGGTCCTCTCTCAGCCAAGCCAACTTTCGTTCTCGTTCCTGGGCACCCATTGTCCCGTCCACGTGTTCAGCCTCACATACAACGCCCTTTTCTTCTTGGTTGCGTATAGAATCTACAACAGTCGGTAACGTTCGCTGTATCTGCTTGGATGCGGCAATGGTAGTCGAGAATGCCACCGCCCTACGCATCGGAGCGGGATCATAGTCAAATCCATCTCCTTTGAGTTGTTCTCGGGATGTCTCCTGCTTGGATAGACCTCGCCAGACACCAACGAGACGAGCGGCATCTTGGAGTACGAGTTCGATATCTGAATCAGCAAGTGGTTCGTGAGCAACCTTACTCACAAATTTCTCATCGACCATGAGTATTATTACACGATAGTCACTGAGCAACAATTGGTCGACTGCCCTGCCAAATCCGAGATGGTGAAATACCGGTCCATATAGCTTTTCGTCGTCCATGGAACAGAGCACTACATCAGATTCTTTGGCCTTTTTCTTCACCTTGTCGCTGTAAAGCCGTGGTGTCGCAGTCATATAGAGCCGTCGTTTGCTCTGGATGGATTGGTTGTTATGGATAATCGTAAAGCCTGTATCATCTTCGCCGACCAGACGTGATCCTGTGGTGCGATGAGCTTCATCTGCAATAACGAGATCAAATACTGGCGCTCCCCGTTCTTGTGCCTCTGCAATGCGATCCAGTGATTGGTAGGTGGAAAAGACTACAAGAAGTGGATTTTCCTCATTTTCCGATTCGGCTTTTGCTAAGCGAAGATGTTCTACAATCTTTTCTGGTGAAGTCGTTGCCGGAAGTGCAAGGTCATAGATATGCATATCCTCACTATCTCTTGTGACCTGAGCATCCGAGCACACTGCCATAGCGTGCAGTGGACGAGTTGCATCTGATGTCCATGCTCTAAGTGTCTGTGAAAGAAGTGATATAGACGGAACGCAGAAGAGAACCGAGCCTCCAGAGGGTACTATCTCTTCGGCTAGGCGAAGAGCGGTGAACGTCTTACCGGTGCCACAGGCCATAATCAGCTTGCCTCGATCAGTAGTCTCAAAACCACTCTTTACATCGTCGATTGCCTTTCGTTGATGGGGACGAATCTCTTTTGGAGCGTGTTTGAAAAGCTGATCTGGATGTTCTGGATCAAATCGTGACCAGTCGAACGGAGAATTCGCAAGCTCTGCGATACCTATTTTCTGGACTGGTACTTGCTGGTTTGCAAGTACCTTCTCAGCGGTTGTACTCCAGTGTTCAGTCGTAGAGACAAAAAGGCGTGACGTAAACGGCCGTTTGCCCGAGCGAGCAAGGAAAGTGTCGATGTCGCTGCGTCCAATATATTTGTTTTCGCCATAGAACTTGCACTGGATGGCACAGACACCACCATCACTTTCTTCTGCTACAAGATCAATTCCACTATCATGTTCACCCTGGCGGCCAGGCCATTCTGACCATAGCCATACCTGTTTGAAACGTTCCTTGAACAGAGGGTCCTCTTTAAGAAACGCTTTTATCAGACGCTCGAATACCTGACCTTGACCTTGGGACGTAGAAATATGATTGCGAATCTTCTTGAACAGCTCACCTGGACCATCAAGCAATTCGTCACCTTGATCTTGTTCAAGCACTGCGCTCATAGTCTCCTCTCAATCCATGGGATGGGTGCTTGCATATATCCTATCCGATGAGAGTACATCAAGGGTGGTTTTGTGCTTTCTGGTAATGGTGGCTTGCGTTTCGAGCAGCCCATATCACTCATCTGCACGGGTAGCTGGTAGCGATGCTAGCATCGCTACATGCGGCGGAAGGGCAGTGGCACGACACGCAAGCTCCCCTCTGGGAGATACCAGGCACGAATAATCAGGCCAGATGGGAGCAGAGAAAGCCTGGGAACATATCGAACTAAGACAGAGGCGGAGAGAGCACTGGTACAGGCTGAGGCCGAACAGGTCAAGGGAGAGTGGGAACCAACGCCCGATAATCCTGGAACTGTAGCTGAGTGGGGTGAAAAGTGGCTTGCTGAGGCACATCACCTAAAGCCGAAGACCGTGGCGGGACATATACAGATGCTCCACAAGCACGTGCTACCCAGGTGGGAAAATATACCCATTACGTCTGTGACGAAAGCCGACGTGAGGGGGTGGGTGGGTGATCTGATCACGGGTGGCTGCAAGCCAGACGTAATACGGTGCTCTGCAGAGGTACTTCGTTCATCGTGCAAGGCTGCACTAGAGGCAGGGGTGATCTCAACTAATCCCGTGATCGGAATATCCCTACCACGTAGGCCAAAGCACGAGATGCACCCACTGACCGTAGAACAAATTGAAGCACTGGCCGAGGCCATCTCCCATCCCGAATTAAAGCCAGGTGGAAATGGCGCACGGACACACGGACAAACAGAAAGACCTGATCTTGGACTGGCGGTAAGACTAACGGCCTACACAGGATTACGAGCGGGTGAACTGTGGGCACTAAGGCGCAAACACCTTAATCTTGACCGTCGCACAATTCGTGTGATGGAGTCTGTCACAGAGGTAGGAGGCGAACTGATATTTGGCTCCACCAAGACTGGGGCTAATCGAGCTGTCACCTGGCCTGCATCCTTAGACAAGGCGTTAATTGATCACCTAGCCACCAGGCCAGATGACCCCGATACACTAGTATTTGCATCCACTACGGGCACCGCCGTAAGGCACGGGCTATTTATGCAGCGGAACTTCAAGCCAGCCCTGGAACGTGCAGGACTACCACGGGGAACAAGATTCCACGACCTCCGACACACCCACGCCAGCCTACTAATTGCTATGGGTGCCCATCCAAAGGCCATCCAGGAGCGCCTAGGACACTCGTCAATTACAGTGACGCTCAATATATATGGTCATCTTTTTCCTGGGCTGGGTGATGAGCTTGCACAGGGTCTGGATGCCCTTATCCAGAACCAAAGAGGGCACGATGAGGGCATATAGGTAGGGATACGAGGATGGAAGTATTTCAAATATCCCTATTGAACTGGACATTTACTGGTGGGCGCTAGAGGACTCGAACCTCTGACCTGCTGGTTGTAAGCCAGCTGCTCTAGCCAACTGAGCTAAGCGCCCTACACTGGCTGGGCGTGCAACGCACACAGTTTATCGCGTGGTTGGGACAACTGCGAAACATCGCTAAACTGGTATCCAATTATGCCAGTACAGACCGCGATAGTCCGAGAGATAGCTGCACGCTTGGAGAAAGAATATCCGGGTAAGGCATCTGACCTCTGTGCATTGAAGCATGAGGGTCCGTATCAATTGCTGGTGGCAACGATACTCTCGGCTCAGTGTACCGACGACCGAGTCAACCAGGTGACCCCTAGGTTGTTCGAGAGGTATCCCTCTCCAGAAGCCCTGGCAGTGAGTGATCCAGATGAGCTGGAGGAGATCGTGAAGCCGACGGGTTTCTACCATGTCAAGGCGAGCAATCTAATCGGTATGGCAAGCGCTCTCGTTGGTCGCTTTGGCGGTAAGGTGCCCAAGGACATGCGGGATCTGGTAACGCTGCCCGGAGTGGGCCGTAAGACGGCGAACGTGATACGGAGCGTTGCTTACAGCTTGCCGGGGTTTCCGGTGGATACCCATGTTATACGCCTTACGACACGTCTTGGACTTACGACGCAGAAAGATCCTAATAAGATTGAAGCTGAGGTGTCCTCCCTGCTCGATCAGTCTGAACTCGGGGCATTCAGTTCGAGGCTGATACTGCATGGAAGGCGGATCTGCAAAGCACGTTCTCCCTTATGCACTGAGTGCGTTCTCGGCGATATCTGCCATTACTTCCAAAGTTAGCCATTATCGGTCATCGCGGCACGGCAACGAGCACCATGACCATAAGTGGACTCCGCTTGTCGTCCACTGCCTGAATTCTGAGAGCGGCCTGTGCGAAGCTTCTGGTGGCTGCCGCCAGTAGCCACCATCCTATTACTGGCGGCACCGCTTGCGGAGGACTTCTAGACTCAGCGACAAGGCCGTTGTGGCCTCCAGAACCTAGCCCGGACGGAGGTGCCCCAAGCAGGATGTTACGAGAGGTGTAGACTGAGCGACGGTATGGATACAGGATATCTGACTCGCCAGGCGCTGTGGGACATCAGGCGTACATCGCCCGATACAGCGGCTATTTCGCTTGAACAGGATGTCGGCTGGACTTATGCAGATCTTTACGATAAAGCCAATAGCTACTCTAATACATTTTTGGCTTACGGCGTCGAGCCAGGTGATCGTGTAGCGATATTGCTCTATAACTGCCTCGAGTACTGGGCAGTCTATCTCGGGGTCATGCAGATAGGTGCAATAGCGGTGAGGCTGAATTTCAGGTTGGCTGCAGAGGAACTCGAATATGCAATATGCGATTCGGACTCGAAAGTCCTGTGCGGGCACTGCTCACTTTTGCACAGGCTGGAGGGCATTAGACACGGTTTGCCGGTAAATGCGTATTTTGCGCTTCATGATGCTGACGAACATCATGATAGCGATGAACGGGAAGAGTGTCCTCAGTGGGCGACTCCATGGGCGGTTTTGGAAGGTGGGGATTCTCGGTCGCCAGAAGTTACTCTCCCCAGATCCGATGACGGCGCCATGCTCATGTATACATCGGGCACGACCGGTCGTCCCAAAGGGGCTCTATGGACTCATGGCAATACTGCATGGTTTGCCGCCATGCAGGTGATGCAGTGGCAATTCACCGCGGATACGACCAGCATGGTTACAGGCCCAATGTACCATGTGGGCGCCTTGGAAGACATTGCATTGCCTACTGTTGCTGTTGGCGGCCATGTCGTCATCCTGAAGAGTACTGGATTCGATATACGCTGGGTGCTCGAGTTGATTGATGACCATGGCGTTACAGACGTAGTGCTGTTCCCATTCATGATATATTCCATGCTCCAGTTGGCAGAGCTGGCAGAGTTCTCTCTTTCGTCGTTGAAAAGGATTTACTCGGGAGGGGATCCGGTGTTGCCCTGGGCCGTGGAGCGACTGCATGCCTTATATCCCCACCTCGAGTTTACGCAAGTGTACGGATTGACCGAGGGAACTCCTGTCGCGACCTGCAGTACCTCACAGGAGTCATGGGCCTATCCTGAAGCCGTGGGACGTCCTATGCCATTCACTGAAATATCGCTACATGATGATGCGGGTCAAATAGTACCACCGGGCCAGGCAGGTGAGATCTGGATTCGTAGCCCGGTAGTATCCTCTCAGTACTGGCGGAGGCCAGAGGACAGTGCATCCACGTTTACCGACGGGTGGTGCCATACAGGCGATCTGGGAGTACAGGGTGAGAGCGGTTTGCTGATGGTGGTGGGCCGCAAAAAGGACATGATACGGACAGGTGGCGAGAACGTATATCCTGCGGAGGTGGAGGATGTCCTTGCCAGGCATCCCTTGGTACGTGAAGCTGCCGTGATAGGACTACCGGACCCTGAGTACATCGAGGTTGTCTGTGCAGTCATTGTGCCGGATGCCCCTGGCGTTGTGGATGCCGGCACAATTGTGGAGTACGTGCGAGAACACTTGGCCGGCTACAAGCGGCCCAGAAAAGTGTTCTTTACCGAGTCGTTGCCGAGAACCCCTTCCGGCAAGGTCATGAAGTACGAACTGAGAGATCGTTATGCCAGCCTGGATACCATGGCCACAGATTCACTGGACACTGTGACGACTGTTCAAGCAAAGAAGCTTGGCAGCGAAACGAACGTCAGTGGGACTGATTGAACAGAGGTTACGGTGGGTTTCGCAGTTACCGCCAGCGCCACTTACCAGATTGACCGGCCACGAACCAAGTCCGGTCATCCATCTCCGCGGGGGTTCGGCTTACCAGTCGCATACCAGGTCAAGAGCTTGTTTGCCGGCGAGTTGCATACTGGTGAAAAGGTGATATACTAAGAGTCCCAGCAAGTAATGCTGGATGAGGGTAGGGCACCGACACCGGATGGTGAGTGCCTGATTCGCTCCTTGAAAACGGAACAGCTAATAATACAAAAAGCCAGTGCGAGTAGTCAAAGACTGTAGGATTTTAGGGTTCTGCAGATCAATGGCGAAAGGATTGCGTGGATGGCTAGAGCAATTTACTTTGGCCGTATCACGCAGATGAGGCCATGGCTCAGGCGTATGCGCAGGAGACATGGTTTCAACAAAGGATCGGCAACTATAATTTTGCGGGAAGGCACGGTGCTCTTCGGGGTGCCAAGTCAGTCTTGCAGAAGCGTGGTTGTAGGTCATGACGGAGAGTTTGATCCTGGCTCAGGACGAACGCTGGCGGCGTGCTTAACACATGCAAGTCGAACGAGGTCCATTCGGTGGCAACACCGGAGAAGACCTAGTGGCGAACGGGTGAGTAACACGTGAGCAACCTACCCCGAAGATCGGGATAACACCGGGAAACCGATGCTAATACCGAATGCCCCCACCGAGTCGAATGGCTTGGTGAGGAAATGGGTTTCTGCTTCGGGAGGGGCTCGCGGCCTATCAGCTTGTTGGTGGGGTAACGGCCCACCAAGGCAACGACGGGTAGCTGGTCTGAGAGGACGACCAGCCACACTGGGACTGAGACACGGCCCAGACTCCTACGGGAGGCAGCAGTGGGGAATCTTGCGCAATGGGCGAAAGCCTGACGCAGCAACGCCGCGTGAGGGATGAAGGCCTTTGGGTTGTAAACCTCTTTCAGCAGGGACGATTGTGACGGTACCTGCAGAAGAAGCCCCGGCTAACTACGTGCCAGCAGCCGCGGTGATACGTAGGGGGCAAGCGTTGTCCGGATTTATTGGGCGTAAAGAGCTCGTAGGCGGTTTGATAAGTCGGGTGTGAAATCTCCAGGCTCAACCTGGAGTCGCCACTCGATACTGTCATGACTAGAGTCCGGTAGAGGAGCGCGGAATTCCTGGTGTAGCGGTGAAATGCGCTGATATCAGGAGGAACACCAGCAGCGAAGGCGGCGCTCTGGGCCGGAACTGACGCTGAGGAGCGAAAGCGTGGGTAGCAAACAGGATTAGATACCCTGGTAGTCCACGCCGTAAACGTTGGGCACTAGGTGTGGGACCTTATCGACGGGTTCCGTACCGTAGCTAACGCATTAAGTGCCCCGCCTGGGGAGTACGGCCGCAAGGCTAAAACTCAAAGGAATTGACGGGGGCCCGCACAAGCGGCGGAGCATGTGGCTTAATTCGATGAAACGCGAAGAACCTTACCTGGGCTTGACATGTAGGGAAAAACTGCAGAGATGCAGCGTCCTTCGGGGCCTTACACAGGTGGTGCATGGCTGTCGTCAGCTCGTGTCGTGAGATGTTGGGTTAAGTCCCGCAACGAGCGCAACCCTCGTCCCATGTTGCCAGCGGGTTATGCCGGGCACTCTTGGGAGACCGCCGAGGTCAACTCGGAGGAAGGTGGGGATGACGTCAAGTCATCATGCCCCTTACGTCCAGGGCTGCACACATGCTACAATGGTCGGTACAACGGGACGCTACCTCGCGAGAGTGAGCAAATCCCAAAAGCCGGTCTCAGTTCGGATCGCAGTCTGCAACTCGACTGCGTGAAGTCGGAGTCGCTAGTAATCCCGGATCAGCAACGCCGGGGTGAATACGTTCCCGGGCCTTGTACACACCGCCCGTCACACCACGAAAGTCGGCAGCACCCGAAGCCGGTGGCCCAACCAGTTTTCTGGAGGGAGCCGTCGAAGGTGGGGTTGGCGATTGGGGTGAAGTCGTAACAAGGTAGCCGTACCGGAAGGTGCGGCTGGATCACCTCCTTTCTAGGGAGTCATACCGGCCCAGCCGGTGACAACCGAGTCGATCACTGGATATAAAGCTGTTAAGGTACCAGTTGTCTGGAAGTTGCAGGTCAAGCTTGTATTGAGATGCAATGATGAGGATGGCAAAGTGCCATACGGCGATGTATAGCTGTTCCGTTTTGAGGGAGCGATTGCTCTCTCTGCACAGTTGAAGTACTGCCTTTTTATACTTTCCGAACTGGTGGGCAGTACCGATCGGCTATGTCGAACCGCTTTGTTGGCTAGACGTGTGTTCATTGAAAACTCCATAGCGAGCACGATATTAAAACTAATTTCAATTAGTTCTTCCAAGCTACTAAGAGCAAACGGCGGATGCCTTGGCGTCTGGAGCCGATGAAGGACGTGGGTGGCTGCGATAAGCCACGGGGAGCTGTCTACCGAGCATTGATCCGTGGATTTCCGAATGGGGAAACCTGACATCTCATGATGTCACTCCGGTCTGAATGTATAGGACCGGTAGAGGGAGACCGAGGGAACTGAAACATCTAAGTACCTCGAGGAAAGGAAAGCAACAGCGATTCCCTGAGTAGCGGCGAGCGAAACGGGAATAGCCCAAACCAGCATGGTGTTAAAGCCTGGCGGCGTTGCCATGTTGGGGTAGCGGGAGACGGGAGAAAGGGCGTCAGACCTTTCACGGAGTTACAAAATCTTCATCTAGCAGAAACGATCAGGAAAGCCGTTCCATAGAGGGTAACAGACCCGTATGCGACAGGTGTAAGATCTCCGCTCGTCCACCCAAGTAGCGCCGGATCCGGGAAAGCCGGCGTGAATCTGCGAGGACCACCTCGTAAGGCTAAGTACTCCCAGACGACCGATAGCGAACTAGTACCGTGAGGGAAAGGTGAAAAGTACCCCGGGAGGGGAGTGAAATAGTACCTGAAACCGTTTGCTTACAATCAGTCAGAGCGTAGCTGGCGCCCACCTGCGCAAGCGCTGTTATATTTCGGTATGGCAGTTGCTGCACGTGGGCCTACGCCAGCCGTGATGGCGTGCCTTTTGAAGAATGAGCCAGGGAGTTACCGTATATGGCGAGGTTAACCCGAGAGGGGTAGCCGGAGCGAAAGCGAGTCCGAATAGGGCGTTCAGTCGTATGCGGTAGACCCGAAGCCGAGTGAGCTAGCCATGGGCAGGCTGAAGCGAGGGTAAGACCTTGTGGAGGGCCGAACCCACTCCGGTTGAAAACGGAGGGGATGACCTGTGGTTAGGGGTGAAAGGCCAATCAAACTCGGTGATAGCTGGTTCTCCCCGAAATGCATTTAGGTGCAGCGTCAGGCGTTCAGCATCGGAGGTAGAGCACTGAATGGGTTAGGGGGCCTACAAGCTTACCGACCCCAATCAAACTCCGAATGCCGATGCTCCAGAGCCTGGCAGTGAGACCACGGGGGATGAGCTCCGTTGGTCGAAAGGGAAACAGCCCAGACCGCCAGCTAAGGCCCCTAATTCTTGACTAAGTGGAAAACGTTGTGGAAACGCAAAAACAGCCAGGAGGTTGGCTTAGAAGCAGCCACCCTTTAAAGAGTGCGTAATAGCTCACTGGTCGAGTGGTTCTGCGCGGACAATGTAACGGGTCTCAAGTCAAGAGCCGAAGCTGCGGGTTCTCGTTCCGCCTGTATCGCCATGTACCTTCGTGGTATATAGCTATGCAGGAATTACGGACGGGAGCGGTAGGGGAGCGTCGAGCATGCAGAGAAGCGGTGGTGTAAACCGACCGTGGAGTGTGTTCGAGTGCGAATCCTGGTATGAGTAGCGAGAGAGGGGTGAGAAACCCCTCCGCCGGAAGCCCAAGGGTTCCTGGGCAAGGCTAATCCGCCCAGGGTAAGTCGGGAGCTAAGGCGAGGCCGAGAGGCGTAGCCGATGCACAACCGGTTGATATTCCGGTACCGCCGTGTAAGCGCCAAGCCCAATCCGGACTCCGCAAGGGGATGGCCTTAGGGTCGAACCGAGTGGTACCGGGGCGGGCAGCAATGGGGGGACGCAGGAAGGTAGGTGAGCCCAGGCGTTGGTTGTCCTGGGGCAAACGAGTAGGGAGAGGACCAGGCAAATCCGGGCCTCATAATCCTGAGACGTGATACCGAGTCGATTCAGACGAAGTCATTGATCCTATGCTGCCAAGAAAAGCCCCTAGCGAGTTTACGCGGTGCCCGTACCCCAAACCGACACAGGTGGGCAGGTAGAGAATACCAAGGCGATCGGGAGAACTGTGGTCAAGGAACTCGGCAAATTACCTCCGTAACTTTGGGATAAGGAGGGCCTCGACAGGGTGAAGGACCTAGCGTCCCGAGCCTGAGGAGGCCGCAGTGACCAGGAGGAAGCGACTGTTTACTAAAAACACAGCAGCGTGCTAAGTCGTAAGACGATGTATACGCTGTGACGCCTGCCCGGTGCCGGAAGGTCACGGGGAAGGGTTAGCCTTCGGGCGAAGCTCTGAACCTAAGCCCCGGTAAACGGCGGCCGTAACTATAACGGTCCTAAGGTAGAATCCTCGGAGACGTGCCCGAGGACTGCCCCTTTTGAGAGTGATCTCAAAAAGTGAAGTTGGCTATATGCTGGAAATCCCGTGTATCTGGCGGTACTCGTTTGTGTTACACCTTATATCTATGGTGAATGTGTACGAGGTGCACATGAGCAGTGACAATCCGTCCAGTGCGGACAATCAGCAGGAAAGGTCAGAATTCGCGCAGTGGGTTGTCGGCTTTGTTGACGGCGAAGGTTGTTTCAGTGTTTCGATCTTCAAGAATCGGACTTGTGGACTAGGCTGGCAAGTCCAGCCTGAGTTTTCAGTGATTCAGGGAGAGAAGAGCATGGATGCATTGCATCGTTTGAAGCAATATTTTAGATGTAGACATGTCGGCCGAAATGGCCGACGTGATAATCATAAAGAAGATTTGTACAGATTCAATGTCAGATCTAGAAGTGATTTGTCTGGATGCATCATTCCGTTTTTCAAGGCAAACCCACTGGTGACAGCCAAAAGAGAGGACTTTGAAAAGTTCTCTGTAATAGTTTACATGATGCACGAGGGTCTTCATCTTACGGATGATGGCATGAGTGCAATCGCAACTATTGCATCGACGATAAACCGTCGAAAAGGCATCGCGTTTTCTGGAATCCTCAGAGGCCATACGCCAACCATCTTGATTCGACAACCAAGATGAAGATATGGTCCTAGCCCTATAGCGATATAGGGAGCACTAGAGCGAAATTCCTTGTCGGGTAAGTTCCGACCTGCACGAATGGCGTAACGACTTCCTCACTGTCTCGACCACAGACCCGGCGAAATTGAAGTACGAGTAAAGATGCTCGTTAGCTGCACCAGGACGGAAAGACCCCGTGGACCTTTACTGCAGCTTGATGTTGAGCTTCGGCATAGATTGTGTAGGATAGGTGGGAGCCTGCGAAGCCTCGGCGCTAGCCGGGGTGGAGGCAACCTTGAAATACCACCCTATTTGTGTTGGAGCCCTCACCTAGGTCCGTTACCCGGATCAGGGACAGCGTCAGGTGGGTAGTTTGACTGGGGCGGTCGCCTCCTAAAATGTAACGGAGGCGCCCAAAGGTTCCCTCAGGCTGGTTGGCAATCAGCCGTCGAGTGCAATGGCATAAGGGAGCTTAACTGCGAGACCAACAAGTCGAGCAGATGCGAAAGCAGGGCATAGTGATCCAGCGGTGGCGTGTGGAAGCGCCGTTGCTCAACGGATAAAAGGTACCCCGGGGATAACAGGCTAATCTTCCCCAAGAGTCCATATCGACGGGAAGGTTTGGCACCTCGATGTCGGCTCGTCGCATCCTGGGGCTGAAGCAGGTCCCAAGGGTTGGGCTGTTCGCCCATTAAAGCGGCACGCGAGCTGGGTTTAGAACGTCGTGAGACAGTTCGGTCCCTATCCGGTGCAGCCACAGGAGATTTGAGGGAGGCTGTCCCTAGTACGAGAGGACCGGGACGGACGTAGCTCTCGTGTGCCAGTTGTCCTGCCAAGGGCACGGCTGGTTTGCGACCTACGGCTGGGATAAGCGCTGAAGGCATATAAGCGCGAAGCTCGTCCCAAGATTAGATCTCCCACAGGATATAACCTGGTAAGGCCCGTGGCTAGACGACCACGTTGATAGGCCGGAGGTGTAAGCACGGTAACGTGTTCAGCCGACCGGTACTAATCGGCCGAGGACTTGGAAGGCTTATCGTGCTCGCTATGGAGAGTTCAAATGGACACCGCTGTCTTTGTTGCAGCGTAATGTGACGGTGCAATGCGGTAGTGCAAGATTGACAAAAGCATATCTGTATAATATAATTACGGTTTTCCGGTGACTATAGCGGTGGGGAAACACCCGTTCCCATTCCGAACACGGTAGTTAAGCCCGCCAGCGCCGATGGTACTTGGGGAGCATTCCCCCGGGAGAGTAGGACGTTGCCGGTTTTTTCTTTAGAGGCTCGCGGCATCAGGCTGTCGGGCCTCTTTTTGTGACTTACCTCACCTCACCTCGCATCTTGTGTCTGGTAGGTACTGAGCCCAAGGATATTACGGTAAGTGTTACACCGGTACCGTATGCTTGCGATATGGTTATCAAGTTAGAGGCGAGCGATAGGGAGATTGGATCAAGGAGTCGTGTATCCCGGCGAAGTGCAGTGGATGTCGGAGGCAATTGCGGTGAATAATGCCTACGACGGTCGCGTTCGGCGCAGGATGGCTGCATGATGCCGGACTTGTATAAGGCTTCCAGTCGATCCGGCGGGAACAGTGAAGAGTTTGCGGGCGATGAAGCCAATGCAGTGAAGTCCAGCTTGCTTCAGCTGCGCAGCGATATAGAGCGTTTGGTCGGAAGCATCTCTGACCTGGTCGGTGGTGATCCCTTTGAAGAGGTGCATCTGGTAGTGCCGTCCGTAGGGTGCCGCAGGTGGATTGAAAGGCATATGGCGGCACGGGGAGGATATGCCGGGGTTAGTATTGTCACGCCGGATCAGCTTGTTCTAAAAGCAGGCGTCAAGTATTTTTATGGCAATCCGGACCACTGGGGCAAGACCAAGCTGGGAGAGGAAACCATAGACCTGATTGTCCGTTATGCTATTCCAGGCCTGACGGACGCATCCACGATACACGCTGGCGGCGAGCCGAGTAAGCCGATGGACCGGCGTACGGGAGATTACCGCGCTGCCGGCACCTTAGTGGACATCTTCAATCAGCTGCCGGTGGTTGATACCGCCTTACTGGAGCAGTGCTCGAGCGTGCCGGATGTCACAGGCCGTCTTTGCAGGCTGGTGCGTGACTTGCGAGAGTTGCTGCACAAGTATGACATTGCTCTTGACTCCGACATTATCGCTGCTTATCGTGAATGGAAGGAATCGGCGGATGCAGGAGAGGTAAAGGACTGTCTTGGCCATGTGGTGGCGTACTGCCTGCCATCTGATGATGTCATGTCTGATCTTGTTCGGTCGCTACCTGGGGTGGAGGTGCTGACTAGTGAAACCGTCCATTCCAAACACGGACAGGCTCAGCACTCGGGTTGCGCGCTGGCTATGGTGATCTCCTGCGCTGACATGGAGGCGGAAATACGCACAATCGTGCGGGCCGTTCTGAGGGAGTTGCGTAGAGGGGTAGCGCCCGGAGAGCTGTGCATCCTGTACAGTAGCGCAAAATCATATAGGAGGCTGTTTGCCCAGTATCTGCGCCATGCTGGGATACCATGCTCAGCCGGAGAGACGATCTCGTTGCTAGGATTACCGGCCACTGGCTTGTTGCTGGATCTGGTGAGGGCCGTAAGTAATGGCTGGGACAGGAAGGGATTGGCCCGCTTCGCATCACGTCTTGGCGTAATGCTTCAGACGGACAACGCGACGGCCAGAGCGGGTAGCAGTGATCGCGACCATCTACTGGTGCATGCACTTATGACAGCTGAACGATTGTCGATCTTGGCAAAAGTGTCAGGTGGTTCGGATGGTTGGGTTAAGGGATTGGAGCAGCTTGCCAAGGATACTTCCAGAGTCCAGGATGCCCAGTCTGCGCGGGTGCTGGCTCGCTTCCTGCAGGGCCTGTTTGCAAGGTGCGGCTATCCGGATGATACGGATTGGCATGGCATGACCAAGTGGTGCGTAGACATTTTGGATACCGTAGTGAATCCACTGGTGATGGGTGGGAAGATGCGGGATGGATGGTTGGAGCGATCAGGTCCTTCCAGCGCTACTGCCAAGAGTGGTGGTGAGACGGCCACGCCAGCAGGCTGGACCGCTGGAGTGGCCGTGGGCGCTTCTGTGGGTACGAGCGCCGGCGCGGAGGGTGAATTAGAGGAGATGCGCAATGTCCTTGAACGAATTGACGAACTTCATTTCATTTCGCGCAATCCATCACCTGACCACGAGCATCCATTTGGGAGTGGATATACGGGCAGGGTGTCTTTGCCCGAGTTCCTTTCTTTGCTTGAACTCGAGTTGTCCACTGTTCATCGCAACGTGGATGGGGGGTCGGCTGGAGTGGACGGCGTGTTCCTCGGTAAGGTGGGGCAGGGTCGTGGGATGCTTTTCCACAAAGTGTTTGTTGCTGGCCTGACCGGGAGCTTATTTCCACCACCCCCACCACCGATAAGCAATCTGATCTCAAATGCCTGCAGGTCGACCATTGGTCTTGATGACGACCAGTCGTATATCACACGGACCCGGCAGGATCTCGAATTGGCCATTCTGTCTGCGCAGCAAGGTGCCGTCGGTACATTCCACAGGCGAGATGGGAGTTCTGGGGATGAGCAGGTACGGTCTCCATGGTTGTCCAGCTATATGGATGGATCTACGGTGACCATGGAATCGTCGTCGTTCATTGGCGACCTGGCTAGCCTGACTGATAATGATCCGTATCTTGATCGGACCGAGTTGGCGCTTCATGCAGCGCTGGCTCCTATCGCTTTCAGGGATTTCCCTGACTCTATGGCTTTCACGTCTACGTCTACTGACGATCTATCCCATGTCCAGAGCAGGGAATCCGACAGCCCTTCTCCCTTCCCCACATCTACACCTACGGGTCAGTCTCGCTTGAGTACCGAGATTTTTGACGATGCCCGCCTGCGCCTTGGCATGCAGCTTGTAGCCGGCAGGTCAAGTCCCTTGCTTACGCCCTTCGACGGCGTGCTTGATCCCGGGTGTGTGAGGCTCCCAGGGTCTGCCCGGTTGCCGGCGACTGATGCACCGGAGAGCGAAGATGCCGCTGCATCCCATGACGCGACCAGCGCTGATGATAATCACTTCGGCATTGCCGGTCTCGACGCAGCCAACTTCGGCATTGCGGCCTTGCCATCGCCTCCGGCAGTTTCGGCCACTCGCCTAGAGGCGTATGCTTCCTGCCCGCGCAGGTACCTGTTCGAGCACGAGCTTGCTCTTCGTAGCGTATTGCCACCAGAAGAGCTACTCACCATCGAGGCCAAGGACAAAGGTACCCTTGTACACCGCATCTTAGAAACATACGTGCGTCAACGCCTAACCGGGCTGCCAAGGGGTCGCAATACTTTGATGGATGTTGCGGAACGAATCCTCGATGACGTTCCCAGAGGTATGCAGACTGGGAATCCATTTTTCTGGCAGCGTGAACGTAAAGGGATCATTGAAATGATGGAACGATTTGCCGATGAAGAGGAAGGATTCGAAGTTGCGGAGGGTGTTTCTCCGGTTGCCGCAGAGTTCTCTTTTGGTATGGGTGATCCAGATGGCGGGACTCCTTACAATTACCGCGCGGGAAGCACCGGGAACCCACGTTATCTGCGGCTCAGGGGGAAGATGGACAGGTTGGACCTGTCCGCCGATAGGTCTCGGGTGATCATCACGGATTACAAGACAGGTAGGCAGGATGGTCTGAGGAATCTGGAGAAGGACCCTGTCGATAGAGGAAAGCGTCTTCAACTGGCTTTTTATGGTCAGGTGGCTGCAGAAGCAATCCGGTTGATGGCTTCGGGTTATGGTCTTGACGACGTCGAGGAGCGTGACGCCACTTCAAAAGACTCAAAAGACTCAGAAGATGCGGATTTGCCTGATTCGGGATTTGCACGGACGTCTTCCGGTCCTGATGGGTCCATACGATTCCCAGATGATCCACCTGCGGGTGGCCGCAGAGTTCCGCTCGAGGTGGTAGCTCAGTACTGGCTGTTGTCAGAGGGCCGGAGTGCCGCAAGATACAGACTGGTGTTCAATGAACTGGCAAGAGGGCGTTTTCATGAGGCAATACGTCTGATTATCTCCGCCATTGAGGAAGGCACCTTTGTAGCTGTGCCAGGGAAGGTTCAAACCCACTTGTCGTCGTTGGCATTCGAAAACTGTTCGTCGTGTGCTGTAACTGCATTGTGCCATCCTGGCCGTGGCCGCACTTGGAAGAAGAAGTTACCTATGCTCAGGCAGGCTGGTAGTTCCTTTGTCGAGCTCATTGAAGGAGAACCAGCGGAGGAATTGAAGGGTATCACCAAGAGGATTGGTGGGTAAAGATGGAACGTATGCAGGATGGCATGCTTGGAGGCGTCGACATTGAGAGCATCAAGGCTGAGGATCAGGCTGCAAGGAGCAGGATAACCACGGACATTGAGCGGGTGCTTTTTGTAGAGGCAGGCGCCGGCACCGGCAAAACGACTGCGCTGGTGTGCAGAGTAGTATCGGTTGCCCAGGCAATAAATACCCGCTGTGATAATCGACAGGACCTGCCGGAACACATTGTGGCCATCACATTTACCGAAGCAGCGGCGCAGGAGTTGGGCGAGCGGATACGGTATGCGCTCGCCCGCGCCGGGATCCGCGATGATCTGGTCATTGCCTGTACGATTCACTCATTTGCAGCACGGCTGCTTAGAGAGCACGGGACATTGAAGTTGCTTCCTGTGGGATTCGAGATAATGGATGCAATTGCTGAGACTGCGTACCTTGCAGAAGTCTGGAAGCGCGCGCTGGCGGAAATGCTTGCTGATGCTCGTTCGGCAAAGGTGTTGAGTATCTGTATGGCCATGGGAGCGACTCTGATGCACCTTCGCGATACCTACATGAAGTTCCAGGAGAACTGGGACCGGCTCGAGATGTTCCGCGAGCCGGCATGGAGCGACCATAATGCGGCATCAGAGCTTGATCTGGAACGCGACCTGATGACTCTGTTGAAGCCAAAGATAGGGAGCCTGCTTACGATGTTGGATGGGCTGGTGTCCAGGGCTAATCGTGAGTGTAAGTCACAAGACGATGTGCTTTACCGTTACATAATTGATACGCTGATGCCTGTAGGCACAAATGTACGGCTGGCTCTCGAAAAAGAGGACGCCGAAGGTGTGCTGGAAACCTTACGCTCCTGTGCTTTCCGGACTGAGTCGAGGAAGGGCAGGAAAGATTCTTGGGTGGATATTGGGGAGATCAGGGGTTCCTGCCGGGCGATTCGAGAGGGCGTGGCTGGGTTGCTTGCTGATGCCGGCCATCTTATTGGCCTGGCTTTGCTTGGTATGTTCTCTACGTATACCGTAGATCAAGCATCCAAGCGGGTCACGCAAGGCAAGGTAACGTTCCACGATCTCTTGGTGCTCGCACGTGACCTGCTCAGAGATGATCCCGAGGTGCGCGCGAAGATAAGTGCGGAATACACCTATATCTTTGTGGACGAGTTCCAGGATACTGACCCGATACAGGCCGAGATAATCGGTTATATAGTGTCCAGCCACGATGATTGTGATCTACTGGCTGCGCGTTCCGGCAGTCTGTTTGTGGTAGGCGATCCACGACAGTCCATCTATAGATTCAGGCGGGCCGACGTGGAGCTGTACAGGTCGTTGGCTGGTAGCGCTGATCAGGTGCGCTTGCAGGTCAATTTCAGATCCAGGCCAGGCATATTGGAGGTGATCAACAGCCTGTTCGCGAATATCTTCACGGATCAGCGGCTTCACTCATCTCTGGTGCCAAGCAGGGATGCTGTCATCGCTGATCAGACTCTGGATATGCCGGTAAGTCACACGGCCGCTGGTGACGAAGATGCTGGGACTGGTAATGCGACTGGTGCGACTGGTGCGACTGGCAGTGGGGCTGCGACTGCGATATTCAGCCCTCCGCAGGTACTCACGGTGGGTGGTCTGATTGAGAATGCCCGTAGCGATGAAATACGTGACCAGGCCGCTGATGACGTGGCATCAAGTATACGGGACATGGTTCGCGACAGGTGGCCAGTGGAAGACCGCAATGGTCAGGTAAGGCCAATCAGATTCAGGGATATTGCCATTCTGGTGCCTACCAGGACATCGGTGGAAGCCATAGAAGAAAGCCTATCTGAGTACAATATCCCCTATCATTTGGAAGGTGTCGGATATATGTGGCGATCCGATGAGATATTTGACATACTGTCAGTGTTACGTGCAGTGGCCAGCCCGTACGACGCCCAGGCTGTCGTAGCTGCGCTTCGTTCCCCGTTGCTGGGATGCAGCGACCAGGACGTGTATTTGTGGCATAAGCGCGGAGGCGATTGGAGCCTGGATGAGGAGCCGGAGGAAGTGGCCGGGCGGGGCGGAAGAGTGGGAACTGCCGACCCGGACACGGATATACAGGATGTATCCGGGCAGGTAGGTCATGGTGGAGCTTACGAAGATCCCGTGTTGCGAGGAAAGAGGGTATTACGCGAACTGGTCGATCTATCTCAGCATGAGTCGGTATCTTCTATGGTGCGGTGTATCCTGTTTGACTACGGGGGCATGGAAGTGTACATGGACACGACACGCTGGAGAGACTCACTTGCGTTGCTTCGCTGGTTTCTTGTCCAGGCAGTGTGGTTCGATGACGATGGGGAGGGAAGCCTTACAGACTTCATCCAATTCATGGATGACCAGATATCCATGGAGGAAAGCGCACCAGCCAGGCTTCCTCAGGATGATGACGACGATGCAGTGAGAATCATGACCGTACACGGTGCCAAGGGGTTGGAGTTCGGGGCAGTATTTGTTGCGGGCATCGACAGGGATGTCACGAGAGGCAGGAGATCCCCGCACCTGTTGTTCGATTCTTTCGGCAAGGTGGAGCTGAAGGTGGGTGATGCAAAGACCTCCGGCTACGATGACATGGACAATGCGGATAAAATGGCCGATCTGGCCGAGAGCAGCCGGCTGCTCTATGTCGCATGTACTCGTGCGCGGGATTACCTGGTACTTGTACTCCATCATGGGGTAGGCAGCAGCCCTGATACCTGCCACGCGGCACTCCTGGATGCTTGGTTCAAGGAGAATCCACAGTTTGGTTACGAGTGGCCGGTTGCCATTTATGATGAAAGCGCTATACGTAACCTGTCTGGCGAGGGATGTTACGGTACAAGCAATTCCCGGTTGCCTTTTTCCAAAATAGCGGCTTCCTGGGAGCACGGGAGAGAGAAGCTGTCTGCCAGAGTTGGTTCCAGCCTGTGGCGTACGTCCAAGGCTACCGATGTCGAGCAGGAGTACCGGAGACTCACTCAGGGCCAACATGGGTTTTCCCAGTCGGCAGTCGATAGGCATGCCGCGGATGCCACTGCGGATGCCACAGCAGCGACTTCATGCAGTGAGTTGGATCAGGACTCTCGTGTCCAGCCTGGAAGCCCTCCGATCTCTCCAGCAGGGGATGACCGGAATGCTGCCCACGTGCCATCGCCATCAGTACATGCAGATGCGTCGCATGCAAGACGTGAAACGAGCTTAGCAATTGGCAATGCAGTTCATAACTTATTGAAGCAACTGGACCTTAGAAGTGCAGTAGAAGCATTCACAGATGCAGATATGTCACGGCATGATGCCACGGGCCATGGTGATCATTCCGGTCGTGTCAGGCAGGAGATTGAGGCACTGGCTCGCCGGATTGCGACGTCATATCACGTTGCAGGATATGCCGATAAGGTTGCTCGTATGGCACTGGTTGCGCTGGAGAGCGACACTGTTCGTAAGGTCATGAGGTGCCGTTACGCGCAAGAGGTACCTGTCGTGGCCCCGTTGGAAAGTTTTTTGCGGGCGACTCGAGCGGGTAGGGAATTCATTCGCGCCGGGGAGCCAGGTGTAGCGGCGGGTGTATTCTTGTCTGGTGCAGGTGTAGCGGCAAACGGTGCGGTAGGTGCAGGCAATGTCGAGAGTACTGACCCGGACAGCGGTACATGGATGGAGCACCGCCAAGACTTCATAGGTCTCCATACGATGGGCGTAAGTACCGGTACCCTGGGGGCGGAAGGCGTGGTGGACTTGCTTATTGAAGGTGGAGATGGCCTGATTGTCGTGGATTTCAAGACCGAGGCCCGGGATGCAGGTAGTTTCAAGACCGAGGCTCGAGAGCCTGAAGCGTCCCGAGATGCCAGAGAGATCAGAGAGATCAGAGATGCCAAAGAGATAAGAGAGATCAGAGAGATCAGAGAGATCAATCGGCATGAAGATCAAGAGGCAGCGCCACCATGTCGAGATGGTGCCAAATCCGAGACGCCGCTTCCGCGCGGCATCGAGCGTGCATCATGGCCCCTCCATAACGCAGGTGGCCAACATGGTTCGCCAGTCTTTGCTGAGTACGTGCTTCAGCTGGCTTTCTACGCCGGAGCGCTGGAAGCGGTAACGAAGCGACCAGTTACCAGCTGCGTCGTTGCTTACCTTGGAGGGCCGACGCCTGTCGAGCATGTGATAGCGGGTACAGAACTTAGCGAAGCGATGAGAATGGCTGGGGAGATTGCCTGGCGGCTAATCAGCCAGGAGTGTGGGTCGCAACAGGTGTAAAGGTTGTACCTGCCCTGTAACCTGCGTGGTGGGATAATTCTTCACTCCCGCGGGTCGCAACAGGTGTAAAGGTTGTACCTGCCCTGTAACCTGGCCGCAAGGCTTGGTTCAGTCGGCATGTACCGCCCTCAGTCCTGCCCATACGAGGTCGGCCAAGCGCCGTGCTATCTGGGCTGCTTCATCGGTGCTGGGAGGTGGCGGGGGATCGGAATGACCGTACACCTCGACCCAGTGCCTGCTCACCGCCACGCCCATACCCACTACCGCAGTGGCCAGCAAGGTGCGGTGCTCTTCGTCTAGACCTATGTCAATCAAGCTATAGATAATGCTGGCAATGCTGTCTTCCACGTTCCGCAAGGCGATTGACAGGTCCCTGTCGTCTTGCATATCGCTCATCAGCAGTAGTCTGAAAGTATCCATTTCAGTGGCGAGAAGGGTGAAGAAAGCAACAAAGCCCAGTTCGACCTGTTCTTTGGGGGAAGTGGCGCCGTAGGTGGCCGAGGCGATCGCTTTTATCAGCTTATTACTGGCTTCGGTGACCAGTTCCTTATAGAGGGATCGCTTGGAGGGGAAATGCTGGTAAAGGATCGGTTTGGTGACTCCGGCCAGCATGGAGATATCCTCCATGGTGGTTCCCTTGTACCCTTTGCGAGAGAAGGCAATGCCTGCCATGCTAAGTAGCTGTTCCCGTCTTTTGCCGGCAGGCATCCGACGCTGCCGCGGTCTGTCCTTGTCTTTGGCCTGCGCAGATGCGGGCATGTCGAGCGGGCCAGTGCCCGTGAAGTTGCGGGATGGATAGTGAGTAGAGGTACTGTCGCCGGGTATCCTGCTTGCCGCATTCATGCAACGATAATAACACTTGGTACCGCTTTCTTGCATATGTGCGTGCATGGATGTGCTTTTGCTAGTCTTGACCACAAGGCTGGCCGGCACGGTCGCCCTTGGTGATATCGTGTGCGCTGTATCGTGCAACGCCCGGTCTGGATCGAGAGGTATTCAAGTCATGGTCATGGATAAGGAAGTTCTTTATTCAGTAGAGAACGGCATAGCGAGCGTCTATATCAATAGGCCAGACGCTCGTAATGCAATGTCGGCAACCGTAGTGTCGGGCCTGGTAAAGGCGGTGCGTATGGCAGCCATGGATCCGGAGGTGAGAGTGCTTGTACTCGGTGGTACGGGTGACAAGGCGTTCTGTGCAGGCGCGGATCTATCCAGCATGTTCAGCTCCGATCCTGTCGCCAGTGGTGGATCAGCCGGCCCGAGCAAGAGTACTCAGGCGACACCTGGTGATGGGAGTTTCACGGGAGCCGGCGATGGTACGGGTGATGCTGATGGCACAGCGGGTGGCGGTGATCAGGATGCGATCCAGCAGGACACTGGCAACGCTGGCAGGACCTCCGGGGTCGAGACGGGGGGCATTCTGGGTGCACATGAGGCGAGGGGGGATATCGTGAGGTTGTTCAAGGAGATGTGGTCCATGGGCAAGCCTACTATTGCCAGGGTGCAGGGATGGGCACTGGCCGGGGGTTTCGGACTTGCAATGGCTTGCGATATGGTTGTGGCTTCCGAGAAGGCCCGTTTCGGGGCGCCGGAAGTCAATGTGGGGCTGTGGCCGTTCATCATTACGGTGCCGCTTATGCGCTCCATGCCTCCAAAGATGGCGCTGGAGCTGATGTTGACAGGCAGGGTGGTTGACGCAGGCGAAGGAAAGGAGCTTGGGTTTGTCAATAGGGTGGTTCCACACGACCAGCTCGACCAAGCCGTGGAGTCGCTCGCGTCCTCGATGGCGAAATGCTCTCCGGCACTGATCCGGCTGGGCAGGGACTCTTTTTATGCTGTGTGGGGGGCGAAACCCAGCGATGCCTTCCCGTATTTGCAGACCATGCTGACGCTGGCTTCCATGACTGATGATGCCAGGGAAGGTATCAGTGCTTTCTTGGAGAAGCGGGAGCCGGTATGGAGAGGAAGATGAACTGCGGATGAAAAAGATCGCTCTTATCACTGGGATAACAGGGCAGGATGGGTCCTACTTGGCGGAGCTGTTACTGGACAAAGGCTACGATGTGGTTGGAATGATGCGGAGAAGTTCCACCCTTAATTTCGAGCGCATAGCTCACATCCAGGGGGACATTACGCTTGTTTCGGGTGATCTGCTCGACGAGGCATCACTGATGGCTATCCTGCGCGAGTACCGTCCTAACGAGGTTTACAACCTGGCCGCACAGTCTTTTGTCCAGACATCGTGGAATCAGCCTGTTCTAACTGGTGAAACCACGGCTATGGGAGTAACCAGGCTGCTGGATGCCATCAGGATGGTGGATCCAGACATACGTTTCTACCAGGCATCCACTTCGGAGATGTTTGGTAAGGCTCAGGAAGTGCCTCAGAGGGAGTCGACGCCTTATTACCCGAGGAGTCCCTATGGAGTCGCCAAACTGTATGGGCACTGGATCACTATCAACTACCGTGAGAGCTACAAGCTGTTCGCCACTTCGGGTATCCTGTTCAATCACGAGAGCCCGAGAAGAGGGTTGGAATTTGTCACACGTAAAGTCAGCTACGGGGTTGCCAGGATTGCAAACGGACTTCAAGAGAAGCTGGTACTGGGCAATCTGGAGTCAAAGCGCGATTGGGGGTACGCAGTCGATTACGTGGAGGCGATGTGGCTCATGCTCCAGCAGGATGAGCCGGAGGATTTTGTGATTTCCACCGGCGAGACCCATTCGGTAGGAGAGTTGTGTGAAGTGGCCTTTTCCAGAGCAGGTCTGGACTGGCATGACTTTGTCGAGGTCGATGAGCGTTTGATACGGCCTGCCGAGGTGGATCTACTGGTAGGAGATTCATCGAAGGCAAAGTCCCTACTGGGGTGGGAGCCGCGCCTGGGATTCAAGGAACTTATAGAGATGATGGTCGATGCCGACATGGAAGCCGTGAAAGCTTCCATAGATGCAGGGCACGCACATACTACGACATGAATCGGACAAGATAGCGGCAACTGCCGATGTCCCACCTGCTCATGTAGCCGGAACAATTCTGAGATACCGATCATTTCCCCTGAGCGACGGGATCAGCTACTCGCGTGGAAGTAAGTTCGGGTTAACCAAACCGGGGAATTCCGTGGCCGTCCGTGGGGAATTTTCTGGCCATTGACAAATGGAGGCTGCCTTCGCGACGTGCTCCTCGGATAGGTCGTGCGCCTCGGCTCTCAGGGACTGATCTGTTGGAGGCGTTCGAGCTGGTTGGCAATGATCTGCCTGATTTCGGGAGGCCCGCCGGGCATCTCTTCGTCAGCCCGCTCGACTGCTACTGGGATGGCATCGAGAAGTTGCCCGACGATGTCCGAGGCCTGCGACCGGGAGAGCCCCCAGGCGATCGCTTCCTTAATAAGGCGGTCCGTGGTGACCCGGTCCATGCGGCGGTCGTCGCCGATATACATGGCGAGGCGGTCGTCGCCGTAGAAGAGGGTCGACATCAGGTCGTACGCGGGGGCCAGACGCAGTGCGCCTGACGGCTCGTGGATAAGGGAGAAGTTCTTGCCGTGGGCGTCGCCGTTGCCGATGACGACGTTGAGTGTGACCATCCGGAGCAGAGTCTCAACAGCATCGGCAGACGCAGCGGCGGACTGGAGGATGCCGGCTATCCTTCGAAGCGAGGGGCCGCCATCCTCCTCGTACTTCCGGCCAGGAGGGATCCCAGTTGCCTGGCAGAAGTCCTCTTGGTGCAACCGGGTCACGACGCCGTTGGGGTGGATGAGCCGGTCGTACCGCTCCACGACGATCAGCTTCCGGCCGCCCACGACCGTTGTTTCCACGGAAGCAACCGGGATGCCGAGATGCTTGGCGACCCGCATGCAGAACGCTTCGTTCTCCACGGTGTGCGGGAAGGCGGCGATCTCGGGCTTGAGGATGTGGGTCGACGGCGTGCCGTCCACCGGCCTGCCCCATCGGCCGTCGGGCATCTTGGTGAGGAGCAGCTTCTCCTGGACGCCGGCCAGGGAAATCCGGACGCGCATGTCCACTCCCAGTGGCGCGGCACGGAGGTTGGCGACGAGATCGCCAAGTGCTTCGTCGGTGAGTGACTCCGCGCTGAGGACAGTGGGGGAAGGTGGAGCGGGTTCATTGTCAGGCTGGATGACGACCGCTCCAGCGCAGTCTCGGCCAAGAGCGCTGACCAGCCCGAAGGATTCGTCGGCCCGCAGTCCAAGCTCTTCGGCAAGAACGCGACGAGAGTCGCCTTCGGGAAGGAGTCCATCGAGGAAAGGGCGAACCACGCCGCTGCCGAATCGCTCGTTGGTCAGCGGTAGGGTCATCGAGAGGAGCGGAGTACCGAAGGGGATGGTCTCCATCGTCTCGGGCAGGTACTCCAAGCGGAGACGACGACGCTCTCGCTCGACGACCGCGACCTTCACACCATAGAGCCAGACGGCGAGTCGATCGGCCACTACCAGTCCTCGTGACGGAGCGTCATTCTAACTCCGAGCTGCTTGAGGAGTTTGACGATCCGGCGCAACTGCTCCGTCTCTTGACCGTTCTCCAGGCGGGAGAGGTACGTAACCGTTAGGCCGACCTGGTCGGCCAGTTCGGCTTGCGTGAGGCCGGCTTGCTTGCGGTAATGGCGGATGGCGGGGCCGACCGAGGCCGCCGTGTAGAGCCGGTATGGCTGCTCCTCAGCCCCGTCTGACTTGCTGATATCCGGACCTGGCATCGACTTGCCCATATCAGCAATATATCACATCCGGGCGTGAATTGCTGATATGGGCAATATCAGTTAAACGGTCGCCACCTGCGCACATCAGCAATTCTGACGGCGGACACGCTAAAGTCGTAACCATGCATGCACCCGACGGTCCGACTCATTGGGTCAGGCGGATGGTGGAGAAGCGGGGAGTTTGGTGGCGATGGTGGGATCAGGTGCGCATCGGTGTCGCCGTCTTCCAGGGTGCTCCGACGAACGCGGTAACGGCGGTGTCTGTGTGGTGCTCGTCGATCCAGGAGTCACGGCTGATGCGTTTATGAATGCCATCCCTCCCGAGGCGATCATGCTGTCTGCACCGAGAGCGGCAACCCCAGTCAGGTTCGTCGGGAAGGAACCTGAGCTTTGCATCTCCAAGGCCTGTGATGTCGTCCAGGAGATCGACTACGCTCCGTCTAGCCATGACCGTCCGTGGAGAACTCGACGGCAGTTTCGATATCGATTGGCATGGAGGCAAGTTCGCAGTAATACAGCCAGGTCTCTCTCAGGGTGCCGAGACGCTCGTATGCATCCATTGCAAAGGTTCCCCAGAGGTGTTCATGAGAGATGCCCATTGTAATCAACCGTCCGAAAGTGAGCCTAGTTGTGCATCAATAAAAGGGCTCTATTGACATTCATGTGGATAGATTTACCCTCTCATAGGGTAGCTTTGTCAATGGCCATGAGAAATTCCCCACAGGCGGCCATGAGAATTCCCCAGGGACGGCCAGTAAAACTCCCCACGGACGGTCACGAGAATTCCCCAGGGACGGTCACGAGAATTCCCCACTATTTTTACTAAAGAGTCCCCCTTGGTAATAATGAGTGTCGATAAGCGCTCAAATTACCAAGGAGGAATATACATGCTATCAAAGGAGAAAACTATGGAAATACTGGAAGCCTATGACCTTACAAAGTCATACCGGGTTGCCGCAGAGCTGACCGGGGTGGATCACCA
>JAMCPL010000004.1 GCA_023379675.1 Actinomycetota bacterium | reverse complement strand
TTACCACTCATAACGCCATAGCTGTCTACCATGGCGACGTGCTGACCTGCTCTGGCCAGTGCAAAGGCCGCAGGATAAGCGCCGCCTCCTGCGCCGAGTGTCACTGTATCTACTTTTCTCATGCCAATCATCCCAGCTCTTCCGATACGCTACTAGTACCAACCAGTGCAAACAGCATGGGAGATACATTATCAAAGTATCCTTACTTATGTCAATGGCCATATCTGATGTCAATGGCCATATCTGGGGAATTTCTCATGGCCATTGTCAGCAAGCGGGACTACGTGGAGAAGGAGTCCTACAACCTCGCCTTGGCGCTACGCGACCTGTTGCCAGAGGTTACGCTCTTCGCGAAGGACCTCCGTGTTCCGTTCTCCAACAACCAAGCCGAGTCTGATCTGCAGATGGCCAACTCGGCAGAAGATCTCCGGATCGTTCCGGGCTGCCGTTGGTGCGAAACGCCTAGCCAGGGAACGCTTCTACATCTCGAGGCTGCCAAGCACGGCGTCGACGCGATGGATGTCTTGACTGCATCTGTTCGCCTGCGCACCCTGGAAGACGGCGACACCGATGCGCATCTGATCGCACCATCGCTACCGAGCTCCCCGCTTCTGGTGAGTTCTTGGTCTACACTCGGCAGCAGATGACCGTAGGTACCGAGTGTGACGTTGATAGTGGAGTATCCTGGTCCGCTCCATAGTTGCTCGTGGATGAGCGTTTGTGGCGATCATAAAGGCCGCCGCGGTACGTCGCAGGCCATAAAACTTGGTTCCCTCCGGGAGTCCCGCCCTTTTAGTCTGACCCGCGTCAGTCCCAGGCGTCATCTCCGTAAGGCCTTTTGCGGGCCGGCAGCGCTACTCGCTTCCAGACCATCACCTTGCGCCGGAAGTAGCATACTTCCTCTCCACGCTGGTTGAACGCCTTTGTTTCGACAGTGACTATACCCCGGTCGTCCTTCGACTTGGATTCAACTTTGTCGAGCACTTTCGTTTCCGCATATATGGTGTCACCGTGAAATGTCGGGTACCGATGTATGAGCGACTCGACCTCTAGATTCGCTATGGCCGATCCAGACACGTCAGGCACACTCATACCAAGGGCCAGCGAGTAGACCAAGTTTCCAACGACCACGTTACGCTTGTGCACGGTCTCACCCTCGGCAAACCACTCGTTGGTATGGAGCGGATGGTGATTCATCGTGATCATGCAAAACAGATGATCGTCATACTCGGTGATCGTCTTACCTGGCCAATGCCTGTACACATCTCCAATCTCGAAATCCTCGAAGCAGCGTCCAAACGGCCGGTCATGCACGGTCATTGCGAAGACCCCATCTCACCCCCCGACCCGTCCGGCAACAAAGGTCTCGTGGTGAACCCCAGCACCCAGTTCTCATCGGACTGACCGTCAACAGCCAGCCGCCACGCATACCTCTGCCCAGCGGCAAGCGGCAGGGGGCCGAAGTTAACAGCCAGAGCCACATCAATAGGGCTGCCCTCGGGGATTGCCGGCGGCCTCATCACGGTAAAGTCACCCCTTACCTCTATGGCCTGGACTCCCTCCGGTGTCTCGACCTGCACGGGCTGCCCATCGGCATCCTCAAGGGCGAGTTCCCAGTGATGGACCATGTCCACCTCGTGCCAGTCGACATCCACTTTCAGCGCAACGGCACTTGGCGATGGCTCTGGGCCAACCAGTGACCACCCTCCTCCAAGTATATACAACTTACCATCCGCCACTTGAGCGGAATCACACAACAGCATCGTGGCTTTCACGTCTAAGACAATAGCAGGCTTGGGCACAGGACGCGAAATTACGGTACCTCGGCGCACCCATCATGCACGCGCCGACTCAGTTCTCAGCTGCAATCGGTAGTTGCTCAAGAAAATCGTGCCACGCTTGCTGCTTATCTGATGACATTCCACGCTTGAGCACGTGACGCGCGGTCTTCAGGAGTGGCGTTTTAGGCATGGATTCCAGCAGCACGAGTTCCCTTGGAGCGGCCCATGGCGCCAGGTGTGATTTGACCATTTCCGCCAAAGACTCCAACGTAGGGGGATCTGACCGGTCTTTTGGCACCACGCAGGCTACAACACGTTCACCCCACTGTGGATCGGGCCTGCCAACGACGGCCACTTCTTGCACTGCCTTGTGAGCCGCGAGCACGCGCTCCACTTGTTCGGGAGCCACTTTTTCTCCACCGGTGTTGATGATCTCCGACATCCTGCCCATTACATGCAAGGGGCCTTGCGTATCCACTTCATCGCCACGCTCTATCTGGCCGTTATCCCCCGTAGGAAACCAGCCATCTGGCAGCAGGGGTACATTACCGTCACGGTAGCAACGCAATAGTACTGATCCTCTTATCATCACCTCTCCACTGCCACAGGAAGAAATGTTTCCATCGCTGCTTCTTATGGCCATCTCTACACCGTCCAGCGGGATGCCGTCATATATGCAACCGCTTCCAGTCTCGGTCATGCCATAAGTAGTAACCACGTTGTCCGGCAAATCATCGGGCACCATCGAGCCACCCAACACAATCTTTCTGAACAGCTGCGCGTCCAGGCGTGCCAGTGCAGTTGGCACCAGTGATACAAGGGTGGCTCCCCTGCGGGCTTCGTTCTCGACCAGTCCAGCATCAAAGCCATCTAGCAACCGCAACTGTACGCCATTGAACAATGCCTTGGTGATTACCGAGAACCCCCCAATGTGTGCAAGTGGAAGGCAGGCAAGCCAGGTGTCCGTATACCGATCGACTGATAGCCATGCAGAAGTCACGTTCGCAGACATCTCGAGCGCATCCATTGTCAACACCACGCCCTTGGGACGGGTGGAAGTACCACTGGTAGGCATCACGAGCGCGTCACCTTCATCTACAGGAATGCCCGAATCCTGCTCGACAAGTACCCCGTCCTCACTGAGCACATGCGTGGGCCGACACACATCAATAAGTTGCCGCATGGTACCTGAAGGAAGCCTACGATCCAGGGGCATGACCGCATCGCCACCTTCCCATGCCCGTAAAACGGCCGACACGTACTCTTCACCAGCCGGTATGTCCAGCGCAATCAGTCGATGCATGGGGCAATCCGGACTCGCACTACCGGAAATACGCGCCGGAAAATCCGGCAATACAGGAACGAGCGGTTCAGCGTGGAATCTCCACTACCTGGAGTTCACCGTTTATATACTTAGATCGCAACGCCAGCTTATTGAACTTGCCAACGCTTGTCTTCGGGACCTCATCCATAACGGCCCAACGTTCGGGAAGCCACCAGCGTGCCACCGTGTCTGACAGGTATTCCAATACCTCCTCCGGCTTCACATCCTTGCCTTCAGCCGGTACATAACATGCAAGGGGACGTTCGTCCCAGCGCTGGTCAGGCACTCCAATCACTGCAGCCTCAAATATATCTGGATATGACATAATTGCATTTTCAAGATCTACGGAGGATATCCATTCGCCGCCGGACTTGATCAGGTCTTTGGACCTGTCGGTAATATGCATGAAACCTCGGCTGTCCAATGTGCCTACGTCACCAGTCCTCAACCAGCCGTCATGAAAACGCTCTCCACTCTGATCGTGGTAGTACGAACCGGCAATCCACGGACCACGTATCTCGAACTCGCCCACTGATGCACCATCGTCGGGCAAGATCGTACCGTCATCCCCCACCACCCTGACCTCCACTCCGGCTATGACTCTTCCGGCCAAGGACCGGTAGTCCATCGCTTCTGAAGGCGAAGAACTTCTCGGAGGTACCGCAAGCGCCGCCAGCGGGCTCGTCTCGGTCATGCCCCATCCTTGTATGAGTTTGATCCCGAGTTCCTCGTCAAAAGCCTCCATCAAGTGTCGAGGCACCGATGAGCCACCCGCTGTGGCCACTTTCAGAGAAGAAATGTCGATACCAGGATGCTCCTGTAAATACTTGAGCACATCATTCCAGATTGTTGGCACTCCGGCAGATGTAGTTGGACGTTCCCCTACAATCATACGTACCAGATGCTCAGCCTGTAGATACTGCTTGGGCATCAGCAGATCGGAGCCAGACATGAAGGCTGCATAAGGAATCCCCCAGGCGTTTGCGTGGAACATGGGCACGATGACAAGGGACTTGTCCTTCTCGTGAAGGCTAATCTCGGGCGCCATACAGACTCCCATGGAATGCAGGAAAGTAGACCTGTGACTGTATACCACTCCCTTCGGGTCACCCGTGGTTCCACTGGTATAGCACATGCCTGCTGCGCTTCTCTCGTCCAGCTCCGGCCACTCAAAATCGCCGGTTCCCGATGGCAGCAACTCATCATACGGTATTATCTCAGCAATCCCCTGAAGAGAAGAAGTGTCTCCTTCTCCTATAGGCACCAGGAAACGAACACTGCGCATTTGTTCTCTTACCCTGGCCAGGAGCGGAGCCAGCATCGCATCAAACAGTATGACCTTATCTTCCGCGTCGCTGATGATGTACCCGAGCTGCGCAGGGAAAAGCCTCAAGTTCAAGGTATGCAAAATCGATCCCATGCATGGAACGGCCAGGTACGCTTCCAGATGCTCTTGATGGTTGAAGCAAAACGTGGCCACCCTATCATCAGCCTGTATACCTAGACCCTTCAGGGAAGAAGCCAGCCTGCTTGCCCGGATGCCCACCTCGGAGAAATTGGCTCGCCGGTACTCCCCTCCCTCGTAAGTAACAACCTCGCTGTCTCTATATATTCTCATCCCATGCCTCAAGACATGGGTAATCGTAAGTGGAAAATCCTGCATTGTGCTTTCCATCGCATATGTCCCTTCAATATCTGTCATGGTAGCCAAACTGGCAACCGAATCTGTTACCTACATCATACATTGATGCATCCGTACGTTCATCCAGCACGAGCTTGCAAGCAAGCTCTGTATATGTATGTTCTGACTCGTCCTGTCATGAAAACAATGGCTGCCGGCTGCGACCGATACCGCAACCCTGTCTCTTCCATCATCTGTCTCGGACTACGCCCCACTCCCTGAGCGCATCCTCCCCGCCGGCGCCTGGTTGCGGAGCGGGGCGCGTGATTGCGCTCGGCGTCCTGGAGAATCTGGGAGCAGGAGCAGGTTGGATCTGGCCATCTAGTTCCAAATAGGTGGACCTTGCCCGGTTGTGCAGGTGCTGTGGCGCCTCAGCCGGCGAGAGTACCGGCACCACGCACGCATCTACACCATTGAAAACACTCTCCCATTCCGCGCGAGTCCTAGTCCTGAAGATCCCGGCAAAGCGCTCCTTCATCTCCGGCCATCCGCTCCTGTCCATCTGTCCCGGTAGATCGCTATTCGATTCCATCCCAAGGCCCTTTAGCAACTCTGCGTAAAACTGCGGCTCGATGGCGCCTACGGCCATGTACTTGCCATCCGCCGTCTCGTATACCTCGTAGAACGGCGCACCGGTATCAAGCAGGTTCGCACCCCGGTCATCCTGCCATACGCCAAATTCGCGTAATGCATATACCATGGTCATCAGCACTGATGCACCATCGACCATCGCGATATCCACCACCTGTCCCAAGCCGGACCGACCCGCCTCCACCAGGGCGGCCAGCAGCCCGAAAGCCGCCAGCATCCCGCCACCGCCAAAGTCGCCCACAAGATTGATGGGAGGAACCGGCCGTTCGCCATTCCTCCCTATGGCCCACAGGGCACCGGATATCGCAATGTAGTCGATATCATGCCCTGCACGCATCGCCAAGGGACCGTCCTGCCCCCAGCCGGTCATCCTGCCATACACGAGCCTGGGATTACGCTTCATGCACGCATCGGGACCCACGCCAAGCCGTTCCGCCACACCTGGACGCCAACCTTCCACCAGGATGTCAGCCTTGGACGCAGCTCTCAGCACCAGCTCCACATTGGCCGAATCCTTCAGATCAAGCGCCAGAGATCGCCTGCCCCGGTTGAGCAGATCCCAGTGCTCACCCGACCCTTGGCTCTCATCGCTGTTGCCGGTTGAGCCGCCCGTCAAGCCGCCCCTTATGCGCTCCACGCGAAGCACATCGGCGCCAGCATCGGCAAGCATCATGCAACAGAATGGAGCAGGGCCTATGCCTGCCAGTTCCAGTACCTTCACCCCTTCAAGAGGTCCTGCCATCTTTGCAACTCCTTATCGTTATCGTTTTACATCCTCCCTGCCCTTAAGGACCCGGCTTGCACTCACGACCGAGCATCGCACCCTGGAGCGGTAATGCTCTCGTTACGCATTTACGATCACATTCCAGCCCCGCCACTTTATCGTAGCCCGTCGTACATCTCCATTGCATCCGGAGTATGCAGCCATTGCGCTCCCGCACGAACCTCACAGTCCACACCTGGGAGTTGGAACAGCGTGAACACTTGACGAACAGTGGTTATGCATCACTATCCCTCTCTGTCAGGCTAGTTGAGCTGTCTGCCCAGTTCCTCTTCGGGGACTCGCACCAGCCGACCGAACAGACATGACCTGATAGGAGCCTTGAGGAACACCCCAAGAGCCCTGTCCGCCGTCCCGGTCGGTGGTGCGATCCATTAGATGAGAGAAATACATGTACCAGTATGCATGACAAAATGTAATCGAGTTTGTTAGCAGCGGGGTGGACACCCACAAAGATGTCCATGTTGCAGCGGTGATTGATGAGCAGGGTAAGATTCTAGACGTGTCGAGCATCAATGCCACGGCCAGGGGCTATCGAGAGCTCCTTGTATGGTTGCAAAGCTTTGGTGAACTGACCAAGGTGGGTGTCGAAGGGACCGGCTCCTATGGGGCAGGACTTGCCCGTCACTTGGCCGCAGAGGGTGTCGAGATAGTTGAGGTAAATCGTCCCAATCACCAAGCCGTCGACGCCAGGAGAATTCCGACACAGTCGATGCCGAAGCGGCCGCCCGGGCGGCTTTGAACGGCGAAGCGACGGGCATCCCGTGCAATTTAGGTGTCCGTGAGCATGCAATATTGCATGGCCATTGACATGACGAACACGACACCGAAAGGAGTTGGTTCCCTATGCCGTTTACGGAATTGGGAGAAGATGCCCAGGAAGATCCGTTCCAGGAAAAGGCGTTACCCTCTGAGTCCACCCCCATACAGAAAGATGTGGTGGGACAGGATATCGAGAGGATCACCACACCTGGATCTATGCTCTGCGGTGCGGACCAAGTATAGGGAGAGGAGAGGGACGACGAAGATGATGACGATGCCGCCGCAGCCGCAGGAGATGAGAGCGATCCAGAGTAGACGAGTATCCCGGTCATTACCCCGGTGAGTACAGAGACAGACAGAGCTGATGCAACAAGCCTCTTTGCGCTATAGAGCCGATGGTTGCCACGGAGTATCTTCCTGCCCGGTACATCCATGCACAACAGCGCCCTCGATGACATGGCCAGGTAAGACCATAAAGAGATGAGAATCTCCGAGAGCGCCTTTCCGTGAGAAAATCTCTCTCTCGTTATCTGCTAGAGCCATCGTATGCCTCCCTCACCCACTGGCCAAGAGGCACACCCCGAGACCATGCACTTATAACATAAATGATTGTAACCAGATAGCATCGTTTTGCCAAGCGATACTGCTTATATGCCTGCCATGCTGGTATAAGGCGGGCTTGGCGTTCTATGTATCTTATTTCCCTGGTGACTATTTTGGGCTACTGGTCAACGATTTGCAACCGTCATCGGTGATGACCAACATATCCTCTATTCTCACTCCCCCAGCACCAGGTAAATATATACCTGGTTCAACGGTCACCACCATGCCTGCCTGTAGAACATCTTCCGATCTTGTACTGAGCACAGGGCTCTCGTGCACGTAAAGACCAACCCCATGTCCGGTGCTATGGGCGAACTTGTCGCCATATCCAGCATCCTCTATCACCTCCCTGCAGGCTCTGTCTACATCGCTACACTTCACCCCGGCTCGAAGAGTGTCTATGCCAGCCTGCTGGGATCTGGCGACTATACCGTATACTCCCGCCATCTCACCGCTCAGTTTTCCTGCGCCACATAGCGTCCTTGTCGTATCCGAGCAGTATCCCATGAACGATGCACCGAAATCCACTACCACTGCATCTTCGTACTCTATCGGTCGAGACGATGGCTGAGCATGAGGCTTCGCGCCGTTCGGGCCTGCCGCGACAATGGTTTCGAATGCCCGGTCATCGGCACCCAGCTTGCGCATCCACCAGTCGAGTTCTAACGCAAAATCTTTCTCTTGGGGACGCTCCTCGAGCATCGGGAACACCTTTCCGAGCGCAACATCGGCTATGGCTGCAGCATGCTGCATCAGAGAAATCTCCATTCCATCCTTCACGGTCCTGAGTTGTTCTACAAGACCGGTTACTGGCTGGAACTCAATGTCGACCTTGGCATCTTGGAACGCTTCCTGCCAACGCTTCTTGTCTTGCCAGCTTATCCTGTCCGCTTCCAGTGCAAGGCGACCCATGGCGGACGATCCTACCATGTCCACAATCGCTTCTTTCTGCCCATCTTGGTTTGACGGGCCAGACACAACGATATCCATCGAACCCGATACGCCAGCTAAGTCCGCTTCCTCCTCGATCTGGACGGCGTAACGACTGTCAGTCGTAATCAATGCCCTATCCCCTGTCACCAGCATAAGAGCAGCTGATCCGCTGAATCCACTCAAATAGCGGATATTGGCAGGATCGGAAATGAGCAGGCACTGGATTTCCCGTTCCGCCATAATATTTCTGAGTCGATCAAGCCTGCCCTGGGTGCTTGGCACTACGGTGGATACTGTCATGCCGTCGGCACCCACCGAGTGGTGAAGATCTCCCAATTCGAGCCGGCTGTGCGTTTCACCAGCCATGATCACTATCCCTCCCGAGAGCCATCCAGTAGCAACCAGTCGGGACCAACGTCCCCTGCCTACAGTGCACAGCTAAGACAACTAGGTTCCCAATGATGCAGGCAGATGGTAAATACGATGGACCTTCCATTGCCACATGTTAGCAGCGCCACGTCTGACGACGCCATAGAAGTGCCTTCAGCGAGGAATCCTGCAATGCATGTCTACTTGAAGCCAAGATTGCCGGCCTTGATATCACTGTTCCGCTGCAGCACCTACCAAGGTTGGCCATTGGCTCATGGGGACCTGCTTCGAATACGAACATATGTTCGCTGTTGTGGTACAATGCATGTTATAACTTAGAAGACCAGCTAGGAGGTTATTCAAATGTCAACAACCATGACGGCCAAGAAAGGTCACCCGGAACTCATCGAGAAACTCGCAGAGGGGATCAGCAACCTTACTTCATCTGAAGAGTGGCAGCGCTACCTTGACTACCAATCCAAGTTCCACCACTACAGTTACGGCAATGTACACCTCATCGCCGCCCAGCGTCACGAGGCGACCCAGGTGGCTGGTTTCAACGCCTGGCGAAAGCTAAACCGCTTCGTTCGCAAGGGGGAGAAGGCCATCTGGATACTCGCCCCCATGATCTACGGGAATACTGTAGATAGCCAGGACGACGATGATCCGGTGGCTATTCGGGGCTTCAAGTGGGTTCCGGTGTTCGATGTTGCCCAGACCGATGGGGCAGACCTTCCCACTGTCTGCAACCGACTTGATGGCGATGACCCCACTGATCACTACGAAACGCTCATAGGTGTGGCGCGCTCAATCGGCTTCACTGTCGAAGACTATGAGTTCCATACATCTACGAACGGCGACTGCAGTCACGGAGAGCATCGCATTCGGGTCGAGACCCGCAACACTCCTGCCCAACGCGTGAAGACACTTGCCCACGAGATCGCACACGCCCTGCTCCATGAGAGCTTCAACAGCCGGGCGCTCGCCGAGTTGCAAGCCGAGTCCACGGCATACATAGTCTGCCAGGCGCTCGGGATCGATTCCAGCGACTACTCCTTCGGCTATGTCACAACCTGGGCAGGCGGTAGTGATCAAGCTATTGCAACGATCAAGTCATCCTGCGGGTACATCCAGAAAGCCGCAGCGACGATCCTGCGATCTTTCGAGCCGGCAGCCCAGGGAAAGGCAGCATAGACCATCTCTTTCTGACTGAAGGTTTGCTGTGCCAATGTCCGGACATGGTCACCCGAAGATTCCGCAACACGATTGAGATGAAGAGCAGGTTCTTGGACGGATCCCGCCACTAATCCATTGCCTAGTTGGCTGTGACAGTGCATTCTGCCCATCACCTATTGAGGGGTACGCCTGGGAACTACTAGTTGCCTACTCCAATAAGCTAAACGCCGGACTCAGTAGAGCTCTTCCAGAACGGCTATACGTACCTCGGGGTGATCCACATTGTCCGTAACCGGCATGTTGTTTTCCGAGCCGCCCAGCGGAACGGTCCAAAGTAGCTTTGTGGCTCTGCCGGCGGGAGTATTCACCAGCTGCGACTTGGCGGCAAGCTGGTACATCAGGCCGAGTGCGGAGGAGAGTGCCGGGGGGTAACGCGTAAGAGATACCGCACGCTTGTCGGCGAGCATTTCCCGCCCCTTCCCGGACAGCCTGTATACGATGGCTGAGACGCCGGGCCACCACCGGGCAACCATCAGCGCCACGGATGCCGCCATCGTAGCATTCGCATATTCCCCTGCCCTGAGGTGGAGCAACTCGTGCGCCATCACTGCCTCTATCTCCAATGGGTGAAGCTTCTCGCAGAGATCACGGGTAAACACCAGCGCCATATCTTTTTCGCAACTGCCAAGGATGAGGGCGTTTGGACAAGGATCGTCGACGACATAGAGAGACGGCATACTCAAGCCAACCGAGTCACATATTCCCTGCACGATGACGCCAACACGAGGAAACTCAGCAGGCAATACCGCTACAGCATGAAGCCTGTCGATTACGGACCGAGTGGACCTCTTCCACAGCAACACGGCTCCCATCACAGCAAGAACCAGCGCGACAACCATGCCGGCCACCCAATCGACAAGCATTCCCAGTACGATACCCACCACTCCTCCAGCCACTACGGGATAAGTCAACGCCGGCAACACAAGCCTGAACCGGCCACGGTGGCCGGACGGTGATTCCCAGGGCGGTCTTTCGTAACGGGCCGATGTCGAAGTCGAAGTCGATGGTTCTGTGCATCGTGAAGTTTTAAGCGGAGAGGATGGCCTGCCGCCAGCGGAACGACCGCCACCGCGACCGCCGTTGCCTCCACCCACCCGACCCACCTGCTCGGACGACCGCCGCCCAGCTTGCACAGCCGAGCCGGCCGACCCTGCCATCCCTCTCCTGCCGCTCGGTACGGCCTTCGACTTTCTTTTCATCGAAATACCATCACTCACCAGTTCAAGGAATTCCTGAAGTGCATCTCTTCATTCTAGTACAGAAGGTACCATCCTGACGACCATGCAGCGATGACCCGGCACGGCTTCAATTCTGTGGATCGTCAGGAACATCATGGAGCTGTGCGGCCCTGCATATATCCGCATATATCCGCTACGCATGCCAACTAGCGAAAACCCCGGTCTCTGCGGTACACCATCCAACGCACTGTATTGTCCAGCACGCTGTGCCGACCAGTGTCCTGCACTATTACAGCACGCTGAACTATCTAGCTTGCCGCATTCGACACCACGTCAGAATATATTTCAGCGTACCTCGCCGCCAATCGTTCCATGGAGTATCCAGCGGCATGCCTACGGGCACTTTCAATGTCCGGAGGCGATGCAGGGGACAATTCACCGGCCACGGCGGTCAACGCCATCTCCAGCCCACTGGCTAGGCCATCAGGATCGCCCGGTGGAACAAGGATCCCGTGCTCGCCGACCACTGCCCGGTAACCTGCTATGTTGCTTGCAACCACCAGCGTGGACGCAGCCATGGCCTCGAGCAGGACGACGCCAAATGATTCGCCACCCAGCGAAGGAGCGCAAAAAATATCGGCACGTTTCATCCTACTGGCAAGTTCCATGTCGTCAACCTGGCCGAACCAGGATACGCCTGGATCACTGCCATATTCCGCCTTGAGCATTGCTGTTTGCGGCCCCTCCCCAAGCACCCACAGTTCGAGTGGCACCTGACCCAGTCCACCGGCAAGATGCCGTACCCGAAGCATCCTGAACGCCTCGAGCAACACGCCTAACCCCTTGCGCTTCTCATGCCTGCCGGCAAAAATCACTACGCGCTCGCGACCCTTCTCGCCACCGGCATCGATAAGCTGGTAACGCTCGACATCGACACCGTTCCACAGTACGGTGATCGCACGAGCGTGATCACCCGGAAGGTATCGATCACCCAGAGCGCTGTATGCAGTGTGCGCCGCCTCATCCGAAACGGCGCACACCCTGTCCACTTTCGACATGGCGTACCGGGCAAGGGGAGCCAGCACCCGGTAAAATGGACTGCCACCGGCACGATGAAATGTTGCAACCTTGGGCACATTGCAGAGGATGAGGCAGGCATATGCCGCACCAGGAGCAAACGGCTCATGAATATGAATCAGATCGTACCCGCCCGTGCCAATATGCCGTGCAGCATCGAGCCAGGATACAGGTGACACGTCGACCCGTGCAATTGAACCGTTGGCCCTGATGCCGATGCTCCTGCCAATGAGATCTATGGTGCCCGATTCAAGCGAGTATGCGTCCTCCAAGTCGTGGGCTTTCAACTCGCGAGCATTCCCTCCACCGCTTGGAGCCACAATATGTGCCTCTATACCTATCCCGCGCAGACGCCTCGCCAGCCCGAGCACCTGGCCTTGCACGCCGCCAGGAACGCTGAGGCTGTAAGGGCAGACCAGCGCCACCCGCATATCCTGCATCTGATTCAGCCCAGGCTACTTCCTGATCCTTCTGGACCTTGCTGGGATATCCAGTTACGGCTGAAAATATACCACTGCGCAGGTGCCCGCCTTATCAGAGGCTCGAGGCGGCTGACTATCAACTGGGTATACATCTTCACGTCCTTCCGTAGATCACCCGTAGAGCTATATTGTACCGGCCGCCCCACGGTAGCAATGTGGAGACCACCGGGTCCCAGGTATACCACGGCAGGCAGTACTGAAGCTCCGGTTCTGAGCGACAACAAAGCTGGGCCCGGCGGGAGTATCGCCTTGTCTCCAAAGAGATCCACCTCCACGCCCTGCCCCGTTATATCCCTGTCGCAGATCAGCGCAACTGTTCCTCCCTGCCTTAGCCGGGTGGAGACCTTCCCTGCAGCACTCTTATCCAAGGGGATCACATCAATACCCATCTTCTCCCTGGATGATACAAACCATTCATAGAGCTTGGGAGGCTGCAACACCTCAGCCACCGCTGCCAATGGAATGCCATACCGGCGAATCCATGCACCTCCCCACTCCCACCCACCCATATGCACAAGGGCCAGGATCGTACCCTTGCCCGTCTTCGACGACTCGACCAGATACTCGAGGCCCGACTCCACCATCATGCGTGAATCAATCTCGTATCCAGAAGCATCAGCCAGCCGGATGCCATCTACCCAGTATCGTGCATAAGACCTGGAGACCCTCCTCGCCCAGCAACCCAACTCGGCGGTCGAAAGACTGTCTCCTAGCATATGACGCATCGCATCACCATAATACCGCTGGTAGCCGACATTCCGATGCATGACGACACGCGATACAATATATGCCGCACCCAGGGCTAACCGCTCAGGCAGTGCTCGCAGGATCCAGGCCATGCAACGGTAAAGCTGGTATTTAATTGCTCCTTGCACCTACAAGTACCAAATCGGGCGGTTCAGCCCCGGCGCCAGCCGAGACTATGACCTCGAGGCATCCCGCCACGCCTTGATCCTGTCGAACTGCCAATGCCTCTCGCCATTCCTGCGCAGCCTCCTGTCCCTTCTCTTGGCCCTGTGGTCGATCTTGGCCAACTGCCTGCGATCCAGCCTCTCCTGGCGCCATTGCCTGAGCCTCGCCTCGATTACCTCACGCTGCCGCGCCACCGCAACTGTGGCACCGGACCCTTCTACAGACTTGGACGTAGAAGACACTGCAATCCACACACTTCGAAATCGTACTGCAGCCGTAATGGTGACCAGTGCAAAAAACACCCAGAGTACCGGTACGAGGCCTTGCGGGGACAGGAATGCGACTCCCAACAATATAAATCTTTCGGCCCTTTCCATCAGCCCGCCCTTGGCCGACACACCAAGCGATTCGGCCTTCGCTCTCTCGTACGATATGAGAAACGTCACCGCCAGGATGGCCATGGGAAGGAGAGCCGTCTCGCCGTCATGTCTGGAAACGAGATACCAGGCAACCCCCCCAAACATCAATGCATCGGAAACCCGGTCCGAAACTGAATCGAGGAAGGCGCCCCGCACGGATGCGCTACCCGCCGCCTTTGCCACCGGACCATCGAACAGATCAGGCAACCCAGCCAGAAGCAGCAATGGTATACCCCATAACAGGTGACCAGTACCCACCACCACCGCCATTACCGCCGACATTACCACTCCAAATACCGTGAGATAGTCCGCCTTGACCCCGATGTTTACGAGCAGTGCGCCTACCGGCTTGGTCGTACGGTCCACACCGCTGCGCCAACGACCGTCAAACATCGAACATCCCGGTATCTCGCACTCTGTGCATCACTTTCTATTATATATCACCCACCGCCCAGATGACAATCCACCGGAACAACCGGTATACGCCAGGACAAGCCAGGCACCGTCAGTGGTACACCTGCAGACGGTACGGATAGGAGTATAAGCTGTTGCAGTGACTTGCAATGACTGGCTGGAATCACTACCGGCATGCGGCCTTGCCAGTCATGGCAGGAACAGATACTGAAGGGAGATCTCTGATGAATGGTTACCAGCCTGCAAATATACGAAACGTAGCCCTTGTTGGTCACAACGGATCGGGTAAGACGACCCTGGCGGAATCGCTGCTCTGTATCGCAGGGGCGATACAGAAGGCAGGCTCGACAGATGCCGGCAACTCTGTATGCGATTTCGAGCCGGAGGAGTCAAAGCATCACATGTCGATCTCTCTGGCATTGGCTCCCTTCGCCTCGGGCACGGTGAAGGTCAACCTGATCGACTGCCCCGGATATGCCGACTTTTTCGGGGAAGTAAAGACCGCTCTTGTGGCGGTCGATCTTGCGATTGTCGTAGTGTCCGGCGTCGAGGGTATCGAGTCACAGGCTGAAGCCGCATGGGAATACCTCGATACAATCCACATGCCCAGGATGATCTTCATCAACAAGCTTGACCGTGAACGCGCCAGTTTCGACCGCACCCTCTCGGCGGTGAAATCATCTTTTGGTCCGGAAGTGTTGCCTGTGCAGCTACCTGTTGGCATAGAGTCAGACTTTCACGGCATAGTGGACCTAGCCGGCAATGTATGCACTCTGTACGACCAGGGTATTGCAACCTCATCCGGCATTCCTAAATCCATGATCAGTGAAGTCGAAGCCGCAAGAGAGCAATTCATTGAGGGTACCATAGTAGCCGACGACAGCCTGATGGAACGTTACCTAGAAGGGTCTGTCCCCGACGCCGGCCAGCTCACCGGAGTACTGTCCCGAGCTACATCTGAATGCAGCGCCTATCCTGTGCTGTGCGGATCGGCGAGTACGCTCACCGGTATCGACCAGGTGGCACAGGCTATCATATCACTTGGACCAGCTGCAGACGCGAGACCTGGACCGCCAGCAAGAGTCGGCGATACCGAAGTACGCGTGCCGTGTGATCCAGCCGGAAAGCAGGTTGCCAGGGTATTCAAGACGTTCACCGACCCTTATGTGGGCAGGATCTCCATCTTGAAGGCGCTCTCGGGTACCTTCCGTCCTGATTCAGTGCTGGTCAACTCACGTAGCCACGTAGAAGGGCGCCTGCATGTGATCGAGACGTTGCGAGGCAAGGCCTCTGAACCGCTTTCGGAAGCACGGGCGGGTGACATCTTTGCAGTTCCCAAACTCTCCGACACCGCTACCGGCGACACGCTCAGCTCAAAGGGATTCCCCGTAGAAGTCGAGCCCATACCAGGCGAGCTCGCAAACTACGCCGTAGCCATAGAGCCCCGTACCAAAGAAGACGAGGACAAGCTCATGACCGCACTCCATAGGCTCCAGGAGGAGGATCCTGCATTGCGGGTCGAACGAGTGGACGAGACACATCAGACCCTTCTTTGGGGTACCGGCGACACTCACATCAACGTTTCCCTGGAGCGCCTGCACCGAAAATATGGAGTGGAAGTGGGAACCACGGACATCGTGGTTCCGTACCGTGAAACCATAACAAAACCGTCGCAAGGCGAGGGTAAATACAAGAAGCAAACAGGAGGGCACGGGCAATACGGCGTGGCAGACATACGTATTGAGCCACTTGATCGGGGAAGCGGCTATGTCTTCAGTGACGAAGTGGTTGGCGGCGCCATACCTAAGCAGTACATTCCGGCAGTGGAAAAAGGCATAGAAGAATCAATGACCCAAGGGGGGGTTCACGGCTTCCCGGTAGTGGACGTACATGTAAGCTGCTATGATGGGAAGTATCATCCTGTGGACTCGTCGGAACTCAGTTTCAAGATGGCGGGAGCACTTGCATTCAGGGAAGCCTTATCAAATGCCGCTGCAGTGATCCTGGAACCTATATCGAGAATCGAGGTAAGTGTACCCGACTCGCTCCAAGGGGAGATACTGGGTGACCTAAGCGCCAGGCGCGCCCATGTTCAGAGGACCGAGGCCGGTTCCTTCGATGGTATTTCAAAAGGAGCAACCACTATTACCGCCCTCGTGCCTAGATCCGAGATAATGCGTTACGCCCTGGACCTCAGATCGATCACCGGAGGCAGGGGCAGGTTCCGCGCCGAACACGATCACTACGATGTGCTGCCGACCAACCTCATGGACAAGGTCAAGCCGGGTAAGACCAAGCAGGCCTAACCTCGGCTAGGCAATATTCCGCGTTATGATGCTGAGCATGAACACGACCAGTCTAAGGCATCCTGCCACCGAGGCCAAGGTTGCCGTAATAGGAGTGGCAGGCGACATGATATCTCTTGTGGACGAGGACGCCCGTAACGCCATCGAGAACGCGGGCTGCCTGCTTGGCTCTTCGAGGCTGCTGGAGATTGCCGTCTCGAAGTTGGCGACACGTGAGGATGCCACCCTACTGTCATATGGACATGATCTGAACATCACGCTGGGCAGGATAGCGGACATCGTGGCAAGTGGGACCAAGGTAGCCATCCTGGCATCTGGCGACCCCGGATTCTTCGGTGTGCTCCGGGCATTGTCGAGGGTAATTGATCGTGAGTCGATCGAGGTATTCCCAGCGGTCTCATCAATTGCAATGGCGTTCTCCAAGGTAGTTATCCCCTGGGATGATGCAGTGGTGGTATCCATGCACGGAAGGCCACCGGAACTTTCAGTAGCCCGGATACTGGCGTCATCCAAGGTTGCCGTGCTCACATCACCCGAAACGCCACCACACGCATTGGCACGCATGCTCGTTCAGCGTAATGCCCATGCGGCACAGGTAATTGTCTGCTCCAACCTCTCCACTGATAATGAGATCATCGTGGAAGCCGATCTGGGGACATTGGCTGGCGGCAATTCAGATCCGTATTCGGTCATGATACTAATAGGGATGAACGGTCTACCTCTCGGCGGGTACATGTCAAGCACGGGCTGCGGCATAGTGCCCACAGCGGATCCCAAGACGAACGGTCTGCCTCTCGGCGGGTACATGTCAAATGGTGACCTCACGTATCCACCGGATGGCCCTGCTATTAGCTTTGGCATGGAATCGATGCTCTACAGGCATCGGGGCAATCTGATCACCAAGGATGAAGTCAGGGCAATAGTCTTATCCAAGCTGAAGTTGCCTCGCTATGGCGTACTCTGGGACGTGGGATCTGGAAGCGGAGCCGTAGCCATTGAAGCCGCACGCCTTTCACCAGGACTTACCGTGTTCGCAATTGACCAGGACGGACAGGCAATTTCCAACATACAATCCAATGCCATCTCTCACGCGGCGCAGGTACATGCAGTATACGGCCATGCTCCCGAAATACTCTTAGGCCTGCCGGCACCGGATAGGGTATTTGTGGGAGGAGGCAGGATCCCGGCACTCAAGGCCGCAATGAAACGGATTGCACGACCAGGCAGGATTGTAGCCGCTTTTGCTGCAATAGATCGAGCGGCAGCGGCTGCGAAGCTACTGGGATCTATGGTGCAGGTATCAGTTTCCGAGTCGAGCATGCTTCCGGACGGCTCCGTGCGGCTCGTGCCTCGCAACCCGGTGTTTGTAGCATATGGTGATATTGACCCGAGTGAATAGGATCAAGAGAACAGCACTCATGGCAAATACTTCACGTATACTGAGCATCACTCATACATCGCAAGGTACTACACTAGCACGTAAGCTACCCTACCCGTTCCTGCATGGCAAGCCTTCAGCTCTAATCAGGGAACGTTGGCACGACTGCGATGCCTTGGTGGTGTTTCTTGCACTTGGGGCGGTAGTGCGCCTCATATCTCCGCTCATATCAAATAAGCACGACGATCCAGCAGTAATTTGCGTCAACAGCGATGGGCGATGGGTCGTCCCAGTAATCGGAGGCCATTCGCGTAGTGCCGACCAGCTGGCGGTCGAAATAGCTGATCTGCTACGAGCTGTGCCGGTCATCACCACAGCATCGGAAACAGAGGCTGCTGCGGCCACTATTCCGCAGCCCGTGCAGGGAGCTGCGCCGGTCATCACCACAGCATCGGAACGCGGGCATACAGGCGCTGCCCGTGACGGGCAAGCCACCATGGAGCATGACCTCAAGGAACAGATTTTTGTCGTAGGTGTTGGTCTGTCATCGTACTGTACGCCAGCAAACCTTACCCAAGTCGTAGATCGGGCGCTGTCAGAAGGCAACATTTCTCGCCAGGCAATCGAATCGCTTGCAACCATAGATCTAAGGATGAACCATCCAGCAATAAGGTCATTTAACCTACCGGTACGTTCCTACCCCGCTCAACACCTGTCTCAGGTAGATATACCAAATCCAAGCCAGGTAGTGCGTGATGCAGTGGGCACCCCGAGCGTAGCGGAGGCTGCCGCACTACTGGCTGCGGGGCCCGGCGCAAGCCTGGTAGTGGCTAAAATCACTGCAACCACCGCTACCGTGGCAATTGCAAGGCGCGTACGCCCGCGTGGATCACTGTCAATCGTCGGCATCGGGCCAGGCAACTCTCTCCACCGCACTCCCGCAGCGACGGCGGCCATAAGAAATGCAGAGATGGTGATTGGATACGACGCATACGTGGATATGTGCCTGTCGATACTCAGTCCTCACCAGATTGTCGAGCGTTCTCCCATAGGAGCCGAAGTTGAGAGGGTGGACCGAGCTGTGCGAATTGCAGCAGGCGGCATGAGGGTTGTGCTTGTATGCTCCGGAGATCCAGGAATATACGCTATGGCATCTCCGGTATTCGAAAAGCTGGATACTCTATCCGATGACCCATGGATACGCGACATGGATGTCACCGTTGTGCCGGGCGTAACCGCAGCGCAAGCCGCAGCATCCCTGCTCGGCGCGCCGCTCGGACATGATCACGCATACATTAGCCTGTCCGACCTGCTTACTCCATGGGCAATAATAGAGAATCGCCTGCGCGCTGCCGCCTCTTCGGGTATGTCCATCGCCCTTTACAATCCTGCATCTTCCAGGCGACGATCCCAGCTGGAATTGGCCCGGACCATACTCCTGGAGATCCTCCCGCCCGATACACCCGTAGGCGTGGTCGACAACGCTATGAGACCATCAGAGCAGCAACAGGTGGTAACCCTGGAAACACTGAACACAGAAAGCTGCTCTATGGCCAGCTGCCTCTTGATTGGCTCCAGGGATACAAGAATATCCAGCATCTCCCTGTGTAGGAACACCAGGCCGGTAGGGATGTATACGCCGCGTGGATATGCCGCAAGGTAGCAAACAAGGTGTCGCCGTGCCTGCAGTCTGCACGGCTCATCGCAAAGAGCCGCCGGTGTCGCTCGAACCTGCCAGCATGAGTCTGGTTGCCAGGACACATTCGGCCACAAAGGTTATCCTCGACCCGTCCCTGTGCCGGGGTTGCGGAACGTGCATCGTTACATGCCATACCAGGGCCATCCTGCCTGCAGGACGGACCCTGCTGCTGGATACTCGCAGGTGCGACGGTTGTCTCGAATGCGTGGAAGTGTGTCCCGCCGATGCATTCTCGTTCCAGCAGGGCTGACTGGGCGTTCTCGCTCGCCACTTCGCGCACTACACTGGCGGTATGACACCACATCCCGTGCATCCCATAGAGAAGGAGAGCTATGCAATCATCCAGCCACTGATTGACACCATTGATCTACCCGCAGAACTGATCCCGCTTGCCGCCAGAGTGCTGCACGCCACCACCGATACCGATCTGGCCAGGTCGCTCCACTGCACCAAGGGTGCAGTGGACAAGGTCAGAACCGCACTTCTACTGGAACACCCGATAATCACTGACGTGGAAATGACCCGATCGGGCATCAGCCGAAAACTCAGAGACAGAGCGGTATGTGCACTTTCACTGTTGCCATCTACTGCGTCTGACGAAGGCGACATCTTCCAGAGAAATGACATCTTTCCAAGCCGCTCAGCCGCGGCAATGTCACTGGCGGCATCAAGCTATCCCCGCGATGCCCTTTACGTCATAGGCTGCGCTCCAACCGCCCTTGACCAGCTCCTTGATATGATGGAGAACGATAGTGTGCATCCGGTTGGCATCATAGCGCTTCCCGTAGGATTCGTGGGAGCGGAACAAGCAAAGAAGCGTCTGGTAACCATAGCATCCGCGCACGGCATTCCTGCCATCACCAATTCCGGGCCAAAGGGAGGATCGGCGGCTACCGCCGCGTGCATAAATGCTGTTGCAGCCAACGCTGGTGTCACTCCCACTGTTGCAGCCAACGCTGGTGTCACTCCCACTGTTGCAGCCAACGCTGTTACTGCCACCGACGGAGTTCCTGGCCATTCTCACGCCATAGATCACAGGCATGGCATGCTTATCATAGGACATGGTACAAGATCCCTGGATGGCGTTGCTCAGCTGAAGCAGTTTTCAGCTGATGTCCAGAGTGCCAAACCGGCTATTCCGGTAACCTACGGACTCATAGAGTTTGCCGACGAGACTGGTGCCCCGACCCTGGACCAAGCCGTAAATGCATTGGTCGTTTCCGGCGTGAACAGCATAGTAGGGGTTCCGCTGGTGCTCCTTGGTGCTGGACACATGAAGGACGATGGGCCGGCAATCCTGCGCAATGCTCGCCTGGTGTACCCAGGTGTACACGCCACTTATGCACGAAACCTCGGCATCCATCCACTAGTTCTCGACGCAGCTGAATCCAGTGCAGCCACAGCAGGCGCATACGAATCAGATGCGGTCGTACTGGTGGGAAGGGGGTCAACCGATCCCGATGCCAATTCTGACCTGGCTAAAGTGGCCCGCCTACTGGCAGACGGCCGTGGGATCGGATCCAAGGATCAGCCAAGGGGAATGCCTGCAATCACGCCGCCAGGCGAAAGCCCGCTTGGTGGTCTTGGAATGGTGGAACCAGCATTTGTGTCTCTTGCACCACCCAGTGTGTCTGAGGCTCTGGAGCGTTGCCGTACCCTGGGTGCTGAAAACATTACCGTAGTACCATACTTTCTGTTCGCGGGTCTACTCCTCGATCGAATAAGAGAGCAAGCCGCAGCATGGGCAGCAGGCAGGGTCGGATGCAATGTGACGGTTGCTGGCGAGCTATGGCCTGACAGCAGGATTGTCCGGCTTGTCTGGCTGCGCTACGATGAGGCCCTCAGGGGGGATGCAGCGATGAACTGCGACTGCTGCATATATAGGGTTCCGCTACCCGGGTACATATCCAGAATTGCCATCAGCTGACGCATCGTACGAATCGAGCGAATACGTGCCACAATATATCGTGGCACATCTGCATCATGATTCGATAATTACCCGTGCTCCCCACGACCGGTGGCTCAGCGTTGGAAAGACTTGACCTCCAGGTACTCTTCCAGCCCGAAATGGCCCAATTCGCGACCTACCCCTGACTGCTTGTAACCTCCAAAGGGGGCCAGTGGGTTGAATCCTCCACCATTGAGATCGACCTGTCCGGTACGCATTTTCCGAGCAAATCTCTCGGCGACATCAAGATCCTCGGCCCAAACAGCGCCTGCAAGTCCATATATCGAGTCATTAGCTATCCTCACCGCGTCCTTTTCGTCATCGTAAGGCAAGATCGACAGCACCGGTCCGAAGATCTCCTCCTGCGCTATGGTCATAGAACTCTCCACTTCAGAAAACACCGTAGGCTTTACAAAGAACCCCTTGCCTATGCCCTCTGGCTGTTCTGCACCACCGGTAAGCAGCTTTGCCCCTTCGTCCAGGCCCTTGGTGATGTATCCACGTACCCGATCCCGCTGTGCAGCTGAAACAAGCGGACCGATCCTGGTGGTGAAGTCGAACGGATCTCCCACTTTGTAGTTGACCGTTTCTGCAACCACCAGCTCCTCTATTTCGCCGAGAGCACTCTTGGGTACGACCATTCGCGTCAACGCTGAGCAGGTCTGCCCAGAATTGAGGAAACACATGGAGACCCCGCCAGCGACAGCGGCGCTGTAATCGGCTCCAGGTAGGATGACGCAGGCGGACTTCCCGCCAAGCTCTAGAGTCACCTTTTTCACGTTTTCCGCGCCAAGCTGCATAACCCGCTTGCCTGCACGTGTAGATCCGGTAAAGGACACCATATCCACTCCATGGTGCATAGCAATGGCTTCGCCGACCACGGTTCCTGGTCCACTTACCAGATTGAACACTCCAGCAGGTATTCCGGCTTCATCCATTATGTCCGCAAGCAGGAATGCATTGAGGGGCGCTACATCGGATGGCTTGAGCACCACGGTGCAGCCAGCCGCCAATGCAGGTGCAACCTTCGCCGATATCTGGTGGAGTGGATAGTTCCATGGCGTGATGGCGCCGGCCACACCAATAGGTTCACGTACCACAAGCGAGTTGGATATCTCCTCTTCGAAGTTGAATTCGCTCAAGAGCTGGGACATCGAAGCAAAGCTCATTACGGGCAGGCCTACCTGCACCAGATTGGAGATCGCCAGAGGAGTGCCGACCTCACTCGAGATCAGCGATGCCATCTCTTCTATGCGGGAGCTGATCCCTGCCTGTAACCTGGAGAGGAACTTGGCACGTTCCTCCTTCGACGTGTCCGACCACTCACCAAATGCATCCACCGCTGCAGCAACCGCACGGTCGACATCATCTGCATTTCCCAATGGAATCGTGCCCATGATCTCCTCGGTTGTGGAATTGACGACTTCCATGGTAGATGATCCTGACGGCTCCACCCAGGAACCGCCTATATACAGCTTGTCACGAGTAATCACAGTGACTCTCCTTATCTTTCTCCTTTTTGCCAGTACCGTAACCGGACTGTAACTACCGCTCACACCATCACGGCAAAACCATGATACCAACCATCCTGATCTATGGCATAATCTGGCAGGCCGTACGTAGATGGCATCCGTAGATGGCTCCTACTGCCACAATCAGCGGAGCCGGAATCCAGCTTATCCAATCTGGAAAACTATCTGCTGCTGACAGTGGGAGGGAGATGACACAGGCAATAGACGTTTCAGCCCTCCCGTCCTAGGCAACCATTAATCTCCTATGTCCTCCCCTACCTGCAAACCATGCATATCGGGTTTGAGACGTATAACATGACCCTGCATGCCGGCCTGGTGAAGTGAACTTCTTGCACCGTCGAGGACATTGGCAGCCGATCGTAAATCGCATATGGCCAGCAGGGTCGGTCCTGCGCCGGACCAGCAGGCAGCCAGCGCTCCGGCTTCCAGCATGGCGTTCATCAGACTGGGGGCCTGGGGAAAGAGCGGGCTACGGTAATCCTGATGCAGTCTGTCTGCACACGCTTCCCTGTCCATCATCGACCGGTCCCCCAAACCTGCCAAGAGCATGGCCATCCTTCCCAGATTGAAGGTTGCATCCGACCTGTGAATCATCTCAGGCAGGACCGTCCTTGCCTTCTTGGTTGACAACGATCGGCTGGGGATCAGTGCAACAAAAGCCAGGTCCTCGTCGAGCGGGAACCGGACCACCCTTACCTTGCCCCTCACTACCGTCGCCGCCACAAGACCACCATAGAAGGAGGCGGCAGCATTCTCAGGATGTCCATCCACGGCCACGCCGGCAGCAAGCGGGTCCGGCGAGCCAGCGGCTGCAGCGGCGGCTATTGCAAGCGCCGCAGATGATCCAAGACCCCTTGCGACCGGAACGGACGAGTGCACAGACACAGAGAGACGATCGTGACCCGCCACCTCCATGGCAACCATTGCAGCAAGGTGATTCGCGTCGCCGGAGTACTCCGCCCCCTCGCCGGAACTGCTCACTGTAAGCCGTGGAGCAGGGTTGACTTCCACTTCAACATACAGATCAAGCGCCAGTGCAAGTACGTCGAATCCGGGTCCAAGGTTGGCGGCTGATGCAGGTGCTCTCGCTCTCATGGTACCCTCATGGGTGCTCGTTGCTCATGGTTATCACCAACACATTACCAGCTATCGAGTATTATTACCAACTGAAATGCAGTAAAACGACATTTGAATCGATTCTAAGGCAATTCACATGAGTACGCATATAGAGGAGGAGACACCAGGGCATGGATATAAGCATAGATATACCTGACCAGGTAGCGACCGTTCAGATAACAATGTTCCGGAGAGCAGGCATACCGGGATACAACACCGTAAGATCGCTACAATGAAGCACCCGGATATACGACACCTGAACATGCATATCACACATTCCGGCATACCTCACTTGGGCGCCGGCGTCTATGTGCGTTTTGCCATCGCCATAGTGTTGAGCGTCGCGATAGTGGTGGTTGCTGCGCGTCTATCCCGCCCGATACCTGCGCTCATGCTGGCCCCAGCGTACACAAACGGCATGACACCCCGTTACCCAGCCGCACTGGATGTCACCACGGTACCGCATGATCCACAGCTGCGATCAAACATGGCCAAAGAACCCCACATGAGTGCTTCAGCTCCAGCCTCCGATGCGCCCGCCGGTACCTCTACCGACCCATCTGCAACGACATCCGAAGGCGCACCTTACAATGCTGCGCTACGGCCGGCACCCATGTTCTTCTCCACCAACACCATACAGGGGCTGCCTTGGCCGCAAAGCGGCGGAGCGGCAATCGGCATACCTGGGCCCAATGTCATCATGAGCCACGGACAGCTCAGGTCTGTGCCCATTGCGAGCCTTACGAAGATGATGACCGCATACGTCATCCTCCAGGATCACCCACTTACTCCGGGCTGGAGCGGTCCAACAATCAGGATTGACAGCGTGGACGTAGATATCACATATAACGACGAATTGAACGACGAGACCATGGTGCCTGTTGCCCGTGGCGAGTTACTCACCGAGAAACAGGCACTGGAGGGGTTGCTGGTGCACTCGGCATGCAATCTCGCCTATGCACTGGCGAGATGGGACAGCGGTAGTGTGAGCGTATTTGTCGCCAAGATGAACGCTACCGCTAGGAAACTAGGACTTGACTCGACCAGATATGCAGGACCGGCAGGGTTTTCCCCGGCATCGGTCAGCACCCCTGCCGACTTGATAAAGCTGGCCACCGTGGCAATGTCCATACCGGCTTTCGCTCAGATTGTCGACCATCCCACCGTCGATCTGCCGGTTGCCGGAACTCTTTACAACTACGTAAGCGCGATAGGCCAGAACGGGGTCATCGGAATCAAATCCGGGTTCAATTACCAGTCCCAAGGATGCGTGGTGCTTGCAGCGACGCGCTATGTGGACAATCGGCCGGCACTGCTCATAGCGGCGGTTACCGGCCAAGGCGGGATGGACCCTCTCGGTAGCGCCCAAGCCGGCGCTCTCGCTTTGATCGACTCGCTTCCGGCCAGGTTGCATCGCCAGAGGGTGGTATCAAAGGGCCAGGCCATCATGCACGCTGTTCTGATGGCGCCTTGGCTGCCCCACGGCCGGGTACGCTACGACACTTTTGCAGGAGAGTCCACCAGCATGCTCGAGTGGCCAGGAGCGTCACCGGCAATATCCGTCCATTTCGTAAAGAGATCCTATGCGTGCAGGACAACCAGAATAAATACGGATACCGGAACCATAACGGTCAGGATGGGTGCACTGACCCGAAGCGTACCTCTGGTACTTCGCCGGGCACCTCGCATGCCGCAGTGCCCCTCGCTGCTCTGGCGCCTGATCCACGCCTGACTAAACCGAACTTACCTCCACGCGGGTGACTGATCCCGCCGCTCAGGGGAAACGATCGGTATCTCAGAATTGTTCCGGCTACATGAGCAAGTGGGGCACCTGGGTGCCGAGCAGATCGAACATCCGGCGCTGGAGTGGAGTGGGGAGGCTCACATATCGAAGTTGTTTGTGATCCCGGTCGTCACCTTCACGGTGTTGCGGGTGAGGGTGCCCAAGTGGTCGAGGAACTCACGGAACCCGCACACCTGGTCGCCATTGGCGTTGCGCTTTCTGGCGGCATTGGTCAACGCCTCGCGTGAAACGATCTTGGCCAAGTGCCGGCGGGTTGTAGCGCACCGATGGGGTTCCGGAGGTATTGACGAGAGGTGCCAGCACTTCACGTAAGGGCCGGACCACATAGGCGGCCGGCATGCAGATGGACACATGGATGCGTCACGCCCGAGGCACGGCTTCGATCAGATTCGCCTGGGCCGTGGCGGTTTCCTCTCCTGCTTCGATATCTCAGGATCAGACTGTGAACCACTTACTCCGAATAATTGGACCGTCTGGAACATCCAATCCATTATCTCGTAGCTTTCGTATAAACTTCTTCGGAAACAGTGAAGCGACTACCCATGGGTCGTCAAAACCTGATGCGAAGATGCGAATACCATGCTGTGTACGCTCGATCTTCGTTATTGAGCTTCGCTTGACTCGGAAGGATGGTCTGCTAAATGGCAGGATAAACGTTGGCATAGAAACCCACCAGAATATTCGATCTCCTCATCGAAAAAGCGAATCCAAGCGAATGGCCATCCGATAACAGTCGGTGGCACGCCGTGAACCGGCACATAGCGAAAGCCGGATCTCATTCGCTTGTTGTTTACACTCATTCAAGTTCCCGGGTTGTTCAAGCACAACATCGCTACCAGATATTCTGAACCCAGGTGTTATTGACGCCACCACCTGCCAAGAACGGCAACGGCATTGGGGGCACTGCTCCGATACCGCCCTCAATGGTTGCGCCTGCAATTGTCCGATTACAGCGACTCTCACCAATAAAACCCGAGCCGCCAGCGGTTGGACCGACATCTTGACCGATCGTTACGGATCCACTCGCGTACCCGAATATACCTCGAAGGTCATTTGGTGACCTTGCATTGCTGAATTGCAGTCCTATCGAGATACCTGCCCCCGGACTCTGACCTCCCACCGAGAGTCTCGGTGAAGCCGGCGTGTTTGAATCCTTGGCTCTCAACAATACACACCTGTCCAACGCCACCCACCCCCGCACCGGCGACTCCGGAAATACACACACCAACCGTGCCATGCGCCACGTCATGCCCGGCCTTCTTGTACCCGCTCTTCCAGCACTGGCGGCTGGCTCGGGTAAAACCAAGCTCGAGTGCCGCCAAACAGGCAAGTCCATTCGGATCCTCATTGTTGATGGGGTCCCCTCCCACATACTGGTAGGGCTGGTCTGTAACACCTACGAGGGGATCTACACTGAGGAACTGGCCCGTAGAGGGATCGTAGTAGCGATTGACCAGGTAGATGAGACCTGTTGGGTCTGTGTATCCACCTGCATATCCAAATGGGGTGACAGAGGAGAGTCCTCCTGAGATCACATTGCCATAGGCGTCATAGGATGCATATGCTGTGATGACACCTGATGAGTTGAAGGTGAGCCTTACCCCTTCTGGATCTGAAAGCAGGTAACTGGCAGATGATTGGGAGTTCGGAGCTGAAAGGGATATCTGTTCAACCGGTGCATTTCCAAGTGAACTGGTCTGTGGTCCATAGATGTATGCATTGGATCCATCCATCAGAAGCTGTGGAACAAAAGAGAGGGTGTTCCAGGTGAACTGCTGTGTCGTACCACCAGGTGAGGTCTCTGACATCCTCAGTCCTCCTGCGTTGTAGGTATATCCATAGGAGGTGGCTGTAG
>JAMCPL010000003.1 GCA_023379675.1 Actinomycetota bacterium | reverse complement strand
ACCGATGAGTGAGAACGTGCCGGAGCAAGAAAGATTACAGGATCGTATACGAATGGATCACGTTCCGATGAAGTTATCTCCATTGACCAGAGGCTATAGCGAGTGGATCAGACCATTGCGGCAGCGAAGGCGACGGCGGCGGTGGCGGTGGCGACGGCGGTGGCGGCGGTGGCGGCGGTGGCGGTGGCGGCGCCGACGGAGGCGGAGGCACCTATGCCTCCCGCAACCTTCTCCAGATCCTCATCGGAGAGTTCCTCAATACTGAGAGCCGTCTTGATTGCACTTAAGTCAGAGGCGCTCAGGTCGTAACCGGCATCATTTGCCATCTTCAAGCGTTCGTCGGGCGAGGATGCCGATCCAAGCCTCCTTGCGAACTCCTCATCAGTGGTTAGGCGTTCTGCAAATGCCCTTACTGTCTCTTCAGTCATATCCGTTCCTTCCTTCTGTTGTTGTATTCCCATGCATCGTCTATTGATGCCATGCCACTCCATCCCTTTTGTGGAGAGGTCTTTCCGGTCCCGATAAGGCCGTAACACCTTGGACTGGCAATCTTGGCCGTAACCGGGAACCTACCGGTAATTGTACATGACCCCGGTCATGCCCGCTACGGTACTGGTACCCATAGGCACCGATATGCACTTGATGCACACGACATCAGGAGATTGCATGCATTAGGTCCAGGTAGCAAATCAGTACTATGTCAATAGAGCCATAAATCCTCCAATTGAGGTTAAAGGGTAATATCCCGTATTTTTTAAAGTGCATGCCGGCTCAGGATACGCGGAGACTGGTGAAACCCCGATACGTCCAGTCAGGCCTTCCTTATCTTGGTCCCGTCTGGGCTGTCCTCCACCACCCACCCACGCTTGGCAAGTTCTGACCTAATCGCATCCGCTCGCGCCCAATCGCGATCCGCTCTTGCCTGGTCCCTTTCCCTGACAAGTCGATCGTCTTCCGCATCCACTCCGCTTGGACCCGGATCCGTATTTTGGAGGGTGATACCCAGGGCGGCACAAAGCGCATTCACGGTCAGTGCCATTCGCCTCGCTTCTTCAGCATCGCCTCTGTCCAAGGCTGTATTCCCGCATTTGACCAGTTCGAATATTCCGGCTAGTGCTCCGGGCGTATCGAGATCGCTGTCCATACGGGCACAAAACCGGCTGACTGCATCCTGGAGCGCTCCGAGCGCCAGTGCGTCTTTCCTGGTAATATACTGACCACTAATATCCACCGTGGGACCGGCACCACACCTTCTCGACATTGCATCCATCCTCGACAATGCCTCTTCCGCGTCCTTGACCGTTCGCGGCGTCACCTCGAGCGGTGACCGGTAGTGGGAGCGCAACACCAGAAGCCTGTAGGCGCGGGGATCCGACTTGCTGAGAAAATCGCTCAATGAAGTGTAATTTCCCAGGGACTTTGCCATCTTCTCTCCGCCGACGGTAACCCACCCATTGTGCACCCAATGATGGGCAAACCGCTTTCCCATTGCAATGGACTGCGCCCTTTCATTCTCATGGTGCGGAAAGGCCAGGTCAGCTCCGCCTCCATGGATGTCAAATCCCTCTCCCAACAATCCTAGAGACATGACGACGCACTCGGTGTGCCACCCAGGCCGCCCAGGGCCCCACGGAGAAGGCCATGAGGGCTCACCTGGTTTTGCCTTCTTCCACAGGACGAAGTCCAGCGGGGAGCGTTTCTCGGCATTGCTCTGGACGCGGGCTCCGGCTGCAAGCGTTTCCGGCGCCTGGAGCGCAAGCAATCCGTAGTCCTTCACAGCCCTGGTATCGAAGTATACGCCATCAGATATTTCGTATGCATTCCCGCGTGAAGCCATCTCGCCTATCGCGTCCACCATCTGGTTCACATAACCGGTGGCATGGGGGGTCTCGTACGGCCTTGCCACCCCCAGGCTGTCCATTGCGGACCACCACACCCCCTCGAACTCCTCTGCAACCTGTTCGGGAGTACGTCCCTCCTGCTGCGCCTTGGTGATGATCTTGTCGTCTATGTCCGTGATGTTGGACACATAGCGTACCTCGTATCCGTCAAACTCGGCGTACCGCCTCAGCACATCGAATACAAGGGCAAATCTCCCATGACCCAGATGGGGGACATCGTATACGGTGGGTCCACACACATACATGGATATGCGACCTACGTCCCGCGGGACAATCGGTTCCACCTTTCCCGTAGCAGTATCGTGAAGGGCAAGCACTCTCTCAAGATAACACCAAACGGCACATCGTAGGAAACAAGATGGACTATCCTGTATTTGCATGCATCGAATGGAAGAACCTGAAGTGGGCAAGAACAGGACGCTGAAGTCGGATGACACCGCCAACCAGGCACCGGATCCCGGCGCACCGAGTCCCCGCGCACTCGAACAGCCAAGGATGCCTGTTGTGCCCGAACGTCCCTCAATCGAAGGATTGGAGACAAAGTGGCCTGACCGTTGGGAAGAGGCCGGCATCTACCGCTTTGGCACCCCTGGAGGTAGGGCAGGAGTGTTTTCGGTGGATACGCCACCTCCAACGGTGTCCGGATCGTTGCATCTGGGTCACATGTTCTCGTATACCCACACCGATACCATCGCCAGGTACAAGCGAATGCGAGGCTATCAGGTATTCTATCCAATGGGATGGGATGACAACGGGTTGCCCACGGAGAGAAGGGTACAATCTTACTACGGGGTATCCTGTGACCCATCGATGAAGGCGGATCCATCATTCGTGCCACCGAGCACACCTTCGAAGCTACCCGAATCGATAGCTCGTGGTAATTTCATCGACCTCTGCAACCAGCTCGCGTACCAGGATGAGCAGGTGTTCGAGCGTCTCTGGAGGCATCTCGGCCTTTCAGTGGACTGGTCGCGCACCTATGCAACCATAGATCAAAGAACCCGCCGTATATCCCAGCTCGGCTTTCTCGAGTTGCTCGAACATGGCAATGTGTATGCTAACGTTGCGCCTACGCTTTGGGATGTCGACTACCAGACAGCAGTCTCCCAGGCAGAGCTGGAGGATAGGACAATCATGGGCGCCTATCATCGTATAGCTTTTCGAGGACCGGATGACTCGGCCATCGAGATAGACACAACCCGCCCGGAGCTCCTGCCTGCCTGCGTAGCACTGGTGGCGCATCCTGACGACAGCAGGTACAGCCATCTGCTTGGATCGCATGCAGTGACGCCACTCTTCGGTGTTCAGATCCCCATACTTCCCCATATCCTCGCAGATCCCGAAAAAGGTACAGGTATGGCGATGGTCTGCACCTTCGGCGACCTTACGGATGTCATCTGGTGGCGCGAATTGTCCTTGCCATTGAGGGACATCGTGGCTCGTGATGGCAGGTTGCTGGAAGTCGTCTGGGGAGATCCTGGCTGGGAGTGCGAAGATGCTGTTTCAGCCTCTCGCCTGTACGGAGAGATGGCAGGGCTGCCTGTCGCCAGAGCCCGTACAAAGATCGTCGAGCTACTGGAACGAGACGGCTCTCTCCTGGGTGATCCCGTTCCCGTCACCCACGCAGTCAAATACTACGAGAAGGGAGACCATCCACTGGAAATAGTCACTTCAAGACAGTGGTACATCCGGACCCTGCACCTAAAGGATCGACTGATGACACTTGCTCAGCAACTGGAATGGCATCCGTCACACATGGTCCATCGTCTGGAAGCATGGATAGAAGGGCTAAACTCCGACTGGAACATATCGAGGCAACGCCACTTCGGGGTACCGTTCCCGCTGTGGTACCGGGTGGCAGATGATGGCACGGTGGATTACAATCACCTGCTCCTGCCGGATCCCTCCTCACTGCCCGTGGACCCGTCTTCCGATGCCCCCCCCGGGTTCGCCGAGAGTTCCAGAGGCATGCCTGGCGGATTCGTGGCTGACCCCGATGTCATGGACACTTGGGCCACCTCATCATTGACTCCTCAGATAGCAGGAGGATATATGACCGATCCCGATCTGTTCTCGAGTGTATTTCCTATGGATCTACGTCCCCAGAGCCACGAGATCATACGGACATGGCTATTTTCCACGGTCGTACGATCTGAGCTGGCAACCGGAACTCTCCCTTGGAAGCACGTGGCGATATCAGGCTGGGTACTGGATCCAGATCGCAAGAAAATGTCCAAGTCCAAAGGTAACGTGGTAACCCCACTGCCGCTGCTGGAACAGTACGGACCAGATGCTATACGGTACTGGGCAGCTTCTGCGAGGCCAGGTGTGGATACTGCCGTAGATGAAAATCAGATGAAGGTCGGCAGGCGATTGTCGATCAAACTTATCAACGCGTCCAAGTTCGTTCTCACCAGGATCGCAGACGTACTCCATGATGACACAGGCACAGATGTGGCCGTCCATAGCGGCAATGGCCCTGCGCAACGCTTATCCGCTGCCTTCTCCAGTCTGTCTGCAGACAGGATTACCATGCCAGTAGATCTGTCCATGCTTGCCGGCTTGCAGGAAGTGTTAGGCACGGCAACAATGTCATTCGAAGAGTTCGATTATGCCAGGGCACTGGAACGGACGGAGGCGTTTTTCTGGCACTTCTGTGACGACTACCTCGAACTGGTAAAAATTCGCTCGTATAGCGATAAATCAGCGGACGGTACCCTGAGCGCTCTATCTGCGTTGGCAACGGCCCTCTCAATGCTGCTCAGGATGTTTGCACCGTTCCTCCCGTTTGTATCCGAAGAGGCGTGGTCCTGGTGGCACGATTCATCCATCCACCTTGCTCCCTGGCCGGAACTATCCGAGCTTCCCGCTCTATCCGCAGAGACAGGCCCCGAACTCTTCAATACGGCCGCCACCTTGCTTTCGATGGTACGCAAGCAGAAATCAGCCAACAAACGTTCGATGCGTACCAGAGTAAAGGAACTACGCGTGAGCGCTCCACCTGACTACCTCGACATGCTCGAGTATTTTGAAGAGGACATTAAAGCTGCTGGGAATATAGACAGGCTGACCACCAATCAGGGAGACGCGTTATTGGTCCATGCCGTCCTGGATGAAGTGATCGGCCGCTAACGGCTTCGTATGTGCTCGCATGCACAATAATTCCAACTAATCGTGCATTATCCGCCAAGTGACGCTACAGTCTATGTACATGACAAAGAATCCCCAAGCCCCAGATCGCAACCTTGCCATGGAATTGGTGAGGGTGACCGAAGCAGCCGCTATGGCTGCGGGCAGATGGATGGGACGAGGTGACAAGGAGGGCGCCGACGGAGCAGCAGTAAACGCCATGCGCATAGTGCTGCAGACAGTATCGATGGACGGTATCGTGGTAATAGGCGAGGGCGAGAAGGACAACGCTCCAATGCTCTACAACGGGGAGAAAATTGGAGACGGTACCCCCCCGCTCACCGATATAGCGGTTGACCCTATTGATGGCACCACCCTAACTGCTTTGGGTCGCGGAGGTGCGCTTGCCGTCATTGCAGTATCGGAGAGGGGCACGCTATTCAATCCGGGACCATGCGTATATATGGAAAAAATTGCAGTGGGACCTAAAGCTGCTGGTTGCATAGATATAAATGCGACGCCCGCAGAGAACTTGGAGGCAGTGGCGAAAGCACTTGGCAAGTCGGTACGGGACGTTACCGCGGTTATCCTGGAAAGAGATAGGCACGAGCAACTGATATCACAGGTACGCGCCACTGGCGCAAGGATAAAACTGATCAGTGACGGAGATGTGGCGGCTGCAATTTCCACCTCCTGGCCGGAATCGGGAGTGGACATTCTCATGGGGATAGGAGGCACGCCGGAAGGGGTCATATCGGCAGTAGCGCTCAAATGCATCGGGGGAGAGATGCAAGGAAAGCTATGGCCTCGCAATGATGAAGAGCGCAGGATGGCCGTGGATGCAGGGTACAGACTGGATGCGGTACTGTCGACCAACGAGCTTGCGCGAGGGGACAACTGCTTCTTCGCCGCCACGGGCATCACCGACGGAGAGTTCCTTCAGGGAGTACGGTACTATGATTTCGGCGCAACCACGCAGTCAATCGTGATGAGGTCACGATCGGGCACGGTACGCCTGCTACACTCCAGGCACCAGCTCGCCAAACTGAATGTGTTCTCAGAGATCGCCTTTGACTGATGACCTCGGCACACCCCTGGTCGGTCAAGGTAAGTCTCCAAACTCTGGATAGGCAACGCTTCACACACCGTCCGCACCTGAACTGAGAAATACATGCCTGCCTGGTACCAGTGGGCTACACACGCGATAACTCCCACACAGGACAGGTGTGGGAGTTATCTCTTCATTAGAAAGGAGATTTGTTATGCGTGGTATTGGAAGTGCATGTATGTCAGCGGATGGAGCCGCCTGCACCGGCTGAAACGGATGACGCACCATGCCCTGATGCTCCGATGGACGTAGTCACCGATCTGGTGCCGGAGACGTGGCTACTTCCCGAACCACCTGCCGAAGCTCCCGCTCCAGCCGAGGACGATCCGCCACCTACGCCGGAGGGCTTGCCTGTGCCGGAGACGTGGCTACTTCCCGAACCACCTGCCGAAGCTCCCGCTCCAGCCGAGGACGATCCGCCACCTACGCCGGAGGGCTTGCCTGTGCCGGAGACGTGGCTACTTCCCGAACCACCTGCCGAAGCTCCCGCTCCAGCCGAGGACGATCCGCCACCTACGCCGGAGGGCTTGCCTGTGCCGGAGACGTGGCTACTTCCCGAACCACCTGCCGAAGCTCCCGCTCCAGCCGAGGACGATCCGCCACCTACGCCGGAGGGCTTGCCTGTGCCGGAGGGCCTACTCCCAGACCCAGGAGTCACCACAGAGCAGAACTTGGTGATACTCACCCCAGCCTTCTGGGCTGCATCGGACAGATTCCTGAGCGCGATATCGTTTGCACTGGTATTCCCCTTGGTGGCCGCATATGCATGGCACAGACCGTAGGCGGAAGCTCCACTTGCCGTGGGGCCAACCGCCTTGGAATTATGCGATGTACCGGTACTGCCGGTGCTACTGGTGCTCGTACTGTTGCTGCCAGACATACTGGTGGATGTACTGGTGGATGTGGTGGTCGTCGAGGACGATTGCGTTGTGCTGGAGCCAGAGCTACTGCTTGGCTTGGGGATGGATATCCCTACATGCGACAGAGCGCTGGACAGTGGTGCCTGTATTGATGACGGCAGCGAACCGGTAGCCGCCGCTGCGCCACCACCTGCTACAACGGCCGCCGCCACGCCTGCCGCCAATTTTGCACTGAGCAACTTTGCTGATATTTTTCCTATCATGGTCTTTCTCCCTATTGCCTTTCTCCCGAGCCGGGTGATTCCTTTACTGACTTGGATGCTGGGAACCGCCCGAACGGCAGCAGACATGGTAGCAACAGCATGCTCACGCCCCACCAGTTCAGAGGCCTGCGCAGGAGCCTTGGCGGCTCTCACCAGACCCGCTGCCCTAGCGAGGCTAGGGGGTGCGTCCTCAGGGTGCATGAGGCCATTGAGCAACCTGTCCACTGTGCTGTCGTCAAGCGGTTTCCCAAACATCACGCCATTCCAATCGCCGGAGACCCCAATAGCGTTACACTTTCATCGAATCTTCTAATAACCATCTCTTCACCTCGTACTTTGTAATGATCGCGAAAACCTGGCATGGCTATTTTCACCCAACACCAGCCCGTAATGCCTGCGGCGTGCCGGCACGAGATCACCGCTTCCTCGTTCCTCTCTTGCCCACTCTCTTGGCTTGCGGTTCCCGTCCAGCACCAGATTCTTCAGACATATGTTGTAAGGCCCTGTGCTGGAGCACCCTGACCGTTCCCGGTCGCTTGCCGGTAATTTCGGCAACCTCCGCCACGCTCAGCCCACCTAGTACTCGCAGCACAATCACCTCAGCCTGGTCCTTAGGAATGCCGGCAGTCAGCCTGCTGATCGCTTCCTGCGCAGAGAGCGAATCCACCGCCTCTTGCGCCATGTCGCCGCCACTCCCGTACGCATACAGTGATTCAGGAACGACATAGACCATCCGGTTGCGGGAACGTTTCCTGCGCTCGTCAATGACACGCCGGCGGGCAATGGTAAAGAGCCAGGCTTTGAAATGCTGCTGATCTCCCTTGAATCTCTTGAGGTTCTGAGCCACCGCAAGCCATACGTCGCCTTCAATGTCAGCCGCCTCACGTGGTTCCTCCCACTTCAGGTACCTGAGAAGGGACGGGTGATAGGTATCGTACAGCCATGACACCCCCTCGTTGTCTCCCTGCCTGGCCAGAGCAAGCGCCTGGCCGAAATCACCTACCATGTGATGCAATTTAACACTGCTGGTCTGTGCATGATGCGATCACCTGAAGACCCGGTTGGATCCGATCAGATCCGGTTGCAGAAGCGCCCAGAAGAGTCAACCTCATGCCAGGCAGGTTTAGAATTGTATTCGCTTACGACCGTCCAGTTACGACCGTCCAGGAACGGATGGATTTATAGCTGCGCTGCAACAGGTGCCGATACAGTGACCACTTCTCCGTCCACCTCTACAAAGCCCCCCTGCTCGAGAACCGCACTCCTGCCGGACCCGGACCCGGAGACGGCGCCGGCGGCAGCATCCTCCCCACCCGAGGAACCGGCGCCAATGCCGGAGAATACGACAGTGCCACCCGGAACGAGCGCTGCAACGAGAGGTATGTGCCCGGAAAGAAATGTCGCATCGCCATCGACAGTCCTTACGGCCACCGCGTCAGTCTCGCCTTCGAAAAGGACACCGTCCGGTGTAACCAGCCTACCTATCACTTGTACTTCTCGAGTCTCGGTCTCGTCACCGGGAGATGGCAACACATACCTCTCATCGGTCTACCTGCCATCTGCGCTCCACGAATTGCCCTACCGGCAGCATGTCTCAACTAGCCTGCTTCTCGAGTTCACGTGCCTTGGCCAGTACCGACTCCACGCCACCCACATTGAGGAACGCCTGCTCGGGTACATCGTCGAGTTCGCCATTGACCAGAGCCTCGAACGACTCCACGCTCTCCTCGACCGGAACGTATATCCCAGGAATACCCGTGAACACTTCGCCAACAAAGAAAGGTTGGGACAGAAATCTCTGGATCTTACGAGCCCTCGACACGACAACTCGGTCATCTTCCGATAGCTCGTCGAGACCCAATATCGCGATGATATCCTGCAGCTCCATATAACGCTGCAACACTTCCTGTACCCTTCTGGCAATAGCATAGTGCCGCTCACCCACTATCTCGGGTGCCAAGATGTTCGACGTAGAGGCAAGCGGATCGACAGCAGGATAGATCCCGAGTGCGGCTATCTGCCGGGAAAGCTCTGTAGTCGCATCGAGATGCGTAAAGGTAGTGAACGGAGCTGGATCAGTGTAATCGTCAGCCGGAACATACACAGCCTGCAGGGAGGTGATTGAGCGACCTTTGGTGGAGGTGATCCTTTCCTGGAGTTCGCCCATCTCATCCGCGAGGGTTGGCTGGTACCCAACGGCTGCTGGCATGCGGCTGAGCAGCGTGGACACCTCGGACCCTGCCTGGACAAAGCGAAATATATTATCCACGAACAGCAGTACGTCCTGATTCTTCACGTCCCTGAAATACTCCGCCATCGTCAACGCAGCCAGACCTACCCGGAACCTGACGCCTGGCGGCTCGTCCATCTGGCCATAGACCAGTGCGGCCTTTGATATCACCCCGGATTCCTGCATCTCCAGCCAGAGATCGTTACCTTCCCTGGTTCGCTCTCCCACGCCTGCAAACACGGACACCCCGCCGTGCTGCGTGGCGACACGATTGATCATCTCCATGATGAGAACGGTCTTGCCTACTCCTGCTCCACCAAACAGGCCGATCTTGCCACCTTGCACATAAGGTTCCAGCAGGTCAATCACCTTGATCCCAGTCTCGAATACCTGCGACCTCGGCTCCAGTTCATCAAAATTGGGGGCTGGCCTGTGTATCTCCCACCGGTCCTCCACTTCACCGATGGAGTCTGTGTCAAGCGGTTGGCCGAGCACATTGAATACATGGCCCAATACGGCATCACCTACCGGTACAGTCAGCCCGTGGCCGAGATTGCGTACGGGAGCACCGCGCTGCAGCCCGTCGGTCGGCTTCAGGCAGATGCATCTTACCCTCCCCTCCCCTATCTGCTGAGCCACTTCAGCCGTAATGGTGACCAAATTGCCATCCAGCGTAAGATCTACCTCGACGGCCATCTGTATCTCCGGCAGCGCGTGTGGCGGGAACTCCACGTCGATGACCGGTCCCGTAATCGCAACTATCCTGCCCTCCGGCCTGTTGCCGTTGACAATGTTTGCGGCGGCAGTTGCCGTAGCACTTCCACTGGCGCTCTTCAACGTATCGGCGACGCCCTCGGACCTCATGCCCGCAGAGCCACCAGCACGAGCGCCCTCTTCACCAGGGCTTGCAGGTCCACCGGCTCGCTCGGATGCGGCTTGGGACCTTGCATTGCCGCTACTTCCGCTGCTGTTCTTCGTATTATCAGGACGACTCATCCTTATTCCTCTCGCTCATCAATCACCAACCAGTACCAGTACTGTAAAATATCTCCAGTGGAATGTCTCGCAAACAGCCGACTGCCACCCAACCGATGCCGCGTTCGCCAGCCCGCCCGACTGGCAACCCCAATAATACTCTCCCGCCTATCATACGGCCTCATCAGAGACGGACGCCTGCCTCAGCGCCTCAGCGCCTCCTACGATCTCCATGATTTCGGTGGTAATGGCATCCTGCCTGGCCCTATTGACCGCACGGGTAAGAGCCTTGATCAATTCATCTGCATTATCCGTCGCTGCAGCCATCGCCCTCTGGCGTGCCGAGTGCTCACTTGTAGCCGCTTCGAGTAGCGCTCTGAATACAGCCGCCTCGACATACCTGGAGATTACCAGAGGCAGCAATTCGCTGGGTTCCGGTTCGACCTCGAGATATCCATTGCGTGACCCGTAGAGCGCTGAATGTACATACGGCGAATCCTGTATCTCCCGCGTAACGGAACCATCGCCTGCAGAGACGGCTGGAGTATCTCCAGGAATACCGGAATGCGCGCCTCCATCACTATGCAATCGGTTCTCCACGTCATCCCAGCCTGGCGGTGGGGCAGCGGGCAGTACGCGCCGCACCTCCACCACCTGCGATCCTGCTGATCTGAAACGGGTAGAAACCAGATCTATCTCGCCCACCTCACCAGCCAGGAAGGGCTCCATCAGGGAACTGGCAACCGCCGATGCATTTTCGAATGTAGGCCTGTCCGAGAAACCCATGAATGAAGCTGCCAGATCCTGGCCACTGAACCGGAAAAATGACAGTGCCTTCTTCCCTACCGCACACACGCGATACTGCCTGCCTGCCGACATGATCTCGTCGAAAAGGCGGGTGGTCGCTCGCAATACCGAAATGTTGTACCCACCGCAGAGGCCCCTGTCAGCAACTACCGGACACACGAGTACGGGACGATCTCCTGCATCAGTATACATGCGTGCGTCCTGACCACCTTCATGCACTGCGCTTTGCAGCACCGTGTGCATCGCAGCTTCGTATGGCATGGCCGCCTCCAGGCGTGCTCTGGCTTTCATGATCCGCGAAGCAGCTATCAATTCCATGGCACGCGTAATCTTCTTGGTGGCCTGGACGCTCTTTATGCGGCGACGCAGTACTCGCTCCTGCGCGCCTGGCAACTTAAGAAGCCTCCACGTCGAAGGTTTTCTTGAAGTCTTCGATGGCTGACTTGAGCGCCGTCTCGTCCGGCAGGGTACCTGATTCACTTATATGGGCAACTATGTCTGCATGCTGAGCGCTCATGTACTTCAACAATCCAGCCTCGAATCGTCTGACCTCAGAAGTAGGGATGTCGTCGACATAGCCGTTGGTTCCAACGTATACCACCAGCACCTGTTCCGCCACGGCCATGGGAGAGTGCTGGGGCTGCTTGAGCAACTCGGTCAGGCGATACCCACGTTCCAACTGGGCCTGGGACACCTTGTCCAACTCAGATCCGAACGTAGCGAACGACTCGAGTTCCCTGAACTGCGCCAAGTCAATCTTCAACGTACCTGATACCTGCTTCATGGCTTTGATCTGAGCGTTCCCCCCTACTCTCGAAACGGAGATACCCACGTTCATGGCGGGACGTACACCCGCGTAAAACAGCTCCGTCTCCAGGTACACCTGGCCATCGGTAATGGAAATGACGTTTGTAGGGATATACGCAGACACGTCACCTGCTTTGGTCTCGATGACAGGGAGCGCGGTGAGGGAACCGCCACCTAAGGCCTCAGACAGCCTGGCCGCACGTTCCAGCAAGCGGCTGTGTAGGTAAAATACATCGCCAGGGTATGCCTCACGGCCAGGCGGCCGGCGCAGTAGCAGCGACAGCTGACGGTATGCCTCCGCCTGCTTGGAAAGGTCATCATAGACTATAAGGGCATCCTCTCCGTTCTCCATCCAATGTTGCCCCATTGCGCAGCCACCGTATGGCGCCAGGTATTTGAACGGCGCAGGCTCTGAAGCAGGAGCAGAAACCACCACTGTGTAATCCAGTGCGCCGTGCTCTGCAAGAGTGGCGACCGTACTCGCCACAGACGAACCTTTCTGTCCCACGGCCACATATATGCACTTCACACCCTGGCCCTTCTGGTTGATAATGGTGTCGACGGCTACGGTCGTCTTCCCGGTCTTACGGTCCCCGATGATGAGCTCTCTCTGGCCGCGCCCTATGGGAGTCATCGCATCTATCGCCTTGATCCCCGTCTGCAGGGGCTTCGAGACCGGTTGGCGATTGACCACTCCAGGTGCCTGGATCTCCAGACGCCGGTACTCGCCTGATTGCACGGACCCTTTTCCATCTATGGGCTCGCCAAGAGCATTCACCACCCTACCCAGCAACCCGTCCCCTACTGGAACCGAGAGTATCCTGCCGGTCGCACGCACCATCTGGTCCTCTTCTAGGTGCTCATCACTACCGAGGATGACCGCTCCTATGACGTCTTCTTCCAAGTTGAGAGCGATCCCGAGGGTACCGTCCTCGAACTCGAGCAACTCGTTCACGCCTACTTTGGGTAGGCCAGATACCCTTGCAACTCCATCACCCACCTCCATGATGCGACCTACCTGCTCCACTGAAGCTGCCGGAACGTCTCCTGCCAAGTGACGCTGCAATACAGCCTCAATCTCACCGGCATCGATCATCAATTCAGTCATAAGCCTCTCCTTTCATAGAATCCAGCAAAGCAGGAACCAGGAATACCGTATCGTAGCTTGCAGCGCAGCGACCCTGCAATGGCACACACCCCTTACCGGCCTCGCTTTCCTGTGCGGCCATACCCTGCCCGGCGATGCAATATCCACGATCGCGGTGCATCCCCGTAGGACTCATCGGCCGGTACTCGCCATACTCCGCTCGACAGCTTCGCGGGCTGCTTCCATCCCGAGCAACGGAGTGCCCAAAGCCTCCAGGTACCGCCTTGCTGTCGAATCCACAACCATGTCCCCTATGCGCACGATCACGCCGCCAAGCAGATGGGGATCCAGTGCGACCTGCATATCCACCGGCCGGCCGGCAACATCCCTCAACACTTGCCGGAGCAGATCAGACTCCCCCTCCGACAGCGCCATTGCAGATCGTATTCTCGCTATACGCCAGCCCCGTACGACAGCAATCTTCTCCGCTAGCCATTCCAGGGCGGACCCAAGATCTCTGGACCTCGAGGACAGTGAATGCACCACCATCCGTAGAGTTTCCTGCCGAACCCTGCCTGCAAGCAGTTCGGTCATGGCGCCACGCCTCTCCAGCAGAGGTACCGACCTGTCTATCAGCGAGAATCCAAGACCTTTGTGACTTTGGAGCAACCTGACAACCGATAGAATCTCTTCTTGGATCATCGCGAGGTCATCCGTGCTGTCAACCTCGTCAAGCACCCCTTCACAGTATCCCTCGAGGTAGCCCCGGCTTGCCAGGCGAGAGAGTCTCGCCTCTTCCAGGCCTGCAACCACTGCCATGACCCGATCCGTCGCGCTGTACCGGCCCTGGACCCCACTTGTTGGCAACTGAACCTGCTCTGCGACAACCTCGCCGATCCAATTCACCATCTCCACCAGTTCTCCGAAGGCGACTGGCAAATCCGCGGCCGCCTCCTCGGCAACGGTGCGGAGAAGAGCACGCCGAGCATGGATTCCTATCCGATCGCCGATAAGATCGTCTAATATATCGCGCCGTACGGTAGCGCCTATGCCTGCGTCAGTCAATATGCTGAAAACTAATGGAGTAGAGGTTACGAAACGATTGCAGGAAGATATATCGGACGACACCTCGTCCAGCCCGCCTGATGCAACTGCAGGTTCGACGACTGCATGCACGTATCCTTTGAGTGAAGGGTTCATCAGTCTGCGTCTCTTGGCACTAGGGCTGCCTCACGGACTCCCCAGCCATCCCTGTCGCCCTGAATGCAGCAACGGACTCCTCCACGAGATCGCGATGGCGCTCAGGATCGATCTCCCGAGCCACCACCCTGGCGGCAAGCGACATCGCCAGTTCGCCCATCCTGGCAGACAGCTCATCAATTGCCATAAGCCTGGCCCTCTCTATTTCCGACTCTGCAGCGGCAACCAGGCGCTCGAATTCGGCCTGCCCCCTGTGCTCGCCATCGGTACGTAATTGATCTGCAGTGCGATTGGCTTGCGCAACTATCTCCCTAGCCTTGTCGCGCGCATCACTAAGCATCGTATCACGATTCTTGCGTATTTCCTCGGCTTCTTTCTTTGCTTCGCTTGCCGCATCGAGGGATGATTTGATAATTGCCTGGCGTTCCTTTACCTTTCCATCCACCCGGGGAAGCACCCAGATCGCAAGTACCGCCAATGTGAGGATAAAGGCCCCTACCTCGACAATTATAGTGGCGTTCGGAACGAGAAAGTTGCTTGCCAGGAACGGGAACACTGCCATTGGAGCGTGGTATGCGATCACTTCTTGTAAAGAGAGAAGACAAAGAGCGCAGTGAAGGCAAGATTGATGAAGTACATAGCCTCCACCAAACCCACCGTCAGGAACATGATCGTGAAAAGGCGCCCCTGTGCCTCAGGCTGGCGTGCAACACCGGCTATCGTCTGGCTACCAGCCAAACCATCACCTATCGACGCTCCGATAGCTCCGCCTCCGAGAGCCATCCCGCCACCAATCATTGCTCCAGCCAGCTTGATCGCATCTGCCGTCGTGCTGGTAGTAGTCGCCATGTCTGTCTCCTTTTTACTGGTTTTATCACTGGTTGCATTACGGGCTGCCTGCCCGGTCTCAACCCATCCGCTTGATCCACCGGCTCGGTCGATCATGCTAGCCTACAGCAAGGCAGCGTGCAAACTCCACCGAAGAAGGTTCCGAAGAAGGTTTTTTATCATAAAAATGTCCCTCCATGCAACTTGAACCGCTGTGCTCAGTGGGCAGAGGCATGCAGGCGGCAGGTACTGGCGCCCGAATCGGCCTGGGCTGTCTCCTGTTCATTGACTTGAGTGCATGAGTCATCCATGCGACAGCACGATATTCCTGCCTGGCTGCATATAGGATGAGAACCTGCACAGGGTAGCTGGACGATTCCTACCTTATGAGCGTCCAGTGGATGCTGACGCTGTTCGATATGCCTACTGTACCGTCGCTGGGATCACTGGCCGTTCCAATACTGAGCGATCATGGCGATACCCCATGGCATGGGCATGGTATTGCCCCAATTCTGCCCACTGCGAAGTCCCGTAACCGTCCCCCTGACGACAAACGATGCCCCATTCTGCTGGTCGGGATTAGTCTGCGTCGCTTGCAGCCCATATGTATTGAAATTCGTGCCTGCCGGATTCCACGATCCGTTCAGTCCGCAATAGGTCGGGCAACTGTCGCCAACAGAGATCTGCACCGGTCCGAATGTGTCATTGACGCTATCGCCCTCTTGGCGACCGTCCCCCTCCACCTGGAAGAACAGCCTAGGCGTGAGATACATGGGAAACTCTGCTATCGGCCTGGCGTTCACGAAAAACACAGCCTCATTTACAGGGCTTGCCCACCACTCGAGAGTGATCTGGTACGGCGAATGGGAAGCAGGCTGTATATAACCGTGCGAGAAGTTACCGGCTTCAACCTTCTCCCACATGAACCACGGAGTTCCTTTGGACGTAGGGCTGGTCGTATCACTTTGGATGCCAACGGATACGGCATCACTGTAAGCGTCATGGACATTGATAAAAGCACTGTACCCGCTGCCTGACCCATTTTCGGTTACCGTATCGGTATAGGTAAAATAAGGGTTACCGTCCGGGAGGGCCGCTGACTGCTGGGTAAACTGTATATTCTCGAAGGTGACATCGCATATGTCTCCTGTATAACGGGCCGCCCCCAGAAAAGACACGGATGGAGCATCCATCAGCACTGGGTAATACCCCAAGGTAACCTGGCCATCCATGTTGAACTCTATTCCGTGTAGGTTCCAGGTGACCGTGATCTTGTGATCAGTGCCGGACACTGCGCCAGATGGCCAGTATCCTCCCACCGGCACTCCATTGGCAGCGCCCTCCACCATGATTGTCGTGCCGGTCGGCGATACGCCAGGATCGTGAATCAGGCCAAACGCGATATAATTGGTAGCGTTGTCCCAGAACTGCACCAGCGCCTTGTATCCGGTTCCCGCCCCGTAGGAACACTGGCCACCCGGACAGTAGGTAGCTTGCATGAGAAAGCTCAAGCTGCCAGAACTCGGTACCCTATTTATTGTGGTGGCCCCAGCCTGGTAATTCACTGGGCCAGTTCCCCAGGCCCCTGCTGTAACCCTCCTGCCCCAAGCATGAACCGTGCTGTAGTGAGGCGATACCTCAGCGTAAAGTCCAGGGTCCCAGGAATGTGGGGCAGCAGGTAGCGGACCACCCGAAACCAGCATGGAACGAGCAAGTGGTGAAGGCAGCAAGCGAGACCACCCCCCAAGCTTGGCGTGTCCGTATTCAGCACGCCCAATCGCGCCATATGTCGTCACCGTGCCTGCCAAGTTGCCTGCAACGGCAACAATAATGGCGCAAGCACAAAACAGCACCGGTAATTGAACAATCTTTTTCACTGGCACGCTCCTTAGCTGTCCACTGATTTACTTGCTGACCCTACCGCCAGGCAACTGCAACCCGGACACCCAACTGTTATATTCGTCATATTTGCCGTATTCCTTGACATACTCCCACGTGTAATCATTCACATCCGCGCCAGCGGGCCAGAGCGGATGATAGCGAAGCGGGGAGCTCGGTAGCGATGGTGCGATCAGATGCGCATCGGTGTCGCCGTCTTCCAGGGTGCGCAGGCGAACAGGGCAGTCAAGGCATCCATCGCGTCGACGCCGTGCTTGACGGTGGTCGAGATGTGGAAGCGTTCCCTGGCGAGGCGTTTCCCACCAACGCCACCCCGGAGGCTCGCACTCGCGGGCCGTAGGCGACCGGCGCTTGGAAACGCTTGACTGAACTGGCCCCACTGTGATTGACCAATTTGGCCCCACCCTCACGCCACAGTTCATAGGATTGAAGCATGAAAATTGTTTCAAGAAGCCAGAAAAGGATGTTGAGAGTGGAGCTGTACCAGAATATCAGAGAAGCGGTGAACAAACAGTGCCTGTCAATTCGAGCGACAGCAAGCGAGTTCAAGGTTCATCGACGTGACGTGCGCAGGGCGCTTGTGTCTGGCATACCGCCAGAGCGCAAGGTGGCCCCAAAGGTGCGACCAAAGCTCGGAGCCTATGAGGCGACGGTACGAGGGTGGTTGGAGGACGACCTCAGTGTCCGAGGATGGAGCCATCCATGGACGAGTTCCGCGAGTTCCGGCCGGATTCCTTTTCCAACTCCACGATCTTTCGGGAGAGCCGCTCGACCTCTTGGCGCAGCGCAGCGTTATCCGCTCGCAACATTGCGTTCTCACGTACTCCTCCGCATTGCTCTGCGGCTCGTCATTTGCCATGTCCTACTGTCTATCACGTATCGCGCGATCAGTGGTGGATATTCGCGCGATCCACGCGACGCCCAGGTCAGAGCAACAAAATGCACCCTTACACATATGCCGTGATCAATGACAACCGGCGCAGCATCAGGGTACCTGAATGGTTACTCATTATTGACGAGATCGGGTACCGACCGATTGATGCCAAGGCTGCAGTGCACTTCTTCGAGATTGTATCGGAGCGATACGAATCCGGCAGCATAATCTGCTCCTCCAATAAGGGCTTCTGGGAGTGGGGATCACTTTTTGGAGATTCGGTTCTCGCAACTGCAATCCTGGATCGCTTGTTGCAACATGGCGTGGTGATGAACATAAAAGGTGACAGCTACCGTTTGAAGGACCGTAAACGTCAAGGCATAGCCAGTCATTTAGAAGTTGCACAAGCATATGAGAAAGGAGCTACAATAGGATAACCATTCAACCAACCCAGAAGTGAACGAAAGTGGGTCAACTTTAGTTTGCTGAAGTGGGTCAAAATTAGGCTGCTGCTAACACAACCAAGCCGAGTCTGATCTGCGGATGGCCAACTCGGCAGAAGATCTCTGGATCGTTCCGGGCTGCCGTTGGTGCGAAACGCCTAGCCAGGGAACGCTTCCACATCTCGAGGCTGCCAAGCACGGTGTCGACGCGATGGATGTCTTGACTGCCCTGTTCGCCTGCGCACCCTGAAAGACGCCGACACCAATGCGCATCTGATCGCACCATCGCTACCGAGATCCCCGCTTCACTATCATCCGCTCTGGCCCGCTGGCGCGGACAGTCGCGGACGTGAATGGTTACCTGCGATTCCGCTAAATACTCAACTTATTTTTTTACGTAGATACCGGTTGGCCATTAGTCGGCGAGTTAATGGCCCACGGTACGCCATAAAGACAAGAAGGATAATACCCGCTGCCACAAGTATCCACGCCACGATATTCCTTTTATCGACTCCAACATAAGTAAAATACGCAGTACCAATTACCGTGATGAGCATATTGATCCAAGGTAAGGGGCCAATATTGTTAGGTGGTACAATCTGCTTGATCGGCATAGAGCGCGAATTATCTTTGTCAAGCCTATCTGCCTGGGCAACAGCAATGGCATTCATGATCTCTTCTTGACTGAATGTTGAAAACCGAGCTGTCGAATCCATCCTGTCCACATCTCTTAGCTCTATTACAAGAGCTATCACCGGGAGCACCGGACCATGCTTTGGAGCCAGTGACTGTAAGTGTGATCCTTTGATATCGTGTATCGGGACCCACCACGGTTTACGTCCTCGACGCACAATGAAGCCTACAAGGAACTCAGCTAGATTTGGTAGGAATAGTAATCGTTTCGACGTTATATAGATAGCTCCACCCACCGAGGAATATATGCTCTCAGAGTATATATAGTTTAGGCGTCTCCAGTAAATTACCTGTTCATCTGGTAATGCATCTACCTTTTTTGTATACCATTGCCCAATTTTAATGCAGGATTCCATGGATTCAGAGGTCATGGGTGAGGGATTCCCGATAGATCGGCGGCAGCAAAGCCTATGCATCCCGCAATGGCTCCCGGAATTGTCCCGATACCTAGATCGGGCACGCCGCCAAGTACGGCACCCATACCCGCACCGGTATAGCACGCGTACAAAGCGCTCCCTATCTGGATTCCAGTACCGACGTTGCTAAGTACCTGATTATTATGGGCAGAACCACCGCCACCTCCTTGACTCGACCTCTTGGTACCAGATGAGGGGAAGAGATGAGAGAGATACTGCTGCCACTCCTGAGTGGTGGTGGGACTGTTGGTGATAAATGGGCCATATCCTCTCTGCGACTCACTCTCCCCGATGCTGTTTCCGTTCGATGCGAAATACTCCAGCGATCCCATGGCTGTCCATAGCTGGTACTTCCCGCAGGCAACCGGTGAAACCAGACTTTCAGGTGGCTGGGGGGAGTTCATGTTCCAGGGTGGCCCGAAACTATAGCCGGAGGGACAGGGACCGGATGCACCCTGTGGCATACACCACCAGAGTCCCAGTGGGTCGCTCCCGTTCACCGGGTCCCCTCCCACATACTGATAGGGCTGGTCTGTGACACCTACGAGGGGATCGACACTGAGGAACTGGCCCGTAGAGGGATCATAGTAGCGATTGACCAGGTAGATGAGACCTGTTGGGTCTGTGTATCCACCTGCGTATCCAAATGGGGTGACAGAGGAGAGTCCTCCTCCGATCACATTGCCATAGGCGTCATAGGATGCATCTGCTGTGATGGTGCCTGATGAGTTGAAGGTGAGTCTTACCCCTTCTGGATCTGAGAACAGATAGGTGGAGCTGCCAGGATAGCCAGATGGATTCTCACACGATGGAGCAGACGACAAGAGGAGCCCATCTGTAGAGGATAGGTCGTACAGGTCAGAGCGTTGCAGGACGGACTGGCGCATCTCTATGGGTTTGTCTGTGGTCTATCTGTAGGGTGCTCAGGGATGCCCCAGCCACCATCAGGGATACCCCAGCTTCCATCTCCTTGTTGTTGGGTGTTTCTTGGTGTGCCCGCAGGGTGGCCGGGTGGATTGGATGGAGATGAGGCATCAGGTGGTTTGAATGGGTATGGCTTCTGTCCATACTTGGCACACCAAGCAAGGTACCGGTCACGGCGTCTCGGAGGTTCCGGGAGATGCCCTTGAGCAATCATCTTTTTAGTAATGCGCCATGTAAGGGGAGGGATACCGAGAGCTTTCGAGGTAGCAAGTCGCCATCGACGTAATTCTATTATCAAGGGAACGAGGCAGCAAAAACCGGCAGCCATGAGAGTGTAAAAAACGGTTAAAGAAACCCAGTGCGGTATGAAGGCTATATGGTACATTATGACAAAGAGAATCATTGTTGCCATTCCAAGGGCATTAGCACGAAACTGCCACCGATTCTTTGCAACGTAATGGGCGGCAGCTTCTGGTCCTACTTTCCATGTCCATATCTTCAGCTGGAATTCCCATATACCTGCCAACATGCCTCGTCTTTTACCGTTACCTGGTGTCGTATCAACCATAGCCATCTCAGATCCCTTATCCAACATCAGCCGCAGCTGGGATTAGACCATCCCGAAAGGCCATTTAATATGTCCAAGAAGGTGCTACCAGTGCCCATGGCGAAGGATA
>JAMCPL010000002.1 GCA_023379675.1 Actinomycetota bacterium | reverse complement strand
CGTTGTATTTCGACGGGCTTTCGCCAAGTGAGCTGGTATCAGCGGTAAAGCGCTGGCTTGGGCTTCACGAGGCAGGAGAGGCACCATCACCGAAGGAGATAAGCTACTCATCTTGGGCTGGTTTCACGTCTACCATTGCAGAGATGTTTGCAGATGAGAGGCACGCCAACTGGCTGTATGAGTGGGAAAGATGACCGTCGCCGGCCCACGCCGGAAAAGCGGCTTCCGTGGCGATCCATCCGCTGATCCCGCCACAGATTCAAGCGTGGGTAGCTCGTCATTGCCGGTACGAATGGGATTTCCTGCCGGTATTGCGCGTATTGCAGTATGTGGCAAGGATATGATGGTCCGGCACAAGCGTCTTACAACGTTTACGGTTGCCACTGTCGTTTACCTGGTGATCTCGCTCTGGTTGACCGGATTGTCCGGGCATAGCCTGACCACCACAATGATGAATGAGAGCGGCGATCCCAACGTGACGCTGTTTTTCCTCAAGTGGTGGCCCTGGGCCATCCTGCATGGCCACAATCCCTTCGTAGTTCGCGGGCTCTCATATCCGGTCACCTACGATGCTGCGTGGCTGACATCTATCGCGGCTCCTGCGCTCCTGGCCGCGCCGGTCACGCTTCTGTGGGGGCCGATCGCCTCCTGGAATCTCCTCCTTCTTTTAGCCCCAGTGTTTGCATCGGTGAGCATGTTGGCCCTACTTGATTATCTCGACGTATCCGCACTGCCCGCTGCTGTTGGCGGATTTATATTTGGCTTCAGTGCTTTCGAAGTGTCTGAGATGTCCGGCCATCTCTTTCTTATCCTGGTCTTCCCGATTCCATTGCTTGTGATGCTTTTCATGCGTCGCATGAATGACGCCATCCGGCCAGTGACTTTCGTGGTTTGCTCGGTTTTGCTCGCCACCTTCATGCTCTACACCTCGACCGAACTTTCGCTTGACTTCGCACTGGTCGCGCTCGGTGGCATTGTACTCTTTGCCATCTGGTATCGACAAGTGTGTGCCGAGAGACTACGGGCGCTTGCCAGGGAGGCGGTGCTGTTTGCCGGGGGTGTATTGGTACTTGCAGCACCGTTGCTCTGGTACCTGCTGACTAATCTGCAGGTGGGTGGAACCGCGATCAATTCGCCGTTCATATTTTCCACGGACCTGCTCAACTTTGTCATTCCTACCCCTAATACCTGGCTCGGCAGTGGGCTTGTCACGAGTATCTCCACGCGGTTCACCGGTAACTTCTCCGAAGAGGGTGGGTACCTCGGGATCATCCTTCTGATACTGACGGTGCTTGCCGTCACTGAAGGCATCAGGCGTGCGTCCTGGGCGGTACCATTTTCCATTTGGACCGTGGTGCTTGCCGTATGTACGCTCGGGCCGGTGCTGCATGTGGATGGTGCCGTCACCGCTGTTCGCCTTCCCTGGGATTTGCCAGCGCACCTACCCCTACTGAAAAATATCCTGCCATCCCGGCTCATGGTATTCGTAAGTGCCGGAGTGGCGGTATGGGTGGCGCTCTGGGTGATGTGGGCGAAGACCAGGCGTGCGAGGGCGCTACGCCTCTCGGCTTTGTTGCTTGGTGTGGTGATGCTCATCCCCAATCCAGCTACTTTTTACCGGGCGCGGCCGGATATTCCGAGAGCAGTGAGTGACGGGCAATTCTCAGCGTATGTGCATCCAGGATCGGGCGTGCTGGTGCTTCCCCGAGGGCCAGCCCTTCCGTTTTCTGACGGACGGCTTGACGTACTCTGGGCTGAGGCATCTGGTTTCCGGTTCAATGCCACCGCTCCTCCGTGGGGTTACAATCCGTATTCGAAGAATCTCGGTTTCTTGCGCTGGCCACTCTACACGATCTCTTCCGCGGTAGTGCCACCGCCGGGCACTGCCTACCAGATCCAGGTGTTTTGTGCCACCCATCACGACAGTGCAGTAGCGATTCCATCACAAGCTCCGGCATGGGCATCCCTGCTTGGCCGCCTTGATTGGACTCATAGGACGTTTGGTGGGCTGACGGTCTTTCATGTACCATCCAGCGTGTTACGGCGATTCCGGACAACCTCTGCCAGTGAGACAGATACTGCCTTCTTGTATCCACAGGTAGCGGCATTGAAAACTGCCGCGGCCTGCTACCTGGCACACGGTGGTAGCTTATCCGCACTTACTCCGGATGCGGCCATAGCGGATCACTGCCTGAACGCTGGCTATGCCGGTGTATCCCAGTCGAACAGCCAGTCGAGCAACTGGACCGTCGAAAGTGGATGGCTTGGTCCCCAGGGTCGGGATGTGGGAATAGGGATAGGCACCACGGGCATGATCGCGCGCAAAGTCTTTGAGCGCTTGCAGGAAATCCATACACAGGCGGCCACCACCAGCATCGGCACGCAGGGAGGTAGTGCAGGCACTGCCACTACTACCACTGGCGTCGCCAGCTCACAAGGTGCCCCGAAGTTTCTTGTCTACGATCCAAACCCGCATCCAGTCACGCTTCAGACCATGGCACACGATCCTCAGGGTACCTACCTGATGGTATTGCCGTTATCGGCGTTACAGGGCTATTACAACCGTATCGAGCCTGGTACCGGCCCACCAGACAGCAACGGCGGTGCCAATCTCAATGGCAATCTCAATGGCAGCTAAGCATGCTTCTCTGTTCCTCCACGCCACCTGGCGGAGCGCGAGCACGTATATTTGGGAGGCATTTCGTGTCGCGTCCGCTATGATGTAGTCCAGTATGCCTGCCACAGTGAAGGAGATGTTTGATCGCCGTGAGTTGCTGGTCAACCTCACACTGCGGGACCTGAGAGGGAGGTTCCGGCGGTCAATCCTTGGGTGGGCATGGACGCTCATTACCCCGCTCGCTACGATGGCCATATATACGGTGGTCTTTCGATACCTGCTCAAAGTACATATCACCCCCGGCAACCCGAGCGGACTTCACGGCTTCATTTTCTTCCTCATTTGTGGCCTGCTGTTCTGGAACTACTTCAGCATGTCACTCACCAACGCGATGTCGACATTGATCGGGAACGCCGCGTTAATCCAGCGAGTATATTTTCCACGCCAATTGCTAGTCGTGGCTTCTGTGGGCACCAACCTCATCACCGCTGCTATAGGGTACGGGGTGCTGATTCTCGTACTGCTGGCTATGGGATATTTTGTGCTTCCCTGGGTGGTTGTGTTCATAGCCGTTCTCCTTCTAATGACTGCATTCACGACGGGGCTGTCGCTGTTCCTCAGCGCCGCCAACGTCTACTTTCGTGACCTCGAGTACGTGGTAACCATCCTTCTCCAGCTGATTTTTTACTCAGCTCCGGTCGTGTATCCGTCGTCGCTCATACCTGTGAGGATTCACGTGGCAGGAGCGGCGGTTCCGGCTCGGTTCATATATGGGCTGAACCCGCTTGCACAGTTTGTGAGAGTGTCCCGGTTCCTTCTTTACGATATGCGTATGCCGCCGTTACATGACCTGATATATATGGCCTGCTGGTCTGTGGCGGCGCTATGGGCCGGTAACTGGGCCTTTAAGCATATGGAGCGGCGCATGCCGGAGGAGTTGTAGTGGACATGGGCGCGGTGGCAGGATTGCCTATTTTGTTAGGGTCGGTGGCAGGGTTGTGGTCGGAGGAAGGTCAACCGGCACCCAGGGGAATACGGGTCAGGGGCGTGTCATGGCATCGCCGGTAGAGGTGGATGGGCTCTCGAAGTACTACCGCCTGTATGACGAACGCCACCAGACCCTGAAGTCGGCAGTACTTCATGGCAGGCGTGCCCGGTACAGGGATCTCTGGGCGCTGCAAGATGTATCGTTCGAGGTGGAGGCGGGGTCTACATTTGGGGTGATCGGGCCAAACGGTTCTGGAAAGAGCACCCTTCTACGTTGCCTGGCGCGTATCATGGAGCCCGACAAAGGGCAGGTGAGGATGCATGGCAGGGTGGCGGCGCTGCTGGAGTTGGGTACAGGATTCCATCCGGAGCTTTCCGGTCGTGAGAATGTGTATCTCAATGCATCAATCCTGGGCCTCAGCTCCAAGCAGATAAGGAGCCGGTTCGACGAGATAGTGGCATTTGCCGGGGTGGAGGAGTTCATCAATGCTCCCATAAAGAGCTATTCCACCGGCATGTACGTGCGCCTAGGGTTTGCCGTCGCGATCAACGTCGACCCCGAGATACTGCTGATTGACGAGGTGCTTGCGGTTGGGGATGAGGACTTCCATCGCAAGTGTGACGAGAAGATCCTGAGCTTGCGCAACAGCGGTGCAAGCATAGTCATAGTGTCCCACGGTCTTCAATCGATCCGTATGCTGTGCGAAGAGGCGCTCTGGTTGCAAGAGGGCAGGGTGCGTGCCAGGGGCGATGCATCGGACGTAGTGGACAAGTATCTTGCCAGTGTGCATCATGCCCAGCCGAGCAGCGGGGAGTCCGAGACCAGATGGGGATCGGGCGATGCGGAGATAGACCGAGTAGAGATATTGGGCCCAGCGGGGTCGCCGGCAAGTGAGATATCCACCGGTGACGAGGTCACTTTTCGCTTATATTACAATTGCCATGAGATGATATCGCGGCCTGTATTCGGCATGGCCATACATCGGGTGGATGGAGTGGAGGTGACGGGAGTGAATGGTCGTGATGCCGGGCTGGTTCCCGAGCGCATAGAGGGTAACGGTTGGCTCGACTTGACCGTACCTGACCTGCCGTTGCTGCCTGGGACCTACTACCTGAGTGCATCTCTCTACGATTCGTCGCTGCAGCATCCGTTCGATCACCGGGAGCGTATGCTCCGGTTCGAGGTGGCGCCGGGAAGGAGGGATGCAGCTTCCGGGGTGGTCAGCCTGGGCGTACGTTGGCGTTTCAGCCAGGCGAGGGTATAGCCAGGCGAGAGTGCAGGCAGGTGTGGCGGCTGCATGCCTAGGAGATCCTCTATGAATAATTCACTGGCGATCATCGTCCCGCCCTGCCGCGATCCTGATGCGCTTGGAGCTGATTCTCAGAGCATTACGGCACTTGCCGGCGAGATCAGCGCGTTACCTGTAACATCCTGCAGCGTGGTTGATGGCGGCCGGGGAACGCTATCACCGGAATTGCTCGAACAGCTGTGTTCTGTGCTTGGGGCCTCCGGAGTGAGGGTGGACACGATCAGGCGGACCGGGGATGCACTTATTCGCTCGATGAATCAGTGCCTGGATCAGGCCGGGAATGAGAGCGCATACGTGCTGGTGGTACAACCGGAGGCCGTTCTGGAGCCAGGATCGCTTACCGAGATGCTTGACGTCCTCGGGCAGGATGAGAAGTTCGCCTTTGTAGCTCCAACTGGGCTGCGTGCTGGGCAAGGCGCTGGAGAACTTGGAGTGCTTGGCTCGATATTGCCTCGGTGGAGGATCGTTCCGTCGGTGCCGTCGGGCTGCCTGCTGATACGGAACGCTGTGATCGAGGTTGCCGGACTGCTCGACGAGCGGTTCGATGGGATGCTCGAGCGGGCGATGGACGATCTTATTATGCGCGCCAACGGCTTCGGATTCCTTGCACTGTTTGCTGACCGAGCGCACGTCACTTACCACGGTGTCGGTCAGGGTACTTCCACTGCAGTCGCTGATCCCACCATAGGGTCCGCTGGTCGGGTCGAGCGTCTTGCCTGGATCAACGTTTCGGAACGTCGCCGACCATCCCTGTTGCTCGATTTGAGCTTCCTGACATATTCCCATAATGGCACGAGTGAACTTGCCAGAGCAGTAGTTGCCGCCATGGCAGGGTCAGAAGATTGGAACGATTCTTTTGACACAACCGTGAGGGCATACACGAGTGCCTTGCGTTACAATGGGCTGGACGCGGTCCTGCCTCGTTACGAGGTGCTGTCTCCGCAAGAACGACCAGGAAGGGAGTATTCTATCTGGCTGCTGATGCACCAGCCTTTCTCCTGGACGGAGATGTTGGATATCTGGCCTGTCGCATCCATGCACGTATTTTACTTCCTGGACAGCATAGCCGCCGATTGCCGCTATCTCGAACAGGATAATCCTGGATTGAGGGAGCTATGGGATTTCACGGCCCAGCATGCATCATCAATAGGATTTCTCAGCCGTTCATCCATGGAAAGCTTTTACCGTCGTTTCTCGAGATCACGAGCAGATCACGATTTTGTGGCGATGCCCTCATGCAACCCGGACGAGTACGGCTACGGTACGGCGAGCAGAGTCCGTCGCAGCAAGCTCGGCAGGACTGGCACTATATTTGTCATCGGTAACAGGTTGGTGCACAAGCGCGTGAATCCAATCACTGATCTCCTGGCAGTTACGTTCCCGGATCGTACGATCGTTGCGCTAGGGTATCAGGGCAAGCCTCCATCTGGAGTCGTACCATTGGAGTCTGGTGCGCTGAGCGATTCCAGGATGGCTTCCGTCTATGGTAATGCCGGGGTGGTCGTATTTCCATCTGTGTACGAGGGATTCGGTTTTCCAATCATGCGCTCGATCGGCAACGAAAGGCCAGTTGTATGCTGGGATAGCGATGTCACCAGGGAGGTTCTGGGCTACCTGGAAGGTAGCCGGTGGGCTTCACTGGTCTATCCTGTAGGTTCCGGCAGCGAGCTGGTAGGGACGGTACGGTACATCCTGGAAACTGGTCCCGTGGAGGGGCCTATACCGGAAGGATTGGCAATGCTGGATGACTCGGAGGAGGCGCCCAGGGATACCGGACGGTGGTCGTGGGCAGGCACAGTCGCATCATTCAAGGATTCATTGCTCCAGCTGGCCTGCGATAAGGATGAGCTGCTGAGAACGAGAGACTCGATGAGAGAACTCGAGCATATCAGCGCAGCTAATGAGTCGTTGCGCCAACGTGTGCGTGAGATCGAGGGGTCCACTTCCTGGAGGTTGACCGCTCCTGCCAGGATTATCACAGACCATGGGCGAGCCCTGTTACAGTCTTTGCGCAGGCCGGCTAGGAGCTGAGCTGTTTGTTGCTGCAGCGGATGTGCATGGGTATGTAAGCAGCGATCGTGCCAACCCGGTACTTGCCAAGATGCCGGCGGGAGATGGGCGGGCAAGTAGTCGATCAACCGAAAGCCTGGCAACCCCAAAGGCCGTTTGCGGCGCTCGATTCCCGAGCTTGCTTGACCTGTCTTTACATACGAGGATTGCGCTCCTGCGATGTTCAGAAAGATGTCCTATGTTGTCTCCCAGCAGTTACACTGGAACAATTGTGAGTACGGATGTGAATATTTCGGCGGTAATACCACTGTACAATGGGGCTGCCTTCATAGGGGATGCTCTCGATAGCGTGATTGCACAGACTTGCTTGCCCATGGAAGTGGTGGTTGTGGACGATGGCTCTACCGATGGCGGTGCTGGCGAGCGTATCGTGAAAGCATATCAGCACGATGTATCTATTGCTGTCCCGGTACGCTTCATGCGCAAGGAGCATGGTGGTCAATCATCCGCTCGTAACTACGGGATAGGCCAGGCGCGAGGCGATCTGATTGCTCTTCTTGACCAGGATGATCGTTGGTATCCAGAGCACTTGGAGGTACTTGCAGGACCGTTCGACTCCAGCAGCCATGTCGGGCTGTCTTATAGTGAACTCGACATGATAGACGATTCCGGGAACATGGTGGCGGAGCGTGCCCTCGAACATCTGCACTCTCCCCAGCCCAAGATGAGTCTGGCTGATTGTTTGGGAAAGAATATGTATATCTTGCCATCTGCATCCCTCATGGCAAAGAGGGCGTGGGAGCATGTAGGCGGTTTCGATCAGCGCCTATCCGGGTATGAAGACGATGATTTGTTCTTAAGGATATGGTGTAGTCATGGCGTGGTCTATGTGGATCGGCCCCTCTCTCAGTGGAGGATCCATGCAGTGAGCTCGTCATGGACTCCAAGTATGTGGAAGAGCGGGCTTGTCTATGCAGAGAAGTTGATTGCAGAGTACCCCGACAATCCCAGCCTTCAGCAGTTTTATGTGAGGGATTATATAGCGCCACGATTTTTCAGGCATTATCTGGGCGTCTATAGCTCGCTTTTGGAGCAGGGTAATCAGGATGAGGGTGAGTGGCGGGTGGGCCAGGGAATGGGTGATCAGGGGCAGGTTGATCAGGATAATATCGCCCGGGTGCATGGTGCCATCGAGCATTTTGGGCGGCTCATGAAACCCTCGCTAGCGGTGAAAAGCATCCTTTCGCTTGCTGGACACCCCTGGCTGTTTTCTCGAGTGTACAGAGTTGCTCGTGGCTTGCGTAGGCTGGCCAGTAGGGCGCGAGATCCGTTTCCCTGTGTCTGAGGTCAGCCGAGATCCTATCTAGTAATGCTTGCATGCGACTAGTCCGTTTCCCTGTGTCTGAGGTCAGCCGAGATCCTGAGCAGGTGCTTCCGGTCGGCTTGCGGCACGATAGTTGCCATCAGACGGTGCTATAATCTATGCCCAGAGGTGATTCACTATGAGAACAGCCGTGGTTTTGGATGACGGCCAACTTGGTGAAGCCCAGCGGCTTGCAGGCATCAAAGAGAAGCCAGCATTTATCCGTGAAGCCCTCCAGGCCCTCATTGAACGGGAGAGTGCTCGCAGGCTAGCTCGTCTCGGGGGCAGTGATCCGGGCGTCCGCGATGTGCCACGGCGCAGGCCTGTATGATTCTCGCCGACTCGTCGATCTGGATAGACCACTTCCGTACCGCAAACATTCTGCTTAGTGACCTACTCGAGAGAGGCATGGTCCTATGTCATCCTTGTATCGTAGGCGAACTCGCACTTGGTAATCTCCAGGAACGGTCGGCAGTCATTCACTTTCACGACAGCTACCTCGAGCCGTGGTGGCCACCGACGAGGAAGTGCTTATGATGATCGAAGTAGAGATGCTTTATGCACGAGGCACCGGCTATGTCGATGCACACCTACTTGCAGCTACGCGGATAACCGTGGATACGACTTTGTGGACGATGGATCGCCGCTTGAATGATGTGGCCAAGCAGTTTGGAGCCGCCTTCTCCAGCTGATTGAACGTCAGAATTGGCTGTGGTGACGGCGGACACGCAGTTGCTACGCCCTCGCAGGTGGCTCATAGCGATGCGACCATCAGCTGGAAAACTTGCGCTCGGTATGGCGATGTTTGCCGCCGTGCCCACGGGGCAGACTGCATAATTGGCGTGCGATCGGCATCCACTGCCCGCACATGGACCCGGCAGGAGATGCCACAGGATCAATGGTGCCCGCATCTACTGTATCCACTTGCCGGCTCGACTGAGCGTAGCGTTTATCCACCTTTTGAACCAGCTGCACAAAACGTCCGTACACGGCTTGTTGTGGTCCATCGATCTGCTGGATCCATTTCATTGCATCGGTGACGTCCAAGGCTCCATGCAGCATCATGGCTTCGATATCTGCCCAGTCACGCTGCTTGCCCAGTGTATCAGCACCACGACTGAAGCCGGCCTTCAGCACGGCCAGGTCGGTGGCCGATACGAAGGGGATGGCTACGCCAGCAAATTGATGGACCTGTGCTCTGTCGACCAGTCCCTGCTGGTGCGTGTTGACCGGCAGGAACAGGTCCACACTGATTCGTTTTATCCAGCGCAGTTTTACCGCCCCAAGAGTACGCAGCACGCTTTCCTGGCGCGTATTCCAGCGCACTCCTGCCGGTAGAGCATCCAGGATGGAGCGAGCATCCTCAGCGCCGGCCATTACATTTATATCTATATCATCAGTGGCTCGCGGATGGGCAGTATAATAAGCCAAGGCAAGACCACCACTGAAGGCATGCTTTATATGGCGTTCGTCCATCTGCGCATGGATATTCAATATCAGGTCCACCATGGACCACTGGTTCTCAGGTTTCATCAAGTTTCAATTGCATCCACCAAGCTCAGTACGTTCTGTAACCGCACATCATTGATGTAGTCGTTCGGGAGTGCAGCCGGGTCGTCCATGTCCACCAGAGCGATATTGCAGTTGCATGGAGCCAGCAGGCGTAACAATGTTTGTATTGTGACGTTACTGTGCCGTCCCGATTCGATGGCGGAGATGCGAGGTGCGGGCACTCCAGATTCTTCAGACAACTGCCGGATCGTCAATCCGGCAAGCCGGCGGGCCATCCTTACCATGCTTCCTGCCGGGGTGTACTGTTTCATTGCACTAGTATAATATATACGATCACAAAGTGCAAATAGATCCGGGTGGTCTTGGTCCCTGCTCCGATCGAAGCGACAGCCGTTGCTACTATGCTAATGAAGAAAGGCGATGCTTCGCAGCATTGGTGGTGTAGCCGGCAGTATATGCGTGGTCAACATCAAGGAATTTGATCTTGTGCGACCCGCTGGACCGTAGGAGATCCGGCCGCAGCGACTCCCTCCATGCGATGACAGGTTATGCCAGAGCAAGATATATGAGTAAGCGAGAGATGCTGCACATCAAGGATAAGGAGGTACCATGAAGGCAATACAGGTGGTGGTGGAGAGCGGTATTAAGGATACAGAGTCGGCGGTACGCAAGGCGTTGGGTGACAGAGGCTTCGGCGTATTGACCGAGATTGACGTTGCAGCCACCCTGAAGGAGAAGATTGATATAGACCGTGCTCCGATGAAGATCCTGGGTGCATGCAATCCGTCCCTTGCACACCAAGCGCTCGAAGGCGACCCGGACTCGGCACTCGTGCTTCCGTGCAACGTGGTGCTGGAAGAGATGGACACCGGCAGGACCACGGTAAGGGCGGTGGATCCGCATAGCTTGATTACGGCTGAGGACCTGAAGCCCTTGGCAGACGAAGCAGCCGCTAAACTCGCAGAGGCGCTAGCTAGTTTGACCTAGCTGGAATACTCGCTGCTGCCAGCCAGCGTCACAGTGCCTATAAGCTATTTTCATCGCTTGCGATAGTTGCCGCTTGAGACGGTTGAAGATCTGGTCGATCAGAGACTGGCGCTGGTCTTGCTCTTTTGCGTACCCGGAATGACTTCTTAGCCGTACGGCAATCAATGGTATGCTATGTTGTGGTGTGGCCATATCATGATTGCACTTCATGCTCAGTGGATACCTGGTAGAGGACTTTTTCTGTGGGCGGAGGATGCTGTGACGATGGGTACTTTGCTACGTGGCCAATCTCGGCGCAGCGGTAGGAGCGTGCAGGCGCCGGAGCATCCTTTTGCTGTTGCTCCAGGCGATCTTGTCGCAGCTCTCGGATTCGAGACTATAGGGAAGTCCGCAGAGGCGACGCTTCTGTTGCCCAGCACTCCGTCGCGACCACTTGCATCCCCGAGCGCCAAGCGCATTGGTGATGAGCCGTACGTCAGGGCAATGCCGGCGCTTCGTTCCTGGCGAGTTCCTGGTCTTTCCTATGATGTCCAATCTGCGCTGGAAGTTGCGCCATTGCTCGCCACGCTCTCCGTCTCGCATGTCGTGCAAGACGGTACAGTTAGATTCTTCAACCACACAGTGGACGTAGCGCTGGATCTGGTGGCGCGCGGCCGTACAGTGCCAGGAATCGTTCGACTCGAGGATGGTGCCATTGAGTCACGGTGGCTGCCTGTGCCGGCTGTCAATGACATGGTACGTGCGGCAAGACTGGCCGAGAGTATGCCTGCGCTGTGCCGTTCGTATGCTGCAGGCGCCGGAGAAGAGGAGGATCCTGCCGGAATCTTGGCTGATGCGCTCGCCGCGCTTGTGGATGCGGCTGCAAGGTCGGCGTGCAGGGATATTGGCTTCGTACCGGCGCGGCGCCGCGACAATGGCAAGGGAAGAAGCGCCACTACGCCCAGTAAATCTAAGACATCCACTGTCAGGCCACTTCTGAAATCATGGCTGGCCGGGCTCAGCGCCCTTGATCCTGTAATGCATCTCAGCCCTTCAAAGGCGGGCAAGGTTAGCGGGAGTGACGCTCCCAGCGCGCCCTCCAAGTCCAGAAGGACCAGTGGGGGCGGCGGGGCTGGTGTATCCAACATAGTTGGCGGTACGGGTGAGTCTGGAACCGGGGAGATCGGCGAGATCGCAGGAATCATCAGTGGGTGGAGGCAGGCAGGTCTTACCGGGGGAGCGATGTTGCGGACATGCTTCCGTCTTGTCGAGCCAGTGGAGAATCCTCAAACAGAAGATTCCCAGGCAGAGGATCCTCCATGGAAAGTCGAGTTCCTTCTCCAGCCCGGCAACGATCAGAGTGCTCTTGTACCGGCCGGAGACGTCTGGAGCGGTAGTCCCGCAGCCAAGGCGATAGAAGCAATAGATTACGGCGGTGAGAATACGGTGCAGCAGCTGCTGACTGGCTTGGGCCGGGCGTCACGACTGATGCCGGTGCTGGAGACGGCCCTGCAGGTATCCCGCCCCGAGCATCTGGAATTGGATGCTGAAGGTGCGCGCACGTTTCTATCTGAGTACGCTCCCGTTCTCGAACAAGCTGGTTTCGGGGTCTTTGTACCGCAATGGTGGCGTACCCGATCGGCCCGTATCGGTATCCGGATACGAGCTTACCCGAGCGGCAGTGGAGATGATGGTGGACCCAGCCTGGTGGGGCTGGACGGACTCTGCAGCTACGATTATGAAGTGGCGCTCGGCGACGAGACCTTGTCCCTCGAAGAGCTGCGTGCGCTTGCCCAAACGAAGATGTCCCTGGTACGAGTGAGGGGGAAATGGGTGGAGTTCAGCCACAACGACATTGAACTGGCGATAGGTGCGCTGGAGCGTCACAGCCAGAAGGTCGAGTCTGACCAGATGGCTATATTGGATCTGATACGTACCGGGCTGGGACTGGAGGCGAGCGATACGGGCTTGCCCGTTGTGGACATCGTGGCAACTGGATGGTTGGGCAGCCTTCTAAATGGCACCGGCGGCACCAGTGGTGATACAGAGGGGCAACGCTTCGAGGTGATGCCTACTCCAGGCGGTTTCAAGGGCAACCTGCGTCCATATCAAGAACGCGGCCTCGGGTGGCTGTGGTACCTGGATAGTCTCGGGCTTGGCGCGTGTCTTGCTGACGATATGGGTCTAGGCAAGACCGCCCAGCTTCTGGCTCTATTGCTGGCTGAGCGTGAAGATGCTGACGCTCCGAAACGTTTCGAGCCTACCTTGCTGGTCTGTCCTATGTCCGTCGTCGGTAATTGGCAACGCGAGGCGACCCGTTTCTCGCCATCGCTCAAGGTGCATGTCCATCATGGCGCGGGCAGAAAGACAGGCAAGTCCTTTGCAAAGGCTGTGGGAAAGGCGGATCTTGTCGTCACCTCGTATTCACTTGTGGCACGTGATGCTGAGTTGCTGAAAGGCATCAAGTGGAGGAGGGTGGTGCTCGACGAGGCTCAGAACATCAAGAATCCAGAGACCAAGCAGTTCCGGGCGGTGAGGGCGCTTGATACATCCCGGCGCGTTGCGCTCACCGGAACACCCGTGGAGAATCGTCTCTCGGAGCTTTGGTCGATCATGACATTTCTCAATGCGGGGCTGCTCGGCAGCCAGGAGGCATTCCGTAAGCAGTTTGCCGTGAAAATCGAACGGAACCACGACGATAAGGCCGCATGGAATCTCAAGAGGATTACGGGACCGTTCATCTTGCGAAGGCTGAAGACTGACAAATCCATCATAACCGATCTGCCGGAGAAGAACGAGATGAAAGTGTACTGCAATCTCACTAGGGAGCAGGCCACCTTGTACCAGGCGACTGTGGATGACATGCTGGAACGTCTCGAACAAGCCGACGGGATCCAGCGCAAAGGGGTAATCCTATCTTCGATCATGAAGCTTAAGCAGGTGTGCAACCATCCGGCGCATTTCCTGGCAGATGGCTCGCAACTGGAGGGACGATCCGGCAAGCTGGCCCGCCTGGAAGAGGTCATAGAGGAAGCGTTATCGGAACATGACCGGATACTGTGCTTCACCCAATTCTCGGAGATGGGTCATCTGATGGTGGCGTACCTCGAAGACCGGCTGGGGTGCAAGATACCATTTCTACACGGAGGGAAGTCGAAACGCGATCGTGATGCAATGGTGGAGGAGTTCCAATCGGATACCGGATCGCCTGTGTTCATCCTATCGTTGAAGGCCGGTGGGGTCGGGCTGAACCTCACGAATGCAAATCATGTGATTCACTACGATAGGTGGTGGAATCCAGCCGTGGAGGATCAGGCGACGGACCGAGCGTTCCGAATCGGCCAGCATAAGGATGTGCAGGTGAGGAAGTTCATCTGTGTAGGTACCATTGAAGAGAGGATAGATCAGATGATCGACCAGAAGCGGGAGCTGAGCGAGCGTATAATCGGCTCCGGCGAGGCGTGGCTCACCGAGTTGTCAACGGATCAGATTCGTGACATGGTTGCACTGTCTGCTGATGCGGTGGCGGAGGCATAGATGGACAGGTACGGCTCGTCCTTTGAATGGTATCCTCCACCTTCCAAGCCGAGACCTGCTGACGGCCTGCGGGCGCGGAGCAAACGAGGGGCGATAGGGGATACCTGGTGGTCCAAACGTTTCATTGATGTGCTGGAGTCGTTCCACATGGGCACTCGCCTTGCCAGAGGGCGATCCTATGCCAGGGCAGGCCAGGTACTCGAGTTGGAGGTGGCATCCGGAGAGGTGACCTCGAGCGTGCAGGGTTCACGCGTCAAACCCTACGAGGTCTCCATACGGTTGCTGCCGCTTTCCGAAAAGGACTGGACCATGGTGGAGCAGGCCATGGAGGAGCGGGCGGTGTTCCTGGCTAAGCTACTTGCCGGCGACATGCCGCACGATATCGAGGAGGTGTTCTCGACATGCCGGCTCAGCCTATTTCCGGAGTCCCTACGTGATCTGAGCACGGATTGTTCCTGCCCGGATTGGGCTAATCCCTGTAAGCATATTGCAGCCACCTTTTACCTTTTAGCGGAGGCTTTCGATGGAGATCCGTTCCTCATCTTCCAATGGAGAGGGCGTACGAAACAGGAGCTTTTGTCGAGGCTGGTTACAAGGGGCGGCGGCGCTCAGACGCAGTCGGGTGATGGCAGGGATGCAACTGATGACGGAGGTGGAGCCGGCACAGGTAGAACCGGCGGCATGGGCAGGGATATCCAGCTGCGCGGCGACACTGGTTCTTCTTCGGGCGGCGCCAAGGCAGTCGGAGCATCCCGAGCAGGTGTGGCGAGAAGATCCGGTAAGCGTGCCGCCTCGGCAGGGCCAGATACAGTCCGGCAGTCCTATCCATCCCGTGTGTCCAGAGGTACCGGTATGGCTGGAAGGTCTGGTACTGTTAGGCGGTCCGGTACCGTTAGACCGTCCGGTATGGCTGTAACTTCTACCATTACCGGCTTGCCCGGCGAACAGCCGGTCGCACCTTGGCCCGTGCCTGTAAGCGTAGATCCTGCACCGTTGAATGAGTGCATCGAGAGCTTCTATGAATGTGCTGGAGATTTTGCCGGCGTCAACTTCAGTGCCCAGGAAGGGGTACCGCGCGATGCAATACTGAACGAACTCGGTGATCTCCCCTTCGACCTGGATGGCATTCCAGTGACGGACCTGCTGAGACCGGCCTATGATGCAATGGCAAGAGCAGTGGATGACTACATAGCCAGGAGCACGCCTGGAATATAATCATCCAATTTTCGTAGATCCTGTCTTAGATGTGCGCGGCGCGAGCCTGTAGACGTACAACACTTTTCGAGGATCCAGGACAGTGACTATCCGCCCGACACAGGCGGCAGGAGAGCGACCTCGTCGCCTTCGATAAGTGCAGTGGCGGCGGTCGCTTGCCACGAATTGACCCAGCAGGCCGACACACGTTCCATCTCCCTGAAATCCGCTCCGAAGCGAGCGTGGGCCTGCGCCAGCACATCGGCGACATCGTAAGCTCGCAGTACCAGCCGTCCGGTGCCTGCGGCTTCACGTGCTCCGGCGAAGAGCAGCAAAGTCACGTGCGGAGCCTGGGTACGCCACGTGCCGCTGCGCCCGCCATCCTTGAGAAGAAGGCTCACCTCCATGATCCGCGCTTGGGCTTCCAACTCCGTTACCAGGGCCAGCCCGCTCAGAGTTACTGCCGTGAGAGCCTCCATCTCGACTCCTGTACGGTCGTGCGCTTCCACTGTTGCCAGTACTTGCAGGCGGCGGCCGCCAAGGTCCAGCTGCATGTCCACCCGATCAAGGAGGATCTGGTGGCACAGAGGGATAAGGTACGGAGTGCGTGCCGCACCCATCCGTCCAACAGCGTCAACAATTCCTTTCATACGTTCCTTGCTGAATTCGGCACTGTCCAGTAGGGATTCAGCCTTTTCTGTAGCCTCCACTACACAACGCGCCACAGCATGGCGATCTGTGTGGGGTTTAGCGCTGACATCTACCATGCGCGCCTTGCCCAGATCGTCCACATGGCTGAGCCCGCCTGCCAGCCGGCTGGGAACGGCAGCCGGAGAAGCGCCGGCAGGAGCGCTACTTGTACTTGGCTTGTCCGGGGGTGCACCAGGAACTCCAGCTGTCGCAGGCGCGCAGCCGTCAGGGGTGTCGTTACCTGCGACGATGTTTGGGTCTCCGTACAGCTTGCCGGCCATGCTCACACCTTACATGATGTCGTGGTAGCCAGGGTATGATAGCGATCGGAAGGAAGTGCATTATACATCGTACAGTGCTAATATTTCGGTAATACGGCCCCTTACTGATCAAGCCATGACACCCGCGCTCACTGGCCTTCATTACGAGCCTGTAAGGTACTGGTGTTGCTGTGAAGCAGTGGTACTTGTAGAAGTTGACGGCGGCACCGGACATGGCTTCGTGAGGCTACGTACGTAGGAGTAGCGCTCCTGCGTGGGATTGCTTACATTCAGCCTGCCCTAATTCCGTGTAAATACCATCTTGGGTTAGGTATTGTCACCGATGCAATCCGGAGCGCCCATGGATAAGATGCCTCCATGGTTTGGAGTACGAGAGTACGAGCATATTCAACGCCATTGTGCATTGATCAGCGAGGAGGCATTGTTACCCGGCATGAGTAAGAAACCAGAAAGCACTGGTGGACATAGTTCAGCGCCCCGGCAGCACAGCGCAGATGAGCCCGGAACGAGCCGCCGCAGTGCACTCAAGATCTTCAATACTGCTGGAGTTGCCGTTGCCGCTTCGGTGGTTGCAGCCAAGGTTCGTGGCGTCAGGGCAGCAACGAAAGCCCTCGTTTCACCGCACTCACCCAAGAGGTTGGCTGGTGCGCCGGTCGCCAGGCAGAAGGGAGCAGGTGCCGAGAGCGCTACGGCGGCTGAGGCGCTGTACAAGCTCAGCCCCCGCTGGGCATCGTGGACACAGCCGGCCTTGAATGTTCCCGACGGCTGGTCCGAACCGGATGAGTGGATGCCGGCGATCGAGAACTCCCATGATCTTCCTTATACGCACAATACCTTCTCGCGTTTCGCGTCCCCGGAGAAGCTTGCTCATCACTGGGTGATGGTGATTGATCTCCGTAAGTGCATCGGCTGCCAGTCCTGTGTGGTTGCCTGCAAGAGCGAGAACAACGTTCCCGTAGGGGTGTACCGGACTTGGGTACAGGTTGTCGAGGTCGGTCAGTGGGAACGTGATCCTGATGGTGACGGACCGGTCGTGCTCGAGGACGGTACGTACGTTCCCGGCGTGAGGAGGTTCAGCCTGCCTCGTCTCTGCAATCATTGCGATGATCCTCCGTGCGTCGAGGTCTGCCCTGTCGAGGCAACCTTCAAGCGTGAAGACGGGCTGGTGCTTATAGACTATCCGAAGTGCATAGGCTGCGGTTACTGTATCCAGGCCTGTCCGTACGATGCCCGGTACTTCAATCCGATCCAGCAGACTGCCGACAAGTGTACGTTCTGTGTACAGCGGCTGGACAGGGGGCTGCTTCCTGCCTGCGTAACGTCCTGCGTAGCACGTGCTCGCGTCTTTGGCGACCTGAACGATCCTGACAGCGATGTCAGCCAGCTGATTGATCAGTACCCGACAGAGCGCTTGAATGTATCGTTCGGTACACACCCGCAAGTTTTCTATATCAACCTGGACGGCGATCTTGTCGATGCGGCTACTGCATTCAACACGATATATCCGTATGCGGCGGGCACTAATACCAACCAGTACGATGATCTGACGGGTAGGGTCCTACTCCAGACTCCTACTGGTGGAGAAGGAGGTGCAAAGTAATGGGTGGATCACTTACGCATTCCGGACTGGAGAATGCATACTGGGGAGTGATGGTTGTCACGTATCCCTTTATCTCGGGTTTGGTGGCAGGCTCGTTCGTCGTGTCGTCGCTCAGTCATGTCTTCCGGCAACGGAAATTCGATGCACTCGCCCCGTTGGCGGTGCTGACGAGCCTTGCACTGCTCATTGCAGCGCCCCTCACGGTTCTCGGCGACGCGCGCCAGCCCTCCAATGTACTGGAACTGCTTACCAGAGACCATTTCCCGTATTCACCGTTGGCGACATTCATACTGATCTGGCTGACCTATATCGCACTCATGCTGGTGGAGCTCTACTTCGCATTTCGCGCCACCAATGTCAGGATAGGGATGGGAGAAGGCTGGTGGGCCAAGCTGCACCGAGCGCTTGCCCTTGGGAGCAGGGACGCTTCAGAAAGCAGGGCACGGCGGGATCGTAAGGTGCTGGTATGGCTGTCGGCAGCCGGGATCGCCCTAGCGTTCCTGTTCCACGGTTACATAGGTTTTGTCTTTGGAGCTACGAAGGCCCGCGCCCTATGGGCAACTCCTCTTATGCCGGTACTATTCATCGTATCCGCCATGGTATCGGGCATTGCGCTGATGTGGCTCATATATGTCGTAGCGCTACGATATATAGGCCGGAAGCCGGACCGGCAGCTTGCTGATGGGTTACTTGTATACCTGATGCTCTTCATTCTCCTCGACCTCTTCCTCGATGCAGTGGATCTGGTCACCAGTGCAGTTCCCCAGTACGCGCAAGGGGCCACCTACTATGGCTTTTACCACCTCATGCTCAATGGGCCGTTCAGCTTGACTTATCTCGGTATTCAGCTCGGGGTTGGCATGGTGTTGCCTCTCGTGCTGTGGCTGGTACCGGTAGTAAGGCGTAGCTGGCTTGGAGGGGTCGTCATAAGCCTGGCCGTCCTCGCTGGCGTGTATGCAATGCGTTGGAATGTTGTCCTGGGTGGGCAGGCCGAATCCAAGATCTCCTCGAATACCGTTGTTACGACCTCAGTGCCTTTGACTGGCTTCGATTCACTCCAGACGGTACTCGGTGTGTTTGCTGTGGCGTTACTACTATTCCTACTGTTGACCTGGCTGTTCCCGTGGCGAGATGCCGGTGAAATATATCCGGTGCCAGATGAAATATATCCGGGGTCAGAGCCATCTCCAGCTATTGGAGACCAGCCTGTCGCTATGGCATCTCCTGCGTCAGGCACATCTATGTCCATGTCTATGCAGGGTAACCCCGTAGCAGGCGTCCAGATCGATGGAGGTGATGTATAAATGTCCGATCAGTCCTCGCAACCGGTGCTATCGGCCCCGTTCAGCAGGCGCTCTTTTCTGAAGGGAGCTGCATTGACGGGCGGTGGAGCCATCGTGGCCGGCTGGGGCGTGTCGCCTTGGATCGAAAATGTCTTCGAGCGGCGTGGCACCTACGTGTATCCTGATCGTCCACCCACATGGCCCGGCGTTACTACCACCTTTAGCGTTTGCAAGCAATGCCGCAGCGATTGCGGGCTTGTCGGGCGGACATTCAATGGCGTGCTGGATAAGCTCGACGGCAATCCCTACCACCCGAACGCCACTGAGCCACAAGCTCCGTATGTCACCGACCCGGTTGCAGCGAGTGTCTGGCCCCAGGCCCACTCCCTGTGTGCACGGGGGCAGGCCGGGCGGCAAACCGCATACGATCCCTTCCGGCTGACTGTACCGCTCAAGCGTAGCGGGCCGAGAGGGTCGGGTCGCTGGCAGGCCATTTCCTGGAGTCAACTGATTTCTGAGGTGACAGGGGGTGGCTACCTGTTCTCTCATGTAGCAGGCGAGGAGCATCGTTATGTCGAAGGATTCAGCGATGTATGGGATGGCGGCAAGGCCCGCTTCGAACCAATTGACGCAGCCAACCCTGATTTTGGGCCGAAGACCAACGGGCTCATTGTCTACTGGGGAAGGGCGGAGCCCGGACAGGCCGACTTCCTTACTCGCTTCGCTCATGCTTTTGGTTCCGTGAATGCTCTGCCGCATGTCGGGATATGTGAGCTGAATCACCATGTTGCCACCCAGGAGTCATTGAACGGGATCGGCGGGGTTGCGATGCTCAAGCCTGATGTTCCGAATGCCGAGTACATCATCTGGTTCGGGGCGAACGTTACCGAGGCCAACTTTCCGATGCAGACCCTTGGTCGCAAGATTGCCGAAGCCGTGGCTGTCAATGGATTGAATTATGTCATTGTGGATCCTCATGCCGGAAACGGTCGCCTGCTTGCCAGCGAATGGGTACCCGTGACTCCGGGAGGGGATGGAGCCCTGGCCATGGGGATGATTCGCACTATTGTCGAAGCAGCCACCTACAATACCGCTTATCTCCAGATCCCCAATGCCACTGCCGCTGCGGCTGCGGGTGAACCGAACTTCTCGAATGCGGCATGGCTGGTGGTAACCGATACCTCGCATCCAAGTTTCGGTAAGTTCCTTACCGCCGGCGAGGCTGGGCTCGTCTCGCCTGGTGTGGCAGGGGCGTCTGGACCCGTTGTGTGGGATTTGGTGGCAAAGGCTCCTGTTCCCGCGGCGAACTCTCCATCGGGCAGTCTTTGGCCCGCCGGTAACCTGAGCACCGCTACGGTCGGCATCAATGGCATTGCCTGCCGGACCAGCATGCAGGAATTGTATCGCTCGGCAGCGGAATATAGCATCGGCGTGTATGCTTCACTTGCCGGTGTCTCTCCGGAAGTCATCCAGAACCTGGCCACCGAGTTCACCAGTCATGGTCGAAAGGCAGTGGCTGATTTCTATCGTGGACCTGCTATGCATACCAATGGTGTGTACAATGGCAGGGCTATTATGGTCCTGAACTTCCTTCTCGGCAATGTGGACTGGATGGGAGGATACCTTGCAGGAGGAGGTGCTGCAGACTTCGATGGCAAGAATGAGGGTGCTCCCTATCCCCTTTCCTCCTGGCCCGGTCAGCCAAAAGGCGTACCGGCAGGCGTGCCGATCTCCAGGGAGGGTGTATTTTACGAGGAATCGCATGCCTACAAGGCCGCGGTTGCAGCAGGTAAGAGCCCCTTTCCGGCACCGAGGCCGTGGTTTCCCTTCGGATTCGGGATATGGCCGGAGATATTCGCAGGTATTTACCAGCAGTACCCCTACCCTGCGAAGATCGTCCTGCAGCATGAAGCCAACCCGGCCTGGAGCCCGCCCGCAATCGGTGGGGCGCCTGACCATACACCGTGGATCCGTATGATCACGGATACGAGCAAAGTTCCTCTATTCATCAGCACGGATATTGTGATCGCCGAAAGTTCATCCTATGCCGACTACATCGTTCCAGATACGAGCTATCTCGAGTGCTGGGGCGTACCGACCAACTTTCCCACCTACCCCACAAAAGCTCAGGGTATCCGCAGGCCGGTGATCGAGCCGCTCACCGCTAGGACTCCTGACGGCAATCCGATGTGTATGGAGCAGTTCCTGATCGACGTTGCGAAGGAGACAGGTCTTCCGGGGTTCGGGTCCAACGCATTTGCCGACGGTGGCAGCCTGGACACAAGGGAGGACTTTTACCTTAGGCAGGTTGCCAATATAGCATACGACCCGAGTTTTCTCGTACTCGGAGCAAGCGGCTTCGTGAAGTCAGGGGCGGTTCCTGACGCGTCATCAGCGGAGATGGAAATGGCCGGCATCGCACAGCTTCGATCTCGTCACCCTGGGACCCTACCTGATCCGGCATGGAAGAAGGTGGCTTACGTGCTTGCCAGGGGAGGCCGTTTCGAAGACTATGTGACTGGCTACCTGCCAAGCAGGATCACCGTTGAGCGTCTCAGTGCCTTGACTATAGGTCAGATATCCGAGTCCAGCCTGGATGGCTGGGCAAGACCGCCAGGCGGGTTGAGCACGCGCGAGCTGAAGAGCGCTTTCAGCTCTATGGTCAGCCAGGTTGGTACTTACCCATCGCGGCCCACCTGGGCAACCCACACCTACGGGTCTCTCAGCAAGAAGCCCACCGAATATCCGTGCCAGATATACAATGAAGTCATGGCGACTACCCACAATGCTCTGACGGGTATGCTTTTCAGCGGTGTGCCGCGCTTCGAGCCTCTGGCAACGATGAAGGGGCAGTTGCTCTCAAAGCTCGATCCGCCGTCGCGTTACCCGCTCATTCTTTCGACTCACAAGCAGCCGATACATTCGAAGTCCCGTACAATAGCCGATCCATGGCTCCTCGAGCTGATGCCGGAGGCCTTCATCGAGATGAACCCGCTTGATGCGCAACGCTTCGGGATCTCGGCCGGTGACCGGGTGCGAGTGGTATCAGCCACCAACTCTCGAGGTATGACTGGCAGGGTGCGGACAATCGGCGGTGTCCGGCCAGGAGTCATCACCTTCCCGGCGGCATTCGGTCACTGGCAGTACGGGTCGGGTCGTTGGCAGGTGAATGGGCATACCTTCGATGGAGACAGCGCGCGCAACGCTCCAGTACGGCTCAATGCAGTCATGCGCCTTGATCCAGATCTTGCCGCTCCGGACGGCTGGACCATCGGACTCGAGGATCCAGTGGGTGGAGGTGCCGACTATTACGATACTCGAGTGCGTGTCGAGAAGATCTGAGACCATATGATGGTTGCCGTTGCGTCTTGGGCATGGACATACGGGTACGATTACCTGGCACGTGCCTGGTTGGGTGGTCCGTTCAGGGTCCATGAGGATGCTCTCGATGCCTGGCTCGAGGGTGTTGCCCAGTGTGACAGTGATCTCTCCGGGGACATCGCCGACACTGTGCGATCTCTCGACGATTCCGTGGAACTCGAGAGCGCCGTACGCGATTTTCAGGCTTGCATTGCCCTGCCGTTGCCCGGACTGTACGTGCCGCCCTATGCCTCGTTCTGGATCGATCCGTCGAAGTCACTCTGGACTACGGTTACCCGGCAAGTTCTTTCCTGGTACAACGATGCCGGTCTCGACTGGCCGAACCGGGCAGCGTTCGGATCGGCCGTGCGCGCTCCCGACCATCTCGGAATCGAATGCGCCTTTGCGGCAGAATTGTGGGCTGGATCGGCTATTAGTGCGGATGGTCGGGATTCTGCAACCGCTGCAGACCCTGTGACGCATGTATCTCTTGCGGGTCCTGCCGATGTCGCGGTCTCTACCGGTTATGCGGATCGTGTGGGCACTACCGGTTATGCGGATCGTGTGGGCACTACCGGTCCTGCGGCTTCGACGCTCGACGTTACCGCCGTGGAAATCCTCAGACCGGTATTTATCGGTGGGCATATGCCGGCTTGGATTCCGCTGTACGCCAAAGAGTTCAGAAATCGGGTTACAAGTACTTACTGGCGTGGGATGGCAGATATTCTTGACCGTTGGGTGCACCTGAACGCTCTCGAATTGCTGCCGGCTGCCGGGATCACGTCGTGATGGTGATCCGGCATGCTGGTAGACTCGTCTGTGGGCAGAAACAATCGACCGGCATGGTCCCGGTACGATTGATCACGCTGTGAATGGAGGTGATTCATGATGAATCGAGCTGAGTGGATACAGGCGTTTGCTGATGCTCTTGATGCAGCAATGCTGCCGGAAGAGGAAGTGGAGCTGGTACTGTCTCTGGCCAGTGAGGCAGCACATGGATCTGAGCGTGCCGCTGCGCCTCTGGCTTGCTGGATAGCGGGAAGATCGGGGGCCAGCCCCGCTCGAGCACTTGAAGTGGCGCGTAAACTGGCTGATGATGCTGTACGAGACTGATCATAGCACTAGGGTGCAGGCAGGAGAGCCAGAGGCAGGTACCGGGAACCAGGGAGCGGAGTTGCCCATTCGCAGGTCATGCAAGATACTTACCGTTTCAGATCGTGTCAGCGCAGGCGATGCAGAGGATACTGCCGGACCTGCCGTAGCTCGATGTCTTAAAGAATCTGGATACGATGTGGTCGCGCAGCTATGCTGCCCTGATGGCATAGAGCCGGTCTCTGGAGAGATAGCCGCACTTGTGAGAGGATTTGCCGGCCTGGTGCTTACAGTTGGAGGGACTGGATTTTCTGCCCGGGATCTTACGCCCGAAGCTACGAGATCTGTGATTGAACGGGATGCTCCAGGCATCGTGGAGTTCGCCCGCAGGTCCAGCCCGCTGGGGGCGCTTTCCAGAGGCGTTGCCGGTACCGTCGGAGAAGTACTGGTTGTCAATTTGCCAGGTTCGGAAAAGGGTGCGGTTGAATCCCTCGAGGCGATCCTTCCCGTGCTCGGCCATGCCCTCGACTTGCTGGCCGGCAAGACTTGGACTGGTGAGCATGCCCTTGTGTGAGGACGGCGGATTGCCTGAACCGCCAGGATCGGGGGTCCATGCTGCCGGCATCCTGCTCACCGGAGGGCAAAGCCGCCGGTTCGGTTCGCCAAAGGGCCTCGTATCCATTGGCGACAGTACGCTGGCTCAGCATACGGGCACCGTCATGGAACATGTATGCGACATGGTGATCGAGGTAGGTGCAGGGATCTCGGACGCAGCGTTGAAACTGAGCGATGAGCCGCGCCAGGGCCCGCTGAGCGCACTTATCCGAGGCTGGGCAGATCTGCCGGCGTCTTGGCAGGATGCCTGGATATTGGGGCTGGCGTGTGATCTCCCGCTTGTCGACGAAGTGGTACTGCGGAGCCTGCTCCATTACGAATCACCGCTGTCGGTAGTCCCGCTGGTGATGGGTCGCCCTCAGTATCTATGCGCGAGATGGACGCCTGAGCGCCTGCGAAAATTCGAGTATGCAGTCCTGGCAGGGGAGCGGTCGTTTGTACGTGCACTTACCGGGGCGGAAGATGTCGCCTACGTGCCTGCTCCCACTCTCCTAGGCTCTGGTGGGACCATGACCGTATCGCCCGACAGGCTGTTCAGCGACATCGATATGCCTGGCGATCTTGATCGGTTGCAAGCCTTGGGCCTCTGGCCTTATCGGGAATCTGCACGATCAACGGCCGGCATGCCGGGTAAGGAGGTGCTGGGACATAAGCTGGGCAAGTTCGCACCTGCTGGAACCCGATCGATGTCCTGCGTGCCGGGCAGGGTGGTACGGTCGTGAGCCGGTCTGGCGACGATGCTGCCGGTGTGGGCGACGCTGGAGCTGCTGTAGCTGGGTCCATGTCTGATGTGGCCGGCAACCGGCCACTTGTTCCGTTTGCCGAGGTACGCCGCCGCCTTCTGGCTCTTGCCAGGCCGTTGCCTGCTGCCGATCTTCCGCTCGCACACGCACATGGGAAGTGCCTCGCAGCGTCCATTGCTGCGCCGTTCGATCTTCCGCAGTTCGACAACAGCGCGATGGATGGCTATGCGATCAATACACAGGATGTGACCGGACCTGGCACGGTTTTGGGTGTAGCTGGGTTCCTCCCTGCAGGCTCAGATTCCGGTACTGTACTTCCACGCGGTCACGCCATCCGGATCATGACGGGAGCTCCGATCCCTCAAGGCGCTGACGCCGTTGTTATGCTTGAATATGCGCGCATCTCCGGCAATCAGGTAACCCTGCTCACATCTTCGCATCCTGGTGATCATATACGCCGCAGGGGTGAGAATGTGCGGGCAGGTGATAGAGTGCTCCAGGCTGGACAGCGGTTGGGGTCGGCTGCAATAGGCCTGGCTGCCAATTTCGGAATATCCACCCTTTTCGTTCACGCTGCTCCTATGGTTGGCATCCTGGCAACTGGAGACGAGCTGATCCAGCCTGCGGCTGGCCCTGCGATTGGTGCTGCGGCCGGCTTACCGTCGACCGGACGAGTAGGTGGTTCTGTGGCTCAGCTCACTACCGAGCCTGAAGTGAGCGAACCTGGCACGCCAAGCAGGCAACCTCCGCCACTCGACTCGCGCTTGTTTGACTCGAACCGCCCCATGTTACTTGCTGCGGCAGCATCGGCTGGAGCCAACCCGGTGGATTTGGGTTGCGTTCCCGATGATCTTGGTGCGATTGAGAAGGCGGTAATCGATGCGGCGGGTAGGTGCGATGTTGTAATCACCACCGGAGGAGCCGGCGTGGGGGACCGGGACTGGGCCAGGACATTGCTTGGGAATATTTCGACCGGTACATGGCACTGGCTCGAGGCCGCGATCAAGCCGGGTAAACCGTTCGCCTTTGGTCAGGTGAACGAAACGATTATTGCCTGCCTGCCTGGCAACCCCGTGTCAGCTCTTGTCGGGTTCGAACTGTTCTGCCGTCCTCTGCTGCGTACGATGGCAGGAGATACGATGCCTTACCGTCCTATCCTTGCAGCCCGCCTGGCGCAGGGAATCCATCGGCGGCCTGACGGTAAGGAGCACTTGATCCTATCGAAGGTGTGGTTGGACGAGACGGGGGACATCCTGGTTGCGCCCGCCGGTCCCCAGGCATCCCACTTGCTCACCACTGCCGCGGCGGCTAATGCGATTGCATTCCTACCCGACGGCGGGCCTGTCGAGGCGGGAACGCCGGTGGAGATTACTATGCTGGACATGGCATGAGTACAATGTAATGTCCGTCGGCTCTGTCACAGATACTGATGTGCAAGGCGTGATGCCGGATTCGCCTCAGCCTTTTAGGGAGATTGCGCGTACTGTCACGTCTGCATCTGGAGATAGTGGCGATGCGCATTCGCCGGAGCCTCTCGTTGATGGTTTTGGACGTGTCGTTACGAACTTGCGCGTCTCGGTTACCGACAGGTGTAATTTGCGTTGCCGTTACTGCATGCCCGAAGAGATCCAGTGGACCCGCCGGGATGAGATGCTCTCTTTCGAGGAGATTACACGCCTTGCCTCTATCTTCGTGCACCATCTGGGTATTACCCGTATCCGTCTCACCGGTGGTGAACCAACCGTGCGCCAGGATCTTCCTGATCTGGTGTCGATGCTCGCTGAGCTTATGCAGTTACCGCGGAGATTTGAAGGATCTCCTGGATTTGCGGAGGATCTTCGATATGCAGGTTCTACGGGCGGGCTGGAGGATCTCTCCATGACCACTAATGCGATACGGCTGGCCAAGGTCGCCGTCAGCTTAAAACAATCAGGGCTGCAACGACTCAATATTTCGCTGGATACGCTTGATAGTGGCCGGTTCAAGCAACTCACTGGGCGGGATCGCCTGCAAGACGTGATCGACGGTATCCAAGCTGCAGCGGATGCTGGGTTCAGCAATATCAAGCTGAATACAGTCGTCATGCGCGGAGTGAATGACAGCGAGGTAGGCGACATTGCATCTTTCGCTCTTGAAAGAGCTATCGAGCCACGCTTTATCGAATATATGCCTCTTGATGGAGCAGGCCGGTGGGACGTGGGCCAGGTCGTGCCCGCACGGGAGATTCTGGCTGCAATCGCCAAGCGCTTCCCTCTCGCTTCCGATACCGGTGATCCCCCCGTCGCCTCCGGCAATACGCCTCTACCTGGAACCTCTGGGGATAGGCTGCTCGGTCCTGGGAGTCCTGCGCTTGGGACTCCTGACTCCGTGGGTGCTCGTCGCTCGGCTCCTGCCCATCGTTACGATCTTGCCGGGGGGCAGGGGAGCATCGGGATCATAGCAAGTGTCACGGAGCCGTTCTGTGCCGGCTGCGACCGCGTGCGCCTGACTGCTGATGGCCAGTTGCGCACCTGCCTCTTTGCTCTGGACGAACACGACCTGAAGCTGCTCGTCAGGGAAGGCTCGAGTGACGCTGAGATCGCCCATGCGATCCGGAGCGCAGTAGCTACAAAGTGGGCTGGACATCAGATAGGCAAACCGGTCTTTGTGCGACCACGGCGTTCAATGGTCCAGATTGGCGGGTGAGGTCTGTCCATTGGAATATTAGCGAGGTGAGCATACGATGCCTGAGCGTACTGGTGAAATGAAGCAAACGGAATCTATGGATCCGATTGAAGTCATGCCCGGTACGCACCTGCACGATGCGCGTGGATGCGCTGAACCGACCGAGGACGCAGATGATGCCTCGGTAAACGATCCGGAGGGTGCCCCAGCCAATGATTCCAGCAACGATCTGAATGACGGTCCAGATGGGGATTGGATCGCCATCGCCAGTACGCCACTTGCTGTCGGTGACGTGATCCAGTGGGCCATCCAGCCGGATTGTGGTGCTGTTGCCAGTTTTCTCGGCGTTACCCGCAAAGAGTCAAGTGGTATGCCGGGCCAAGAGGGTGTGATCGCCTTGGACTACGAGGCCTACGAACAGCCTGCACTTGATCACATGCGCCACATCGCGTCATATGCACGTGAACGCTGGCCGGACTTGGTGAGGGTTGCAATACTGCATCGTATCGGGAGGGTCGACCTTTGCGAGCCGTCTGTGCTCATTGTGGCCTCATCACCTCATCGCAGTACTGCACTGTCCACTGTGAGTTATATTATCGATGCTGTGAAGTCGAGCGTGCCTATATGGAAAAAAGAGATGTTTGGTACGCCAGGAACGGGAGATGCAAGTCCTGAGGCCGTTGCGCCGGCTCGCAACGATCTGGGTATGAAGGTTCAGACCGGCATAAGGGGTGATATGCAGGCCGGGGTCGCGCAATTTGAAGCCGTCTCTTCGTGGGCTTCGGCACATCCCTTGGAAGATATTCCAAGACCGGAGGAGGATCCAGCGCCCGTGCAAGGTGCAGCGTCACAAGCATCGCCGCCGCTACAGCCGTATCCACCTGGACGTGAAGGTTCTCCACTGCCGGAACAGCCAGGATCATAGGAAGTCCGGTCGTGAGGAATGATGCCGTAAGCGGCACTACGGATGAGATGTACCACCTCCTTGACGAGGCTCCAGTGTCGCGTTTCCACTGGCTGATCGTGTTTACCGCGGGCATGGGCTTCTTTACCTATGCTTACGATATATTTATCATCGGTACAGCTACGACGTTGCTTAAGCCGATCTTCCATCTGGACACAGCCCAACTAGCTGTCCTCGATTCTGTCCTGCCGCTGGCTGCGATAGCGGGTGCGCTTGTGTTTGGTAAGTTCATGGACGTTATCGGCCGCAAGAAGATGTATGGCATAGAAGCCATGCTGCTGGCCGTCGGGGCTGTACTTGCGGCTTTCTCGTGGGACTTCACCTCTTTGCTTGTGTTCCTTGTCGTAATTGGCATAGGGATAGGTGGCGATGTTCCCACATCGGGAGTTGTTACGTCGGAATACTCGAACAGGCGACATAGGGGCCGGTTGGTGGGAGCGGTATTTGCCATGCAGGGTTTCGGACTGGTGGCGGGTTCGGCTGTCGCTTCCGTCCTTATCGCAGCAGGAGTGCCCAATGACATGTCATGGCGCCTGATGCTTGGCTTTGGGGCTGTCCCTGCCGTATCGGTGATCTACTTACGCCGCAAGATACGTGAAACCCCCCGTTTCACCTTCGGCGTCAGGGGAGACGTACAGACCACAGCCGAGACCGTGCGTTGGGCTGTGGGGGAGTATCCGGCGTTTGCCGCTCCCTTGCTGGAGTTCCACGATGGAGCAGGTGATGGCGTGGACGGCAGCGAGAACGACTCTATGAGTGGCAGCGAGTCGGGCAGTGCCGTGAATGTTATGAGTGGCAGCGAGTCGGGCAGTGAGTCGGGCAATGTGGCAGCCTACATGAGGGACGGCATGGGGCACAGCATGGGTGGCGGAGCGGCGGGCAGTGTGAATGATTCTACGGTCAGCAGTACGGCGAGTGGCCCATACGGCAGTATTCCGGCTGGCGTGCGCGCCAAGCTCACTTCCAGACCGTTCCTCCTACGGCTGATTGGTACGGCGGGAACATGGTTCCTGGTGGACATAGCCTATTATGGTAACTCCGCCTCCAGCCCGCTCATCCTGAAGACGCTGCAGCCGCATGGCACCCTGCTTTCGCATACGCTTATCCTTCTTGCCATCTTCGCTGTTGCCGCCCTTCCGGGATTCTGGACAGCGGTATGGCTGATGGATCGTATCGGCAGGAAGCGCATCCAGTTGCAGGGCTTTCTCGTCATGACCGTGACCTTCGCGGCGATTGCTTTGATTCCTGGTGTCACCAGGGACGTATGGGCTTTTGTGGCGCTCTTTGCTGCGAGCTATTTCTTTATCGAATACGGTCCCAACGAGACCACTTTTGTGTATGGTTCAGAGATGTTCCCGGCCACTGTGCGTGGGATGGGAGATGGAATATCAGCCAGCATGGGCAAGTTCGGAGCATTCCTCGGAGGACTGTGCGTTCCTCCCTTGCTTCGGGTGGCCGGTGTAAGCGGCGTAATGGGTGCTATGGCCATAGTGTCCCTGGCGGGCGCTATGCTTACCGTACTTGCGCTGCCGGAGCCCAAGGGCCAGACCCTAGAGCAGGCATCTGCCGACAGCGGATTTACTCCGGATCCAACGCGGCATCCATCACACTTGCAACCGGGTGGCGAGGGAGCGTGGTGAGGCCCGCTGCAACGGTCTAGGAGGAAATCCGGCGTGGCTGTGTCTGTACCCGTTAGGTAAGCTAGGTTCGAGCCTCTAAGTTGGCTTGCTGGTGGCAGTGGTGGTAAAGTGCCATCATGGGCTCGTATGCTCGGATGGAACGGTATGGGTTGTGCGATCTGTTCGACCAGGTCGGCCCGCGAGCTCCCACGCTATGCACTGGGTGGGATGCTGCCGATCTGGCGGCGCATCTCGTGATACGTGAGAATCGTCCTGACGCAGTACCGGGCATTGTACTCCCACCATTTGCCGCCTACACCAGCCGAATCCAGCACAAGGTGGCAAGCAAGCCGTTTGATGAGGTTGTGGAGATGATTCGCCGCGGGCCACCCAGATGGTCTCCCTATCACCTTCGCCCCTTGGACGAAGCGGTCAACACTGTCGAGTATTTCATACACAATGAAGACGTTCGCAGAGCCCGACCGGGTTGGCAGCCACGCGAGCTGGATCAGGATCTCGAACGTATACTATGGTCACGGTTTCGCCAGTTGAAGTGGCTGCTCTTCCGTAGAGCGGGTGTAACCCTGCGGATCGAGCCCGACGGCTTCCCGGCAATAGGTGATGGCAATGGTCGTGGAGGCGGCAATATACCGGGGTATGTCACCATTTCGGGCAAACCGAGCGAACTTCTCATATTTGCCTCCGGTCGCAAGAAGAATGCTCTGATTGAAATTCACGGATCCGACGACGCAGTGGCGGCACTGATGAACGCACCTGCCGGTATTTGAGCCGACCGCAGGCGCAAGCCGCTTCCGTGAGGGCGGGGAGGTTCACCCAAACGCGGTCGCCTGCGACCTGCACGGAAGTGTCGTCGGAGATGCTTTTACAGGGCGCTGCCATTGGGTGTAAGATCGACAGTGCCAGATACACACACGATTGCATGCGTGCCGGTGCTGGTGGTACCGGTGCATGGCGGCATATTATGTCGTTATGAAGTGTGCCGTGTGTTAGATGTGTACGGGCTGTGGCGTAGCTTGGTAGCGCGCTTGACTGGGGGTCAAGAGGTCGCCGGTTCAAATCCGGCCAGCCCGACTCTGACGTCTTTACGTTTGAGCTATGTCGATCACAGCACAGAGGTGTATC
>JAMCPL010000001.1 GCA_023379675.1 Actinomycetota bacterium | reverse complement strand
TAGTAGTAGTAGTAGTAGTAGTAGTAGTAGTAGTAGTAGTAGTAGTAGTAGTAGTAGTAGTAGTAGTAGTAGTAGTAGTAGTAGTAGTAGTAGTAGTAGTAGTAGTAGTAGTAGTAGTAGTAGTAGTGGTAGTGGTGGATGCGTTGCCGGTAGATCCTGTGGATGTGCTGCTCGCTCTAGAGCTGCCGGATGAACCTACCGGTGGGGTGGACGAGCTGGATCCGCTGCCGGTCGGTCCAGGCGACGGGGCGGTCGGTCCCTGGGGGGGAGTCTTTATCACTGATGCGTTTCCCGCAAGGGCAGCAACCATTGAAGAGTGGCTGCCTTCCATTCCAAGTGCCCAAGCTCCCACACCGCGCAAACCGTAAGAGTTTGCCAGGCGTACCTTCAGCGCGATGGAGGTGGGATTATCAAAGAATGCCTGATACCACTGGGATCCCACCTGGTAGGACATCCACGGCGTATTTGTGGATGTGTCCCAGTAGACCTGGTGGTTGCCCGACATTATCTGCGAGTATGTCTCAGGCGTAGGTTCCCCTGTGGCCGGGTCGCCGAGAGCAGGACCAGTGGTGGGCCACACATAGCCATAGAACGGAAGCCCAAGTATTACCTTGGAGCCTGGAACCACGCTGGTGTATTCGCTAAGAGCGCTCTGAGCGCTGTAGCTATTAGCGCTGGAGAGCGGCGATGTAGGAGATGGGGTTCCAATCGTATTCATGTCATAGGCCATGATGAAGAAAGCGTTTACGCTCGGGGCAAGTCTCTTTATGTCGAAGAATCCGTAAGGATCACTGGCAGAAGATGCATAGGTATCCATTGTCACTTGCCAGTGCGGGTCGGCAGCATGGATGGCCGTGGATACAATTGCCACAAAACGTGCCAACCCCTGCCTGTCCTGCGCTCCCGTGCCTTCCAAGTCGAGATTGAGCCCATCCATCTCTTTGGATCGCAAGATGGCAATGACCTGGCGTGCCAGAGCCGTACCCGTAGAGACTGGATGTGCAGAGAGGTTGTTGAGGGACGATTGGCTGAAGCAGTTGACAGTGAGCACCACCCGCGTAGATGCCTGATGTGCACTGGTGATAAAATTACTGAGTTGTTGGCTCTGCAGGCCACTCCATCCCGATCCTGAGCGTATGATGGATCCGTTACCTTGCAGGTGGACGGCAAAATAGGAGACAGTGGTGAGATCCGAGAAGTTGGGCTGGGGCATGTTGTTCAACGACCAGTATGGCAGGAAGGCGAAGACCTCATGAGGGCTGAGCGGTGCGCCTCCGGCCAAGCTGGGTGGGGGCGCCGCCGGGGGAATGGTTGCTTTCTTGAATGCAAGGTGCTTTTCGAGCGTGGCGAGACGGGCGATTAGCCATGAGGTATTGGGCGTGGTGCTGGTGCTGGTGGAGAGAGGCTCGTACGCTTGCTGCCAGCTGGTGGCCGGATGATGTCTGATGCTTGGCGTGGTCTGAATGAATGCGCTGATTCCCAGCGTTGTGGACAACAGGACGATGCTGGCGCTTGATAATCCGGCTATGCGCAGCCTGTGGCTACTGCCTATGCGGCCATGACGTGGCCTGGCCAGTAACCCAATGCGGCATAATTGCTGTGTGGCCATATTGGGAAAGCACGCTAAGACCCTGCAGGGTATACGAAATATATGTGTGGCCGGGCTTGTCCATGTGTAGATTGTCTGTACTCGCTGAGCGTGGTGGATTGCTGGCAGTAACCTGCCTAGAGGCGATAGTAGCAGTGATACGGTAGCGCGGAGGAACCTATATATGACATTTGTGGAAGATGTAATGATAATCACGCATAGTTCCGTAATGACCTCGAGGCCACCCATGATATAGGAAATTCCCTCTCGGATGCTGATGCGCAAAGATTTCCATACCTGTACCATAAAATATCCATCTTGCTTGATGGTATCTTGCATGCGCAAGAGCGACGACAGGTTGTTGTGTAATAATTTAGATGAGTAAAGCTAAACGTTGCAACTTGCCTCGCCCGTGGTGTGGTCCGGATACCCGGCGCTTCAGATTACAGCGAGCGAAGTGCTCATACCTACGCTAGCTGTGATCCGGGAACGGATTGGACTTTTTGGCCAGTGGCGTGATGGAATGGAGACCATGAAACTATCAGTGGTTGCAGAGACGATTTCCGGAGAGAACCGGGTGGCTACAGTGCCCGATGTTGTCCAGCGACTCATTGGTGCGGGCTGGGAGGTGCATATACAATCCGGCTCGGGCGTGCATGCCCAATTTACCGATAGCATGTACGAGCAGGCAGGGGCTACTGTGTCGCCGGATGTCGAGAGCGTGCTGCAGGGTGCTGTCATGGTGGCCAGGGTCCGGCCGCCCTCGGTGGCGGAGGCGGCGATGCTGCCTGAAGGTACGTCGGTGGTGAGCTTTCTCCAGCCTGCAGCTGATCGTGAAATCATCAAGGTGCTCATGTCGAGGAAGGTGGCAGCCTATAGCCTGGATCTCCTGCCGCGAATAAGTCGGGCACAGTCCATGGATGCCCTATCCTCCCAGGCCACTGTGGCAGGATACAGGGCTGCACTCGCTGCGGCTACCATGCTCGGTAAGTTCTTTCCCATGTTCATGACGGCGGCAGGGACGGTACCACCGGCGAAGGTACTCGTAATGGGAGCCGGGGTGGCGGGGTTGCAGGCGATCGCGACAGCCAAGCGTCTAGGTGCCCAGGTGCGAGCCTATGATGTGCGTGCTGCGGCCAAAGAGGAGGTCGAGTCCTTGGGAGCCACGTTTATCGATCTTGGATTGGAGACGCAGGAAGCAGCAGGTGGCTACGCAAGGGAGCAATCGGAAGCGTTCCTTGCTCGCCAGCGGGAGCTCATCGGCAAAGAGATAGCCGCCTCTGACGCGGTAATCACCACTGCAGCGATTCCTGGCCGCAGGGCGCCCTTGCTCGTAACAAAGGAGATGATCGAAGGCATGCAGCCTGGTGCCGTCATCGTGGACATGGCGGCGGACTCAGGAGGCAACTGTGAGGTTACCGAGCCGGGTGGTGACGTGCTGGTGGGGCGCGTAGCCGTCCGGGGACTCTCCAATCCGCCCTCGTCCATGCCAACGCATGCGAGTTTCCTGTATTCCCGCAACATTGCAAGCTTTCTTGGCCTGCTTGTCAAGGATGGAGAGTTCTCTCCTGATTTCGACGATGAGATAGTGTCGGGTACTTGCGTGACGAGGGATGGCCGGATACCCAACGACGCTGTGGCCGCCGCTGTCAACGGCGGAGAATAGAGAGAACAGGAGATAGTCATGAGTAGGGAGAACCATGAGTAGCGGGATACTGCAATTTGTTACGGTTTTCGTGCTGGCTGCATTTGTCGGCTACGAGGTGATATCGAAAGTTCCGAGCATCCTGCATACTCCCCTCATGTCCGGTACCAACGCAATTCACGGCATTATCCTTCTTGGAGCGATCCTTACCTGCGGCGCGTCACACGGTCCGCTCCAGATCACTCTGGGCATCATAGTAGTCATCCTGGCCACCCTGAATGTCGTGGGGGGGTTTGTCGTGACCGACCGTATGCTGGAGATGTTCAAGACCAAACCTGCAGCTAGAGATGCTGGCAAGAGCGGTCGGCCTGCGCAATGAGCTGGACATGCGAGGCGAGAGGACGATTGGAGTTTTGATATGAGTCTTGGTACAGGTCGCGATATCGTTTACCTGGTGGCTGCGGTGTGCTTCATCTTAGCCATGAAAGGGTTGTCGTCGCCCAAGCGCGCGAGGGCAGGCAATTTGCTTGGTGCGGCCGGGATGATCGTAGCAATCGCCATCACTTTCACTACGCCAGGTATCCATAATCTTTGGGCTATCGGCTTGGGCATAGTCGTGGGGATCGCCATCGGGGCACCCGTGGCGCGCCGGGTGAAAATGACCGCGATGCCGCAGCTGGTGGCCGCGTTCAATGGCGTGGGAGGTGCGGCGGCTGCGCTGGTGTCTATTATGCACTTCTCGTTCTCACCGGTCAGCCTTTCCACCCTCGCCACATACCAGGTATTCGAAGTCATCTTCGGGGTGGTTGTCGGCAGCATCTCCTTTACGGGGTCCATCATCGCATTCTCGAAACTTCAGGAGATAATGCCTGGCAGACCCATCACATACCCTGCCCAGCAGCCGGTAAACGCTGTCGTGGCGCTGGGTATAGTCGGATGCATAGTGGCGGTGCTCGTGGATCCGACCAAGGTGGTGATGCTGGTGGTCCTCCTGCTTGCTCTGCTGTTCGGCGTGGCCTTCACGCTGCCGGTCGGAGGTGCGGATGCACCCGTGCTCATTGCTTTACTGAACTCCTTCACAGGCCTTGCGGTTGCGGCAACTGGGTTCACCCTGCATTCTAACGTCCTGATCGTGGCCGGTACGCTGGTGGGTGCCTCAGGCATGCTGCTCACGAGACTTATGAGCCAGGCTATGGGCAGGTCGATCCCCAACATACTGTTTTCAGCCTTCGGCTCCGTAGTGACTTCTTCGGGGGCTACAGAGAAAGAAGGCAGGAGCGTAAAGAGCGGGACGCCCGAGGACATCGGGGTGCTGCTTGCTTACTCCAACCGGGTGGCTATAGTGCCGGGATACGGTCTTGCTGTGGCGCAGGCCCAGCATGTTGCACGTGAGCTGGCTGAAACGTTGCAGAAGAGGGGCGTTGATGTGTTCTATGCCATCCATCCGGTTGCAGGTCGTATGCCTGGGCATATGAACGTGCTCTTGGCCGAGGCGAATGTGCCTTACGAAGAGCTGAAGGAGATGGATCACGCCAATTCCGAGATGTCTACGGTCGATGTGGCCCTTGTGGTGGGTGCGAACGACGTGGTTAACCCGGCCGCCAAGAATTCGCCGGGCAGCCCCATCTATGGCATGCCCATTATTGAGGTTTCTCTCGCCAAGGCTGTCATATTCCTGAAGAGATCAATGCGGCCCGGGTTTGCAGGCATAGACAATGACCTGCTCTATGACGACAAGACCACCATGCTTTTCGGTGATGCCAAGGATTCACTTGCCAAACTGGTCAGTGCCGTGGCATCGGCCTGAAGTGTGCTTTGATGCACACGCTACCTCGACGACTGAGCATCGCCATCCAATATACCTCGTAGAACGGTCATGTCCTATACTGCTATGATGGCAGCTTGGCAAATATGAGGATACCCTGACTGGTATGTCGGGTGGATGATACCACCACTTCGACCTGTGCTTTCCCCACAAGGTGGGAGGCATCGTTGACCACGACCATCTCGCCACCATCCAGGTACCCTACGGCCTGGCGTGGTTGGCGACCCCCGGATACAAGATCGATCACCAGCCTTTCGCCTGGGGGGCGTTCCGGAACAAGGCTCCTTGCCAGCAGTTTCAGGTCCACTATGGCGGGAGAGGCGTTGCCACGCTCTATCTGCTGTTCGGTGACCTGCGATGAGCACGTGGCCAGCCGTAGGCCAAGCTTTTCTGATAGGACCAGCACCTTGCCGGTTTCCGCTTCTTCACCGGGTACGTGTTCGTTCAGGATTGTTACGGTAATTCCTTGCGCCCTCAGTAGCTCCAGCGTATCGAGGCCTCTGGCCGCTCGGCGTGATTTGACCGGGTCAGGACTTTCAGAGAGGGTCTTCACCTGGTCAATGACAAAATCTGGAACCACTATTCCACCAGGCAGCAGTCCTGATTTTCCCAACACGGCAAGGCCGCCATCCATGATCGCAGACGAATCGGCTATCAATGCGCTGGACGGCGGAGGCTCCTTCGGGTCGAGAAGGTTTGCCAACCCTACCGCCTTGATGATCTGGCGTCCTTTGGTGACCCCTACACGAGTCCCGAACGCTGCCAGTACCCACACAATGGCGGCCACCAGCGGGTAGACGATGTTGGAGTGCACGAGCGCTATTGCCGGCAAACTGATGACCAGCCCCAGGAGCAACCCTGATGTGCCAACCACGGAGCCGGCAAACACTTCTCCAGCAGGCATGGAGCGCAGGCGTTCTACGGTAGCCTGCAACTCCCTGTCCACCAGCCGAGCTATCACCCCACCAGCTACATAGGCAACCAGGGCACCGAGAACCAGTCCTGTGATCGGAGCGATGCTGGAGTGGCTGGCTTCGGAGCCTAGTGCCTTGCCGACGAGGATCCCAGCAATGACTAGCAGCAATCTGAGTATCTCTACAAAAATCAAGACCTTTTCCAAGCACTTAGGGTTTTAACAGGCATGCACTTTCCATTTGTCCGTTCCATTATGCCAGGAATGAGTGAGTTCGGCAACAGGGCGCTTAGCTTATTCAAACAATATGCAACAAAGGCGTAACCAGTGCCGACCTGTGGTGTTTTCAGTCAGGAGCCAGGGTATGATCCAATTCTGCAGTCGTGTCAGATATTCCAAGATCGTCAGGCGCGGAAGCGTACATTGGTTGAACGTCCTGCACATTCCGGACGGTGCTATTATTATCTGTTCCAAGTGAAAAGATGGGCCTTGACTCTGCATTTGCAAGTTTTCTCGCTTGCTCAACCGACAGGGGGTAGGCAAAGAAGAATCCTTGACCTACGTCTACGCCGAATTCCTTCAAAATTGCCACCTGTCTAGCCGTTTCTATTTTTTCGGCTATCGCGCTCATGGAAAGAGAGTGGCTGACCTGCAGTAATGCTTCAACGACACAACGATTCATGCCAGCATCAGATTCCAGTCCAGAGATGAACGATCCGTCTATCTTCACGGTGTCGACATTGAGATCCTTGAAAGGCCTGAGGCTTGACCACCGGGTACCGACATCGTCCACTGCCAGATGTATCCCCAAAGAGGACAACCGGCGAAGTTCCTCAACTGAATTCGAATCAGAGATCGTATCTTCGCTTACCTCGACAGTTAGCAAATCAGGGTTCAAACTGGACAGTTCGAGAGCGTGCTGTATAGAGCTACAGGCTGTTTTTTGACGGAAGTCTTCTACGGAGCAATTGACTGCAACTTGCATTCCGGAGGGCCACCTCTGTGCCTCTTTGCACGCTTCGGTGATGACCCACCTGTCGAGCGCAGTAACGTTGTTCGATGCTTCGGCCCAAGGGACCAGTACGTCTGCCCGGATGCTTTCGCTATCTGGCTGTATCCATCTTACAAATACTTCAAAACCCAGGAGGAGGCCAGTAGCAAGATCCACGGCAGGTTGGTATACCAGCGCCGGTTCTCCGGGCAACTCTATTGGTAATGGGGCGTCAGCATTCTGCAACATAGTGATCCTTTGCCAAAGTCATTTGTTTCTCTTTCCAACTGCTACCGGTATTTCCCGGTACTCCGTATAGTATGGCACCTAATTACTATGCTCATATCGACACGATTGTAGCGTACCTTGAGATGGTGAGACGAACAATCCAGTAGTTGATATGGCATAGTGAAATATAATACAATTTACACGGGCCGGTAACGGTACTCATGAAGTGTGCAATGTTGAATTATCGGCATCCCCCCGACAAAATGCCTGAGATAGGGGTTGTTGGGATGAGGTGGCGAGGGCTCCGGCTACCAAGATGTGCTTTGGCGCGAACGCGGTATTGGCCGTAGCTGGGCCCGGCTGCCCCGTAGAGTCCGGGTGTATTTGCCGAGGGGTAAGGTTTTGTGCTCCAATGGTTGATGTTACGAGTATCAACCCTACAGGCCGGTAACCAAGAGGGTTCCTGCTTTTGAGGGCAGAGGAGGATTATATATGCGTGCAGCGCTGTTGAGGCAAGTAGGTGATGAGACTTTGGATGTACGTGATGACGTGATGACATCCCAGGATCTGCAACCTGGGGAAGTGCGTGTTCGCATCCATGCGAGCGGGGTGTGCCACTCGGATCTGTCCGCCATGAACGGAACCCTTCCGCAGCCTGCGCCTGCAGTGCTCGGGCATGAAGGAGCAGGCGAAGTGGTCGCGGTGGGTGATGGCGTGAAGCATCTGTCTGTAGGTGATCATATTGTGGTGGCCTGGATACCACCGTGTGGCCGTTGCAAGTTTTGCCTGGGTGGGCAGCCGAATCTATGCACCCAGATCACCATGAGCATCGGGTTCACACCTCGGTTCACCTATAACGGCACCGATCCGGCTTATGGCTTTTTAGGCACCGGTACTTTTTCGGAAGAGGTGGTGCTGCCTGAAGAGGCCGCCATAGCCGTGCCGAAGGACGTTCCGTTCGAGATAGCGGCGCTCCTCGGATGTGGCGTTACCACGGGAGTGGGTGCCGCGATCAATTGCGCCAAGCTGGAGCCGGGTTCAAATGCTCTGGTTATAGGCTGTGGCGGAGTAGGCATTGCCGCTATACAAGGCGCCAGGATAGCAGGTGCTGCAGAGATAGTCGCCATGGATACCGTTCCGTCCAAGCTGGAGGATGCAAAGCGATTTGGCGCCACGCATGCGGTGCTGCCAGACGCACTTGACGGCGTGAAATCAGAAGTGACCGGCGGTGATGGTTTCGACTATGTTTTCGAATGCATAGGGTTGGCCAGCACCATGCGGGCGGCTTATGACCACGCGCGTAGGGGTGGTACCGCCGTCGTGGTTGGAGCAGGAAAGATGGATCAGATGATCCAGTTCAATGCGTTTGAGCTGTTCTTCACCAACAAGTCCATAAAGGGCACGCTTTACGGTTCGGCTGATGTACGTAGGGACTTCCCCATGCTGCTCCATCTCTGGAAGAGCGGGCGCCTCGACCTGGAGGGCATGATCACAAGCCGTATAGATCTTTCTTCGGTCAACGATGCACTGGCCATCATGAAGAGGGGTGAGGCAATCAGGCAGGTGATTACTTTTCAGTGATTGAGGTCCATGAGCTGACCAAGCGGTATCGCAGGGTACTAGCAGTGGATCGGCTCAGCTTCAGCGCTGTTCCAGGCAGGGTAACGGGGTTCCTGGGGCCGAATGGTGCCGGTAAGACCACCACTTTGAAGATGATTGCAGGCTTGGTCAAACCGACTTCCGGTGAAGCGAGCATTAGTGGTGTCAAGTATCGTGATATCCCGGACCCAGTCAGGCATGTGGGAATGGTGCTCGAGTCCACGGCGGCTCATCCTGCACGTAGCGGTAGAGCGAACATGATGGTGTGTGCCACTTCGATTGGAACAGGGTATGACCGGGTGGATGAGTTGCTCGGCATGGTTGGCTTGACCGAGCATGCGGGTAGGAAAGTGGGGGCATACTCACTCGGTATGCGCCAGCGGCTCACACTGGCAATGGCATTGCTCGGGGATCCGGCTGTTCTCATCCTAGATGAGCCGGGCAACGGGTTGGATCCCGAGGGCATAGCCTGGTTGCGCAATTTTCTGAAATGGCTTGCCGGCCAGGGCAAGACCGTTCTGGTGTCGTCTCATCAGCTGAGTGAGATGTCCCAGCTGGCTGACGACGTGGTAATTGTTTCGGCCGGACACGAAGTGGTATCGGGTCCGTTGGATCAGGTGATCAAGGGGTCTGGACTTGCTGAGATCAGGTTCCGTACACCGGAGCCGGAAAGGCTGGCGCAGGTGATGCAAGAGGCGGGGGCTACAGTGCGTATGGATGGTCCAGGTACAGTTCTGGTCGGTGGACTGGCGCCTGAACAGGCCGGATCGTTGGTGGCAGCCGGCAGGATAGTCATTTACGAGATGGTGGCCGCCGGCGGCTTGGAGGAGACCTTCCTTGCGTTGACAGGGCATTCTGGGCAAGCGGCTCTATCGTGATCCGGCTGATCCGTGGTGAGGTATTGAAATACCGCACTCTCAAGTCCACCTGGATCCTCATGGCCAGTGGTGCTGCTGTAACGCTGCTGGTCGTATTCGTCGTACTGTATGGAGTCGAGCGCAACCTGGGATCGGGTAGCGGTCTCTCGAGTGGTCCAGCCGGTACCTTGCAATTTGGCAGTTCGGGCTGGTATCCATTTACCCTGGCCCTGTCGTATACGTACTCACAGCTTTTTGGTGTCGTGTTGGGGATTATCTGCGTAACAGGTGAGTTCAGGTACAATACTGCTTCTTTTACCTACCTGGTGGAGCCAAGAAGGTCGCGGGTGCTGTACGTAAAGTTGATCGCATCGGCTATCTGGGGTCTGATCTACGGAGTGCTGGCCGCCATCCTGGTCACGGCATTCGGAGTCCTGCTCTGTTCGGTGTGGCGCCTTGATCCAGGTGCATTCTTGCGGAATGCGCTTACTTATTTACCGGTGGATGTGGCCGGTTTCGTGCTGTTCACCTTGATAGGGGTAGGGATAGGCAGCTTGATCCACAACCAGGTGCTGGCCATTATCTCGGGAGTCGGGATGATCACCATCGGGGCTTCGTTGCTTGCGCTGATCGGCGCCATTGCTCCTCATATAGTACCCTACTTGCCGCAGACGGCGTTGATGGCTTTCGAGCGGGTTCCGCAGGGTGGCAACCGCATTATAGGTGGCTATCGCTTCCTCCCATGGTGGGGCGGAGGCTTGGTGCTGCTCGCTTACGCGGCAGTGCTGGCAGGCGCCGGTGCATTGACAGCGCAGAGATCTGATCTCTGACTTCCTGCGGGTCCGGCACGGTATTATATACGGTTTTTGCGGCGCTACTCGGGCGTGAACCGCCGGCTCCGAACCACCAATTCTGCATTGCCGGCTTTACGGTGTCCCACGGTGATGCCTGGTAGGCAATCACTGGTATTATCAGATGCCGGTGCCGCTAGTTGCTTGACCGATGCCTATTGAACGACTGGCGGAGGAGCCGTCCGGTCCCGCGAAATTACACTGGCGGAGGAGGTGGGATTTGAACCCACGGTGGGTTGCCCCACACACGCTCTCCAGGCGTGCCAATTCGGCCGCTCTTGCACTCCTCCTCTGGCATCTTCCATCTGTTTGCACCTATGTGTCATCCCGTCCGTACCTGCTTACAGTACGGCATAGGCTGCACGCGACATAGCATACCTGTAGTACGGTGCCCCCACGGGTTACCCTGCTGCGGCCACTATGCCGTAGCTCGTGCACATGCAGCATGCATGTAGTACGGTGCTACATAGGTTACTGTACTCATGATATGCTAGCAGAAATTAGGACTTCTGCTTGGCTCCCAACGAGAGCGTCACCTCGTTTGGGATCTCTGGGCCGAGATTGCGTAGACTGAGGTGGCCCATGGCAGTCCTGACGGCGGTCGGGTCCTGCGCGACGAGAACCTGTGAACCGAGTCAGGGCCGGAAGGCAGCAGCTCTCAGCAGGATCACTCGGGTGCCGCAGTAAACCTGGCCGCCATCAGGACTGCTTCTGTCGGTAGCCATGCCCGGTCCAGCTTGCGGTAGAGTGTTTGCATGGCTGGAGTGGATAGCCCGCAGGAGGCGGGTGTGCTCGTATCGGAAGCACCTAAAAATGGCGGCGGTGAGATCGCGGATGCACGCCAGTATCAAGCACTCTACCGGCGGTTTCGCCCTCAACTTTTCCGCGATCTGGTCGGGCAACAGCATGTTGCCCTCGCTCTGAGCAATGCTGTCAGCACCGACAAGGTGGCTCACGCCTATATGTTCAGCGGTCCTCGTGGAACGGGGAAGACTTCATGTGCACGCATACTTGCCAAAGCCCTCAACTGTACGGACCGTATTGCCGGTGAGCCATGTGATGCATGCGCATCCTGCATCGCCATCAAGGACGGATCGTCTTTGGACGTGTACGAGCTTGATGCCGCATCCAATAGTGGCGTGGATTCAATCAGGGAGCTGATTTCCAAGACTTCTCTCGCTACGCCCGGGCGATGGAAGGTCTATATTATTGACGAAATCCATATGCTGTCTACCGCTGCTTCCAATGCGCTTCTCAAAACCCTGGAAGAGCCCCCGGCACATGTGGTGTTTGTGCTGGCTACGACAGATCCGCAGAAGGTCATACCGACCATAAGAAGCCGAACACAGCACTACGAGTTCCACCTGCTCGGGCCGGAAGAGCTTACGGATCTGCTGGCGGACGTTTCGGATCGTGCTCAGCTGCCCCTCCCCCAAGGGGCGCTGGTGGCGGCCATGCGTAAAGCTAGGGGATCCGCTCGCGATGCACTGTCCTCTCTGGAGCAGATATCCATACTCGGTCGTGTGGATGATGAAGAGGGGAACGTGGGAAACATCGCGTTTGCACTTGCAGACGGTGATGTTGCTACAGTGTTGATGGAGGTTGCAAGGGCCGAGTTATCGGGGATAGACCCGGCCAGGTTGGCTGTCGAGTTGGTGGACTACCTGCGACAGGGATTTCTCGGGAATCTGGCCCCACAATTGTCATCTATCAATGGTTCTGAGCTGGCGCGTGCCGTCGAGCTGACCAGCAAGATGGGGTTGGCGTCATTGGTAAGGGCGATGGAACTGTTGGGTAGTGCCATGGTGGACATGCGGGATTCGCTGGATCCGAGGACTCAGCTGGAATCCGTGCTGTTGAGGTTGTGCAGCCCGGAGGCCGGCAGCTCCTATACTGCGTTGCTGGAACGCGTAGAGAGGCTGGAACGGGCAATTGCATCTACGAGGGGCGGGAAGGAGGCAAGCGCCGACCCGACTGACCGGCCACCTATTGAGAGTGGCGCTTCGCTGTGTAGCCTGCATTCCGGCGGGCCGGCTAAACCCGCTCTAGGGGCGTTCAAGCCATCCCAGCGCACCTCCCCGTCCTTGGCTCCAGGCCGGCAGGCGGGACAAGAAGATCATCAAGCGAGTGGCCTGCATCCCGGCAGACCGGCGGATGCTACGGATGCTGCAGGAGCGGGAGGAACCGACGTAGGCAACCAGAGTGTAGAGCTTGGCGATGCAGGCGTGTCACGAGGTGCGAGCACTCCTTTGAGCAAAGAAGCAGTCGTAATGGCGTGGGGCGATACTATTGTCAATGATATATCCCGTAAGGCCAAAGGTCGTTACGTGCTGGGCAGGTTTGTTCGCGTTGACGGCACTACCGTTAGCTTTGCGCTGCCAAACTCACCTCATATGCGGGCTTGCGCCGAGCTCCGAGAAGAGGTGGAGGCGGCGCTCTCCAGGCATTTCGGGATGAAGATCACGCTTGAGCTGCTGGTCGATGATGGAGGTGCCAGCAATCAGGACGAAGCCAACGGCACGCAGAGCGGTGAGCAAACCGTGATATCCCATGGTGCTCCGCGATCTGGACGGGATCAGCTGATGAAAGTTCCGCAGGAAGGATTGGTCATTGATCGCGCAGAGGACAGTGCCGCGGGACAAGTTGCTGACTCCGTCACGGGCAAACTGGGTAGCGATGACACTGGCTCCGCTACAGACGACGGAGTATACGCCGATTCCGGTGATACTGCTGATGTCGGTGATACTGCTGATGTCGGTGATGCCGACGTGTTGAGGGGAGACTATACGAGCGTATCGTTGCCGATCGATCGGCCAGAGCCAAGAACGGCAGACCGTAGACCGCCGGAAGAGCATATTCGTGAGTTCTTTCCGGGTGCCGAGGAGGTCTAGGCCGCTTGTACACACGACATCTTCAATCTCTCATTGACGAACTTGGGACTTTGCCTGGCATAGGGCCGAAGTCGGCACAACGTATAGCTTTTTTCCTCTTGCAGTCGGCCCCTGACAGGTTGCAGCGGCTATCGATGGCCGTAGCTTCTCTGCAAGAGAACACCCGGCTATGCAGTCGTTGCTTCAACATAGCAGACAGCGAACTGTGTGAGATATGTGCTGACGAGCGGAGGGACGCGTCCATGGTATGTGTCGTCGAAGATCCGCGGGACGTGATAGCGATAGAGCGCTCCAACTCCTACCGTGGGCGTTATCATGTGTTGCATGGCGCCATTAGCCTCATAGATGGAGTGGGACCTGAACGGCTCAAGATGGCAGAACTCCTATCACGCATGGAGCCTGAAGGCATTGTCGAGGTGATTGTGTGCACCAATCCTACCGTGGAAGGTGATGCTACCGCAGGATATATTGCACGCCAGCTAAAGCCTTACGGTATAAAGATCACCAGGATAGCAAGTGGCCTGCCTGTCGGTGGCGATCTGGAGTACGCTGATGAGGTTACACTTGGGAGGGCGCTTGCAGGTAGGCATATCATCGATTCCTGATACGTTGCTTGGTGCTCTTCTAGGAGCGTGGGACAGAACCCCCGGCTGTTAACCCGGTAACCCTATATCTTGTGGCTCCGTCGTAGAACAACCACAATATCTTGTGTTCAATTTATATCGTAATACGGTTCTGTCCCACGCTCCTAGGGAACTTGATCGGTGATTGTCGAGCGGGAACGATTCAAGAAAGTTGTTCCACAGCTAATTCGACTGATTAGCGGCCATCCAGTGAACCCGTGCATAAAGCCCTGCGGCAACATTGCCGCTGGATGCCGGAAAGCGATCCGGAGCTGACCTACTGCCTACTATGTGCACCGCCCGCTTGGACATGAGGTCTCGGTCTGTCAAGAAGGTAGTTCAGACCCCGCCAGTTCCAGCGGTGGCGGCTCAATGTCCTCCATTATATTGAAGACCGGTTCTCCATCCTCGATATCGACAGTGATTGTCTCGCCGACACGGAACTCCTTCCACAGCAGCTTTTCCGACAGCGGGTCTTCAACGTACTGCTGGATAGCCCGTCGTAGCGGCCTCGCACCCAATGTGGGATCATAACCCTTGTCGGCCAGCCATTCTTTGGCTGCATGGGTGATCTTCATGCTCAGTCCCTGAGCTTCTACCTGCTCTATGACTCTTGCAATCATGAGATCGACTATTTTTACAACTTCGCTCTTGGAGAGTTCATGGAATACTATGGTCTCATCGACACGATTCAAGAACTCGGGCTTGAAGTATGACTTGAGGGCGTCGTTGATCTTCTGCTTGACGATCTCATGCGTCACTGCCTCAGAGGTCTTGGCGAAGCCGACAGAGGTCTTGCGCAATTCAGCTGTTCCAAGGTTGGAAGTCATGATCAGGACTGTGTTCTTGAAATCCACACTGCGTCCCTGGGCATCCGTCAACCTGCCCTCTTCCATGATTTGAAGCAGGGTGTTGAACACGTCAGCATGAGCTTTTTCAACCTCGTCGAACAGGACGACCGAGAATGGCTTTCGCCTGACAGCTTCGGTCAGCTGCCCTCCTTCGTCATAGCCAACATATCCGGGGGGGGAGCCCACAAGGCGAGATACAGCGTGCTTTTCCATGTATTCGCTCATGTCGAGTTGGATCAAGGCATCCTCGTCATCAAAGAGCAACTCCGCCAGAGCCTTGGCAAGTTCGGTTTTGCCTACACCGGTAGGACCCAGGAAGATGAACGACCCCGTAGGACGCTTGGGATGCTTCAGCCCGGCACGCGTACGCCTGATGGCTCGGGACAACGCATTGACGGCTTCCTCCTGGCCGATGACTCTCTTGTGCAACTCATCCTCCATGCGCAGCAGCTTTGCAGTTTCTTCTTCGGTGAGGCGATGTACCGGTATGCCAGTCCAATTCGCCAGCACCTCCGCTACCACTTCCTCATCGAGGATGTCATGGAGCTCAGCACCGCTTGCCTGCCACTCTTTCTCCATGTCATTCTTGATCTCCAGCTTTTCCTTCTCCCTGTCCGCCAGCTTCTTCGCTTGGTCGAAGTTCTCCTTTTCGATGGCGGTTTCCTTGTTACGCCTGATCTTGGCGATCTCTTCGACGAGAGCCTTGTACTCTGGAGGGCGCTTCATCCTCTTGATTCTCAGGTGGCTACCAGCCTCGTCGATGAGGTCAATAGCCTTGTCAGGCAGGAAACGATCCGAGATGTACCTGTCAGCTAGATTGGCGGCGGCAACTATGGCCTGGTCGGTGATGGTGACTGCGTGGTGTCCCTCGTAGCGGTCCCGTAATCCCTTTAGTATTTCAATGGTGTGCGATACGGTAGGCTGTTCCACCTTGATGGGTTGGAAGCGCCGTTCGAGCGCTGCATCCTTTTCGAGGTGTTTCCTGTATTCGTCTATCGTGGTGGCGCCGATCGTCTGCAACTCGCCGCGTGCAAGCATGGGCTTCAGGATCGAGGCGGCATCTATGGCGCCTTCGGCGGCACCGGCTCCGACAAGGGTATGGATCTCATCAATGAAGATGATTATGTCTCCCCGTGCCCGTATTTCCTTTAGGACTTTCTTTAGTCGTTCCTCGAAGTCGCCGCGGTAGCGGCTACCGGCAACGAGAGCTCCAAGGTCCAGTGTGTAGAGCTGCTTGCCTTCTATAGTTTCGGGGACATCATTTGAGACGATACGTTGCGCAAGTCCTTCCACTATGGCGGTCTTGCCGACTCCTGGTTCCCCTATGAGAACTGGGTTGTTCTTCGTGCGCCGGGAGAGCACCTGCATTACACGTTCGATCTCTTTTTCCCTCCCTATCACAGGGTCAAGCTTCCCATTCTTTGCCAGCTGGGTGAGATTGCGACCGAACTGGTCCAGTATGGGAGATCCCGAAGATCCCTCTTGCGACCCTGGCCCAACGCCTGCACCCACGGCCTCCTTCCCCATGCTTTTCGACAGCAGCTGGATGACTTCTTGGCGTACACCCGCTAGATCGGCTCCAAGACTGACAAGCACCTGCGCCGCCACTCCTTCACCTTCTCGCACCAGACCGAGCAACATGTGCTCTGTGCCGATATAGTTGTGGCCCAGCTGTAGGGCTTCGCGTAGAGACAGCTCGAGCACTTTTTTCGCTCTTGGCGTGAATGGTGGCGATCCCGTTGGAGCGCCGCCCGAGAGTCCGATCATTTCCTCGACCTTTCCTCGGGCTCCCTCAAGGGTAATCCCCATCTCATTAAGCGCTTGGGCAGCTATCCCCTCCCCTTCGTGGATCAGACCCAAGAGGATATGCTCGGTTCCTATGAAGCTGTGATTGAGCAACCGTGCCTCTTCCTGTGCAAGCACTAGTACCCTTCGGGCCCTGTCGGTGAAACGTTCAAACACTTGCGATGCCTACTGCCTTCCTAATCTGCTGCATTTGTATACTATTGTCTCGTCCTTCACTGTCATCTACTTTACCACTAGTTATAGTTTACAGGTACCTGTAACGCTAACGTTGCTCAGGGCGTGGATTTCTTTGCAATTGTCGGATAGATCACGTTCCTCGTGCTCTGTGCGGGGGAGATCGTGCTCCCTGCATCCACTGGCTACCGCCTTCGTGGGCGAGTAGGTTAGCGAGAGAGATGCTGGCTGTTCGCCGCATTGTTGCAGGCAGTTCCAGATGACATAGTATTGCAGGTGTGAATATATCTTCTTTGCTGTCCATGCCTTCGGTGGAACAGGGCCTTTCAGAGATGGAAGGTCTGCTCAAGGAGTCCGTTGCAAGCGGAGATCCAATGTTGAACCAAGTGGCCACTTACTTGATAGATGCCGGGGGAAAGCGCCTACGGCCTGCCCTTGCTATTTCGGTGGCTACCGGGGGCGTGGAAGAGGCGAGCAAAGACGATCTTCTCGGCGCCGTAGCTGTTGAGCTCGTTCATCTCGGCTCACTCTACCACGATGACGTAATGGATGAGGCGAGCATGAGGCGGAGCGTCAGGAGCGTAAATGCTCGCTGGGGCAACCTTGTGGCTATTGTGGCGGGAGACTACCTGCTGGCGAAGTCTGCCGAGATAGCTGCAGATCTCGGGCCCCACATAGCTTCACTGCTTGCAAGGACCCTGGGCGAATTATGCAGGGGACAGATAGGGGAGGTACAGACTGCGTATTCGACGGGGAGAACCAGGGAGCAGTACTTTGGTGTTATCGCGGGCAAGACGGCTGCCCTTATGGAGGCATCCTGCCGGGTCGGCGCCCTTACAAGCGGGCTCCCTGATTCCGAAGTCGTTGCCTTGACCGATTTTGGCAGGTACTTTGGCATGGCCTTCCAGTTGCGAGATGACATACTTGACATCATTGGCAATGAGGACGACCTAGGCAAGGATCCAGGGCAGGATCTGGCGGAAGGTATCTACACTTTACCGGTGCTGGTAGCGCTCGACGACGAGAGCGTAGGGTCTGAGCTGAGGGAGTTGCTTGGGAAGCCCCTGTCTGGCATTGAGAGAGACAGAGCCAGGACTCTGGTCATGTCTTGTAATGCGATAAGTAAGAGTGCATCAGCGATGAGAGAATGGCTGGATGCTTCCGTGCGTGCGCTGGATGAAGCATCGTCGCCGGCGCTTTGCAGTGCTCTGGAGCAGCTCAGCAATTCGCTTGATGATGACATCTTGCAGGCCGAGCCCTTAGGTGCGGTGTGAGCGAGCAGCAGAGTTCTGTCTGCAAGGGTGGCACGGCTAGCGTCGCATGATGTTACCGATGGATGTAGGCGGATACTGGAGTTCCAGTACGGGTACAGCTGCCCCTGCCTGGAAGTCGTGTGATATTCCCGATCGATGTAGGCGGGCGATGGCGACTAGTTGTCCGCAAGGGTGCGTCGGATAGCGTCATATGATGATTTCTCGTGCAGAGTTGCGCCGTGCGTTGTATTTGGGTGCCGCTGGGGTGCGTACGGTTGCCGACTTGGGACTCAGCACCACTGGGCTGGTCATTGCAAATACTGTCGCGCTCGGCATGGAGAGCATAGCAAGGGAGGCCAGGAGGAAAAGGAGCATCAAGCATGTGTTGCCCGGAACGTTGACTGGATGCGAGACTTTTTCTGATGGCGCAACCTTTTTTTTTGAGAATGCCAACTTGGAGGTGCGCTTCATAACTGGTCAGATCGTACGTATTACCTGGGTTCCGGGACTGCTTCCGGTTGCGTATGGGCCGAGAGAGGGCTGGCCGCCGGCCGAACCTTCAGGGGTGGAAGTTGTCTGCGCAAGCACTGAAGATGGAGGGTTACGCCTAAGCTCTAAACGCCTTTTCTGCCAGGTGTCATCCAGGGGTGCTGTGTCTTTCGGTATGAAGCCATCGTCGTTGCTCGAAGACGAGCGTACTGGCACCGCCGGCACCTGCGTACCTGCAGCCTCCATATCGCCATCGCCGGTGTTTCCAGCCGGCAATTCCGCATCGGCCGTCAAGTCCTCGCCATCTGACGAGTACGAGCGAGTCCTACGCCGGGATCTGCCGCCATCAAGAGTCGGGGAAGGCTGGGAGCTGGCCTACATGCTATGCCGAGGCGAGATCGTATGCGGGCTTGGAGAGAAGTCAAGTAGCGTAAATCTTCGTAATAAGGCGGGTACAGCGGGCAGGGTCGGCAGCAATGGCACCAGAAGTAATAGCAGTACCAGAGGCAAGCGTTACAGGCTCTGGAATCGTGATCCGGGAGGGCTGTGGGGTCCGGGAGTCGATCCGCTATACATGAGCATACCGTTTACCATCTCCATGGGACCTGGAGAATCCGGGATGCCAGGAGTGTGCACCGGGTGCTATTACGAGAACTCATGGGAAAGCACGTTTTTACTTCCACGCGATATATCTACTGCTGCTGCCCGTACGGGAGCCCCGTCGCTTCCTCTTTCCAGTAATGGCGGTGCTGGCGGCACCAGCCGTGGTACATCGCACGGTGCGGGGATACACAGCACGGATATGTACGGCAACGAACAGCTCGCAAGGATCAAATTTGCAGGAGGAGCGCTCCGCTACTACCTTACAGCCGGTTCACCGGCTGAAGTCCTCGAGCGATACACGGATATGACAGGGAGGCCATCCCTTCCGCCACGATGGGCACTTGGCTATCATCAGAGCAGATGGGGATATAAGACCGATCAGCAGGTACGGAGTATCGCAGAAGGGTTTGAGTCCATGGAGATACCTCTTTCTGCAATCCATCTTGACATAGATTACATGGATGGCTACAAGGTGTTCACCATAGACCGTGAACGGTTTCCTGACATGTCCTCACTCTGTGAAGAACTTGGACGCCAGGGTGTCAGGGTAGTAACCATATTGGATCCTGCAGTGAAGATTGCCGCCGGCTATGACATGTACGAAGAGGGTTTATCGGGGGGGCATTTCTGCAAGAATGCAGCGGGCAGGGTACAGGAAGGTGTAGTCTGGCCCGGCAAAGCGGCCTTTCCTGACTTTACCAGTGAGGCGACCAGGGCCTGGTGGTCCTCCAAGTACGAGCTGTTCGCCAGTGACGGGATAGGTGGCGTGTGGCACGACATGAACGAACCTACCAACATCTCGCTTCTTGGCGATAAGACGTTACCTCGTAGTACCGTACATAATATGGAGGGGCGAGGTGGTGATCACCGCGAAGCACATAATCTTTACGCACTGCAGATGAATAGAGCAGGTTACGATGGGCTCAAGCGAGCTGCACCGCACAGACGGCCATTCATCATTTCGAGATCAGGTTGGGCAGGGTCACAACGCTATGCTTGGGGGTGGACTGGTGATACAGCGTCCACTTGGGATGCGCTCCGTCAGCAGATCCCGACGATGATAGGTCTGGGTATGTCAGGTTTCCCGTTCTCGGGATCGGACACCGGGGGGTTCAATGGCGTCCCGGACGCAGAATTGTATCTTCGGTGGTTGCAGATGGGGGTGTTCATGCCGCTTTTCAGGACGCATTCGGTTGTTGGAGTGCCCATGCGAGAGCCATGGCGGCTGCCGGAAGCCATCCAGCCGGCAGTAGCGGGGTGCATCAGGTTCCGCTACAGGCTGTTGCCCTACTTGTATACTCTTGCTCACGAGGCAAGTAAGACCGGCATGCCGCTGGTGCGATCGTTGGGGAATATGGGGTTCGATCAGGGTCAGGATCAGGATCAGGATCAGGGTCTATTGCTCTGGGGGGTGGATGACGCTTTCATGCTGGGTGGAGCGCTGCTCGTTGCTCCAATAACTTTGCCTTCTTGCAGATCTCGTACAGTGAGGCTGCCAAGAGGCTGGTGGTCATCGCTGTGGGGTGACATAGGCTGCCCTGCTCACATTATTGGATCGCATGCAGGCAACTATGAATGTCCGGGTAATCCTGGTGAACATGAGGCCAGAAGCCATGTTGGTTCCAGCAGGAGCCACGACGATCAGAATGCCTACAGTGCAGTCGCTGGCGACACTTCTGGCGTAGGTCCGGTAGGTCCGGTAGGTCCGCCTGTTCCTGTGCTTGCGGCTGATACCGCCATTTCCCGTATACGCCGGGAATCGAGCCCGTTGCTCGGTGGTAGGGTAGTTAGACTGCCGGGTGGCCTAGAGGAGATACCGGTGCTGGTTCGCCACGGATCGGTAATCCCGCTCGACGATGCGTGGGCAGGCAGCCATCCAGGTCCGCTGGACCCATCACACCGGCCGGAACTCCTGTCATTCCACATCTGGCCGGATGAGGCGGGCAACGCTTACGGGGTCTGTTACGATGACGATGGGGACGGTTATGGGGAATCCAGGTTGGACAGGCTGAAGTTTTCTACCGAAGCAGATGCAGCCACCGTTACCTGGGAACGGGAAGGTTCCTATGTTTTGCCGGAGCGGGTAGGGATTGTTCTGCATGGCATGGACGCCGGTGGCGCCAGCGTAGATGGGCGTACCATCGATTGGGATGGGACCAAGGTGATTTGCCCGCCGTTTTCATCCATGCGCATCGAGAATATCCGGCGTACAAGCGCAAGTATGGTTACCTGTTTTCCGGTTCCTACGGCGTAGAGCATCGTGCGTCCAGGCTGGAAGTGGGGGGTATCGTCGGAATTCATGACATACTGGCAGAGGCTATCTGCGAGCCGCGTGCCAACAGACCAGGTTCAGAAGTATAATCGGAATTCATGACATACTGGCAGAGGCTATCCTCGTGGCAGCACTGGCTCCGGGCACATGTCGTGGCAGTCGTTGCCCTAGTGGCGCTCGTCGGGGTCGGAGCGGCGTGGGGTATCACCGCGTCGGCATCGTCGGACCCTGCTGCAACCCCGGGCTCGTCTTCCAAAACATCGGCAATGGAGGAATACGTTGCCGGACACTGGGTTCGGTTTACTTCCCGGTACGCACTCAGTGCAGAGCAGTGGTCGGTCGTCAATGACTACGCCAACTTTTCCTCCGCGGTTCTGGCCGTATACTCCACTCGTTCGGTCGCGCCCCTCGCTACGGTCGTGTCCGCTCAGTCTAAGGTGACCGCCATGTTCACCCGCGATCTGGCTACGGGGGTCGATCCCGAAGCGCTCTACGCCAGCGCAACTGTCGAGCAGGTATCTATCAGCGGGTGCCGGGCGCGGCTTACCCTGGAGCTCTACTACCCGGGAGGGCGCCGCTTGCAATACGTGTCGTCGTGGGTACGGCCCTTCGATCGAGCTGGTCTCTCCCACCACCGGACGAGTACCTCCGGGCACTTCACCCTGAGTGCCTCAGTGGCAGACCAGTACGCACCATGGCAGTTTGTCGGGGACAACCGGGTCGGGGGTGTCGACACCCCATGTGGGGTCTGATCATTGGAGGAGAGTCAGACTGCAATTAATGCATACTGCATGTACGTTGGCGGGCTGGCGCTTCGGAGATTGCCTCTCTAGGGTATCCAAATGACAAGGATGCACTGTGAAATTATCTGAGCAGTTCCGGTCCCGCTATAGCCTCTTATGGGATGCGTTGTTGGATGTTCTGGGTTCTCCTGGTCGTGTAGTGGGGTTTGTAGTGGTGGCCGCTGCTGTTACTGTTGCGTACACGATTCTTTTGCCTTTTCCCTACACCCAGCGTATGGAATTCGCCAACTGGGACTATCTAAATGCAGGTTTGCTCATCTGGTCTCTCTTATTTGGGCTGGCCATGAGCCTGGTCCTGAGTATCCAAGTGTACGCTATGCGACGGGTAGCGGCAGGCCGTGTTGCGACTGGTTCGCTGGGAGGTTTCGCCCTGGTGGCAAGTCTGTTGCCAAGCTTTCTGTGCTGTACGCCAGTCATACCTACCATCCTTGCTTTTGTCGGGGCTACTGGAATGGGTCTTTACGATACAACTGGGAGCATCCAGCATGTCTTTGCCGTCCATCAAGCAGATTTTCTGGCCGGAGGACTGGTCTTGCTGGTATTCAGCGCATGGTGGGGACTGCACCGTTTGGCAACAGCTACCTGCTTGAGCGATGGCGGATGTGTACTTGGACAAGATGAGTTGGACAGTGGCGAACCAGATGATTGCCACGACATGATCAGCGAAGACAGCAAGGAGGTCACCGTATGAGCAGGAGCAGCATGACATCTGAGCCAGGTAATGACAGCTCTCGCCAGGGTGGGCACCGCAGCAATGGCCATGCCGGTACCAAGCAGGTCAGCCAGGCGAGGTCGCGCCGGGCAGGCCATGGGATAAATGACCAAGCGCGCCAGCCTGGGTCAAACAGGGCTCGGCGTCGTCAGGAGATGCAGAAGGCGGCTCGCCGGAGAAAGATTGGCTGGACCAGCGCCGTAACCGCAATCGTGGTAATTGCGGGCCTTGTGCTCGGCCTCCACTTCGCCAATTCGCCGACACCATCGAGTGCAGCTTCCAAGCCGGGTGCCAACTCTGTAGGTGCTGTACCTGCGGTAGGCTACCCTGCTCCCAACGGCACGTTTACATCCCTGACCGGCCAGCAGGAAAGCGTTGCATCGTTTCAAGGCAAGCCTACGCTTCTGTGGTTTGTATCCACTTGGTGCTCGTCGTGTCAGGCCGGTACGCGTACTATGGCACAAAACTTGAGTAAGCTCAGTGCGGATGGGGTCCATGTGGTGGAAATAGAACTGTACAAGGATCTTGGCCAGTCCGGTCCGTCCATGCAGCAGTTTGCACAGAGCCTGGCTGGGTCCAACTTCACCAATCCAGACTGGACGTTTGGTGTATCGTCCTCTGCGCTTACCCGTTCCTATGACCCAAAAGGATATCTCGACATCTACTACTTGCTCAATGCCAAAGGAAGTGTGTACTACGTGAACAGCACGCCATCGTCGACAATGCCTCAGCTGTTGCAGACAGCAGGTCGCTTGGCATGAGTGGTTTCCTGGGGCGCGGGTAGGACGCTCGCTTCACGGGGGTAGGACCGGATGTAACACGAAGACTATCACCAAGGATGTCATTCTGGAGGTGAGCCCAGGCTGACCTGGGATCCATCCCCAACGTCCACGCCGAATTGTCCTAGGAGCGTAGGACAGAGCTGTACTGCGATATAAATTGAACACAAGATATTGTGGTTGCCTTACGGCGGAGCCACAAGATATAGGGTTACCGGGTTAGCAGCCGGGGGTTCTGTCCCACGCTCCTAGCCAAGGAACGCTTCCACATCTCGACTGTTGCCAAGCACGGTGTCGACGCGATGGACGTCTGACTGCCCTGAACGCCTGCGCATCCTGGATGCCGCCGGGACCAATGCACACCTGATTGGACTTCAGCTTCCGAGCTCCCCGCTTCCCTGCCATCCGTTCTGGCCTACAGGCGGGGACCGTCGCGGATGTGGATGGTTACGAAAGAGCAAAAATAGGGTAACCACTCGTGCGGCGTTTTGGGTGAGCAGCGCGTTAGAGGAGGTGCTGCGGAATCTCGACCAACCTGGAACGCAGCTGTTCGCCGAGACCCTTTGCCTGGGGATCAGGCCTAGTGGATGAAGCCACTCCTTCTTGAAGTAGGCCGTGTATGACGAAGTTGACAGCATTGATGTTTGGCAATTCGTAGCGGTCCACCTGCAGATCCCTGGCCTCTTCCAGTAGTTCCTTCAGCTTTGTGACGGTGAGGTCTTCCGCAAGCCACTTATATCCCAAGGCGTTTCTTGCCCAGAATCCTACGTTGGCATTGGGCCCCTTGTCACCTGAGCGAGCACCAATGATTGTCCCCAGTGGTATCCTCATGGTACGAGGTGAAGCAGTAGCACCACTGGCATCGCCACTACCGCTAGTCATGCCTTGATCGACCGTTTGGACGGCCTTCGTGGCATCCTTGTAATTTCTATCAGCTGGATCTTGCTGTACGATATTATCGTTAGCGTGTCGTATGCTATTATGCACTCGTTGGTCGGCTTGAGCATATCTGTAACTTCCAGCCTGCATCCTGTTGCCGGCATCTATTTCCTGTGCCCGTTCGATCTCCGCCAGCGGCAGGGTGTGCTCAGGTAATACACTTACATCTTCCGCCGTGCCATCGTAATGCACTACCCGCTGGTGTACCCATTGCGGATCGACGAGGGCGGGCCAGTAGATGCCGTAAGCTGAAGCATCTTGCGGAAGTGATGTCAGGTACAGCCCCGGGTAGCTGGCTAGTGCCATCTCGATTGCCTTGGAGGAGAATGCCCGCCCTACTTTTTTGGCATCGATGTCTTTGACGGTGATGCGGAATTCAGCGGTAGACAGCTGATGCGCAGGGTAATCGGGATGATCGCAGCGTATAAGCCTCATGTCGAGTTCGCCGAAGTCCTCCTTGCTCCCTATTTCGTGGAGTACGGTCCGTTCGATGAGTGCGGCCTTACCCTCGATGTCAAGGCCGGTGAGCATAAAGCCGATACTGTTACGCCACCCCCCCAGAAGGTTGATACATACTTTGAGCTTATCGGGAGCCGGGTAGCCCTTCACGCCGCTTATCTCCACACGATCTGTACCCACATTATCCAGGCGTATCGTAGAGAAGTCGGCAACTACGTCTGGATTCGCGTAGCAGGGGCCGGCAATTTCGTAGAGGAGTTGCGCAGTGACAGTGTCGGGAGTCACATGGCCGCCGGTACCAACATGTTTGGTGATCACCGATGTCCCGTCGGAGGCAACTTCGGCTATGGGAAAGCCCGGGTGCTCGAGGCCAGGAACTTCCCGAAAGAACGGATAATTGCCTCCAGTTGCCTGGGTACCACATTCGATGACGTGCCCTGCGACTACCGCACCGGCAAGGTTGTCCCAGTCTTCGCGTCCCCATCCATGCCACCACGCGGCCGGCCCTACAACGAGTGATGCATCGGTTATCCTTCCGGTCACGACTACGTCTGCACCCTTGGCCAGGGCGGACTGTATGCCTGATGCTCCCAGATAGGCGTTTGCAGTGATAGGGGGGCTCGTGGAGGTGTCGAGTTTCGTTCCGGTGTCCATGTGGTTAAGGGGATTGCCAGAACCGATTATCTTATTCACATCCGGCAGTATATCGTCTCCATCTACATACGATATGTTCGCATTCATGCCAAGCCTTTCCGCCAGTTCCGCCAATTTGCAGCTGAGTCCCGCGGGGTTGAGCCCTCCGGCGTTGGTCACCACCTTGATGCCGCGTTCCAAGCATGTTGCGAGTACTTCCTCCATCTGGGTAAGGAAAGTTGTAGCATAGCCCCGTTTGGGGTCCTTGCTGCGTGCTTTCCAGAGGATGAGCATGGTGAGTTCGGCAAGGTAGTCACCAGTCAGAACATCTATAGGACCATCCATCACCATTTCCTTGGCGGCTGCCAAGCGGTCACCGTAGAAGCCGGAGCAGTTGCCTATCCTTACCGGTTGTGTCCCTCGGCGGTCGTACCGTGCGTTACTGTCCATCACTCAGGTATTGTCTTCGTCGTTGGACACTACGGCCAAAATCTTGCCAGCTTCAACCTGGTCGCCTACTCCGACGTAGACCGATGTCACCAATCCGTTCGTTGGGGAGCGTACTTCATGCTCCATCTTCATTGCTTCGAGAGCGAAGAGCAGATCTCCTTCCTCTACGTGCTGTCCTTCGCTTACCATTACTTTGATTACGGTGCCAGGAAGTGGCGCTTCCAGGGATCCCATCTCCAACTCATGTCCGGTGACCGGGAATCGCTCCACCTCTTTGAACACGAGCGATCCATCTGGTCCATCTACATATATCTGGTTTCCTGCCGTATCTACTTGCAAACGCTTCAAAATGCCCTGATGTTCCAACTTGACCTCTTGCGCTACAGACGATACGCAGGCGATATCTTGGCATTCCTTGCTGTCGACGAATAGCCGTGCCGTTTTACCGTAGCGATCGAATTCGTAGCCGGCGGTGACGACGGTGCCATCGTCCATCTCGTAGCTGATCGATTGCGGTTGGGTAGGAAGATTGCGCCAGCCTGAAGGTATCCGGCGTTGCACCTTTGCGTTTTCTCGTGAAGTGGCCTGGGTTGCAAGTGCGGCGGCAAGTGCGTATAGCCTGCCCTGCTCGCCTGGCGCGGTGGACAGGGATAGGTCGGATGGGGTATGCCTGGTCAGAAAACCTGTGTCGATCTGGCCCGCTACCATCTCCGGGTGCCTGAGGATGGCCACTAGCAGGTTCCTGTTGGTGGTGATTCCGTGGATACTCGCGCGCATCAGTGCAGAGGCGAGCATTTCCAGTGCCTCTGCACGGGTGTTGCCGTGCGATATGACCTTGGCCAGCATTGAATCATAGTACGGGCTCACTACCGATCCACTCGCGACACCTGTGTCTACTCGTATCCCGTCCATCTCGGGTATATCGAAACGGTGCAATGTACCGGTGGAAGGCTGCCAGTCCTTTGTGACATCCTCTGCATATAGCCTCGCTTCCACGGCGTGACCCTTTATGGTGGTATCTATTGATGGTATGTCGAGCGGCTTACCCTGTGCTATTTCCAGCTGCAGTCGCACTATGTCTATGCCGCAGACCAGTTCGGTAACAGGGTGCTCGACTTGTATACGTGTGTTGACTTCGAGGAAGGCGAAGGTACCGTCCTGCAGCAGGATGAACTCCACGGTTCCTACACCTACGTACCTTATCGTAGTGGCAGCTTTCACTGCTGCATCGCACAGGGCTTGGCGCAGTGTGGCGTCTACCGCGGGGGAAGGACTTTCTTCAATGATTTTCTGGTGCCGGCGTTGGATCGAGCACTCTCTTTCGTTGAGATGTGTCACATTACCGTAACTATCCCCTACGATTTGTACCTCTATGTGACGTGGATTGATTGCATAGGGTTCCAGGAAGACGGTTCCGTCGCCGAATGCCGATAAGGCTTCTCGGGTTGCTGATGTCACCGCCTCCAGCAGGTCCTCTGAGTTCTCGACCACTCGCATGCCACGCCCGCCGCCGCCAGCTGATGCCTTCACCAGCACAGGCCAAGGGAGCTTGCCTGCCTCTTCCAGCAAGTTGCCGATGGACTCCGGGTCCTGCGAGTCTATCGTGGACGCCTCTATTGCCACGGTGGGCAGGATGGGAACGCCGGCTTGTGCCATCATGTCCTTGGCGGCAAGTTTCGATCCCATAGCCGCTATCACCTCAGGAGGGGGTCCGACGAAGGTGATCCCTGCGTCGCGGCAAGCCAACGCAAAGCGTGAGTCTTCCGATAGGAACCCGTATCCTGGGTGGATGGCATCAGCGCCCGAGCGCTTGACGGCATCAATGATCTTTTCGATTTGCAGGTAAGTGTCTTTCGCAGCTGTTCCCGGAAGACGGACTGCCACGTCAGCATCCTTGACGTGGAGGGCCTCTGAGTCTGAGTCGGAGAAGACGGCGACGCACGATATTCCCATGGCGTGCGCCGTTGCCATGATGCGTCGCGCTATCTCGCCCCTATTGGCGATGAGCAGTTTCCTGATGGGGCGGGTGACTCCCCCGATGGGGCGGGTGACCATGCCTTTCTGGTCGTGAGCGTTGCCGACCTTATCCTGCTCGCTCATCTTGCTTTCGAGTCCATTGCGATACTCCTTGTTACTAATAAGATGCCAGACAGACTTTGTGTCCGGCTGATCGGATCAGGCGTACGCCACTGTACGCTATCAACCTTATGGATTTGCCTGCCGCTTCGTACATTGGACCTTCGCCTTACATGCGGAATACGCCGTATCCATTTCCACCCGTGAAGCGTGTATTGTCTATCACGGAAAGGCATATACCCAGTACGGTACGTGTATCGCGTGGATCTATGATACCATCATCGTACAGGCGAGCAGATAGGTAGAATGGCTTCTCTTCTGCCAGTATCTGGTCCTCGACCATCTTGCGTACGGCTTCATTGGCTTCCTCATCGAAAGGAACCCCTCTGGATTCTGCATTCTGGCGAGCAACTATAGACAGTACGCCGGCCAGCTGGGCTGCGCCCATCACGGACGAACGCGCCGATGGCCATGCAAAGAGGAAGCGCGGATTATAGGCTCTTCCGCACATGCCGTAGTTGCCGGCTCCGTACGAAGCTCCGAGGATGATCGTAAGGTGGGGAACTGTCGAGTTGGCCACCGCATTGATCATTTTGGCTCCGTTCTTGATGATGCCTCCCTGTTCGTAGACCTTGCCAACCATATAGCCCGTGGTGTTCTGAAGGAACAGCAGTGGAGTGTCCGTCTGGTTGGCCAGCTGGATAAATTGCGTGGCCTTTTCGGCTTCTTCGCTGAATAGTACGCCCTGGTGGTTAGCCAGTATTCCGATAGGGTAGCCGTGAATGGATGCCCATCCGGTAACGAGGTTGGTTCCGTAGAGCGGTTTGAACTCGTCGAAGCGCGATCCGTCTACTATCCTGGCCATCACTTCCCTAGGGTCGAAGGGCACTTTTGGATCGGCCGAAGCTATGCCGAGAAGCTCCTCGGGATCGTACAGAGGGTCATCTGGTTCCATGGAGGGTCCTGGCCCCTCTTTTCGCCAGTTCAGCCGGTATATTATATCTCTTCCTATGCGTATGGCCTCCAACTCGTCCTTTGCGAAATAATCAGCGAGTCCGGATACCTTGGCATGCATGGCTGCTCCACCGAGTTCCTCGTCGTCAGATTCTTCTCCGGTAGCCATCTTCACGAGCGGAGGACCACCCAGGAACACCTTTGAACGCTTATCTATCATCACAACATAATCGCACATGCCAGGTATATAGGCTCCTCCTGCTGTAGAGTTGCCGAAGACAAGGGCGACGGTAGGTATCTTGGCAGCTGAGCGATTGGTCAAGTCCTTGAACATCCTGCCGCCCGGTATGAATATCTCGCCTTGCGTGGGAAGGTCCGCCCCGCCCGATTCCACAAGATTTATGGTGGGTAGCCTATTTTCCATGGCTATGTCGGCTCCCCTGAAGGTCTTTTTCATTGTGAAGGGATTGGAGGCGCCACCCTTGACGGTGGGATCGCTGGCAGCGATAAGGCACTCTACTCCATTTACCACTCCAATGCCCAGTACCGATGACGCACCTACGGCGAATCGGGTGCCCCATGCGCTAAGTGGGCAGAGCTCCAAGAAAGCAGAGTCCCTGTCTAGCAGGAGCTCGATCCTTTCCCTGGCTAGCATCTTCCCTCGATTCCGGTGGCGTTGAACGTAGTGTTCACCACCTCCAGCCTTCACTAGGGCCAGTTGCTCATCGAGTTCGCTGAGCGCGCTGAGCATGGTATCCCGGTTGTCCTTGAAGGTATCCGAAGAAGGAGCAAGTTTGGTGGTCAATACATGTGGCATAGCGTCTCCAAGACGTCCATAATAGCGGTGTCGTATGCAGGCGTGCAATATAGAGTCCGATCTCATGACTTCTAAAATGCGAAACGCCTACCGTATTGTACGGTAGGCGTTTCGATCGCCAGACGCTCCCAAGGGGGGCAAGGAGAGCCTGGCTTTTAGCCGGCAGGAGTCAGGACTTGGGGTGGGTGGCTTCCTGCCGGAATACGTGTACTGCTACCGGATCTTGTCAGGCTGTGCCGGAAAGCAGCTTCTCTGCGATTTGCCTTTTGGTTGTACGTGCCTGGTGTTGAGCGTATTTCAGGGCGGCTCTGGCCTCGCCGGGCAGTTTCTCCTCTAGTGGCTCAAGGCTTGTATCGATACGATCCAGCACCTCGTCGAGTTTGCTGTCTGCAGCCTTTGCTCTTGCTGTCAGGTCGTGCCTGGCAATCGACAGGGTGTCAGCCAGATTCTGGCTGGGCGACCCGAGACGCTTTGCCAACTCGTTTCGCTTTACCTGGGCACGCTGGATGCCCATAACTCCCAGTCCTACAGCTACGTAGGCAGCGTTCTTTGCAACTACTGCAGCTTCCTCTTTTAATTCCTTTACTCCAGCCATATCAAACCTCCTTGACATCTTGCCGTGACTCCGTGTAATGTAACTTTGAAGAATGTGTATTATGCACATAACGTGCATCATGCACAAGGATATACGAGCCAATCAAGCATAGGGCGGACAAATCACCTTATTTCGCTTTGTCCGGGAGCCTATCCTCGAGTGGAACCGCATCCTCTGCTAGCTATTATAACATTTATATTAAACAATTGCAAGCACTTTTATAAAAAAGCCTATTACCAGGAGTTATATAGTTACTAACTCCTTACCGATTCATCTACCGGAGGCAATTCCCGTGTTAACCATGCTGTCCACATTTTGCTGGCAGGCTGTTCGGCCTGTTCGATCTGGGTATTTCCCGGTACAAAGTGAGCGAGCAGGAGCGTGACATCAGCAGCTGCCAGTGGCCGTGGTATCACTTATTGGCTATGAGGTGAAACGTTCAGAGCGTATTATTGCTAATGTGCTGCTCGTTATGGTGATGCCCTTTGGCTGAGCATGAAGCAGCAACAAGTCCTTCCGGTAAGGCCAAGTTGGCGCGTGAGAAGTTACGTCGGCCAGGCACCTACACGGATGATGCTGCAAGCCATTCCGGTCATTCCGGAAACGCCAGGTCGGTGCATACCGGTCCAACCCATGATGCAGCGTTGCAGCCTGACACTTCCTTGGATGCAGCTGTCACTCAGGACACAGTGCCGTTGCCGTCAGTGGTGGCAGTGGTGGTGGCTCACGATCCAGGCGAATGGTTTGAGGAAGAGCTGCAGTCTTTAGCAGCTCAGGACTACCCTGAGCTGGTCGTGTTCGTGGTGGACTCTGCCAGCCGGGAGCCAGTGGCCGCCAGGGTTGCGGAAGTGCTCCCACAGGCTTATGTCATTCGCGCGGAAGAGAATGCCGGCTATCCATCTGCTGTCAATCTGGCGGTATCCAAGGTGGAAGGTGCCCAGTATCTCCTGCTATGCCACGACGACGTTGCTATGGAACCTGATGCGGTGCGCAAGATGGTAGAAGAGAGCTATCGATCGACGGCAGGCATAGTGACGCCGAAGATGCTGGAGTGGGATCACCCATCTGTGCTTCTCCACCTCGGGATGACGGTTGACCGTTGCGGGGTAGCGGTTGAGAGGGTGGAGGACGGCGAGGTGGATCACGGCCAGCACGATACCGCGGTGGAGGTGTTTGCAGCACCAGGAGGATGCATGCTGGTTCGCAAGGACCTGGTGGATGCAGTCGGCGGCATGGATGGATCGATCAAGGCTATGGGCGACGACATCGATTTTTCCTGGAGGGTGAGGATTGCGGGAGGCCGCGTGGTTCTTGCCCCGCGGGCCAGGGTACGCCATCTGGAGGCCATGACTTCCAATTTGCGTCCTTTCGATGCAGGGACAGACGACCTCTCGGTGTTGCAGAAGCGCCATGAGCTGCAGGCGGTTCTCTGCTCGTACGATATTCCTCATTCCCTACTGGTTATCCCGCAACTTGCCCTGCTGAGCCTGGTCGAGATGGTGCTTTCGTCCATAGGCGGCCAGCACTCCCGGGTGAGAGCGATCGCGAGTGGGTGGTGGTGGGCTTTTACCCACTTGTCCAGCATCCGAGAGAAAAGGGATGAGATACATGCCGTCAGGAGGGTGGATGATTCTCGGCTGCGACGATACCAACTCCGGGGATTGGCGCGCGTATCAGCTTATGCCCGGCGCGTGTCGCTTCATGGGATAGGCAGCGCCCACCTTGCCAAACCTCCTGCAGCACGTGGGTCGGATGAAGATCCCTGGTGGGCACCCTGGCGCAGGAAACTGCCTGCCGTCACTTGGCTGCCTGCCGTCGTTGTGATCGCTTATGGATACAGAGGCATAGCGCTTCATCATCTGCCGGCTGTCTACCAGTTGCTGCCGTTTCCTGGATGGGCTGTTATGCTGCATGATTTTTTCTCCGGATACAGCGTAAGTGGCCTCTCAGCACCAGCTCCCGTATCTCCGTCGGCTCTTGTGCTTGGATTGCTGTCCCTGCTTTCGGGGGGTTCCCCTGCCCTGGCACAGAAAGTGTTTCTGTTGGTGCTGGTACCAGTAGGTATATGGGGCATATGGGTGGCGTCCAGGCCCATCCGCAGTCGCCTGGCAAGGACTGTCCTATCGTTGAGCTACCTGTTCATTCCCCTTGCATATGGTGACATCTCCGGCGGGAAACTGGAGGACCTTGTGGCCTACGCGGGAGCGCCATTCGTGGTTGCTGTGGCTACAAGGGAGTTCGGTAGTGCAAGCAACGGATACTCTGTGGCGCCTGTGCACTGGTGGATGCACTGGTGGATGCCGTCCGCCGGGAGCATCGTCAGGGTGGCTCTTGTGACTGCTGTCTTCGCGATGTTTGTCCCTGGCTTGCTTTTTGCCCCGCTGGTGGTCGCAATTGGGTTGTTTATTGGCCGTGTGGTGACGGGAGGATGGCTTGGTACCGAGGTGCAGGCTGGTGAAAACATGCGTGTAGGGAAAGATGCAGGGAGTGGAGCAGGCGATGGCGCCAGCGATACGGGAGTCGGTGCGGGTACACGCGCAGATGCAGGTGCTGGTGGTGCAGGCATCGGTGTGGGTGCGGTTGCAGGTGTGGGCGCCGGGAGGGATGCACTGAAGCCTCTCCTCTCCTGCGTCGTAGGGGCGGCCTTTGCCTTTGTCCTGCTGGCGCCTTGGTCGCTTGTTTCGCTGGCAGGTTCCGGCACGCCGGCTATTACGGGCGCGCATCTTCTGGCCTCCCTGTCGAGCGTGAGGTGGATTGATCTGATGAAGTTCACCGAAGGTGGCTTTCAAGCCGGGCCACTTTCCTACGGGTTCGCATTACTGGCGCTTGCTGCCGTGTTCACGGCCTCGCACAGGTGGAGGTTGCGAGGAATTGTGTCGGCGTGGTCTGTGGCCATCCTATCGTGGATAGTCATATGGCTGTCCGGGCAAGGATGGTTGGGCGCATTCGGGATACCTTCTGGCGTGTTGTTGGCTGTTGCAGGCGTCTCCGTATGCCTTGCCATAGGGTTGGGGTTCGATGGCTTGGTGGAGAGGTTCCATGCGATGCAGGATGCTCAGAATGCCCGAGTAGGCCAGACTCGCAACCGGAGATGGATGGGCGTAGCCGGGGCAGCAGCAGTGTTGTTGCTGGTGCTCATCGCATGGCCCGTGATCGCCTTTTCCGCTAGCGGCCGCCTCGGACTTCCAGCTACGGGATATCGCAGTGCTGCTCCGCCGGCGGCTGTACGTGGAACCAGCCGGACGCTCTGGCTGGGCAGCCCTGAGGTGCTACCGTCGGCAAGTTCGGTCCTTGTACCTGGGCTCGCTTATGCGGTCACGCCAGGATGGACGGCCAGCGAGCTGTCCTTATGGAGTTCCAGCCGGACGGATACATTGCCAGGCGTAGTAAGTGATATGAAGCTTGCGCTCGCGCACAAGACCGCTACCCTTGGATCGCTGATGTCTCGCTATAATATACATTATATAGTTGTGGCATCAGCTCTTGCGCCAATTATACCTGGTGTCCAGGATCCACCTTCGATAGGGACTGTTCCTGGCGTTGTCAACGGACTGCGTTTCCAGAACGACCTCTCGGAACTGATCGGAACCAGTGGTTACGAGGTATTTGTCAATACAGAACCGTTACGCGCCCGCCTACCGGGTTCGAGTTCACCATGGTACATGGCCGTACTTGCAGTTGCACAGCTTGTTCTTTGGGTACTCTGCCTGTCGTATATTGCATCCTTGCGACGTCGCCGGAGGGCCTCGGAAGGGGCGCTCTGTTGAGCACCGTGTCATTGTTGAAGCCTGTATTGCTAAAGTTGTCATTACTGAAATCAGGTGATTTGCGCCTGCGGATTACTGTGGCGGTGGCGATCGTGGTCATTGTTGCTGGTATCGGCTTGGTGGATGCCAGTGTATCTAGGGCACCCATAGGTCCGTTACCGGGGTCCAGTGGAGGCGCTGCTTCTGCGGTGGTGGTGGCTGGCGCGGCCCAGTCTGTCGAATGGTCCTGCCCAGGAGGATCGGGGAGCTCCGGCCCAGCACCGGCGAGTATCGTGCTCACCTCTTCGAGGCCCATTCCCATACCGGCTAGAGTCAGGGTGGTCTCCACTGCCGGGCTGGAGAGGTTTAGCAGTGTTGTGGTGCCGGCGTATGGGCAGGTATCAGTTGACCTCGCCAGCATTCTGAAGGGTCCGTTTCTTGGTGCTTATGTTCTGGTAAACGGGGGAGGGGTGGGAGCCAGCGAGGTGGATTCCGGGTTTACCGGGTGGTCGGCAGCTCCATGCGCTTCCCATGGGGCGGATCAGTGGTACTTTGCCGACGGATCTACAGCAGGTGGAGATCGGCTGTTTCTGGAGCTTCTCGATCCAGGAACGACTCCCGCTGTGGTCAACCTGTCGTTTGGTTCTGCCGCATCCGGCGAGATGGTTTCACCGGCAGCTTACCAGGGTATTGTAGTGCCACCTTCCGGCCTGGTAGTGGAGAACTTGGGACATCATGCGGTGTCCAGAGTGCCGCTAGCCACAGTGGTGAAGGCCACTTCTGGCGTAGTAACAGCAGCAGAGCTGCAGGTTGGCTCTACCGGTGGATCGACCATTCCGGCTGGCGGCATGGCCCTTACTCTTGGTTCACCATCTACGGCCGGGAAATGGTGGTTCCCAGTGAACTGGGATCAGGTCGGGTCGGTGGTGGCATTTCACGTATTCAACCCAGGGGATAAAACTGTCAAAATGTCTGCTATCTTTACCTTCGGTGGAGGCAAGGTAGGCCCTCTCAGACTCATCGTAAAACCACGGTCAATTTACTCCATGCTTGCCAACGATATCCCTGGCTTACCACTGTCGACCCCATATGAGCTGAGACTGAAAGTTACCCATGGTACGGGAGTTATGGTCGACAGCTCGTTGCAGGCGCCACCATCAGCTTCACCAAAGCCTCTTTTCGGCATAGCGCCGTCGTTCAGTAACGGTGCTCGGAGATGGTTGGTGCCGAAACTGCCATTTCCTGCCACGGGAGAGGCGGCCATAGGGATAGCCGACCTGGCAAGGAAGCCTGCCTATGTCACGGTAAAACTGCTTACCCAGGGTGAAGCGGCTGGGACCGTCCATAAGGCTGCATCGAGTTCAGGCGCCGGTGGTGGTACGGTTGTGGCCAGCGAGGTGGTGAAAGGGTCTATGTCGCTGGTGATGGTGGCAGGAAAGAATCTGTCCTCATCTGCCGGCTCGTCGGTACTGATCGTTCAGGCCACAAGACCGGTCGCGGTGGTGGTAGACGCCGAACCATCTGGTATTTTTGGGGCTGTTACGATTCCGGCGCTGATGATGAGTCCATAGCTGCGGCCAAGGCCACTCGCTGGATGTATCAGGCTATTGCCACTTTCTCCAGATGTAGCCGTAAGATGTAGCCGTTAGGCATTGACCGCCGGCTTGCCTACTAGGAGCGTGAGTCAGAACCCCCGGCTGTTAACCCGGTAACCCTATATATTGTGGTTCCCCCGTAAAGCAACCACAATATCTTGTGTTCAATTTATATCGTAGTACGGTTCTGTCCCACGCTCCTAGCCAGACGTGCTTCATCTGTATGGATCATGCAGCTCTCATGTAGAGCCACACGGCCAGCGGTATCGAAACCATCAGGATGCCTGCGATCCATGCCAGCGTTTCCAGCAGTGATACCTGCAGTGCACCTCCGGAGAGTAGCACGCGAAGCGTATCGACGGCATGCGTTACCGGATCGGCCTTGGCAAATGCTTGCAACCATCCGGGCATGGATGCCACGGGTACGAAAGCGGAACTGGCGAAAGTCAGGGGCAGTATCCACACAAAGCCGGCCGCCTGGGTGGATTCAGGGTCACCGGCCACCAAGCCTATGACGGCTGAAATCCATGAGAAGGCAAGGCCGAACGCGACCACCAGTACAAGGGCTACCACGAAAGGGACGATGCCGTTATGGAATCTGAAGCCGAGTAGTGCCCCTACGCCGCTCATCAGTAGGACGACACCGACATTGCGCACCGAGTCCGACATGGTTCTACCTGCGAGTACGGCCATGCGGGCCATAGGCAGCGACTTGAATCGATCTATCATTCCCTTGTCCATATCTTCCGATATCCCGATACCCGTCTGGGTGGAGCCGAAAACTGCAGCCTGGATGAATATACCGGGCATCAGGAAGTCTATGTACGCCTGATGGACAACAAACTTGATGATGCCTCCAAAGACGTAAGTGAACAGCAGCACGAACATGACTGGCTGTACGGTGTTCCACACGATCAGGTTGGGCAGGCGTATATAACGGAGGAGGTTCCTATGCATTACCGCCATGAAGTCGCCCACGAACGACGATATACGCTTGCTGATGGGCGGTATATGAGCGACATCGCGCAAGGTCTCTGCCGCAGTCGCCCGTCCCACTTCCACTTCTGGCCCTGCTTCCACTCTCACCGCCGGCGTGCTTTCAGTGGTCGTGCCGACCTGTGTGGGATCGAGTGTGACGGTCTGCGTCCTTGTACCCTTCATCCGGTTGTTCCCTTGTGCATCCCCCGTTCCGTGGCCGGTGAGGGTGAGGAATACGTCATCCAGGCTCGGGCGGTGCAGCGCTATGTCCGCGAGTACGATACCCCTGTCGTCCATAGCTCGGATCACTCCGGCCACCTGCTGGCTGCCTTCGTGCAACGCCACCGATAGCTTGCCATCTGCAGGATCGGTTCCGTGTAAAGTGATCGAGTTTACCGACCCGAGCATGGACAACGCTTGGTCGATCTGGGATACATCTTCGAGCTGGATCTCCAGGATGTCGTTTCCGATCATTGATTTGAGCTGTTCCGGAGTTCCCCTGGCAATGATCAGCCCGGAGTCCACGACGGCTATATCGTGAGCCAGCCTATCTGCCTCCTCCAGGTACTGGGTTGTGAGCAACAGGGTGGTTCCCTCCTTTACAAGCCCTTCGATTATTTCCCACAGGGATGTACGGCTCAGCGGATCGAGACCGGTGGTTGGCTCGTCCAGGAAGAGTATCTGAGGATCGCCTATGAGGCTGGCGGCAAGATCAAGGCGCCTCCGCATACCGCCTGAGTAAGTCTTCACCGTCCTGCCAGCGGCATCGCTCAGTGAGAAGCGTTCGAGCAATTCGTTTGCACGTTTACTGGCTTCTTTCGCTCCGAGATGGTAGAGCTTCCCTACTATCTGCAGAGACTCGCGACCGGTTAGGTGATCGTCGAGAGCCATGTCCTGCCCGGTGAGCCCTACGTGTGATCGAAGTGCTCTCGCTTCCTTGACGACATCGAAGCCAGCCACTTCGGCATATCCTCCGTCGGGTTTCACCAGCGTGGTCAGTATTCTTACCGCCGTTGTCTTGCCTGCACCGTTCTGGCCAAGCAAGCCGAGCACCGTCCCTTTAGGTACATCCAGGTCTATCCCCTTAAGGGCTTGCACGGACTTGTAGGATTTGGTCAGACCTTCGACGAGTATCGCCGGGCGGTCAGAACGGTCTACACCCGCATGCGTCCAAGCCGTCTTCGCATTTAGTGGAACCATCAAACCACTACACTACTTTCGAGCATCCATCGCAAGTTATCATCTATAAAATAGTATATATCTATAAAAGCACTCTTGTTGTCACCGGTAAGCAATTTTGGCCACTGTCGAGCGTTGCCAAGTTTAGAGGCTCAGTGCTCAGCGGTTCCTGCGGACGAGCAGCAGTCGCCCGCGTACAGCGAGGCCCAGCCAGCCGAGCACGCCCAGACCGGAGAGAGCGACACCTGCACTACCTGCAGGAGTTGACCCGTAGTGGAGGGTCACCTTGTGAGAGTGGGGTATCACCACCATGAAGTTGGGTACGGCCCGGTACGGCCCGGAAGCCCCCGTTACGTGCCAGGCAGGATAGTAAGACACGTCGACGACTACTGGTATTCCAACCTTCGATACTGTGAAGCTGATGGTGCTCGTCCCCATGCGTATACCGGTTACCTTGTCTGGTGGCAGGGAAGTGCCGGTGGGCCGTTTTGGCGACGACCGAGCAGGCGACGACCGAGCAGGGGACGGCAGGTTGCCCGACAGCAGGTACGTGTTCCAGTCCTTTGGGGTGTCGAACCAGCGCAGTGAGACGGGCAACCATGACGTAGGTGATGCTCCGGTATCCCGCAGCACCACAGGCATCCGTGCCAGTGCCTTCACAGGCGCTGCACGGTGTACGAGATATACCTTCCAGGTGGTGTCGAGCATGCGGCCATTATATTCAGAGCGCCATGGCCCGCTCGTGGCCACCAGAGATAAGTTGTGATCGGCTGATGCTGCGACCTGAACGCTGGGAGAGGAAGCCATGAAGTATCGTACGCCCATCATCTGCAGGTGCTCGATTCCCAGCTCCATATTGAAAGGACCGTAAGGCAGGCCGGCCATGGCATCGGACGGAGCAGGGGACAGCTCGGACTGGATCATGAAATAGTACGGAGTGGTGGGGGAAGATTCGAAGAGTAGCCCGCCCAGCGATCCTATGCAGTAGTGAGTCCAGTACGGCAGGGTGAACAGCGCTTCGGTGGTTCCGAACCTGTTGAGGGAGTGGCTGTATTCCCACATGGCTTGGCCGCATCCGTACCTGCTGCCTACTCTGGACATTTCCTGCATGAGGCCGTGAAACTCGGGCCAGGCGGGTTTCGACTGGTAACCGGAGTAGTTCCATGCTGCCCAATCTGTTACATTGTTGTGCTCTATGTGTACCAGGTCGAACAAGTCCACTCCACCCGAAGTTGGGCTGACGAGTACCGAAGGCAGTACTACGGCCAGGCAGAGGGCCGTGGCAGCTATGGGAACCCCTATCTCCCCTGGCCTGCGCGGTACGGACCTGTAGCGTTCCAGGCGTTCCATGAAACGCCTTGTAAGGTGCTCGGGGTGCCTGTACGAAACGGTTCTCCATCGTTTCCATAGCCTGCCTGCGGCTACGCCAAAATATGCCGTGGCGTAACCAGCCATGAGGTACACGCAGAGGAGCCACACCGGGATCAGGCGTTCGTTCCACAATTTCCCCTGTGGATCAAGCACAAAAGCTACAGCAAAGATGATCGCCAAGATGCCAAGCAGCAGTGCCGGACGCGATCTCTTGACAGTTGCAAACACCAGCCCGGCCAGTGCAAGCCATATCGCCCAGCGATCTGCCACGGGATAGAGCATCTTCATGAAATGGGTGGTGTTCACGTACCCCATACTTGTCGTGTATGATTGGTATGCCACGAACGGCAACTCCCAGAATCCCGCCAGGAGGGCCGCCACCCCGCCTGTCGAGACTATCCACCAGGTCCTGCGAGTTGATGGCCCGCACAGAGCGAGCACTGCGAGCATGCCGGCTGTCACAAAAAGTGCTGCAACCAAGTGGCTCAGCACGCATACCGCCAGGATCAGCGCCGTAATCGCCCTGTACCGTCCCGTGCGCAGCCCCCTGAAGGTGAGACCCAGTACGATGAGCGCAAGTGCCATTCCGAATGAGTAGGAGTATTCCCCGGCAAAGGTGGAAAATAGATTGCCCCCGAGAATCGTGAAGCTCTGGTCGAACAGGAAGGGCAGGGTGAATGCCGCAAGCACGGCAGGATAGGGTCGTTCCATGCCGGCCAGCCGCCCGAATGCGTAAGCTGCGGGGGGAAGCATCAATGACCCAGCTATGGTGGCGAGCTTGAACGCTACTGCATAAGGGATCACGTAACCGGCTATGGACGCCAACAGATCGGGAAAGATGAAGTAGAACGAATAGATAGGCATTCCATCGAACCACCAGGGGTACCAGCCGGTGAGGTGAAAGTGGGTGAGCAGGTGACTCGCCATCCACGAAGCCATTATGACATGGGCCCCGGTATCCCCTCCAGTATCAGTGGTGGTGGAAAGCAGTAGCGCAGGATGGACCTGCCAAAGGACTACCCCCACCGTGGTTGCGAGTGCAACCCATGTCATGATATGTGCGAGAAGAGGGATGCGTGGCCAGGACCTGTGCTTCATTTGCCGTGCCAACGTTACCGAGGCTGTGACACCGTTACGGCTATGGCAATCATGGCCACAAGATTGAAGGTGGCATGGGCGAGGATCGTGGGGCCTATACGCCGCGCCTTATATGCGATAGCGCAGAGTACTACCCCGAACGAGGCGAGACCGAGTAGCTGCAACGGCTCGAAGTGCGCAAGACCGAAGAGGATGCCTCCGATGATGACGGCCATTGCAGGCCCTGCGCGCTTGCCGTTGCCAGCGAAGAGGGCCAACAGAGAACTGAGAAGCAATCCCCGGAAGAAAAGTTCCTCGATTACCGGAACGACTATCACTACGAGTGCTGCGACCACTAGAAGATCGTAGCCATGGAATCCTCCAGTCAGCTCGTGGGCAGGCGCTGACAGCTTGTTGGACAGGTTGCGAAAGACCATCCTTATGGGTATGTACAGAGCTGGAATAAGGACAACCTGGGAGAGCAGGCCCGTTGCAGGCCCGATAGCCAGATCGATAGGCTTGAAGGACAACCCCATATCGTTGCGGATACGGCCAGTGCCGAATGCCTTGCTTGCCAGTACCACCGCTCCGGCAAAACCTATCCATATGCCCACCAGTTCGGTTACGATTATCCAGGCGGGCGGTGACGAGGAGCTGATCAGCTTTCCTAAGCTGCCTTCCTTGCCCAATACCAGTGCCACTACCGCAACCAGCAATCCTGAGATGACTTGGCCTACGACGAATCCTGTTCCGGCCAGACCCAGCCAGATCAGGGCTTGGCGCCGCTTAAGTGATCCGTTGGATCGAGGGTTTGCCGGCACACGGTTTGCCGGTTCCTGTCCTGGCCATCTGCCTGGTGCCCCAGCCAGTGACTGATTCCCCGGCTTTCCAACCTCTGGCTCGTTCATGGATGCGTCAGCTGGCAACCGGCGTTTCGATTCCCCGGCCGGCAAAGCACCATTATCTCGATTGGCTTCCTCCATGATCACCCAGGATAGCTCAATGCCCATCCTACATTCCCATCGCAGCGTCTTTGCTGGTAAAGTGAACGGCACATATGTTTGCCGGCCGCCCGATTGATTGTGACACGGTAGCGTGCAGCGCCGGTCTTATCATTGGTTAGATGCTGTAAGATAGGGCGTAGGTTCCTCCTGCGTACCTGCAGGGTCTGAATAGGCATACTATGGATAATTAATGAGTTCGCCACCACCAAACAAACGCCAGCAGAGATTCTCGCCATTACAGCAGAGCGGTCAGGGCAACCAGCCCGCGCAGCCCAATCAAAGCTGGCGATGGGTCTTTCCGCTATTGATACTTGTGGTGCTTGTCGTACTTTTCCTGCCCTCACTGAAGTCGGGTCCGGCTCCCAAGCAGTTGAACTACACAACGTTTCTATCCGACGTGACGCATAAGCAGGTTGCAACTGCTACTGTCAACAACAACAACGGCACGGTTACCGGAAAGCTCCGCAATGGGCAGAGCTATACGGTTACGGGTCCCGAACCTTCGGTCAGCGCTGATCTTCAGCTCATGCAGAAGAATGGAGTGGCTACCAGTTTTGTTACACCCAGTCCGAGCCTACTGTCGACGCTGTTGCCCGACATCATCTTCATCGGTTTGATGGTTGCAGTATTTATCTGGATAATGCGCCGGGCACAGGGCCAGATGAGCGGTGTGATGTCCATAGGAAGATCCAAGGCGCGTGTATACAGTGCTGATCGTCCAAAGACCACGTTCAACGATGTGGCAGGTTATCCAGGAGTTAAGACCGAAATCTCAGAGGTGGTCGATTTTCTCAAATTTCCGCAACGATTTGCTGAGGTCGGCGCTCGTATCCCCAAGGGAATACTTCTCGTGGGTCCTCCAGGCACAGGTAAGACCTTGCTGGCCAGAGCCGTGGCGGGCGAGGCAGGGGTGCCTTTCATGTCCGTAAGCGGGTCCGACTTCATGGAGATGTTTGTAGGGGTGGGAGCGAGCAGGGTGCGTGACCTCTTCGGTACCGCCCGCAAGCAGGCTCCTGCCATAATCTTCATCGATGAGATAGATTCGATAGGCCGCAAACGCGGTGCCGGATTGGGTGGCGGGCATGACGAGCGGGAGCAGACGCTCAATCAGATACTTTCTGAGATGGACGGCTTCGATCCAGCGGAAGGTATTGTTATCATTGCAGCAACCAATCGTCCTGATATTCTCGATCCTGCCCTTCTCCGGCCTGGCAGGTTTGATCGCCAGATAGTCGTACCTCTTCCCGATCTGGAAGAGCGCCTTCCAATCCTTAAGGTTCACTGCAAGGACATGAAGATAGGTCCTGATGTGGACCTGGAGACGGTTGCCAGAGGAACGCCTGGCATGAGTGGTGCAGATCTGGCCAACCTGGTGAATGAAGCTGCGCTGTATGCTGTACGAAGGGGATCTCCGCAGATCGAGATGGAGGATTTCGAGGTCGCACGCGACAGGGTTCTTATGGGGCAGCGAAGGGAGAGCCTGGTGCTTTCCGATGAGGAAAAGGAACGGGTGGCGTATCATGAGGGTGGTCATGCCGTGCTAGCTTATATCCTTCCGCACGCTGACCCTGTCCATAAGGTATCCATTCTCCCTATGGGTATGGCACTCGGAGTCACCCAGCAGCTACCAGCCGAGGAGAGGCATCTCTATCCAAGAGAGGTGATCGAAGATTCTCTTGCCGTGAGGATGGGAGGCAGGGCTGCAGAACTCATTGTATATGGTGACCTGTCCACGGGCGCCGCTAACGATCTGGTCGGCAATACTGAATTAGCCCGGAAGATGGTAAGGGAATGGGGGATGAGTTCCGAACTCGGTCCTATGGCCTGGGGGTCGCAGGGCATGGTTTTTCTTGGCGAGGATCTTATGCATTCAAGGGACTATTCGGAGGATACGAGCAGGGTCATAGATGCCGAGGTGGCTAAGATACTGCGTGAGCAGGAAGAGCGGGCCGAACGCTTGCTCACTACACATCGCAAAGGATTAGATGCGGTTGCCCATGCACTTCTGGAGAAGGAGACCATCGATGGCCAGGAGGTTGGATCTCTAGTCGACGAGGCTTATGGCAGGCCAGTCCATCCCGGTAACGGGCATGTATCGGGCGAGGTCGGTACGCTGTTCAAGCCCAAATCCAAGCCTGGTGTCTCTGGTGATGGAGTGGTTGGCGATGGCGCTCCCGAGGCTGCAGTGGTTGGCGATGGCGCTCCCGGTGGCTCTGGCTCAGACGGCTCTGAGGTACCTGGTGTGGCAAGCGGCAGCTAGGTGAATGAGGCTGGTGGCTTTTCCAGGTCACCGGGTCCATAGCGTACGGTGGAGTATTTACCGGGTGTTACCGGCTTACTGACCGTTTGCCTGCTTTTCCGGTAACAGATCGGTGATCATATCGCGTAGAGCATTCGGCAGCTCTTCTTGGTTGCTGATCACCGTCACTATTTGATGAGTGCCTTCTTTGTAGATTGCCTCGGGGTAGAGGCGCGCCAAGCGTACTTCTGCGGAGGCGAGCAGAGATACTGGCGAGATTCGAGCAACATAGGCATTCCTGCCCGACATCCCCATCCCCATCCCTGCGGTCTTTCTTCCCCCAGTCCCCTTTCCTCCTGTAGTGTCCGATCTTCCCGGCACGCCTGAATCAGTGGAAGGCATTGTCCTACCCAGTGTGTTTCCAGCCCAACGCTTCGCCGTGGCGCCGGTTGGCTTGCTCGCCAGCATCAGCCTGGTCTGTTCCGGGGATGCGTGAGTGACGGTGACATCTGATATCCCTCTGTCGATGCAAGCCACTTTCAGCCTGGCGACTTGGAGGAGCACTAGTGCACTTTTCGGAATGGGTCCGAATCGATCTATCCATGATTCCTGGATCTCGTCTATTGCCTCATAGGTGAGAGCACCCGCAAGTTTCCGGTAAGCCTCGAGACGGATATCGTCCCTAGCTATATAGCTCGAGGGTATGGATGCCTTGATCGGCAGGTCGATTGCCACCTGGGGGAGCACTCTCCCCGGCTCCCCTTTTATCTCCGAGACCGCCTCAGCAACCATCTGGACATACAGGTCATAGCCGACGGCAGAGATATGGCCGCTCTGATCCCGACCGAGTAGGTTGCCGGCGCCTCTGATTTCCAGATCCCTCATGGCTATCTTGAATCCAGCTCCCAGCTCGGTATTCTCTCCAATGGTTCGTAGGCGCTCGTATGCGGTTTCGCCAAGAGCTTTCTGCCTGGGATACAGGAAGTAAGCATAAGCACGTTGCCCGGCCCTACCTACACGCCCTCTGAGCTGGTGCAACTGACCCAGTCCAAGCCGGTCAGCCCTGTCCACCACCAGCGTGGAGGCTTCCGGCACATCTATACCTGACTCGATTATGGTGGTGGCGACGAGTACATCGTACTTGCGCTCCCATACGTCTATCATTACCTTTTCCAGCACGGACTCATCCATCTGCCCGTGCGCCACCGCTACACGGGCAACGGGCACCAGGTATCTCAATCGTTCTGCAATAAGGTTGATGTCATGCACATGGTTGTGAACATAAAATACGAGACCCTCTCTCAGCAGCTCTCTCCGGATGGCCTCCACTACAGCTGATTCATCATATTCACCTACATACGTGAGTATTGGCCTGCGCTCCACCGGCGGAGTATTGATCAACGACAGTTCCCTTATGCCGGTGAGTGCCATTTCCAGTGTTCGAGGTATAGGGTTTGCGGTAAGCGTTATCATGTCCACTCCCTTTGCGATGCGTTTCAACGCCTCCTTGTGCGTAACGCCGAAGCGTTGCTCCTCGTCAACAACTACAAGCCCGAGGTCCTTGAACTTCACGCCTTCCTGGAGCAGCTTGTGCGTGCCTATGACCACATCGGTGCTGCCGCTTGCCAACCCGGCAAGCACATGTCGCGCTTCGCTGCTGGTGGAAAAACGCGACAGTGTATCCACCCGGATCGGGAAGGATGCGAGACGTTCCTTGAAGTTCTGGGCATGCTGCTGGCCCAGCAAGGTTGTAGGGACCAGCACTGCAACCTGCTTGCCATCCTGGACCGCCTTGAAGACGGCCCTTAATGCGACCTCAGTCTTGCCAAAGCCGACATCGCCACAGACGAGCCTGTCCATAGGCCGCGGCTGTTCCATATCGGCCTTTATCTCATCTATGGCGCGCATCTGATCAGGGGTCTCAGTAAAGGGGAAGGAGTCCTCGAACTCCCGCTGCCAGGGTGTATCGGGTGAAAATGCATATCCTTCCGCCTGTATGCGTTCCTTGTAGAGCTCCACCAGATCGACTGCGATCTCATGCACCGCAGCCCTGGCACGGGAGCGGGTCCGCTCCCAGTCGGACCCGCCAAGCCTGCTTAGAGTGGGGGAATCTCCGCCGCTGTAGGGAGTGAGTAGCCCGATCTGGTCCACTGGCACGTATAGCTTGTCGTTACCTTTGTATCCAAGCAGCAGGTAGTCGCTGGAACGACCACCCACAGTGCGAGTGGCCAGACCTTCGTAACGGGCTATACCATAATCTCGATGCACGACATAGCCCCCCGGGGTCAATTCATCGAAGAACGTGCCGTCATCTGACCTGCGTGATCTTGGCGCCGGCATCCTGGAGTGTCGAGGTGCTGTGCGGTGCCCGCTCAGGTCCGCTTCGGTAATGATTGCCAGCTTCTGCTGCGCCATTACCACGCCGTGCTCCAATGGGGCAACCGTCAGGTAAATGCCAGGTAGGATGATGTTACTGTCAGGGGTATCGATTATTTTGAGAGGGACGTTACCGTACCCTGATTCGACGATGCGCTCCATCATCCTCTCGGCTGATCCCCTGCCATGCGCGGCAATCACGACCCTGAAACCGCTCTTGACCATCCCTTCCAGTTTGGCTACGAGTGCTTCCGGGTCGCTTCGCGCCACATCCACCGTCCTTGCGCCGGTATCCGTGACCGTAGGACCTGAGGACACTGTGTAGATGCTTGCAACGCCGGCTCTCGATCGGGCAAGCAGCCTTTCGTAAGGCAGATGCAGTTTCGGTGTCTCCCTGTCCCCGTCTCTTCCCTCGCTGTCCCCGTCGTAGCTATGCTCCTTACTCCCCGTTGCCCATGTCGACGAGAGGGCTTGCGCGATAGCATGCTCGTCGTCGTTCACCTCTATGGCTTTACCCACCAAACGGTTGGGATCGACTAAGACGGTCAGGGTATTTGCGTTGCACATATCTGTTACCAGCTCCTCGTCTATCGAGAGCCAGGGCATCCACGATTCCATGCCGTCAAAAAGTTGTCCGCTGGATATGCGCTCGAATTGAGAGCGTGCAAAGCTGGACTTCTCGGCCAGTTCCCGTGCGCGCTCGCGCACTCCATCCGTTGCGGGCATCTCCCGTGCAGCAAACACCAATATATTGTCTACAGAGTTCCTGGAACGCTGATCGCCGGGGTCAAAGTAGGCAATCCGTTCGACTTCGTCCCCGAATAGATCCATCCGTACCGGAGCGGGTGAGACGGATGGGTAGATATCCAGAATTCCTCCCCTGATGGCGAACTCTCCCCGATGCTCCACCAGGTATTCGCGGCGATACCCCATGGCGGCAAGTTGCGATGCGGTGCTTTCGAGGTCGATGCATTGTCCAACCTTGATTTGCAGAGGTTGTGCAGCTTTGATGGGGCCAAGTCTTTGCAGGGCGGCCCTTACCGGTGCAACCAGCACCCGGAGAGGCGCGGGAGTGGGCGCCGGAGTGGAAGCAGGGGCTGCGAGCCCAATTCGATCTTGCCCGGACGGCGACCCTCCGAGCCGCCAGATGACCTCCAAGCGTTTCCCCATTGTTTCCACTTGCGGGCTTACCCTCTCGAAAGGCAGTGTATCCCAAGGCGGGAAAAGCCTGACCATTTCTTCGCCGGCATAGATGGCGCAGTCATGGGCTATCTGCTCTGCTTCCCCGGTGGTCGGAGTGACCACCAGCACCGTTTCCCAAGCTTCATGGGCTACGGCTCCAGCAACCAGTAGGGCAACGGCGCAAGACGGCGCGTAGATATTCTGGCCATCAAAAAGTGTGCCCATCTTTGCCATTTCAGGAATGGCTGCCAATCGTTCCATCAGGTTCACCTATAGGAGGTTAGCCGGTGTCGTAGCGTGCTTGATACCCACCCGATGCTTTACCTGGTGTAGTCACTGCTTGCAGCCGCCGCCCAGCTGCACGAATGATGCTATATTGCCAATTGGTCCATTACCAGCGTGCGCGCCTTGACGGGAGCCTGTTGGGTTCCTAGGATAGGTGGAGCGTGAGACATTTAGGGAAATTGCAATTATACCGGCTGGCTATTGGGCTTGGCGTCGTGCTGGGCTTTAGCTCATTGCTCTCTGCATGTAATGCCTCAACGGCTGCCGCCACCGTGAACGGGAGTGTCATCACGGGTACGAAGCTCGATTCCTACCTATCGCAGGTTTCCGGCTCGTCCTATGCCCAATGTGAACTGGATCTGCGCATTGGGAGTACCTTGCCTGTTCATGGAACGGGCCATGCAACGGTTTCCCCTGATCTATCTGCGGAGATACTTACTTCACTCATAGAGCAGAAGGTGGTGGGCGACTACCTCGCTGCGCACAAGGTCAAAGTGACTGGGCTGGACATCACTATCGCAAAGGGTGATTTAGGGGCTGAGCTGGCGGCAAGTAGCAGCAGTACCAACACTTCGACAGGCGCGCCTTCAGGTTCGCCTTGCGGGATCTCCGGTGCCCAGCTCATGAAAGCCGTGCCCGCAGGCTTTGCAAATGAGCAGGTGGCGCTCCAGGCTGACCTGGAGACGTTTATGCAGGCAGCGGGGCACTTCAGTGCTTCGGCTTCAGTGGCTCATACCTTTTACGTCAAGCATCCGCAGGACTTTGCCAACTTGTGCCTTAATGCACTTGTGGCGACCAGCCAGGCCGAGGCCACCGCTCTCAGGCAGCAGATAGCGAAGGGGGTGAGTTTTGCATCTTTGGCAAAGATCCATGCGTCCAGCCCATCGTCGGCTGCCAGTGGCGGTTCCATAGGATGCATACCGGCAACTAATATTCCGTCACAGATAGCCAGCGCAGTAGCTAGCCTTCCAGTCGGTGGCGTGAGCCAACCGCTGGAGCAGGCCGGCACAGGTGCGGCGCCGGTCTGGTTCATCCTTCAGCCGACTTCACGAAGCGAGACCCCATTTTCCCAGGTGGAGGGCTCCATCCGGCTGAATATCCTTTCAAGTCATTCGCAGACATTGACCTCTACATTGCCAGGGGTGCTCAAGCATGCACATGTTGTGATCAGCCCCATGTATGGAACCTGGGATTCCAGCCGCGGGGTGATTCCTCCGGCTTCTCCTCCGTCACGCTTCTTGAAGGGATAAGGTCACCCACTTACCTATCCAAGAAAGGTAGACTTTTCAAAATATGAGTTCCATAAAAGATATCCATGCGCGCGAGATACTCGATTCAAGGGGTAACCCTACTGTTGAAGTTGAAGTATTACTGGAGTCGGGGGTTGACGGTCGGGCTGCTGCACCCTCGGGCGCTTCCACTGGAGTCCATGAGGCCGTGGAGTTGCGTGATGGGACGGCGCGGTTTGGAGGGAAGGGAGTGCTCCGAGCCCTTGTGAATGTCAACGAAGAGATGTCCAAGGAGCTTGCAGGCATGGAAGCCCTGGACCAGCGAAGTGTCGACTTCGCGATGATAGATCTGGATGGTACGCCTTCCAAGTCCAGGCTGGGGGCCAACGCAATTGTGGCTACGTCGCTTGCCGTAGCCAAGGCCGCCGCCGCTGAATCAGGATTGCCTCTTTACCGGTATATCGGTGGATCCAACGCCCATGTACTGCCCCTGCCGCAGTTCAATGTGATGAATGGCGGTGCCCATGCGGACAATCCTCTGGATCTTCAGGAGTTCCTGCTCGTGCCAGTAGGCGCGGCATCGTTTTCGGAGGCATTGAGATGGGGCGCGGAAGTGTACCATGCCCTCAAGTCGGTGCTGAAAGGGAAGGGCATGAGGACTGCTGTCGGCGACGAGGGAGGCTTTGCTCCCGATGTGGCTACCAGCGAGGAGTGCCTTGCCATCATGGTCGAGGCGGTCCAGGTTGCGGGTCTCGAGCCTGGAAAGCACATCGGCTTGGCTATGGATTCCGCTCCGAGCGGTCTCTACAGAGACGGAACTTATTACTTTACCGGCGAGGGCAAGGAGAGAAGCTCTGGGGAGATGGTCGCGTATTACGAGATGCTATGTGACAATTTTCCAATCGTATCGCTGGAGGATCCTATGGCCGAAGAGGACTGGAATGGGTGGGAGCTGGCAACGGAACGGCTTGGAGGCAGGGTTCAGGTGGTTGGAGATGACATATTCGTGACCAATCGTTCCCTCCTTGGAGAAGGGATACGCCGTCACGTGGCAAACTCCATCCTGATAAAGCTCAATCAGATAGGGACCTTGACAGAGACCCTGGATACCATGAGGATGGCCTTTACCGCTGGGTATTCCTGCGTGGTCTCCCATCGTTCGGGCGAGACCGAGGATGTGACTCTCGCTCATCTGGCGGTAGGAACCAACTGTGGTCAGGTGAAGACAGGTGCTCCGGCTCGCACAGAGAGGGTTGCTAAGTACAACGAGCTATTGAGGATCGAGGAAGGCATAGGCGCCTGCGCGGGACTTGGCGGCAGCCTCAAGCGGTGGGAGCGGTAATCTTGACCAGGGAGATGACCAGGTCGAGGCGGCAGGCAAGGATAGCGTTCTTCTTGCTTGTGGCTTTGGGGATTGCGATTGTGGTTACAAGTTTCCCGTTACGATCTCTGAGCAGCCAGCAGGCAGATATAGCTTCGATGTCCGCCAGGCTGAAGGAGGTACAGACTACCAATAGAGCGCTTGGGTCAGAAGTCGCCCAGCTTCGGAATCCAGGCATAGCTAAGCAACTGGCGATAGAGTACCTCGGACTCAACCCATCGTCTTCGTCCGTGAACAGGGCACCGGTTGTGTCGGGCTCGCCAGAGGGACACCTGATTCACTCTATACCTCTTTCCACCCCGCCCGTCTTGCCGGGTTCGCCGCTGTCCAACGCTTTGTTGGGCCTTCCCGTAGCGGGGAATGCTCTATCCACAAGCGGTGCGGAAGGCCATCCAGTACGGTACTCGGCAGGCCAGGACGCCAAGAAAGCATCTCACGGTTTTCTTCATCGGCTGATCAGTGCATTGGAGTTCTGGCGCTGATCCAGGAGGCCCATGACCGGATAGCCCTACTGCTGGGGAGGGAGCCGAGAGGGGAAGCAAGGGTTGTAGTGTGGTCCGGCATTTCGGGTGCTCCTACGGTACTCGAAAACTTCCCACTGTTCTACGACGGCACTCCGATGCCAACTCTTTACTGGCTGGTGGATGAGGAGATTGTGCGGCAGGTGTCTCGCCTGGAGGCCGCCGGAGCGGTCAAGAGCGTAGCGGCATCTGTCGACAAAGACGAACTTGTCAAATCGCATCAGGACTATGCAATACTGAGAGACAGTTTGATTCCTGGTGATCATGCCGGCCCGAGACCAGCGGGGGGAGTGGGAGGGACCCGCCAGGGAGTGAAGTGCCTTCATGCTCACCTGGCCTGGTATCTGGCGGGAGGGGAAGACCCGGCCGGTAGGCTGGTTGCCGGAATGCTTGGTGTGGCTAGGAGTGACTTTGCTGTGGAGCCACTGCTGGCGTGCTTCTCCCAGATGGGTACAGCAAACCAGATCCTGAAGGTTCAGCCTGGGATGATTCATACTGGGATGGAACGGGCGGAGTCTGGATCGGCCCGGCAGTGACTTCCCCTGTTGCAGCCATCGACATAGGGACCAATTCCACTAGGCTGCTGGTTGCCGATCCGGCTACAGGAGCGACACTCGAACGGCGCATGGTCATTACTCGTTTGGGTGAGGGTGTGGATGCTACAGGGGCGTTATCCGCATGTGCTATTGATCGTACTGTGGATGTTCTGGAAACTTACAGGCAGGTGATGGATTCTTACGGGGTTGCCAGGTTTCGGGGCGTAGCAACTTCGGCTGCGCGTGATGCGGCCAATCGTGAGCTGTTCTTCGATCGAGCAAAGAGCGTCTTGGGAAAGGCGCCGGAATTGCTCGACGGTATCGAGGAAGGGAAGCTTTCTTTCGCTGGTGCAGTCGTTGGACTTGGTGAAATTGCCGAAGGCGGGAAGGTTGGCGGGATTGCCGGGAGCCGTGGGATTGCCGGAAGTGCTCCATTCGGGCTGGGAGCACCAGGTGTCCTGCAAGACGATCAGGATTTTGTCCATACCTACCAGCTGGTAATAGACATTGGTGGGGGTTCCACGGAAATCATCTTTGGTAATCTGGCGGATCTTGATGGCGTTGCAGTGGTGTCGTTGGACATTGGCTGCGTTCGCCTCACTGAGCGCCACTTTTACCATGATCCACCTATTGCTCGCGAGATCCTTGAAGCCCGTCACGCTGCCAGGGAAGCGCTTGTCGGGGCGCGCTCCGCTATAACGGGCTGCGTGCCGGGACGTTACATGGTCGGGTTGGCGGGTACGGTATCCACCATTGCCGCACTCGATCGCCGTCTTGGGGTCTATGACCGGGAAAAGATACATCACTCAGTGCTAGAGAGATTTACGGTCAGGGACTGGGCGGTTACCCTTGCGTCGGAGCCTGCATCGGCAAGGCTGGCGCATGCAGGAATGGTGAAAGGCCGGGAAGACGTGATAGCAGGTGGCGCGATCATCCTGGATGAGGCTATGAAAGTGTTTGGTCGCCATCAGTGCATTGTGTCGGAGAGTGATATATTGGACGGGATTGCCCGCAGCCTGTTCGGGTGATCCAGCTGTTGAGGATTCCATGCGGTTTCAGCAGGCCTGTGGCGATCCCTGGGTTACGGGCAGAGTTGCACGCAGCCTTGCCCGTTTCACCATTACCGTCTTGGCGCGAATAGCGCAGCCAGCCTGCGCGCCGCCTTTCCTGCCGCCCTCACCGGTTCGGTGAGTCGCCATCCCTTGGATGATTTTACCTGGACCAGTTCGGCGGCTAGAGCGGCTGCAACATCGGCCCATGAAGCATATCCTAGTCCTTGGGGTGTGGTTCCCGAGATATCCACGGTACCTGCCGGACGCCCCCTTGTTGTATCCAGTCCTGCAACGGCACTGGCAAGGGTGGCCGCCTGATTTGCCCTTGCGTTCCCACTAGCTGAGTCTTCTACGCCTACGCCCTGCTGCCGGGCTTTGGCCACCTCGGCGAGAAGGCGCGTCCTCTCGTTGTGCAATCTGCGGCAGATCCGTTCCAGGTCATCCAGCTTGTGAACTTCTCTTACATATCCAGGCGGAAGCAAGATGGGTCGCGACTCCAGGCGAGACAGGATCTCCTGGCGCGTTTCCATCCACTCTGCCGGTGCGTGGATGGCGGTCGATTGATCGCCACCGTTCCAATGACGGTACAAGGTGCATACTTCCATGGAGTCGGCCACCCCGCAAAGCTCTGCAGCCTGTACAAGGATATCCCAATCTTCGAGTACGGGAAGGTCTTCGCCGAAGCGAAACCCAAGGTACTGGAAGAACGGAGTGGGATAAGCCAGAGCGCACGGAGGTGTACGGTTTTCGTGCAGGTGAGAGAGGAGATCGAATTTTTTTGGATATGGGCAGCGCGGACGGCTGATGGCATGGTAATATAATTTACCTCCCGGGCCGGGCTGGTCCTCCATGTGTTGTTCGGCTACGCCGAGCCGGAGGACCATTCCCGGCCAAATATCAGCGAGCCTGTGGAACTCAGCCATCCAGCCAGGAAATGCCAGGTCATCATCATCAAGGATGATGGTGTAGCGTCCTTTGGCGAGAGAGATGCCAGCATTGAGCGGGCGGCTACGACCCCCGCCGCTGACGGCTACGACCTTGACGCGATTGGAGAAGGTGGGCGAGAACTGGCTGACGAGATTGCTTATTGCGTCGAACACTTGGGCAGGAGTGTTGTGGCAGAGTACCAGCACCTCGAAATCGTCGTAGCTCTGGGCCGCCAGTGACAGCAAGGTATCGTGTAATGTGCCCATCCGGGATCCCGTGGTGCGTACGAGCACCGTTGCGAATACCTGGTTGGTGAAGCTCTGCTTGTCAAGTATTGGTCGAGACGGCAACCCCCCCACGTCACTCGAAACCCCCACACCCTCCGTGACGGGCGCCGCCGGTACCGGTGGGTTGGCAGGCGTATATATCCTGACAAACTGATTGACGAAGGCGAATCCGTCCGCAGCTTGCCTGATGCCTGCAAGGAACTGCCTGAGTGGTGTAGAAGGCGCCAGCATCGCCGCCTCCGGGGGGAAGCGCTGATCACTTTCGTACATGACAAAGTCATCCCTGGCTAGTTCCATCCATCCTGCCCTTCGCGTGACCTCCTCCAGGCGCCTGCTGGTGTAAAAGACGACATGGGTATCATCGAGCAGTCCGGACGGTGTGACATCGAACCTGCCCATCAGGAGCTTGGCGGCAAGTTCGTAGTGGGCCACATTTGGTACGCTCATTACCAGCCGGGCCCCATGGTATGTAGTCGTTTCCGGTCCTGCAGCGGCCAGAGTGGCCAAGGCCATTAGGAGCTGTTTGCCGGTGACAAGATGCTCGAGGACGTCCAGTAGGAAGAACGCTGCCACTTTCCTGCCCTTCACCTGGCGGTGCAGTAACTCCACAAAACTGCGTACGTCCGATACATCCATCAACGCTGTTTCAAAACCCCGGTTGCTCAGATCCACCAGTCCCTCCGGGTCCACATCGCAGCCAAGATAGTCCAGGCCGATCTCACGGCACCTTTCGGCAACCGCCCCCCATCCGCAGCCGATGTCCACCACGAGCCCGCCGCCGGTAAGGTGGCGTTCAACCAGGCTCATTAGCTGGCTGTAGAGGGAATCTTCACTGTATCCGAACCTGTACCGTGACGAGCCACCCTGGACTGCACCACCCTGGACTGCACCACCCTGGACTGCACCACCCTGTGTGGGACTTGCCTGGACTAGATCTTTCTGTGCGGGATCAATCTGCATAGGAGAAATTATGCTCGGCAAAGTCGAACCCGACAAACTGCCCTACACTGTGGTCCTGGTCTATCCGGGCCGGCAGGTCTCCTGAGAGGCGACGCTGGTTGAACCTATTCACTGCCTTACGATGAAAATGTGCAGGTGAATGCAGGAAGGCATCCACCATCTTGTCCACTATGTCATCACGTGAGTACTTGTAAGCGAGCACGAGGCTCGATTCAGCCGAGTTCTCCGGCTCTGTCTCTGCCGGTACGAACATCCCATCTCCGGTCAGATGCTTGTCATGGAATATTTTCGCATGAGGCTGGTGGACGACACGCCAACCGTGCAGCCGGGCGCGCCAGGACAGATCCACATCTTCACAGTAGAGAAAGAATGACTTATCATCGAATCCACCGATACCTGTCATGACGGAAGTGCGTATCATCATGCAGGCTCCGAGTGCCCAGCTGGTGTCCATCGTGACAGGGTCATAGGACTTGGGATGCTCCAGGGGGAGTTGCTTGGCATCCACAATGCCTACCGAGGCATCCTGGCACGCTGATACCATTTCCTCGACGAGGAGAGGACTCGAATAAGTATCGGGGTTCAAGATCAGCAACAGATCCTCATGCGCTCCTTCCACGAGGCGGTTATGCCCGCCTCCGAAACCCAGGTTCCGACCAAAATGGGTATATTCCAGATGGTCTATGCCGGCTGCGGTTGCATCTTCCTTCATGCGCTCCACCGTGGCATTTGCCAAGCACGGAGAGCCGGAACAGTCTCCCAGGATAATGGACGACCCGGCGATGAGTCTCTTTGATCTTGCGTTCCCAAGGGATACGGAAATGCTTTCTATACAAGATTCCACTACATCTTCCGGCTGGGAGTAAAGGATAACCTGCACGCGCATGGATGGCAACTGTAACACTTTATAGTACTCCAGCACTCTGTTTTGCACGTCTCAGGAACCCCTTTGGGTTGAACGTCATGAGGTAACGCTCTCTGTTCCTGTCTCTGTAGAAGTCGTTTCTCGAAGCAAGGAAACGATCCAGTGCCTCCATGGGGCCAGGACCGTGTGTCCTATTGACCGGGTGGCCGTTCACATTGGTGTCCTCCACCACCAAGTATGAGTCAGGAGTGACCAGGTCTGCATATAGTTCCAGCTCTTTTGCGACGTGGTCTCTGGAATGATCGGAGTCGAGTATTACCATGACGGTCTCGCATTTCGATGCAAGGATGCGTAGCTGGTCAATGCCTTCTTCGGACGTGGAGGATGATCGTATATAGGTGATGCGGGGGTGTGCGGGACGGCCGGGTGTATCGAGGATGTCAATGGTGGCTACGTCGCCTTTCCCGATCGTGTCCATGAGAGTGGCGAAGAACAGGGCGCTCCCTCCGTAAGCGGTGCCGGTCTCTATGAGAAGATCCGGTCGGAGATCGAAGATGATCTCCTGGTATATCCACATGTCAAGTGGACACTTTTGAGTAGGGATGCCCATCCAGGTAGTGGTGAGCCACGTATCCGGTGCGTTGTAATACAGCCAGTGGAATTGATTTATAATCGATTTACGATAGACAGAATTGCTGAGCATGGATGCGCCTATGCGATGGATCCACCCTGGTACCTGCTTAGTATGCACGGAAGCAGATTAGCCTATTTCTGCACCGCTTGTCTTGCATCCTTGTGCTCTTTTAAGGGATTATCTGTCTATGGGTATAGCCTGCCGCATACGGCACTTGGATTACCAGGTAGGGAACACATGAAATTGGCTAGGCATGACGTGGAGGCAGGGGGTGGGTTTCGCCTGGAAGGTCGGCGTGTACTGTTGAGGCAGCTGGAAGTACGCGATTTCGAGGCATGGAGGGAATCCCGTTCGAGGTGCAGGGAGTGGTTGAGGCCATGGGAGCCGAGGCCTGCCGGTGCCGGCATGGCGGCAGAAGATTGGACAAGTTTCCAGGCGCGCCTGTCTTCACGGGAGAGGGAGAGGCAGCTGGGATCAGGATATGGCTTCGGATCTTTTATCGGGGATGTCTTTGCTGGCGAGGTCACCATATCATCCATCCAGAGGGGGCCATTTCAGAGTGCATATATCGGCTACTGGGTCGATCAGAGATTCGCAGGTCAGGGCATAGCGCCAGAAGCGACCTGCCTCGTGATGCGCTTCGCTTTCGAGGTGCTCGGTTTGCACAGGATCGAGATAGCGATCGTTCCGCGTAACGGAGCGAGCAGGAGAGTGGCTGAAAAATTGGGCTTGAGGATAGAGGGCATAGCAGAGCGTTTTCTCGAGATCAATGGAGTATGGGAGGATCATGTGCGTTATGCAATGACTGTCGAGGAATGGGTGCAGTCGGGACTTCTGATGAGCAAGTGGCTTCCGGATCAATGAACTCCGGGGAACAACCCATAGCGATTGATACCGAACCACGAGCTATCGATTGGATAGATCGTGATTCCAGCCTGGTCTGGCATGGCTTTACGCAAATGGCAACTTACCGGGAGAATTACCCAGTCATGGTGGATATGGCTGAAGGGCGTGAGCTGATCGATGTGGATGGTCACAAGTACATTGATGCAATATCATCACTGTGGGTGAATACGCTAGGACATCGCGTCAAGGAACTTGATGATGCGCTGGTGGAACAGTTGGGCAAGGTGGCGCACGCTACCATGCTGGGAAACGGCAGCACTGTGGTGGTGCAACTTGCAGAAGCGCTGTCTCGTGTAGTTCCGGTGGATGGACCTCATTTCCTCTTTGCTTCCGATGGGGCGAGCGCTGTGGAGCAAGCCTTGAAGATTGCTTTCCAGTACTACGTCAACAGGGGTGAAAGAGGTAGGCAGAGGTTTCTTGCCTTAGGTGATGCTTACCACGGCGATACCGTTGGTGCTATGTCGTTGGGCGATTCCGGTTTCGAGAGTGCCATTTTCGATCCCCTACGGTTTGCAACTTTGCGTACACCAGGATACGGAGATCCTGGGTGGCTCGATCAGGCTCTCTTGATGCTGGATGCCCATGCGAACGACATATGCTGCGCTGTGGTGGAGCCACTGGTCCAAGGTGCGTCAGGCATGATGATCGCCAGACCGGAGGATGTATTGTCGTTCAGGGAGGCATGTGCCGGAGCGGGAGTTCTCTTCGTGGCCGATGAGGTTGCCACGGGGTTTGGTCGGACGGGCGCCATGTTTGCATCGGAGATCTGTGGCATCCAGCCGGACATCCTGTGTATCGGGAAAGGCCTTACCGGGGGGTACCTGCCCATGTCGGCAACCGTGGTGACGGAACCGGTCTATGCGGAGTTCCTTGGCGCCGATCTCGGGCCCCGGACCTTCTATCATGGACATTCCTATGGTGGTAACGCACTCTGTGCCGCTGTGGCGCTGAAGCATCTGGAGCTGATGGAGAACTGGAAGGTGCTGGACAATGTCGCTGCCAGGACGGCGCAGTTGAGTGAATTGCTCGATCAGCATGTAGCCGGCCACAGAGCGGTAAAGGAAATACGCCACCAGGGGCTGATGGCTGGGATAGAGCTGGATTCGCCGGGTCGTGATCACCGGTGGGGTCGCAAAGTGTGCGGCAATGCCGTGAAGCGAGGCGTCCTTCTGCGTCCTTTGGGTGACGTGGTCGTGCTGGTGCTGCCGCTCACTATTACAGAAGAGGAGGTTGGCAAGGTGATTAGCGTACTGGCTGACTCGCTGGATGTCCTCATGGATGCGTGATGGAGCCCGAGTGCGTATGGCAATCGGCCTGTTGCTGACTCCGTACGGTCTTGGTACGTGGATGTCCCGGCGAGTGATCTGGTGAGGGATTTGGGGATGGATGGTGGCTGGAGCTACCGCACAGACCAGCGTCTCTCGGAGATAGACGGCGCAGGGCGCAGGCGCACTCCACGTGTGTTCGATGCCACAGGGCAGGTGGGTGAGCTGGAGGGGCACGAGGACGTTGTATGCGCCTTTGCCTCGAATGATTATCTTGGCTTGAGCCATCACAAGGCTGTTGTAGAGGCAGCCAGGGAAGCGGCAAACCGCTTTGGAGTGGGTTCAGGCGCTTCCAGGTTGATCACCGGAAGCAGGGCCGTCCATAGAGCGCTGGAGGAAGAGGTCGCCGCATGGAAGGGTACCGAGAGGTCGATGCTCTTCCCGACAGGATACCAGGCCAACCTGGGTGTACTGAGCACTTTTGGCGAGGCGGATGTGCTTATCTGCTCCGATGAGCTGAACCATGCTTCGATAATCGACGGCTGCCGGCTTTCGCGCTCATCGGTGGCGGTATACCCGCATAGAGATATGCAGCGCTTGGAGGCGCTCCTTGCGAGTCACCAGGGAAGGTCATTGGTGGTGACCGATCTTGTCTTCTCGATGGATGGGCACTTTGCGCCACTGGAGGAGATCGCCTGCTTGTGCAGGCGCTACGGTGCTTTGCTGGTCTTGGATGAAGCGCACTACGTCTTAGGACCTGACCCGGCGCCATTGCTTGATGGGATACAGGTTATGAGGGTGAGCACGCTGTCGAAGACTCTCGGATCGCAGGGCGGTGTGGTTGCGGGGCCGTCGAGCTTGGTCGAGCTGTTGGAGAATGTAGCCCGTTCCTATATCTTTTCCACCGCACTGGCTCCGCCCTTGGTGGCAGGCGCCCTTGAAGCTTTACGTGTCCTGAGATCACCGGAAGGAGACAGGTTGCGAGGTATGCTTGCAGGCAATGTAGAGGCTCTAGTACCTTCCGGTCGGGATGGTGATGGTCGCATAGCCCAGGATCAGACCCAAATAGTTCCGGTAATCGTGGGATCTGAAGCGGATGCGATGGAGGCGTCATCGACACTCCTTTCCATGGGCATGTGGGTACCTGCCATAAGACCACCGACCGTTCCTCCTGGCACATCGCGGCTCAGGATCTCCCTGTCGGCAGACCACACTCGTGATCAGGTAGGCATGCTGCGCAACGCATTGGAGAAGATGGGCTTGGGTCTTTGAACCGGCTGTATGCGGATACGGAGACATGGGTCCATGACACACATGACACACATGACACACATGGCGCAGTGCAGATGTTTCTGTGCTAAGTTGCATCATCAATGGTCATCTCCCAGCGTCCAAAGAAAGTTGTGCTGATCGTCGGTACGGATACGGAGGTCGGTAAGACCTGGATTGCTCATAAGCTTCTGGATATATGGCGAGAACTAGGCATTTCTGTCTCTGCAAGGAAACCAGCCCAATCATTTTGCAAAGGATCATGGCCAACTGATGCCGATGTCCTAGCTGCAGCGAGCGGCGAATTGCCTGAAGATGTATGTCCGAAAAGTTACTGGTACCCCTTGGAGATGGCACCGCCTATGGCTGCCGAAGCGCTGGGGCTCGAGCCACCTACGCTGGCCGGACTTGTTTCATCGGCCAGTTGGCCCTCGGATGTCAATGTGGGCCTTGTCGAATCTGCAGGGGGCGTACGTTCCCCGCAGGCAGTGGATGGAGACGCCGTCGATCTTGCTCGCATGCTGCAACCTCAAGGAATAGTGCTTGTAAGCCATGCCGGCCTGGGCTGTATCAATTCTGTGAGATTATCCCATGATGCAATTGCCGGCATTTCCGTGGAGGGCGGCGAGGAGATACCGATCTTCACCGTCTTGAATCGTTTCGAGACGGGCAATGATCTCCATCGCCGCAACCTGGAGTGGTTGCGTGAGCGCTACGCGATTCAAGTGCGCACAGGGCTCCTGGATGACATCGTTGCACTTGGGCACGAACTCGTTGCCGATGTAACTTCCGGCTGATCTGGTCTTCCTTTTCTTTGTGGCGTCGCGCTCAATGCCCGTCCATATTCCTTCTCCCTTCTCCCTGATTGCTGGATTGCATTATCGCGGCACGCTTTGTGCTGCCTATCACATGTTGACGGGCGGCTAGCATAGTCATTAGAGAGTTGTGACGCGGTGGTCGGAACCCGCCTTGTTGGGTGACGGTACGCGTGGATTAGGAGATGGTTGATAGTGGAATATGGAAATGGCTATAGTGGCGGTGGTCACGCCGGCGGCAAAGGCATCGGCGGCAATGGTGATGGCCGTAGCCGTAGCAATGCAGGCGCTGATGGCGACAGCGGTACAGCTACTGCCTTAGGAGCGTTTGGGCCCAACACGTGGCTTATCGATGATATGTACGAGGAGTACCGGGCCAACCCGGAATCGGTTTCCGAAAGTTGGCGTGAATTCTTTGCCGATTATGACAAGCGCTCACTTGGCTCCGGCGTTGGAGTTGGAACTGGTGGTCCTGGGACTGGAACCGTCTCCGGCGTTGCGACTAGCCCTAGCCCTAGCCCTGCCGCCTCTACGCTTCCTTTGGTACAGCCGGAGGGGGTGCATTACGAGCAACTCCGTGGTGCAGGAGCTCTGATAGCGAGGAACATGGAGGCTTCCCTCAAGGTACCTACGGCGACATCTGTAAGGCATGTCCCGGCAAAGTTGCTGGAGATGGAGAGGGCGGTTATCAACCGCCACCTGTCGACCTCTACGGGCGCCAAGGTCAGCTTCACTCATATAGTTGCTTACGCCATAGTCAAGGGACTGATGGCGATACCTGCAATGCGATCAGTCTATGAAAATGTCTTCGGTTCCGGCAACTTTTCCACCGTTGGCAGTGTTACCGGCAAAGCAGGCGTTCTAGATACAGGTATAGATACAGACATAGGCGGCGCTGGGGGTGCAGGCGCTTTTGGTGCTGCGAGAGTGGCCTATCACGATCATGTCAATTTGGGTATTGCGATAGATATGAAAAAAGCCGGGGGCAAGCGTACCCTGGTGGTGCCGGTGATCAGGAATGCGGACACCCTAGGTTTTAAGGGCTTCCTGCTCGCTTACGAGGAGTTTATCCGCAGGGCGAGCGGGGGAAAACTGACGGTGAATGACTTCCAGGGGGCGACTGCAACTATCACCAATCCGGGCACTCTCGGGACAGCGCAGTCCGTTCCACGGCTGATGCAGGGTCAGAGCGTGATCGTAGGAGTAGGGTCCATAGGGTATCCGGCGGAGTTCCAGGGAGCCGATCCAAGAGTGCTGGCGGAGATGGGGGTAAGCAAGACCATTACCCTCACCTCCACCTACGACCACAGGGTCATCCAAGGTGCAGAGTCAGGAATATTCCTCGGCTATGTATCGGAATGCCTTATGGGTGAGCACGATTTCTACGAGGATATATTCTCGCAGATGGATATTCCTGACCACCCCATGAAGTGGGAGAGGGATCATCACAGTCCAAACGACCTGTACGAACTGTTGAGCAAGCAGGTGCAGGTACAGCGCATGATCAACATGTACCGGGTAAGGGGCCATCTGATTGCCGACCTAGACCCGCTTGTCGTAGAGCCTCCTCCTATGCACACCGAGCTGGATCCTGCTTCCTACGGCATAACCCTGTTTGACTACGACCGGGAATTTGCCGTGGATAGCGTGGCAGGTCACGATCGGATGAGGTTGGGTGAGGCGCTGGATCTACTCAGAAGTGCATATTGCTCCACGCTGGCGGTGGAGTTTACCCATATCCAGGATCCTGAACAGAAAAAATGGATGCAACTCCATATGGAATCACCGAAGGAGCCGTTGACGTCTGAAGAGAAGTACCATATACTCGGACGGCTCAATGCAGCCGAGGCGTTCGAGCACTTCTTGCATACGCGATACGTGGGGCAGAAGCGGTTCGGGCTGGAAGGAGCGGAATCGGCAATCGTAGTGCTCGATTACATCATGGATCGGGCCGCTGATGCCGGTATAGATGCGGTGGTGCTAGGAATGGCTCACCGTGGCCGCCTCAACGTTCTTGCTAATATTGTGGGTATGTCGTTGACTGATATATTTCAGGATTTCGAGGGAATCGTAGACCCTGATTCTGTGCAGGGTAGTGGTGACGTTCGCTACCACAATGGTGCAAGGGGGGTCTTTACCGCTCGTTCAGGGAGGCGGCTTCCTGTAACCATGGCGTCCAACCCTTCTCATCTGGAGGCGGTGGACCCGGTGGTGGAGGGGATGGCGCGGGCGATCCAGGACCGCCTAGGAAAGAGCGGCATGGGAGCAGGGGGGACTATGGCGATGCTGGTGCATGGCGATGCCGCCTTTGCCGGTCAGGGTGTCGTTGCCGAGACGCTGGAGATGTCCCAACTGCCTGGTTACTTTACAGGCGGTACGATCCATCTGGTAATCAACAACCAGCTCGGGTTCACCACTGCTCCCCAGTCAGCTCGTTCTTCGGTGTATTCGACAGATGTCGCGAAAGTGGTGCAGGCGCCTATCTTCCATGTGAACGGGGACGACCCCGAGGCTTGCGCTAGGGCGGCTATGCTCGCGTTTGCCTTCAGGGAGGAGTTTCACAAGGATGTCGTCATCGATATGGTCTGTTACAGGCGGCATGGGCACAATGAGGGTGACGATCCGAGTTACACCCAGCCTCGTATGTACAAGGCCATTGACCAGCGAAGATCGGTCAGGAAACTGTACGCAGAGAGACTGGTGCATCGGGGAGACGTGACGCTGGAAAAGGCGGAGGAGTTGCTTGCAGATTTCCACGACAGGTACCAGCGGGCGCTGGATGAGGTAAGAGCGCTTGCCGGCAGCGGTACTGTATCGCAGGATGCTGTGTTGCCAATTGCGGGTGACGATGTCGTGCCTGGTAAGTCTGGCAACGATACTCCTTCGGGTGCACTGGATGCTCCTGGAGTCACCGGTTCGCATGGATCGGCAGGGATCTCGGTGGACAGGGCATTGGTGGAGTCGATCGTAAGGGCCACCATGACCGTACCGGAGGGATTCACGGTGCATCCCAAATTAGTACGGCTGTTCCAGAGACGTGAGAAGATGCTGAGTGACGGCGTGATCGACTGGGTGGCAAGCGAGGCATTGGCTTTCGGGACTCTGTTGGCAGAGGGGCGAGATGTGCGTCTATGCGGTCAGGATACCCGCAGAGGTACGTTCAGCCAGCGCCATGCTGTCCTGGTCGATTATGAGACCGGTGCCGAATGGATCCCGCTTGCCCATCTGGGTGACATGATGCGTGCATCTGGGCGGCACGGTGGAAACGACGAGGTGGTAGGGAGGTTACATGCCTACGATTCGCTGCTTTCCGAGTATGCGGCGCTTGGCTTTGAGTACGGGTACTCGGTGGAGGCCCCTGAGTCGTTTGTGGCCTGGGAGGCTCAATTTGGCGACTTTGGCAACGGCGGCCAGGTGATGGTAGATAACTTCATAGTGGCTGCTAAGGAGAAATGGAATCAGCAGTCCGGACTTGTGATGCTCTTGCCTCATGGGTACGAGGGTCAAGGCCCCGAACACTCTTCTGCAAGGATGGAACGCTTCCTTACACTATGCGCAAACAATAATATTCGGGTGGCTCAACCGACGACTGGCGCCCAGTATTTTCATCTTCTAAGGTCCTCCGTGTACTCGCATCCGAGGACTCCACTAGTGGTATTTACCCCCAAATCTCTATTGCGGGCGGAACAGGTTCATTCGACCGTGGAGGATGTTCTGGGTGGGAACTTTGAAACAGTGCTCGACGACCCCTTGTGTCATGGACAGGTGGTCAGGACGCTCGCATCCGGGACACAGCCGGCAGGAATACCTGTACCTGGCCTAGTCGACCCGGAAAGGATACGTAGGGTGGTTCTCTGCACGGGCAAGATTGCCTATGAAGTGATGGCGCATAGGGACCAGGAGCTGCCAGCCGGTGAGCTGCCGGCCGGGGCAATTGCGGTTGTGCGCATGGAGCAGCTGTATCCATGGCCTGAGGAACGCTTGACCGAGGTGTTGTCGCGTTACTCGAATGCAAGTGAAGTGGTTTGGCTGCAGGAGGAACCGGAGAATATGGGCGCCTGGTCGTTCGTTCACGGAAGGTTGCATGCCATGTTGCGTGACAAGGCGAAACTCTATCATGTGAGCCGGCCGGAATCGGGCAGCCCCGCCACGGGCAGCCCCGCTGCCCACAAGGCCGAACACGCCGAGCTGATGAGGCGCATTTTTTCGACCACCTGACTGGTCGTTGCAATCCAGTCCACTTTCAATGTCCATGAGTAAGCGGCGGTTCTCATAGTCGTGCTTTCCCTTGTTCGTGTTGCCTGCCTGCGACTTCGATGCATCAAGGCCAAGGGTTGGTGGCTTTGCAATGCGCGAAGCGGCCAGATACCGTAGTTACATGGGCTTGACGCCGGCCGCGGGCACCAGTTTGGCGGCAAGTTTAGCGTTGCAACCTTCCTGTGCGCTAGACTATATGCTATGCCAGGACGATCATTGACTCCCTTGGACCCTCTAGGTAGGGCTCAAATGGTTGACAGAGGGCCAAAAGAGATCAGCAACCGGCGCGCTCTTGCCAGATGCAAGGTGATGATGTTGCCCGAGACCACTTCCCTGATCGCGTCCAATGCCATGACAAAGGGCGACGTGCTTGCCACTGCCAGGGTGGCAGGGATACAGGCGGCAAAACGGGCAGCCGAATTGTTTCCGCTCTGCCATCCGCTTCTCGTTGGCACGGTACAGATCGACTTTTCCATAGGGGACGAATATGTGGAGGTGGAGGCGCGAGTCGAGGCAGTGGACCGTACGGGCGTGGAGATGGAGGCCATGACCGCATGCGCAATAGCTGCCTTAACCGTTTACGATATGTGCAAGTCCTCCGACAGGACCATGAGCATAGGGGAGCTTGCCATATGGGAGAAGTCTGGAGGAGCCTCCGGCTATTGGAGGAGATCTTCTGTCGGTGCGGCGCTTGTGTCCGATACTGGCCTGAATTAGCACGTCGCGTCACTGTACCGCCAGGGGGGGCAGGTCGTAGCCGGTTGTACGTCGCCAGTGAAAGCTGGTTCTCGCCATGGGGAGAGGCGCCACATCGGGCCGCGGTACCATGACCCTTTGCAATCTATTATTATAGTAATTGCCTAGAAATAATAGTCTGGAGCGCTTCGCAGAACGTGCAGGGATATTCATGCAGGCGCAAACAGGTGCATACATGGTAGGCGGATGAGCGTGAGCAGATGCGTGCAAGAGTATCGGTGAGCCGGTATATGAGTGGAACAAAAGAACAGGAGTGCGGGATGAGGAGTATGGGATGGTTGTAGATCTGGATATCGGAAAGTACCAGCTTGGCTGGTCCGACAAGGAAGATTACGTCTTCAAGCCCAAGAAGGGGCTGTCAGAGGAAGTCATAAGGGAGATGTCGGAGATGAAAGCCGAGCCGGAATGGATGCAGCGTTTCCGTCTCAATGCCCTGAAAAAGTTCTATTCCAAGCCAATGGCCCCGTGGTTTGCGGTTAATATGCCGGACCTGGATTTTGACGACATATATTACTACATAAAGCCTACGGAGACGCAGGTCGATTCATGGGACGATCTTCCCGATGCCATCAAGTCCACCTACGATAGGCTCGGCATTCCCGCAGCGGAGAGGAAGTATCTTGCCGGCGTGACCGCGCAATACGAGTCCGAGGTGGTATTCCACCGCAACAGGATGGAACTCGGATTGCAGGGTGTCATCTTCTGCGACATGGATACCGCCGTAAGGGAATATCCTGACCTGGTGCATAAATGGTTCGGTACGATCATACCTCCCAACGACAACAAGTTTGCAGCACTCAATTCGGCGGTCTGGTCCGGTGGCTCGTTCATATACGTACCCCCGGGGGTGAAGGTGGATATGCCCTTGCAGGCATACTTCCGTATCAATGCCGAGAACATGGGGCAGTTCGAACGCACACTCATCATTGCCGACAAGGGATCCCAGGTGCATTACGTGGAGGGATGTTCCGCCCCTGTATATTCCACCGATTCGCTTCATTCTGCTGTGGTGGAACTCGTCGCGCTGGAGGGTTCCCGTATCACATACACAACCATCCAGAACTGGTCCAACAACGTGTACAACCTTGTAACCAAGCGTGCAAGGGCAGAGGCGGAAGCGCGTGTGGAGTGGGTCGACGGCAATATCGGATCACGCCTTACGATGAAATATCCTTCCGTGTACCTGGTGGGCCCAAAAGCGTCGGGTGAGGTGCTGTCGGTTGCCTATGCGGGAGCTGGGCAGCATCAGGATGCCGGAGGGAAGATGATCCATGCGGCACCGGAAACGACATCGACTATCATATCCAAGTCGATCTCGAAAGACGGGGGCATATCTACTTACAGGGGGTTGATCCATGTGGATGAGGGCGCCCGGAACTCCAAGAGCTTCGTGCGTTGTGACGCCCTTATCCTGGATGATAGTTCCGTATCGGAAACAAAGCCGTATATGGAGCTGTACGAGAGAGACGCGCAGGTGGCCCACGAGGCCACGGTTTCCAAGGTCAACGAAGACAAGCTGTTTTACCTGATGAGCAGGGGTCTGTCGGATAGCCAGGCTATGGGGATGGTTGTAAATGGTTTCATCGAGCCGATCACGCGTACATTGCCTATGGAATATGCCGTAGAGTGGAGCAGGCTGATCGAGATGCAGATGGAAGGAGCCGTAGGGTAAAGGCCGGTTACCGGCATTGCCTTTGGCGCCGGGAGTTCCGGGTTGCCGCCGGGTGCGTGCTGTCATTTGCTGGTCGGTATACCAGGTAGGCGAGAAAGGGAAGGCATGCCATGGCTATGCGTGAAGATTGTGAACATTTCCAGAGTCGTACATACTCCGATGGTGAAGAGGCTAGATTTTGCGAACTCGACCTTGCTCCGGAGGCGCCATGGCGTTGCCCTGACGACTGTGGATCTTATGCCCGCCGGCTGGTAGATTTAATGTTTGACCGTGGAAGTCTTGCTTCGCAGGAAGTGGAGAGGGAGCCGGAGGTCGATGATCAGGGACTCGCCGTCCTCGAAGAGGCTGAGGAGATCTTAGACGAATCTGCGCCGGAGATCATAAGCGAAGTGGAGCAGGAGCGTGGAGACGACGGCGGGGATTCGTTCCGGTCGCAGGCCGTTACCGGTACGGAACGAGATGCCGGCGGCAAGAGAGGAGTACAACCTGGTCGTGGCACGGGCTCCCGGTGGCACAAGCCGTGGAAGAAGTCATGAGACGGCTGAATGGTACGTCCTGGGTACGGTACTATACTGGCTCATTATGAGGTTTTCCCATCTCGGTGGCAGCGGGCTGATGGTGTCGGTTCTCGCATATGGCAATTGGCTGACTCACGGGGCGCAGATCGATGAGGCAGCGGCTATCGCCTGCGTGCATGAGGCACTGGACTCTGGTATCACCACCTTTGATACGGCGGATGTATACGCAGGTACCAGGGCCGAAACGGTGTTGGGGAAGGCACTCGGCGGGATACGGCGCGAGTCTATCGTATTGTGCTCAAAGGTGTACTGGCCAACCGGTCCAGGTCCCAATGACAGGGGATTATCGGCGAAGCATATCATAGAATCATGCAATGCTTCCCTGAAGAGGTTGGGAACTGACTATCTTGATCTCTACCAGGCGCACAGGTTCGATTACGAGACCCCTCTCGAGGAGGTTATGCAGGCTTTCGACCAGCTCGCCAGCGCGGGTAAAGTGCTATACCTTGGCGTGTCAGAGTGGAAGGCAGGGGAGATCGAAGCGGCAAACGCGATAGCGAGAGAGATGGGCCTGCACAGGCTGGTCTCCAACCAGCCGCAGTATTCGATGCTGTGGCGTATCATAGAGGAGCAGGTGGTGCCGCTTTGCCGGAAAGAAGGCATGGGCCAGATTGTATGGTCCCCGCTTGCTCAGGGTGTCCTTACCGGCAAGTACCGTCCGGGGGAACCTCCACCGGCCGGCTCCCGCGCCACGGATCCCGATGGCAAGAACTTCATATCGCGATATCTGGACACAGGCACCCTGGAGGCGGTGGGTCGGCTTACGCAGGTTGCCTCCGAGGCGGGGATGACCATGGCGCAGATGGCACTTGCTTGGGTGATCTCCCGTCCCGGCGTATCCTCAGCCATTGTTGGCGCTACCAGGCCCGAGCAGATTGCAGAGAACGTAAAGGCTGCCGACATGATGCTTGACGAGGGGCTTACTGCCCGCATAGATGACGTGCTGGCGGGTCATATCGTCAGGGATCCGGCATTGACGCAAAGTCCACCCGCCCGGCCGTGAAGACGCCTTCAATACTGATACTGTGTACGGGCAATGCGGCACGATCAGTGATGGGAGAGGTGATACTGCAATCGATGCGACCTGATCTAGTAGTCAGTTCGGCCGGTACGCTCGCCATAGAGGGCCAACCCCTCAGTACTCGTACGAGGAACGCGCTGGAACATATTGAGATGCGAGTCCCGTTCCACCATCGTTCCCGGGAACTGACCAGCCAGGATGTGGATAGTGCAGATCTGGTGGTGGCGATGGCGAGGGAGCATGTACGTTACGTACGGCGCCATTATCCTGCGGCTGCTCCTAAGACTGCAGCGTTGAAGTGGCTCGTGGAGGAACTGCCTGAAGGCCCAGAGCCATTGAATCAGCGGGTGGATCAACTCATGGTCGAGAGGGTGGATCTGGAGGAGATGCAAGACGTGATCGACCCTGCTGATCCAGTAGGGATTACCATGCGTTCTGATGTCAATCGTATCGAAGTGGAAATGAGAGCGTACGTGGAGTGTGCTTTGGAGATAAGAGATCTCGTAACCAAGCTGGAGAGCCGCCTATGATGCCACAGGCTGGTTATGCATGGCAGGGTGGGCGCGCTGCGCGCCCGGATAAGCCCGTACAGCCGGGGCGGGTCAGTGCAGTAGCTATCGCTGTAAGTTTGCCGTAGGGAGAGATTATGGACACGTTTCGGGTGGCTGAGGCTGGCGGGCAAGCGGGGAACGCAGGCACGCATCCAGGACCGGTGGACAGTACAGGCGAGGCAGCTCTTTCCGAAAAGCCAGGCAGGTCATGGGTGCCGGCAACTCCACCGGTAGTCGCTCCACAGGCTGGGTCCATGGGGCTGGAAGGGTCTCTGCAGCCATCGCAGCCGCGCATATCGATGGAGCACGCCTCTGTGGAGCATACACCCATAGAGAGGACGGTAGTGCGCCTCTTTGCGTTGGTGGGCGAAGGCCTCGCAGGTGCTACTCACTCACTGCTGGCAGGCGACAGGGAGGCGGCCCGTACCCTGGCGGACCATGACGAAGAGGTGGATGCGCTCTATAGTGATGTGGAACGGCTGGTCTATGACCGCATGGCGGTCGAACATCTTGACCAGGCTGACTTGAGGTACCTGGTGGTTCTGTTGCGGATACTGCCGGAGATAGAGAGGAGTGGCGACCTTGCTGAGCATATTGCGCGTCGAGCGGTGCGTGGACTCGGGATGGAACTTTCCCACAGGGCACGGGGTCTTGTGGAGAGGATGGGGGAGGTGGCGAGCGACATGTGGAGGGCGGCTACGGATGCCTTTGTGGACAGGAATCCTCTAGGTGGTGACATCGTCGAAGATCTCGATGACGAGATGGATGAACTCCATGTTACCCTGACCGCTGAAATAGCGAGTGGTTCCATGCCCTTACCAGTTGCCATAGAGGCTGCGCTGGTAGCCAGATTCTACGAGCGTTTCGGGGACCATGCCGTCAATCTTGCTAGGCGCGTGGAAGCAATTTCCGTACCTAAACACCCATAAGATGCGAGTGATAGGCAGCTTCGATCAGGGAGGCGTAGTCCAGCGCATGGGCTGTGGCATAGTGGCCGTACCAGGTCTGGAGATCTAGCTGGATCGGAGAGGCGTCCATCCGGGCGAGAGCAGCAAGGCGGAGTGAGTGCGGGCTGCTACTTGTCCAGCTTTACCAGATGTTCCGCTATCTGGATAGCGTTCAGAGCGGCGCCCTTTCGCAGGTTGTCGCCCGACAGGAAGAGCGCTATTCCACTGCCCATTCCACCGCTTATCGCATTGCCCATGACGGTGTCGCGCCTGATCCTGCCTACCAGGGTCACGTCTCCCCCTGTAGCATCCAGAGGCGTCGGTATGCCGGTCACCCTTACGCCGGGAGCTTTTTCGAGGATGGAAACCGCCTCAGCCACGCTTAGGGAATCCTCAAAACCTGCATGTATGGCTATGCTGTGTCCCGTAAAGACTGGTACTCGTACACAGGTGGCTGATACCGGTAATTCCGGGATGCCCAGTATTTTCCTGCTCTCGTCGCGCAGCTTCCTTTCCTCGCTGGTTTCCAGGGATCTGTCGTCGATGAGGTCTCCGGCAAGGGGGACGGCGTTGTATGCGATGGTGGCAGGGAATTTAGAGTGGCTGGGGAAGTCGCAGGCCGTTCCGTCGAAAGCCAGCGAGCGTGAACCTGCAACCGTCTTAGCCAGCTGGTCGAACAACTCCTCTACGCCTGCACCACCCGATCCTGATACCGCCTGGTAGGTGACCGCCACCATGGCTGCAAGCCTTGCGTGGTGGTGGAGGGGCGATAGTACGGGCATAGCCACCATGGTCGTGCAGTTGGGATTGGCAATGATTCCTTTCGGGATTGAAGAGAGGGTATCTGCATTTACCTCCGTGACTACCAGCGGAACATCCGGGTCCATTCTCCATGCCGACGAGTTGTCTATCACCGTTGCACCTGCGGCTGCAATGCGTGGCGCAAGCACTCTGGACGAAGCTGCTCCTGCAGACATGAGGACAATGTCGAGTCCGGAGTAATCGGCGCTCCCTGCCACCTCCACTTCCACCTGCCTGCCTTGCCATTCCAACCGGCGACCGGCCGAACGGGACGAGGCGAAGAACCTGATACTTTCCACAGGAAATCCACGCTCGTCCAGCAGGCGTCTCATCATCCCTCCCACCTGACCAGTGGCTCCTACTATACCTATACCTATACCAGCCATGCGTTACACCTTCTCGATCTCTGGTGGTTCGGCATGCAGATCCCGCGCTGGTTGTGTTCCTGTATGTCCATTCCCAGACTCTCCATGTCCATGTCCAGGTCCAGGGTCATGTCCAAATTCCAAACCTCCATATCCACGTTCTATGCCTCTCCCAGATTGAACGCTTTGTGCAGGACCGCCACTGCACTTTCGGCTTGGTCTCTCCTGATGACGCAGGACAACCGTATCGGCGAGGTGGATATCATCTCTATGTTGATATTACTGGCGGCAAGGACTTCGAACGTGGTTGCCGATATCCCTGGGTGGCTCTTCATCCCTGCCCCTATCAGAGATACCTTGGCGATGTTGCTGTCTGCCTGGGGGGTCTGCGCACCGATCTCATTTGCCAGGCTACGGGTGATCTGGAGACTTGTTGCTAGGTCATCCTCCGGGACGGTGAAAGATATGTCCGTTGTGCCGTGCAACGAACTATTCTGCACGATCATGTCAACGTTGATCGCATTGTCGGCAAGCGCCCTGAACAGCCTTGCCGCGATACCGGGGGTGTCCGGCACCCCGGGAAGGGTGACCTTTGCTTCAGACATGTCATGGGTGACGGCAGTGACCAGCGGTTGTTCCATCGATGGATCCTCCTCATCTATTGTAGTGCCGGGTTCCCAGGTAAAGCTGGAGCGAACCTGAAGCGGTATTCCGTGATTCCTGGCGAATTCGACAGACCTCAAGGCAAGTACACGCCCTCCTGTAGCTGCAATCTCGAGCATTTCCTCGAACGACAGCCGTTTCAGCTTGGCGGCATCGGGAACGATCCTCGGATCTGCGCTGAATACGCCGGGCACATCTGTATATATCTCGCATACCTTCGCATCGAGTGCACTTGCAAGCGCAACGGCGGTCGTGTCTGACCCGCCTCGACCAAGGGTAGTGACATCATGCTGCGTGGACACGCCCTGGAAACCGGCGACCACTGGAATCTGTCCATCGTCTATAGCGGCTCGCAGCCGATCGCCCTTTATGGTGACGATTTTTGCCCTGGTATGGGTCGTGTCGGTGATGATGCCCGCCTGGCTGCCGGTGAACGACACTGCAGGCACCCCGAGATCAGCGAGCGCCATGCAGAGCAGGGCCATGGATACCCTTTCTCCAGAGGTGAGCAGCATGTCCATCTCCCTAGGTGGCCTTACCGAACTCGTTTCAGTGGCCAGGCGGATGAGGTCGTCTGTCGCCTTGCCCATTGCGCTGACCACTACGACAACGTGGTTGCCGTTCTGCCTGGTCCTCGCGACATGGTCCGCGACGGCCCGTATGCGTGAGGTGTCTCCTACGGATGTTCCGCCGTATTTCTGTACGACGAGGGGGTGTGGCGGGTGTGATGCGCGATTGTCCATACTGATCTGGATAGAATCTTAGCCTGGCCGTCAGTGCGGTTCTATCCCGGCGTTAGGCGTGCACCTGCTGGGCAGGCCCTAGGATCGTAGGAAGGGATGGCGTGGGAGGACTGGATGAGGGAGTAGTTGGATGACAGCCCGGGTACAGGATTGTAGTTGTGAGATGGCCCTGAACCGGAAGGTGCAGAAGGTGCTGACGAACTTGTCGTATTTGACTGCGTGCCAGTGGTCGATGACGTGGAGCCACTTGCCGGCAGTGTGCCGGTTACGCTGAATTTGGACCCTGTCACTACTGTCACATCCGATCCATCGGCGGTCGGCCCCTGTCCCATGGTAACGACACCCGAGAGGTGGGACATGACACTTTGGGCTGCTGATATCTCGCCGGACTTGTAGTATACCACTGTTTCAGAGAAGTTGGCCACGGGGGCCGAGCTGCCGGTGCCCACAATATTGTAACCGATTCCCTGGAGTTGGCTCGAGGTTGTAGATGCCTGCCCGGAGGTTCCCGTACCGTTCAGTACCGCCACCTTTACCGATTGGGGTGATACTGAACTGCCGGGTGGGTCCGATCTACCCAGAAAAGCATCTATGGCCTGCTGATCCGTTGGCTGGTAAGGCATGAGTATGTCACCGTAATTACCTCCACGGTAAATGTAGCCTTGATACCCGCTATAGTAATGGTTGATCACAGGAAGGGTGTTGGTGGGAACATCGTAAGCGTTGATCCCATGATAGGTAAGGGCGAGAGATGCCATCTGCTGGAGGCCGAATCCCTGATCCACCGTAAGGCTGGGGAGAACGGACCCGACCAGGGCATTGTCCTTGAGGGGATTGCTAAGTCCCTGGCGAGCCACCGCTGCGGCCAGTACCCTGAGGAACTGGTGATCCCTGGTGATCCTCCCTATGTCGCCCGTCGGATCATACTGCCACGATCCGTTCTGGTAGTAATACATGTGACGTGCCCTCACCAATGCGAGTGCTTGAGTACCGTTCAGGTGATGGCAGCCGGCGGCAGTGATGTTCAGACCCGAGTAAGCATCTTTTACCGGGTTGGGAAAGTACATGTTGACTCCACCAAGTACGTCTACAACGTTCTGGAAAGTGTCGAAGTTCAACATCACGAAGTGATTTATAGGTATGCCGAGGTCTGACTCTATCGTGTCGACCAGCTGGCTTGGGTTGGAAAGTTGGTTAGGGTGCGTAGGGTTGAGGGAGTCGTCTATCCGGTTCTCGTTCGCAGTGCCGGGAATGGGCAGGAACAGATCACGCGGTATCGAGAGTATCGAAGCCGTGTGCTTTGCTGGGTCCAGATGGAGAAGCATGGTCACATCGCTGCGGGCACCTCCTACCTGACTACAGCTTCCAAATGCCGTGCTTTGCTTTCCGTTAAGGGCACACCTCGAATTGTTCCCTATCATCAGGATGTTCTCCACTCCTGATGGAGCTGGTTTGACCAGGTGGGATACGGTGATGTGGTGAATCTGCGATCCCCTATAGAGAATATATCCATAGGCGGCACCTGCAAGGATCAGGCAGAGCACCAAGAAGGCCGTGGTCAGGCGTAGCAGCCTTCTTACCATCCTCCTGCGCTTGCGGCGCTTGTGCGTAGCCGGTGACCGTGATCCACTCGCATCTGGGCCGCCAGGTACTCCGGGCTGATTGTATTTTGAAGACATGATTTCCACATAATATACCGTCTGCTCCCAGTGTTGGCGGCGCGGCGGTACATTACCGGATGATCTATAGTGGCTCCGTGAGAGGAAAGTGGCATTCTGATCTGGGCATGACGCCGTATGGCAGGAGAGGCGTGTTGCGGTATCTCAAGAGAAGGAAGCGGTCGGTTTTGGTCTTTGCTCTGGTTGCAGTGCTGGCAGGAGTGGTTGCAGGCGGGCTGTACGAGGTGTCAGGCAAACCAGGTCCGTATGCTTCCTCTATAGATCTGAGTTATGCATCTCTGATGCAGCCAGTGGCACGTAATTCCAGCAGCCTTGGGGCGCAGATTCTGGATCTTATCTACCACCCTCAGGGCCTGTCCAGGGTGGCCATGATGGATCGTGTAGAAAGTCTGGTACAAGCAACGTCCACCGATGCGGCAGAAGTATCGAATCTGGTCCCGCCCTATCCGTCAGGAGGGAGCGCCCGATATTGTACCCGCTCTCTGGCCGCCCGGTTCAGGGCCGCCTCGATGTTTCGTACTGGTGTGTACGGTCTACTGGGAGGGCCTACCGGCAGTTCTCCCCAGAGCGCTTCCAGCGTGTTGTCAGACTTGGCCGATGCCGCCAAGCTGGTCGCGGGCTCGGACGCGTTGTGGCGCAGATGCGTCACCATGCTACGTGACGCATCCGGTCATGCCCGGCTTCAGCCGTCTATATGGGAGACGGTGAGAGTGGTCACGGCAGGTTCCACCTCTGCACCTACCTCCTCCACTCCCAATAGGACCACCTCCACCTCCTCCTCCACTCCCAATAGGACCACCTCCACCACCTCCTCCACTCCCAATAGGGCTACGACCACCACCTCCTCCTCCTCCTCCTCCAGTACTCTTTCTACATCTAGTTCCAGAGTGCTCACCTCCACGGCGAAGTCGATTGTTCCTGGCGCGGGTTCTGCCACCACCGGTGTGCCACTGCTCAGTCATGGTTCCCGTACCTCGTCATTAGCCGCTAAGAGGTCATCTCGCGTTCAGGTATTGAGCTGGAGCCATGCCGCACTGAACGCCTTCGTGGCTGCTCTTGCGGCGGATTCGCTCCTAGTCCCTCACCAATCGGTTTCGATTACCACTTACGCACTTTCCCCGTCTCCGCTACCTTCGTCAACGTCTGGAGTTCTGCGCATTCCACCGGCATCGTCGTTCTCGGTCCAGGTGGTGGCAGGAGATAGTGGGAATACCTACCTACGTGGTGTAACGGTGAGCGGAGAGATCAGGTGCGTATCTTCAGGCACTGGTAGCGCTACCTCTTCCTCCAGTACAAGAGCCGGGCAGCCGGTGATAGGTGGCTGCGGCGGTACTACCCGCATGGTTGCCGGCGCTGGTCATCCTCCCGGCGGCGTCTCTCTCGACCCAGGTGGAACAGTTGCTTTTGTGTTCCGGCCCGTCAAGGTCAAGCCGGCATGGACTTACAGCGTATTAGTCACGGTGCACTCCACCCTACCCGGGGTGTCCAGCAGATGGCAGTTTACTCTGGCGGTGAGTCCGGATAATTGATCATGCCTGGATGTACTTGCGTAGATATCCGGACGTACCTGTACGCAGACCTCGGTAAGTGTTTGGTCACTACCTGGCACAATCTGTCGGCTTCCAAGAGGGGGGACTATAGGCCGTAGTGCTCTGTGATCTCCCGCGTGCCCTATCAATTGAGTTGGAAAGGGAGTAGAATAGTTCGTATGATGGTGCGTGCATAACGCTTGGCATGACACTTGCGACATTACAGTGCGGTTGGTCACGTAGATGCACAATGCGATCGTTCAGTATGGCGACTAGCTAGAGTACAGGAAAGGTAGGTGGATGTTACGATGCCGGAAAGTATTACCATTACCGACAACAGGTCGGGCGATTCGATGGAGATTCCTATAGAAAATGGAGGTGTCTCCTCCGCTGATTGGCGTAAGCTGTTACCAGGTATATGGTTTTACGACCCTGGGTTTATGTCGACCGCATCCTGCGAGAGTTCGATCACTTTCCTGGATGGTGAGGCGGGAATACTCCGTTACAGAGGGTATCCTATCGAACAGCTGGCGGAGCAATCGAGCTATCTCGAAGTGTCATACCTGCTCCTTCACGGGGAACTACCGACGGCGGAGCAACTCAATGTATGGACCCATGACATTACGCATCATACTTTTATCCACGAGAACGTCAGGAAGAGATTTCTGGAGGGGTTCCACTACGATGCCCATCCTATGGGTATATTGGTCTCTGCTGTCGCGGCGCTGTCCACATTCTATCTTGATGCCAAGGACATATTCGACAAGGACTCGCGCCAGAAACAGATCGTGAGGCTTATAGCTAAGATGCCTACCCTGGCAGCAGCAGCATACCGTTTCAGTATGGGCATGCCATTCGTGTACCCTGACAACTCGTTACCATTTGCTGCAAACTTTCTTTCCATGATGTGGAAGACTGCAGAGCCTCGTTTCGATGCCAACCCAGCACTAGCCAAAGCCATCGATGTACTGTTCATACTCCATGCAGACCATGAGCAGAACTGCTCCACCACCGCAATGAGAGTAGTCGGATCTTCCCACCCCGATCCCTACTCCGCATGCTCCGCCGCCTGCGCAGCTCTGTACGGGCCGCGTCATGGAGGAGCCAACGAAGCCGTCATCAGGATGCTGGGCAAGATCGGTTCCATGGAGAACGTGCCTTCGTTTATCGAGTCCGTCAAGCGTGGGGACACTCTCTTGGAGGGGTTTGGCCATCGTGTGTACAAGACCTACGATCCCAGGGCGAAGATAGTAAAACAGACGGCATACGATGTGTTCGAGGTGACCGGCAAGAATCCGTTGCTTGACATTGCGCTCAAGCTGGAAGAGGTCGCACTGAGTGATGAGTATTTCCTCTCCAGGAGGCTTTACCCGAATGTGGACTTCTATACCGGTCTTATATACCAGGCAATGGGATTTCCCATGGAGATGTTCCCGGTGCTGTTCGCTATACCGCGCACCTCAGGGTGGTTGGCGCACTGGCAGGAGCTCCTGGATGACAACGCCAAGATTTCCCGTCCTCGCCAGATCTATGTAGGCAAGGATCAGCGAGAATACACTCCTATCGCACAGCGTTAGGAGCTTGCAGCACAAGTCGTAAAGGTATTGGCTACTTCAGCACTCGGGTGAGTCCCTCCTGGGTAATGGATACCACCAGGGTACCGTCACGGGTGAAGATTGATCCGCGGGCAAGACCTCTTGCGCCATACACGTTGGGGCTGTCCATCGCATACAGCATCCATCCGTCTGCTCGGAAGGGACGATGAAACCACATACAGTGATCGATGCTGGCAAGCATCAGGTGTGACCAATCGACAAGATGCGGTAGGAGCATTGTGCTGACGAGCGATAGGTCGGACGCGTATGCGGTGACGCAGGCATGTACGAGATCGTCATCGGGTAATATTCCATCGGCTTTAATCCATACGTACTGTACCGGTTCCATCGGCTTGTCCTTGAACCATGGCAGCTCACCGACGTGGCGGTGTTCGACCGGCAACGGCCTTGCCAGCCAATCGCTCACCTGACCTCTGGCCGAGGCCAGCCGTTCGTGCAAGGGTTTCAACTCTTCAGGGGGTGGTACGTCGGGCATGGGCATATGATGTTCGAGATCGCTCTGCTCGTTTACGTGGAAAGATGCCTGCAGGTTGAAAATGGGCTTTCCATGCTGGATGGCTACTACGCGCCGGGTGGTGAACGAATGACCGTCTCTGATCCTATCCACTTCGTAAAGGATGGGCGACGCTGGATCGCCGGGTAACAGGAAGTACGAATGGAGGGAATGTATCCTGCCCCTGTCGACCGTTCGTCCGGCAGCTACCAACGATTGAGCGGCGACCTGGCCACCGTAGACCCTGTCCTGCCTGTCAGGGTGATTAAGGCCTCTGAAGATGTTGACTTCTATCTGCTCGAGGTCAAGCAGCTCGATGAGAGTGTCTAGCGCATTGCCCACTTGCCCTATTGTAGCGGAGGGGGCACGGTCGAAGCAATCAAGGGTGCCGGGCAGGAGGATCTATGGGATGGCCGCCTGTGGGGATGGATCCAGCCGGGACGGTCGAGTTCATCTACGAAATGCCTTATCCTCTTACGAATCCTTTCACGAATGCCGCACGATCCTGCGATCTGGTATCATAAAGTAAAGTATTGATCGTCAGACCAGTGGGCACAGTGCATGAGTCCGTTAGGTTAGCGGGCAAGCAGTGTCGGCCGTCGGAAGTAATTGCCGGTGCGCTGGCAACCTTATCGAGTGAGGTGTATGTAGTATGGGTATATCATTGGTGCGGCTGCGCGAACTGTACGAGCGACCGCATATACGTAGGCTGACGCGCTATTCAATGGTATCGGTGATATCCACAATAGTTTCCCAAGGTACGCTTTTCATCACTTTTGGTCTCTTGCGGGTGTGGTCCGCCGTACCGTCGAACGTCTTTGCCAACGCGGTCGCCACGGTACCCTCTTATTACCTCAATAGATCATGGGCATGGGGCAAGACCGGCAAATCTCATCTGTGGAGAGAGGTGGTACCCTTCTGGGGGCTATCGTTTGCCGGCATGGCTCTTTCCATGTGGACTGTGTGGATTGCGTCGAAGTGGAGCCTGCAACATCATTACACGCATATGGCGGAGGCGCTGTTTGTCAATGGCGCAAATTTTTTTGCTTTCGGGGTTCTATGGATAGTGAAGTTCCTCCTTATCAATAAAATGTTCCATGTGGCGCCAGTAGAGGGAGACCCCGTCGGCGAGCAGCTTGCCGGTGTCTCTGGAATGGCGGGAATGGTGCCAGAGGGTGCACTGGGTGATATACCTGCCAGTGCGGATTCCTAAGCGTTCTACCGCCAAACGACCCACAGACGGGGAAAGGTAGTTGCACTTGCCGAGACAGTGCAGGTCAGGCTCTCGAGCATTTTTGGTTATGCGCGTAATCCCGCAGAATGCACCAGACACCTAGTCCCGGAAATTGGTGAATTGAAGGGGAATGCCCAAGTCTTCATCTTTTAGCTTGGAGATGACCGCCTGCAGATCGTCCCGCTTTTTCCCGGTCACCCTCACTTGGTCGCCTTGTGCCTGCGAGCTGACGCCCTTCAGCCCCATCGCCTTGATCACCTTGTTGACTTGCCTTGCCTTATCCGAATCTATGCCTGCCTGAATAGTCACTTGCTGGCGGGCGCTTCCTTTTGATGCCTCTTCGATCTTCGCATCAGATAGCGACTTCAGCGATACGTTCCTGCGCACGAGCTTCTCCTCCAGAACCTGGTGCAGGGCCTTCAACCTCTCTTCGGTCGAGGCGTGCAAGGTGAGGACATCTCCAGCCAGTTCTATGGTAGAGTCTGTACCCTTGAAGTCAAATCTGGTGGAGGCTTCCCGGTTGGCCTGATCCACGGCGTTGCGCACTTCCTGCATGTCCACTTCGGATACTACGTCAAAACTAGGCATGCGGGCCATTATAGCCTGCCGGTGGGTTTGCCTGGATGCATGCCCAGGCATGTATCCGTTCCTCCTCACTTACCTCTTATTGCACCGTTCCTCCCTCTCCCTGCACCATGTCGTACCATACAATTCGCATGGCTCCGGGAAATAGGCTATCATCACAGATGGGTCGGTGCCCGAGTGGACAAAGGGAGCAGGCTGTAAACCTGCCGGCGTACGCCTACGTGGGTTCGAATCCTACCCGGCCCACCATTGTAATGCCGTTCTCCGGCTATGCCGGCGCCAGGTGCGTTGCGAAGAATGACAGCGTCCTTGCCCACGCATCACGGGCAGCATCCACCCTGTAGGTAGGGCTGGTATCGTTGTAAAAGGCGTGAGGTGCACCGGGATAGAAATGCGACTCGAAACTCTTTCCTTCTTTCTCCATGGCTTCGGCGAATGCCGCCACTCCATCGTTGACCCTGGCATCCTCTCCACCGTAAAGGCCGAGTACCGGACAGGCGATCCCGGCCACCCTATCTGCAGAGGGGGAATGTCCGTAAAAGATAACTGCGGCAGAGATCTGCGGCTCCATGCAGGCAGCCAGTGCAGTTACCCCACCACCGAAACAGAAGCCCGTGCATCCTATCTTGCCTACCGCGGGGCCGTTGCCGCTTGCCAGCCATCGAGCAACCGAGGCGGTTTCCGAAGCGTACTTTTCCATCTCACGGTCAGGGGAGAAGAGGATGCTCAAGGTTTCCTCCAATGCATCTTGTTCTGGAGCCGGCTTGCCTTTCAGGGCATCGGCACGTGCATTTGGATCCATCCAGGATTGCAATGGCAGGCTTCTCAAGAACGAAAGCAGTGCACTTACCCGGTCTCTGGTCAGAGCATCCGGCCTCTTGCCACCGAGGGCGTACAGGTCCGGCGTCACGGCCGTGAAGCCTGCAGTGGCCAAGCGGCGCACAACATCTTCGATGTGGTCATCCACGCCGAATATCTCCTGTATGACGATTACCGCCGGCAAGGGACCCTCTACCATCGCGGGGCGTGCCACATATACGGGCAGTGCCTGTCCGTCGTGATCGCATGAGAGATTGTCGATTTCAAGTTTCATGTTGTCATTGCCTTTCTTCGTTTTGCTGTAAGAGGCTGGCGGATAGGCATCTCGGGCTTGTCGCTCCCCCCTGACTTAGCATTGCTGTGAAGTCGTGCGATGTCCAGGCACTCCAGTATGAACGTTGTGCGTAGCCTTGCCTGCTTTTCCACCAAGTATATACTTTCGTAGCCATTGCCGACATTCTATCTCACGTTAACGTCACACAGGCCAGTCTATTTGGCGAGCGTTCCATTCTTCACTGGCGGCGACTTGTAATCGGAGGCCGTTATGTTACAATACGGTTACAGTTTCCGAAGCCCGGGAGGATGGATACTGGTATAGTGGGTATAGCTCTTGGAGGTGTTGCTGGATTGTGGCTTGCGAGTATGATCAATTCTACGGGAGCTTAGGGTAGGTAAACCATGCCGGATGCCGCCTCTGAGACAAGGGCTGAGCAGGAAATTCCGAATATGCCTGGGGAGTCCCGCGCCGGCGGTGATGCTCCTGCGCCGGGTGATTACGGTGGTTACGGCAACGGCAACAAGTATATGTTGCCTGCGGCACATCTATTCACGAACGTACAAGGCATTGTGGACAGCATGTGGGGGTACCTGGATCGATGGGATAGGATCGTACGTTCTCGATGGCCATTTCACAACATGGTGGCCGAGCCGAGCGCCGCTGAAGTTGCCTTAGAGAGTCCTTTCCAGCTTCTGATCAGGCCTGCTTTGTTGGGTTTCCTGGCTGTCTGTGCCATATCAGTAGGGTCCAGCTTGCCCGCGTCTCCCTACGCTCTCAAGTTGCCCGGAGCGTGGTTCTTCGGTGTGCCGGCTTCCGGGAGCATACTCCCTCAAGGCGCCCCCGTACCTGGACTGTATCCTCACGCAGCGGGCAGTCCATTGCTCAGCCTGGTGCTGGTATACGGTGGGCTTGTGGTCTTCATGCGCGTCTGGTACGGGCTTGTCCGTACTCTTGCGCGCCGTCCGAAGCTGCCGGTGGCATACCTTGTAGTCGTATTCGCGCTGTGGGCGTTGCCGCTGCTTGTTGCACCACCTATTTTTAGTAGGGATATCTATAGCTATGTAGCGCAGGGCGACATGGTAACTCATCATATAAGTCCTTATCGGTACGGACCGTTTGTACTTGGGGGAGACCATTATGCTTCGCTGGTGGACCCGCTGTGGGGGAACGTCCCGGCTCCTTACGGGCCGTTCTTTCTCATTCTGGACGGTGGCGCCACCATGCTGGCCATGCACAACCTTATACTGAACGTTGTCCTATTGAGGCTGCTGGCACTGGCTGGAGTGGTGCTCATGGCGGCGTTCATCCCCTACCTCGCCCGTACGGCAAAGCGCGATCCTGCTGAGATATTTGCTCTGGCAATACTCAATCCAGTAACGATATTTCACTTGATAGGTGGCTCGCACAATGATGCCATCATGCTGGGGCTCCTAGTGGCTGGAGTGGCCCTTGCCAAGAAGGGGTATCCGATTGCAGGAATTGTCATCTGTACCATGGCGGCAGCCATAAAGGTCCCCGCTGCACTGGGGGTAGTGTACATAGGATTCGAGTGGGCGAGGTCCAAGAGGCTGGCCAGCACCCCGATGGAGGTGGCGGGCGAGGTGGCAGCGGCTGGAATGCCGGAGGCGGCCGGGCCTGCAATGGTTGGCATGGGATCACCGGGCGGATCGATGATCGTAGGATACCGGCGGCCCGGATGGCTGGCGGCGGCCTGGAATCGTTTGGGCGTGGATATGAAGCGCTTGGTGCTGGCCGCGCTTCTTTCGTTTGGAGTCATGGAGGCGCTTACGCTTGTCAGCGGGTTTGGGTGGAGCTGGGTGACCAGCCTCCTTACCCCTGGAACGGTACGTTCGTGGCTTGCGCCGGCTACAGCAACGGGCATGATGCTGGCAGGGCTGATGCATGTCGTCGGTATATCCGTGAGCGCTCACAGCATACTGTCGATGACGCGCGCGGCGGGCCTACTTCTGGCCTTGTTCCTCGGGATAAAGTGGCTTTTCAATTATGACAGGCTGGGGTTGTTAAAGGCCATGGGCCTTACTTTTCTTGCTGTCGTGGTGCTGGGTCCTGTTGTCCAGCCATGGTATCTCTCGTGGGGGGTCATCTTTCTGGTGATAGTGGCTGAGGGCCGGTTGCGCTCCATCATCATAGGAGTATCCATGGCAAGTGCTTTCATTGGATTACCGGGTGCTCATCATCTACTGGATGGGATATTCCGGATGGATCCCCTGGCTCTGGCGGTCACGTTGTTGTTGCTGCTCGCGGCATTGACGGTGCCGCTGATGCCTACCCGTACGCCAATGGTCGGTTCCGGCAAACGGATTGCACCGGAGCGAAGCGCTTCCGGCAGCGAGGCTGGGAGCTGGCGTGCACCCATCTGACATTCTGTCCATGGCTTCCTTGATGCGGCCTGTTGGGCGCGTCCAGCTACCTCAGGTCAAAGCAGGCGTTCCATGACAAGTACGTCCAGCCACTTACCGAACTTCCTGCCTACCTCGCGTTCCAGGCCGATCTCCTCGAACCCCAGCGACCCGTGAAGTGCTATCGAAGGATGGTTGCCGGTGCTAATCCTGGCAATGACCGCGTGGAATCCGCTGGTCCTGGCATGATCCAGTAGCGCCTCCATTATTGCCTTTCCTGTCCCGCTCCGGCGGTTGCCGGCGTGTACATATATGGAGCTTTCTACCGTAGTTCGATATGCAGCCCTGTCCCGGTAGGGAGAGAGGGAGCCAAACCCTAGTATCGAGCGCTCATGTAGCGGTTGCCGGTGCTCTGGACGCCTGTTCCATGGCTGCTCATCCGCGTACATGCTCGTACTGCCGTCCGCCATGTCACCTACTGCAACGTTGGCCGTAGTATCTACGACATCATCCACTGCGACGATTGCGGGATAGATGCCCGAGTGGGAAGAGAGCCATTCGAGCTGGGCGTCCCTGTCTTTCGGGATTATGTCGAATGTGACGAGCGACAAGGATACGGCATCATTGTATATTGCGGTGATCTGATCGAGGTCTTCGATGGTGGCTGCTCTCAGTATCACTGGCTGCCGGGCGGCTTTACTCGGGTCTGGAGAATTGCGCTACAGCAGCGACGAGCAGTCCGATGCCTGCCGCGGCAATCAAGCCGAGCTCGAGGCCGAGAGGCACTCGCCAGCCATCCCAGGTGATTGCCGGTTCGAGGGTCTTGAGCAGGGAGGGTGCAACCTGGATATGCTCGAATACTGCCGTACGCATGGGTGCGATGGCATAACTGAGGGGGTCCAACCTGGTAAGCACCGCCAGCCACTGTGGCAGATCCGCCAGAGGAAACACCGCCCCGGACAGGAAGAACATGGGCAGTACCAGCAGCTGCATGACAAACTGGAATGATTCCACCTGGCTCATCCTTGCTGCGATTAGTACTCCTAGTGCCGTCACTCCAAATGCCGTGAGCGCCATCTCTCCGAGGAGGGTGAGTATCAAGGTAGGGGAGTACGGTACTCCTACCAGCCCCGCAAGAACGATGATGATTGCACCCTGCAAGGTTGCCACAGTTGCACCCCCGGCACACTTGCCGACTACGAGGGCGGAGCGGCGTACTGGCGCCACCAGCATCTCGCGCATGAAGCCGAATTCGCGGTCCCATACAATAGAGATGGCGGAGAACATTGCCGTGAAAAGCACGGTCATGCCCAGAATGCCGGGAAACAGGAATGTCTTGAAGTCGAAGCCGTGCGGGCCTCCCTTCAGCACGGGAGACAATCCAGTGCCCAGGACAAATAGGAACAGGACCGGCTGTACCAGCGCGGTGATGATACGTACCCTGTTGCGGGCAAAGCGAATCAGCTCACGCCTCCAGACAACGTTCATGCCGCGAAAATCGTCACGTAACCGCCCTCCTGTTATCCGGCTTTCCGGGATGCTGAGCTGGCCGGCAGGAGTTGTAGCGGCAGGTGTTGCAGGTGTTCCAGCCGCCGTACTCATCGGCGGTTCCTTGCGCGCATCCACGGATTGGTGGACATCCGTTCGCCGGCTGATGCTTCGGCATCCCGAATCGTGCGCCCAGTATAGTTCATGAACACGTCATCGAGGGTAGGGCGTGCCACCCGTACCGACCGGATAGGGATTAAGAACTCTGAGAATAGTAACGGTACGAACTGCTCGCCACCGTTGACATGGAAGGTGATTGCCCCCTCGCTCTCGGTTGCATCAAGGCCGAAGCGATCCTTCAGTGCAGCAATGGCATCAATATTGTTGTCTGTCTGGATTTCAACTCTATCTTTACCGATGGATGCTTTCAGCGCCTCAGGGGTGTCCACGGCTACGATCTGCCCATTGTCGATAATGGCGATCCGATCGCAGTTCTCGGCTTCGTCCATATAGTGTGTCGTAAGGAAGATGGTGATGTCCTCACGCTTGCGCAACCCGTGGATGTAGTTCCATATATGGCTCCTTGTCTGGGGGTCGAGACCGACCGTGGGCTCGTCGAGAAAGAGCACTCGTGGAGCATGCAATAGCCCCCGGCCAATTTCCAGGCGGCGCTTCATGCCGCCGGAGAAGGTCTTCACCTCGCTCTTGCGCCGGTCCCAGAGGCCAACCATCTCCATGACCTGCTGAAGCCTGATCTTTACTGCAACTCGTGGCACGCCGTAGAGATCCGCATGAAAGCGTAGGTTCTCCTCTGCAGTGAGATAATCGTCAAGCGTGGTATCTTGGAAGACCAGTCCTATCCTGCGCCTTACCTCGTTGCGTTCTGTAACTACGTCGTATCCTGCTACGTGGGCGGTTCCGGATGTGGGCACCACCAGGGTGCACAGCATTTTTATGGTGGTGGATTTGCCCGCACCGTTCGGCCCGAGGAAGCCGAAGGTTTCGCCTGGAGCGACTATGAGACTGATACCTTGCACAGCGGCCAGATCACCATAGCGCTTGTACAGATCTATCACCTCGATGGCCGAGTTGTCTGTTCGGGGGCCGGCCATCTGGGGGTTGCTGGTCACAGAGAAGCTCACAGTGGAGGGCGGCGGTGAGCCCATGGCAGCGCCGTCTCGAGTTGTGATGCCAGCCTGATCAGGAGCGCTTCATCCCATGGACCACTTACCAGCTGTATCCCGATAGGAGTGCCGTCTGCGGCCATGTGAGTGGGCAGGGAGATGGCAGGTTGCCCTGACATGTTGAAACCGGCCGTGAGCACGGCCATCTGGAATACCTGCAGTGCCGGGGCCCCAGATTCCGCCCCTGCGTGCACCGCTTCAAGGATCTCGCCTGCACGAGGGGGCTGGATAGTCATTGTCGGGGTCAGCAGCACGTCGAAATCGGTGCCCCACGGGGCCATCATGTTACGTGTCAATTGCTGCAGGGTGTGAACTGACCTCACGTAGGTGAGGCTGTCAACTGCCTGGGCAGCGACCCGGTTGGCTCGGACGTGAGGCTCGGCCTTGTCCCAGTCCGCATCGTAGTCGGCCAAGCCGGAGTTGAGGACGTTGAACAGTGCCGGTATAAAGTCGGCGGCTATGTCCAATGAGGCAGGCTTAATGTGGTGGCCCAGGCGTTCCAACGCGGTTGCCGCTTCACGGGCTGCTTCCGTGCATGCCGGATCCATCGGGAGTCCCAATGGGGCCTCTTCGAGCAGGCCGATACGGAGCTTGCCGGGATCTGCTCCTACCTCGGATCGGAAAGGGCGTGTAGGGTCAGGGGCGTTGTACCACTGGCCACGGTTCGGACCGCAGGTTACATCGAGAATGGCGGCGGTGCTGGCTACATCACGGGTGAGTACACCCTCGACAGCTCCACCTTCCCAGTAAGTAACCAGGGTAGGGATACGACCGCGGCTTACCTTGAGGCCCACGAGGCCGCAGCACGACGCAGGGATCCGGATCGATCCGCCCCCGTCATTGCCATGGGCTACCGGGAACACCCCGGCTGCCGTCGCAGAAGCCGCCCCTCCACTCGATCCGCCCGGAGTAATCTCAAGGTTCCATGGGTTGCGCGTGATGCCGTAGCGGTCATTCTCGGCGGCTGGGATCGGGCCGAATTCTGGAGTGTTGGTCCTTCCAGTCAGGATGAATCCAGCTCGCTGGAAAGCTTCGACGATCAGCTCGCTCTCTTGTGACAGCCCCTCAGGTGCCGCCCATGACCCGTAGGTGATTGGCCAGCCTTTTACTTTGGAGAGGTCCTTGATCGGGATCGGGACTCCGTGGAAGGGAGGAAGATCCTCGGGCCGGCTACGTGCAACGGTATCGGTCGCAGCCTTGGCATTGGCAAGAGCCTCCCCGTCGTTGCGCCAGATGACGGCATTGATCTTGGGATTCACGGCATCAATGCGCGCCAAGACGGATTCCATCACTTCCAGTGGGCTTACCTGCCGGTTACGGATAGCCTCGGCAATTTCGAGGGCGGTCGAGTAGATTAGAATGTCGTCTGCCATTCACTCATATTACACGATATGCAGACCGCTGCGACCCAGGGCCAGGCTCTGGTACCGTGTCATCCAGTATTCATATGACTTATACGGCATGTGAAACGCTGCTATGGGCCAGTCGTTCCTTTTGCATGTCGAGCGTGCAGTCCATGTGGATATGTTTGATCATCAGGGTGGCAGGCAGCATCATTACCCGGCGGGCTGGATCATTAGAACTTGGCATTCTTCTCGGTATCGAGGATGGTCACTAGTGGGCGAGGGGGGACTTGAACCCCCACGAGGTCTCCCTCACAGGATCCTGAATCCTGCGCGTCTGCCTATTCCGCCACTCGCCCAGACCACATCATTATAGAGCATCCAACCGCCCCGTGGTTCTTGTCGCGATCATGCTCCTGCCAATACAGCGCGCCAGTACCGTACTGAAGCTGATTAAGCACATGTACGATGTACAATGGCAGTTACTATGGTACTTCAGGAATTCGAGCAAAAGCTCGAAAGGCTTGTCGAAGGTGTCTTCTCGACAGCATTTCGAGGGGAACTGCAACCTGTCGAGATTGGCCGCAAGCTTATCCGGGAAATGAACTTGAGGAGGCGGGTCGGTCTCAATGGGATTATAGCACCAAATGATTTCAAGGTATACCTGTCGCCATATGATCTGGAGCGGTTTTCGCGTTTCGAGGAAGTCTTTGAACACGAGCTGGCCGCAGCGTTGCGTGATCATGCGGAGAAGGAGGGATATATTTTCGTAGGTCCGCTATCCGTCCAGGTTATGGAGGATGTAGAGATAAAGGCTGGTCATTTTGACATAGAAGCCGATGTGGTGGAAGGACCTCCGGAAGAACAGCATATTGCAGCGATCGAGCTTCCTGATGGTTATCGTGTTTCGATCGGGGACCGTCCAATTGTAATAGGCAGGCTGTCCGATTGCGATATCGTATTGCATGATCAGAATGTCAGCCGCAGGCACGCCGAGATCGGCAAGGACAGTAAAGGTTATTCCGTTACGGATCTCGGTTCCACCAACGGAACAATGGTCAACGGGGTTCCTGTCAGGACCAGCCGCTTGATGGATGGTGACGAATTGTCCTTTGGCACCACTACCGTGATATTCATACACACCTGAGTGATCTGCAGATGACGGCCTCGGTCTCGAACGCCAACCTGCTCAGGGTGCTGGAAGTGTTTGTCATTGCAATAGTATGGCTATTCTTTTTCAGGGTAGTCAGATCTGTGTGGGCCGAGACCAAGCCCCGTGAACCCGCAGAGGACAGCAACGATCGAGTCAAATATCCTGTTGCTCCGTCCCACTCGCCAGCCGCGTATCCGCCTCCACATGGTGTCGGTCATCCCGTGCTGGAGGGAAAGGGCGGCTTTCAGTCCGTAACGTCTGGGGCCCTTCCGGTTCCAGGTACGCTTGGCGCACAAACGGCTTCAGGGATAGAGGGGATTGCTGGCGCCGGCACTCGAAACGCCAGCAGCGCCTTGTCCCGGGACGCGGCAGATGGGTGGTCTGGAGCGGCTGTTCTGAAAGTGCTCGAGCCCAAGGAGTCGGCCGGGAGAGTAGAGAGAGTAGCGCGCGACGTTACAGTTGGAAGAGCACCGCACTGCGGCATCAGAACTGAAGATATTTATACCTCCAGCCTGCATGCTCGCATTTACCACAAGGGAGACGCCTTATGGGTGGAGGATATGGGGTCCACCAATGGGACCTGGGTAAACGCGCAGAGAATATCCAAGCCTACACATCTGGGCCGTGGAGATCTGTTGCAGATAGGTGGCACGGTTTTTGAAGTATCCACCTGAATGAATACTCTATATATAGATTTTATGCAAAGTACGCGGGGATCCGATAAGATCTGATATTCGTGCCCAAGTTATTAGCTGGTTATGCTTCCGATACAGGGCGGGTTCGTAAACGTAACGAAGACCTGGCCCTTGTGGACCCTCCACTGTTTGCCGTGGCGGACGGGATGGGCGGGCATGCCGGTGGCGGTGAAGCTGCCCAGCTGGCAATTGAGGCTCTGAGTCAATCTTTCCGGCAGCAGCCGGGTGGTGCAGGGCTTATCCGTTCCATGCAGTATGCGAATTTCGTGGTGTGGCAGAAGGGTGCCGATGATTCCCGCCTGGCCGGTATGGGGACAACAATGGTGGCTCTGGCCTACCTGTTTGCCGGCTTGGACGAGACCGGCAGTGACAGCATATTGCGCATGGGGCAGCCTTCCAGAAGTGTAACAAGCAGCCGGGCTGTCAAGAAAGTAAGGTGGTATCACAGGATAGGGATGCGCCGTGGAAGCCATAGCAGTGCCGTAATCTCAGGCAGGGGATCAGGCTCTGCCGGTACGGTTCCCCCCTCCGTACAGGTCGGTACGAGCGAAGAAAGTAGCGCTGGCACGGGACTGCGAACGGCCGGTGATACACCTGCGACCAGTGGGCATGATCTGTTTGTTGCCGCCAATGTGGGAGATTCCCGGATATACAGGTATCACGATGGGCAGATGATCCAGATCAGTCAGGACCATTCGGTAGCTGAAGAGCTGGCACGCAGGGGAAAGTTGACCAATGCACAAGCGGCGGTCCATCCCAAGAGGCACATGCTTACCAGAGTGCTCGGGATGGGGCCTGAGATGGAGGTCGATGCGTGGGAGGTTCCGGCGGAGATCGGTGATAGGTTCCTGTTGTGTTCTGATGGACTGTCCAACGAGGTCAGTGACAGCTCCCTGTCGGCGATCCTGGAGGCGGATCCAGATCCGCAACGGGCCGCCGATACCATGATACGCCTGGCAAATGAGCACGGAGGCAGCGACAACATTACTGTGGTCATAGTAGACGTTCGCTCCGATGATCCGGACGATCCCGGCACCATTTCCGAGTCAGTTGCATCGTTTCCTGTCCCCGAGGCATCTACCCCTAGTTACTCTGAAGTACTTGCCCAGGCTCCATCCGGCCAGGATTGGGGTGAGGAACCGCCAGTATCTTTTCCTAGCCATGGTGATTCACCAGGTTGGCCAGTTGGAATGTATGCGTCGAGCACTACAAAGCCAATAGTGCTTACAGGAGATGCCACCATGATGCTTGACAAGGCTGCTATCGGCAGGGAGATTAGCAACCCAGCCAGGAAGATGGGGCGCAATTATGCGCTGAGACTGGCTTCCGCCACTGCCGTACCTCCAGTTGCCGGCCGATCGAAACGCAAGAGGACAGATGCAGAAGCTACCGATTTCGCAGACTCGCTGGAGGGAACAGGAGAATCCACCAATCAGGCACGATCGCGATCCCAACTGCAACAGGCACAACGACCCAGGCATCCCGTTGAGGATGCCCAGGAACGCGGTTTCCAGGCGGCGATGCCGGGCGTGTTAGCTTCGAAGTTGCCTAAGGGTGGTCAAGTCGACGATCCGTATGCCGGCCAGAGATTGTTCAGTTTCCGGCTGGTTCTGTTTGTGCTGGTATTCCTAGCCGTTGTAGCGGGAGCGTTCGGGGTTGTGAGGTGGTATGTGGATAGCTCATATTTTGTCATGTTCAAGGGGGACAGGATCGAAGTGTTTCAGGGTCGGATAGGCGGATTCATGGGCTTCGAGCCTCATCGGGTACAAGCCACGCACCTGACATTCAAGGATGTCGCTCCATACCGTATATCCCAGCTAAGGGCCGGAGTGGAAGAGTCTTCGCTGGCTGCTGCGGACGCCTACATAAAAGATCTGGTAGCCGAGGAGCACAGCATCAAGCACTCGCTAACCGCCAGCGTGAATACACCACCAAGCCACACCAGCCCAGCCGACCGGGTAAACTTCCCAAGCATATATGCCAACTTCCCAGGTATAACAGTGCCACCGCCGAAGGGCCATGAAGGGGTATTATTTACATGATGCATGTTTCCGGTATGGTGATAGGGAGCATTGCCGTTGCAGAGGTTGTGCAAGGAGCTTGTCCGTATATTATATGCTGCTGGCGGCGTAGGGACAGAGATGGTAGTGACAAGAATGCAGGAATGACCGTGAAGGGAACACTTTGGACAAACGCATAAGATGGCTGGGGGCCTTTCTCCTGTTGTGTTTTGTAGCGTTGTTTGTACAGCTCAACAACATCCAGGTCATACAAGCAGGCAGTCTTTCAAATGCTCCAGGGAACCCGCGAACCATTCTTGCGTCCCGCGACAATCCCAGGGGGACCATCGTAAGTGCAGGCGGTACGGTTCTGGCAAAGTCGGTATCTACGCCGAACGATATTTACAGGTATCGTAGAGAGTATCCCACCGGCTCCTTGTTTGCTCAAATAGTCGGATTCGATTCCTATGTTTATGGCATGAATGGGGTCGAAGGCTATTACAACAAGTACCTGACTCCGTACCAAGCCCCTATCAGCTCCATAAAGGATTTCCTGGCATCCCGGACAAGCACCGACACTCTTCGCCTTACTCTATCTGATCGCCTTCAGGCGCTGGCTGCCAAAGAATTGGGCAACAGGACTGGTTCGGTTGTTGCCATAGACCCTTCCACCGGAGCCATCTTGGCGATGTATTCCAGTCCGAGCTTCAATCCCAATCCACTCGCTTATGAGACGGCCACAAAGGAGATTGCCGCCTGGAAGTCGTATATAGCGAATCCAGCGCAGCCAATGCTCGACAGAGCTTGGAGGCGATCCTATCCCCCTGGTTCCACGTTCAAGATAGTTACTACTTCGGCCGTCTATGATCAGGATCCAAAGCTGGCCACTAAGTCTTTTCCGGTATTGACCCAGACCCCTCTTCCGGGTACGAGCCATCAGCTGCATAACTATGCTTACGAGTCATGTGGTGGTACCATGGCTCAGATGCTCCCACCTTCATGCGATACAGGATACTCTCTGATAGGCCTTGCGCTGGGTCCCCAGAAACTCATCTCTGAAGCGGATTCATTTGGATTCAACAAGCGCCCTCCCCTGGATGTACAGCCTGCTCCCGCAGTATCGACACTTGCTACATTGTCATACCTTCAGGAGGTGCCCTCCTTTGTGGCCTTTTCAGCCATAGGACAGGGCGACGACCAAGCCACTGCCCTTCAAATGGCTCTGGTAGGGTCTGCGGTGGCAAATCATGGAACCATTATGAAGCCTCATGTCCTCTACGACGTCAGGAGCCCGAGTGGCAGGGTGGTGTACAGCTACAGGCCATCCAAATGGCTTCAGGCAACTTCGTCGAGTACCGCGTCGAAAGTGGCTGATCTTATGACAAAGGTTGCCCAATACGGTACTGCTGCTTCCATCTTTCCATCATCATGGCAGGTGGCCGCCAAGACCGGAACTTCACAGATAGGGCTGCACGGTGAGACGACTGACTGGATGGTCACTTTCGCTCCTGCCGACCATCCCAAAGTAGCCATTGCCGTGGTCGTGCCCCGTCAGGCTCCGAGCGCAACCGGAGCATCCATAGCGGGGCCCATTCAGAGAGCGATGTTACGGGGTATTTTTGGCTCAACTCCTGCTACGTCATCAAGCTCCGGTTCCGCCACATTGTCCAGTACGGTTGTTTCAGGTCGTGACAGGGGCTCCGGTTCCGGCACGCCACGGGGTTTTGATGGCGTTCCGGTGATGCCGGCCTCTGACACGCCGGTTGGCCCTGTCACGAGGAGAACTGCCGGATGAAGATGGTGAAAATACATACGCTTACATCCTTACCTTCAATCCTACGGGTCACATCGCTTCATGCGTGGAGGGCGTGTAAACCAAAGAACGTACCATTGTCTACAGGCCACCAAGAAACTTGCCCGAGTGTTACCCTATGATCATAATGATCGGTTAAGCTGGGCGACTAGATGGAGCCGGCAATGATACCAAAGGTACTCTCGGGGCGTTACGAGCCCCAACGCCTTATCGCGCGTGGCGGGATGGCCGAGGTATACAGAGCGCACGATCGCCTGCTTGACAGGACGGTTGCCCTGAAAGTGCTTTTCAGGGAGCTTTCAGTAGATAGGGCATTCGTAGAGCGCTTCCGTCGCGAAGCTCAGGCAGCTGCGGGGCTATCTCATCACAACATAGTGTCAGTGTACGATTGGGGTGAAGACGGAGGCACATACTACATAGTGATGGAGTACGTGGAGGGCCTGCCGCTCTCCGCGATGTTGCGTACCAGCGGCCCCATGGCTCCCCAGAGAGCCGCTGGGATAGCGGCGGAGGTCGCTTCCGCTCTTTCATACGCACATAAGCACAATGTTGTCCATCGTGACGTGAAGCCGGGCAACGTGATCATCACCGAAGACGGCCAGGTGAAAGTGACCGACTTCGGCATAGCACGGGCATTCAACACTGAGGACAGCCTGACCCAGACGGGTTCTGTCATGGGCACTGCAACGTATTTTTCTCCTGAGCAGGCGGAAGGTGCAGGAGTGGATGGCAGGAGCGATCTCTACTCGCTTGGAGTAGTACTGTTTGAAATGATTGCAGGGCGACCTCCATTTGTGGCGGACACCCCGGTGGCCGTGGCTTCCAAGCACGTACGGGAGAACCCGCCATCTCTCAGTGATATGAGTCCATCGGTTCCTCCTCAATTCGAGGCAATTGTAGCTAAGTGCCTGATGAAATCTCCGCAATTGCGCTACCAGAGTGCCGATGCGCTCAGGACGGATCTGGTGAACTTTTCCCATGGACGTGAGGTAAGAGGTATCCTCGGATCCGATACCACTACTGTTCTGTCGCAAGCGGAGCTGTTAGGGGCTGCAGATTCCGGCGCGGGAACCACTATGGCCTTGCCACAAGTGGGCGCTCTTGGAGGGGGCAATGGTAAGGTGCCAGGCGAGAATGTGCTGGGTGAGGCTGGAGAGGACAAGACTCATACCGGTATCTATGCAAGCGTGTTGGTGGTCATGCTACTGGCCTTGGGGGTGATCGTGGCGTTGCTCGGCCAATCGCTGGGGTACTGGCATCTGCTGTCATCTTCTCCTGCCGCAGCGGAGATGGCAATTCCAAGAATATATGGTCAGTCCATCTCGAGCGCTGAAGCTAGTCTCAGTGCCGCCGGGCTGAAGCCCGGTAAGGTGAGCAGGATACCGGATAGCCACGCGTCATCTGGAACTGTCATACGTACCATTCCTCCAGAGGGACAGCACGTATCGAAAGGAACCGCCGTGGAGCTGATCGTGAGTAGCGGAGGGCAGCCGTCTGTTACCACGAGCGCTTTTGTCCCAAGCGTGACAGGCGATTCTCTGAACACTGCTGAGTCGATTATTCGCAGCGCGGGCCTTCAATACAGCGCCAATTTTATAGATTCGATATTGGCTGCCAATACCGTCCTCAGGCAGACTCCAAGCAAGGGTACCAAAGAACCCAAGGGAACCACTGTCCAGCTGTATGTGTCGAATGGTACGAGCCCACCTCCGGCAGGGGTTACGGTTCCTTCGGTAGCTTCTGACAGCACTACTGCAGCTGCTAATGCTTTGGGTAAAAAGGGATTCAACGTCAGTTCCACCTATTCGTACAGCTATTCGTCGGCCATTGCCAATGGGTATGTGGTGGGAACCCAGCCACCGGCAGGATCCACGCAACCGTATGGCTCGACCGTTACCCTGGTCGTATCCCAAGGACCTGCTCCCGCTACGGTACCTGACGTTGTCGGAGATACTCTCAGCCAAGCTGAGTCCACCCTTGTCAATGATGGTTTTACTCCTACCGAAGTGTGCCAGAGTGTCAATCCGAGTAGTCAGAGTGTCAATCCGAGTAGTCAGAGCGAGTTGGGATACGTCATTTCCCAGAATCCTGCTGCATACTCGCAGTCGACGGCAGGTGCCTCCGTGCAGATTACCTACGGTGCCTTAAGCTGCCCGACGACGTCATCGTCATCATCCACCACCACGTCCACCTCTTCCAGCTCTTCCGGCTAGCGCGATCATAGCGAGAACGGCCGCCATGGGCCCCGCCCACATCTACACCCACCACCACTCCCACCAGATCTGGATCGCCAGGGGTTTCCGGCTGGCAACGCCAGGCCGGTAGCGGCACGTAGCGTGCAGGGCCGGTAGTATGCATATACATGGCTGAGATACATGATATGTCCGCAGTGGAACAGGGCGAAGCGATCAGGCATCACGATGTGAGTCCGGTCGAACTTGTCCGTCACTACCTGTCCAGGATAGAGCATCTCTCCTCTGAGATGGGAGCTTTTGTAACGGTAACGGCGGATCAGGCATTGGAAGCTGCACGCAATGCCGAGAAGACTGTTGTGTCTGGTGGGTCTGGCAGCGATTTGCCAGATCTGTTTGGCGTACCTGTGGCAATCAAGGACCTGAACTTTACTGCAGGGGTGAAGACCATGTTTGGCAGTGCTGTAATGCGTGATTTTGTTTCGCCGGTGGATGATCATGTGGTCACCCGCATCAAGCAGGCCGGCATGATAAGTCTCGGCAAGACCAATGTGCCGGAGTTCGGCTTGCCATGCTATACGGAACCCGACGTTGCTCCACCTGCTCGTGTTCCCCACGATCCTTCGCGTTCGGCAGGCGGTTCAAGTGGCGGCGCGGCGGCCGCAGTGGCGGCGGGACTCGTGCCCGTGGCGCAGGGTAATGATGGCGCCGGCTCGGTGCGTATACCTGCAAGTGTCTGTGGACTCGTTGGCTTGAAAACTTCACGGGGACGGGTAAGCAATGGGCCGGTGCTCCCGGATACCAATGGCCTCGGGGTCAACGGACCCCTAGCACGCACTGTGGCTGATGCTGCCGCATTGCTCGATGTCATGGCAGGCCCCATGCCGGGGGATCCCTGGTGGGCCCCACCACTCCAGGAAGGGAAAACCTTTCTTTCTTACACACGGCGTATGCCTGGAAAACTTCGCATAGGCCGTTATGCGGAGCCGGTAGTACCAGGAGCGGTAGTCGATCCCGAGTGTATGTCGGCCTACGATGAAGCCTCATCCCTGCTCGAAGGACTCGGCCACGACGTGGTGGACTGCCCGTTGCCGTTTTCATCTGATCTCATTCCCTACTTCGAAACAATCTGGGCCGTCGGAGCCGCTTCTATACCCGTTGCACCCGCGGACGAAGAAAGGCTAAGACCTTTTACCCGGTGGTTGCGAGAGAGAGGCCGTTCCGTCCTGGCCACTGAATACCTGGCAGCGCTTGGCGCAGCGCAGACGGCATCCCGGGTGGCGATTGAAGCTACCGTGTCTTACGATATAGTCATTACACCGGCACTTGCTCAGCTTCCAGCGCCGGTCGGCAGTTTCCGAGACGACGTACATCCCGAGCTGGACTTTGAAGCTCAGAAGCGCTTTACACCGTTTACGGCCACGTACAATATGACTGGCCAGCCTGCAATGTCGCTTCCCTTGCATTGGACGGTGGATGGTTTGCCAGTCGGCATACAGCTGGTAGGTCCTCCCACAGGTGAGGGGCTCCTGCTCTCGCTGGCGGCTCAGCTGGAGCAGGCTAATCCATGGTTGGATCATTTGCCTGCCTGCTGGTGACGTCCTGCCGCAAGCGCAGGTATCCTCGGCGGCCAGGCCAGGTCGAAATCGGCGGTCTCGAGGGAGAGATTGGGGTTGTAAGCGGGATCGTCCAGTATGAGGTCTCCCCAGCGCTCCCGCATCCAGGTGACTTCCTTCGCAACACGTGCCGCCTTCCGGGGATTGTCGTCCTGTCCACGAGTGACCGACTCATGATGTATGAGCACTGCCGCGGGTTCCCATACGGTCCTGTAGCCGGCCTCTCTGAGCCGCAGGCAGAGATCGACATCGTTGAACGATACCGGCAGGTGCTCCTCGTCCAGACCGCCCATGGCCTGGTAGAGTGAACGCCTGACGAGCATGCAGGCTCCGGTGACGGCGGAGAAGCACTGGGTAAGCGCCGCACGGCCGAAGTATCCCGAGCTATATCCAGGCACGTGCCTGGAGGCGTGATCCGCAGCACCTCCACCAGAGAGACCGAGTATCACTCCACCGTGCTGGATGGTCCCATCGGGGTAGAGCAGCTTTGCTCCCACCGCTCCCACCTCCGGGCGCACGGCGTGGCGTACCATCTCACCGAGCCACTCTGGATCCGTCACCTCTATGTCATCGTTCAGCAGGCACAGGAGTTCCCCGGTAGCCTTGGATGCACCTGTGTTGTTGAGAGTGGAGTAGTTGAAGGGTATGTCCATGCGCAGCACCTGCACCTGGACATCGATACCCCGTGTTCCTTGCCCATGCTTGCTGGATGTCCCTTCAGGCCTGAGCGTCTCTAGTACATCCTGTACACCGATGCCTTCTTCGATGGATGCGAGATAGGAGAGGGTATGTTGCTCCACGCTTCCATTGTCCACGATGATCACCTCGAAGGGGCGGTAGGAGGTTCTCTGGACAAGGGACTTCACGCAGCCCTGAAGCAGCTTCCCGTCCCTTGTGGGTATGATGATGGATACAAGGGGATGGGGATCAGGAAGCTCGTAGCGCACGCGCTGGGCAAGTATGTCAGGTAACGGGATCACTTCCGCCTTTGTCCCTATCCTGCCGAGGTGTTCTTCCACTGCCCTTTTGGCTGCATCTGCGGCGTAAGGCTTTGCGTGGGAGTCTCCTGCTGCAGAGAGTGGATGGGATCTCCAGTGGTAGAGCACATGGGGGATGTGGCGTACCTGCGACGGCAAGGCCGTCTCTATGACCCTGAGGACGAGGTCCCAGTCCTGGGAACCCTCGAGGCCCTCCCGGAAGCCGCCTGTCTTTTCAACTGTGCCTTTTCTGAATACACTCAGATGGTTCAGGTAGTTCTGTGAGAGGATGAGTTCTGGGTCGAAGTCGCATTTGAAGTAAGGACCGAAGCGGTTTCCTCCCTTGTCAATCTTGTCCTCGTCTGAGTATATGAGCGCTGCATCTGGATGATCGTGTATCTCGAGTGCCACCATGCCGAGCGCATGGGGGGCAAGCTCGTCATCATGATCGAGCAGTGCAATATAGTCGCCGGTTGCAAGTGAAAGAGCGCTGTTGGATGCAGCTGATATATGGCCGTTCTCGGTACGGAGGCAGAGTTTTACCCTCCTGTCCTTTGACGCATATTCCTCCAGTATCTCCCGTACACGGTCGTCGCTGGATGCGTCGTCTGCGATGCAGAGTTCCCAGTTCTCGTAGACTTGATCCAATACTGAGTCTATGGCGTTTCTGAGGTATGGCGCGGGGGTGTTGTAGACGGGCATGACGATGGAGATGAGAGGAGGTGAACCAAGGGAACTGGGTGTGCCGTGACCCGGTGGAGTGGATGGTGGGCTGGACGGTGGCTGGGTGATGGATGGTGGGCTGGACGATGGTGGGCTGGACGGTGGTGGGCTGGACGGTGGCTGGGTGATGGATGGTGGGCTGGACAGGGACTGGCTGGACGGTGGCTGGGTGATGGATGGTGGGCTGGACGATGGTGGGCTGGACGGGCCTTGAGCGTACAGTTGCGGGAATACGGCTCCGAGATGCCGTGCCAGGCGCTCACGGGCATCGGCGTCAATGGTGTCGAATTTGGTCATCCAGGTAGCGTATGACCTTGCCCGCAAAGGGCCATACTGCCCCTTCAACATTCTCAGTGCTTTCCTGCGAATCTTGCGAGGTATTTCCCTATGCAGCGGCATACCGCTGTTGCGGGCAATCAGCAGGCTGGTAAGGGTCTGTCCCGCCCGTGATGCCATGCGTTGGAGTATGCTCATCTACCTACCTGCCAGTTTGGTTTGCTGCCGCCGCTTGGGGCACGTGCCGGCAGCCGCTTTCTACCCATTTCGCTGGGAAGTATCGAGCGTGCCGGCATCTCCAGTCTTTCGAGCGTCAAGAGTCATGGACCATCCTGGGGGGTTGATAGGTATGGTGACTTTGGTACCGGGTTTAGCGTGCTCAAGTTTCGATACTGCTGCACTCCAATTATAAGGTGTGTATGACGGGTAGGACCAATCTCGGGCAATCCCGGATAGCGTTACCAGGCAGGCAAAGGTGGCTACACTTACAAATATGATCCGGGAACGTGGCTTTGCCCTGTTGCGAAACGGGTCAGCGCCGGCATCCTGCAACTGCCTACTGGCACTCCGGGCGCCGGTAAGTGGTGCATCGGCTACCTGGAAATGTCCTGCTTCATTTTCGAGTCGCGGATCATCGCGTAATCCGATGCCAGTTGGTGTTGCTGCATTGCAGGAACCGGGAAGCCGGCTTCTGTCATGTGACGCGACTGTGCTCGCCAAGCGCGATAGGTACCATATCAAGACAGCTATCCAGGCCAGCATCGGCAGAAGGTAGTAATACGTTCCAACTCCGGGCATTAGCATCACCAGCCATTGGGGCTTGGTGGTGCTGATAAGCGGGTCCTTGAGGGATGATGCAAGTATGATCCCTGCAAAGAGTATGAGCCCTCTCAGGATATCAGGTCCTTTTGCGAGTGCCCAAAGTACGGCCACTCCCGCCAGCAGGGTAATGGCTGCCGGCAGCGGGGTATGGACCCAGAGATGGCTCTTGTATATGTCTGCGTAATTATTCATACCGAGCATGGAGCCTACGACAACCTGGCCAGCAACTATGCGGGCAAACAGGTTGAGGGTTGCCCCAAGGTGAGCACCTATTGACTTGTTGGACGATATTGTCAGCAGTATGGTCATTCCCTGGATAAGGGCGTACATGGTCTCAGAGAGAAGCAATGTCAGGGTCCACGATGACCGCTCCCGCCACCACCGCCAGATCGCAACAGGCCAGATCAATACTGCAAACGGGCCGCTCAACCCTCCCAGTGCCAGCACCAGCAGATCACGTGCCCATCCAGGGCGCGTTCTGGGTGCATCTGCAAACAAGAGCAGGAAGCTCACGATTGCAAGGTGCCAGTCCGCGTTGATTATGTTCAGATTTTCCCCGTAGGTATTAGGTAATGCCACGTAGATCAGGCAGAGTCCAATGCGTAGCGTGAGATTGGGCAGGACATTATCGAACCGGCGTGAGAGCAGGTACCAGACCGGCGCTATCTGGACAGCGGCGGCCACGGCAACAAATACTGATGGCCCCCACGACAGGGGAAAGTGGACCGCTATAGCCGCAGCGAGTCGTGGTAGGGTGTGCAAGTACCCGCCACGGGCACGGAACAAGACTCGCAGGCCATCGTTCCAGGCATCTGCATAAAATACATTGCCACCTTCGGCGAAGAACTGGGGATGGAGGATGGCTCCTGGTCTTCGTGAAAAGATGGCTCCAAAGGAAACTACCGTGGCGAGAGCCATGAGCCGGCGGCGAGGCACCCTGTAAAAGAATTGCGTGATGGCTGCCCGTTCAGTTCCAGGCGCTGTTGGGGTGTCGACCGCGGGGCTATCCGTGGCAACGCCGTCACGTAGAGGGCCATCGGTAGTGGTGCAAACCGGCGAAGATGTCTGGGAAAGGCCGCTGGCACGCCGGCTCGGGCCGTTAGACGTCATGGTTGGTCTTCCGCTGCGATACCTTGCATGTCATGCCATCATAATGCACGTTACTTACCTCGCATGGACGCGCGACGCATGCCCTTGACTGGATAGACGGCGCTGGATAGGGTTGGAGACATGGGGAACAGCGAGTGGTTCAACCGCCGGGCAATCAGGCTGCATCTGACGCTTATCGTCGTCTTCCCAGGATGTCTGGCATTAGGCTGGTGGCAGCTGAACGTAGCGCTGTCCGGCAATACATTGAGCTGGGTATATACCTTTGAGTGGCCCGGATTCGCCGTGTACGCGGTCTATATGTGGTGGAGGCTCTTGCATGATGCCACAGAGCAGATGGACGAGTCTACTTTGATGCCCGTACTGTCGCAGGTCAATGACAAGAAAACCGGCAACCCTGACTTTGCCAGCGACATTACCGGTGTTGCCTTGGCCACCAACAATGCCTACGACACCAACAATACTTCCCGCGATGCCAATGCCAATACCGATCGTGATGCATTGATTGGCGTGGCAGCATTTGATCCGCTGGCTCCGGGCGCGGATACTGCCGGTACCGCCAACCCTGATCAGGCGTATGGGGGCACCTACGAGGACATGTATGAGGATGAGGAACTCGCCGCCTACAATCGCTATCTTGCGGAGTTGAACGATGGGACAGCGCGAATTGGCCGGTAATCCCGCAGATGGTGTGGGGTACGGCTCACCCGTGCCGTCAAGCCGGCGTGCAACGGGATCGAATAGGTCCAGACGCCAGGATCCTAAATCTCCGGAGGCGATCAAAGCTGCGCTGCTACGGTACAGGGTGATGGCCTATATAGTAGGTGTTGGCCTGATAATCCTGGTATTCGTTGGCGTTCCTCTTCAATATGGCGCTCACGAACCGCAAGTTGTCTCTGTGGTGGGACCGATACATGGGTTCCTGTATATGGTCTACCTTGTGTCAGGTGCAGACCTCGCTCGCCGTGGGCGCTGGACTCTCAAGCAGGTATTAGGAGTCGTGGCTGCCGGGTTCCTGCCCTTTCTGGCTTTTATCATGGAGCATTACGTTACCAGACGTGTGCTCGGTGAGATGGAGACAGCTTCACAAGGCTGAAGGCAGGTAGGCTTTTCGCCGTTCCGGACTTTGCTGCTACGCTTGATCTTGCCAACGGCGCCGGGCTTGTGATAGCCGCATCGGATTCCGTGCCGGCTGACTGGCATTACTTCACAAAATTCACCTAATCCACCATCCCCTGACCGGCCCGGCATCGGATTCCGTGCCGGCTGACTGGCATGTCAGCATAACGAGTCGTAGCATGGAATCCATGGAACGGGATACGATTACCAAGGAGGGACTGTCGCCAAGGGGCGGTCTTTCAGAAAATATTGTGGTAGAGAAGGAGCGGCTTCCACGGAATAGGCAGAAGTCCAATGCTGATCTGTTCATGTGCCGTATCCTCTGCATTCCTGAAGAACACAGCAACGTAACGGAAGAGCAGGCACACAAGATATTCAGCTTGTCGATAGCCATTTCCGGTCTGCGGTGCTTGCTCAGTTATGTCATATTGCCTGTACTGCTACCTTTAGCAGGGCTGGCCACGGGCATGGGCCCTGCAATCGGCATACCGGTTGGCATTGTGGCGCTGATCTTTGACGTGAAAGGAATAAGGCGGTTTTGGCTGTCCAGCCATCCGTGGCGCTGGCCGATCAGTATAATATATCTTTTCATAATAGTCATGGTTATCGGTCTTATCATGGTGAGTATTATTCATCTGGCTGCATAGCAGCGCCAAGAGCTTCTGACAGCAAATAAGACCTGTCCCGGGTAATTATTCATCTGGCTGCATAAGAGCGTGCCACGCGCTGGATGCCAGTGCTGGCATGCTACCCGCCTGGTGATGCAACTGGTTTTGTCGTCCGCACTCGCAGCAGCAGGTAATTACCAGTCACTGGAGGCGCTCCGCAATCCATCTTGGTGGAGTCATGTAAATATGCCAGGTGGCCCGCGCCAAAGTGGTGGCGACAATTGCTATAATACGGGATATCACTGTCTCGGCTGTAGCTGCCGGGAGCGATGCGCTCGTAGCCCAATTGGATAGAGCGTCTGACTACGGATCAGAAGGTTGGGGGTTCGAGTCCCTCCGAGCGCGCCAGATAAGTGCAGGTCACAGGGTATAAATGAGGAGTGGAGATAGGCAAGCACTTATGGCAATCCTTCAATTATCCTTTAAGGGTTGCTC